>CAZJLJ010000017.1:0-59879 GCA_964546935.1 uncultured bacterium | reverse complement strand
GGTCCGTGACCGGGAATAACATCGGTTCTATCGGGATAGTCGAGCAGTTTACGATGGATCGATGCGACGATGTCTTCCATCGAAGTTCCACCCAAATCCCATCGCCCAATCGAACCTGCGAATAACGTATCGCCGGTAAGTAGAACCGTGTCGCTTTGATTTCGAGAAACCGCAAAGCAGACGCTGCCGGGCGTGTGGCCCGGTGTGTGCAAGATGTCGACGGAGATATCGCCGATGGTCAACCGATCCCCATCGAGCAAATCGCCGTCCAGTTGCACCACTTCGGGCGCTTCGCGCAATCCAATCCACTGTGCTTGTAACGAAAGGGCGCTGTAGAGCGGTAAATCGTCGGGATGTAACAAGCCCGAACCGCCGGCTTCGGTGCGCAAGCGGCCCAAATCCGCGATGTGGTCGATGTGCGCGTGCGTATGAATCAGATACTTGGCCTTGAGATTATAGCGTTGCAAGCGTTGCAGCACTGCATCGACGCCGTCGCCGCCGTCTACGACGATTGCTTCACCGGTCGTTTCGTCGCCCAGAATGGTGCAGTTACAAGCCAGTTGCCCGACCGCAAATGTCTCGAAAATCATTCCACGTTAATCCCGAAGTCGTGAAAGCTTCCATTGAAATACCCAAGCGGCGAACCGCTTCGCGCGCCGCAGTCGACTACGCGGCCGATGAAGATCGTATGCGAGCCTACGTGGTGTTCCTCGTCGACCTCGCAGTCGAAATACGCGATTGCGTCACGAATTACGGGCGCCCCCGTAACGGCTTGGTCGTAGCCGATATCGTCAAATTGCCGCTCGCGCACTTTTCCCGAAAATCGCTCGGCGAGCTCGCGTTGTTCGCCCGCAAGGATGTTCACGCAGAAAATGCGCGACGTTGCGATGTACAAATAGCTGCGCGCTTCGCGATTGACGCAAATCAAAAGTGTCGGCGGCTCGGCCGTGACGCTCGAAAAGGCGTTGATCGTGATTCCACGGGGCTCGCCTTCCTTGATGCTTGTAGCGACGGTTACGCCGGTCGGGTAATGCCGCATCGTGCGCTTGAAGGCGCCGGCCTCAACCGGTGGTCGATTCACTGGACCCGCACGCCGATTCCCGTGCCGTCTCCAAGCGGAAGAATGGTCGCGTCGAGACCGGGATGATCGAGAAAATAGGAATTGAATTCTTGCATTGTTTGGACGTCGCTGTCGTTCTGTTCAGCCGGGTCGGCAATGCGTCCGTTCAACAAACAATCGTCGACAACTACGATTCCAGAGAGTTTTAGCATGGGGATGGTTAGGTCTAGATAGTTCTTGTAGTTTTCGCGATCGGCATCGATAAAGACGATGTCCAAGTTCCGTTGCGGAAAATTCGGCAGCAGTTCGATCGCGTCCTGATTGAAAACTGTGATGTAATCGTCTTCGCCGGCACGTGAAAAGTAGGACATGGCGACGTCGGTTCGATAGTGATCCGGATCGATCGTCCAGATCTTTCCAAGCGGCGGTTGTGCGAGCGCCATCCATAACGTGGAGTACCCATACGCCGTTCCTATCTCCACGATCCGGTTAGCTTGCATCATGCTCACCAGCACGGAAAGAAATCGTCCCGTTTCACGCGAGACGATTGGAACGCCGTCCTTGCGGCCGTGCTGCTCGAGTTCAAGCAGCAGCGGATCGGGCGCGGGATGCGTCGATTCAAGGTAGCGTAGAAGGTCGGACATGCTAACCTTTCGTTAGCGGGGAACCCTCCGCGACCTCCTCGAAGGCATTTCGTCCCTATGAGCCGCCGTCTGCGCCTCTTTCCACTAAACGCCGTGCTGTTTCCGGGCGCTGTGCTAAACCTCCACGTATTCGAACCGCGTTACAAGCAAATGATCAACGAATGTCTGGAGGCCGGGGAGAGTTTCGGCGTAGCGCTCATTGCAGAAGGGTCCGAAGCCGGCGATCCAAACGTGATGCCGCACACTATCGGTTCGATTGCTGAAATTGTAGACGTGCAGCCGCTGCCGTTTGGCCGGTATTTTATTTCGACAATCGGGCGCGAGCGTTTTCGTATCCAAGAGATCGTAAGCCGCGACCCTTATCTCACGGTCGACGCGGAGCTGATAGAAGAAGATTTCACCGAAGACCAAGAGGTCGACGAGCTGCTGCCGGCTCTGCGCTCGCTCTTCGATGAGTATCTTGCAATGCTCGTCGAGTTCTCCGGCCAAGAAGCTACGGTCGAACTACCCGGCGATCCCCAAGGTACCTCATACCTAATCGGCGACACGCTGCAAGTGGCCGAAGCGGTGAAGCAGCGGTTGCTGGAACTCAACGATACGAAACAACGCCTTCGCGCCGAATACGATTTTCTCGAGAAGCTAATGCCGCAATTGCGCCGGCTCCTTGAAAGGCGCCGCGAAGAACTCGAAAACCGCCCAGACGATTCCGAAGAAACCGCCTACCGAGCCGACCAGCAGCGCTACTTCGGAAAATTTTTCTCCGCGAATTAAAGCAGCGAGCCTTACTGCAAGCGCTTGAGCATGGAAGCATGGCCGGCGACGTAGCGCCAAGTGCCGTCGAGCTTTACCCATGTGTCGGTGAAACGGACGCGATAATCGTTGATTTTTCTGTGGTACGAGTAGCGCTGATGTAAGACGGCAGTGACGACCGCGCAGTCATCGTTGTACGTGCGCACGTTCACGTCTTCGGAGTCGTTGTTGTACCACGTTACGGACTTATCGCCCACGTCGTTTAGAAGATCTTCGGCGGTCATCAGTCTTCCGCTGTTGGTAATCAGTGTGAAATCTTTTGAGATTAGATTGCGAATCGTCGCGGCATCATATTCACGCGTTGCTTTTTGTAAAACGTCGTTCTGATCCGCGATCGTCTTCGAGGTATCACCCGCCGGCGCGGCGTCGATTACGCATAGTGATGCAGCAGCTACGGCTGCAAGTTTTGCAAGAAGTCGCATGCGTCCGTAACGCTTGTAACGCCTCGGTTGTGAGCGCGGACGGCCTGACCAGCTAAGTGAGGGCAGCTATTCCCGATAAACGCTCAGCGGATTTAACGACGTTGCGCAAGAGGGCCACGTTCGTAACCGGCCCGACGCCGCCGGGGACCGGCGTTATCGCGCCCGCAACTTCGACCGCCGATTCGAAATCAACGTCGCCTTTCAGCACGCCGTTGATGACCGTCGTGCCCACATCGATGACCGTCGCGCCCTTGGCGATGTCCGCGCCGCCGATGAGACCCGGAACTCCCGTCGCGATGACGACGATCTCCGCCATGCGCGTGTACGGTTGCAAACTCGCCGATTCTTTGTGCAGCACCGTTACGCTCGCGTCTTGTGCGAGCATCAGCATCGAGACGGGCGCACCTACGACGATGGAGCGTCCGATCATCACCGCGTTTCTTCCGCGCAGCGGCCAATGCGGGCTTCTTTCGAGCAGCAGCATGACCGCGGCCGGTGTCGCGGGCACGAACTCGGTTCCGCTTCCGAAGGCGAGATTGCCTTGATTGATGGGATGCGTTCCGTCGACGTCTTTAAAAACGGGAATTGCATCCGCGATTTCGCGGATAGACAGATGCATCGGCAGCGGTTGCTGGAGCATTACGCCGTGAACCGACGGATCGTCACGTAGCGCCTCGAGCGCTTCACGGACTTCGATGGCCGGTGCCGTTTCGGGAAGCCGGTCGACGCGAACGTCGACGCCAACCCGTTCGCCCGTTTTAACGAGGTTGCGCACGTAGGCGATACTGGACTCGTTTTCGCCGACAAAGACGATAACAAGTTTGGGATGAATCCCGCGCTCGCGTAGCGCACTGGTCCTTGCGAGGAGTTCCGTTCGCAGGTCGGCAGCAAGAGCTTTGCCGTCGAGAATGTTGGCGGACACCCGGTCGCGGTTTCGTTTGCCGGAGGAGCTGTACCTGGAACACGTGCGGCGCGAAGTGCGCCTAGGCTCGAGATTCGCTGCCGAGGCGTTCGAACGCGCATTCGACCGCTTCGTGCAAACCTACAACGTCGCGCCAACCTTGGCTCGATGCAGTCCCGACGTGCTGGACCGGTATTGCCGTCTTTTCGAACGAACCGACGAAGCGGCGCGCCGCCGCGAAGTTCGCTATCGCGGGATCCCACTCTACGCGGCTGTCCTACCCGCCGGAGTAATTGCGTTCGAGGGCGAGGTTGATGAAGATCGCATGGGAGACTGGTAGTTCGCCCGTATGATTGTCCCGGAATGAATCGCCGAATCGCTTGGGCTCTCGCGCTAGTGGCACTCGCCGTACTGGTAATCGCCGTGCTGCCGCTCTTTCGAACCGGAGGCTCGCGTCCCGCGGGCCCCGCAGGTCTCTCCGGACCAGCTCCCGTTTTTCAGTTGAAGGACGACCGCGGTGCAACGGTCTCGCTGGATCGTTACCGCGGGAAAGTTGTCGTGATGAACCTCTGGGCCTCGTGGTGTCCGCCGTGCCGTGCCGAGATGCCGGACTTGCAGCGCTTGGAGGAAGCGTACGGCTCTCGCGGCGTCGTCGTCCTTGGCGTGAATCAAGGCGAATCTGCAGATCGCGCTCGCTCCTTCGCGGACTCTCTGAAAATCACGTTTCCGATTTGGATCGACGACTCCCAGCGCTACGGTCGCGTCTACGCCGCACTCGGATTGCCGACGACGGTGATTATTGCGCGTGACGGCAATGTGGTGCGCGGTTTCGACGGCGCACTGAGTTTAGATCAGATGCGTGCTGCGATCGCGCCGCTCGTTCAAGCCTCGTGACGGCGCTCTTCCAATTATGCGCGGTAATCGTTGCCGCGGTGCTGGTTCAGCTGCTTTTTCCTGGGCGCGACGTTTATCACTACGGCTGGTACAACGTCGCACTCGCTGCGCTGATCATCGTCATGTTTATGCAACTGCGGGGTTCGCTTACGAAGGCGCCGCAGAACAAACGCGCCCGACTTGTTGTCGTAACCTTGGGCACTGCGTTGATCGGTCTCGCGGGCATCGCAAACGGCCTGCTGGCGCCCGATACGCAAACAGTTATCGGTGCGCCGGGCGCTTCGGTTCGCGTCGACGAACTTGGCCGCTCCGTTCAATTTCCGCTCGTCGAGAGCGCTTCGAAGGCTTTCCCGCCGTTGGAGATTACCGGTGGCTTTTTGTTGCGCCCGCTTCCGCGAACCGTTGTCGAGGTGCAAGCCTTCGACAAGCGCGGCGCTCATTTGACTGTGACGCAACCGTCCGGAAGCGCCTTTCTGTCGCCGGTCTTGTTGATGCAAGCGAGACAAACCATAGCAGGATTGAATTTGCCCTTCGACGCGTTTGCTGTGCCGGCGGTGCACCGCATCGTGAAAGCGGTACTCTTTTCACCGCAGCAAGCCGCGCAATTGCGCGCGATGACTGGAAGCCCCAGCGCAGCAGTGCTCTTCGATGTCGAAGATGAAGCTGAACATTCGCTCCCGCACGGTCTCGCGTTCGTGCGTGACGGCGATACCGCCGAAGTCGCTGGTCTTCGGCTGCACCCAAAAGTAGTTCAATATCCCGCTTTGGAAATCGTCGCTATTCCCAACGTGATCGTCGTCGGTGTCGGCATGCTTTTCATTATTGCCGGCGCGGTGCTTCTACTTCGCCCAGCTAGAATGCCGTCGGCAAACGGACTAGGAACGTAGTCCCTATAGCCGTTTTGTCACGTGCGGGCGTATGATTTGCGTACCTTCTTCCTAGAGGAGGTTACGCTCATGCCTTGGACCGATTCCGGAACGATTCTCTCAACCAAAGAAAAAATCGAGATCGATACGCAAGATGGCCTGGTAATTAAAGGTTATCAACCGTTTGCGACTTTGGTGGACGCAAACGATGCGAACAAGCAAGCACGGATTCAAAACGCGGGCGGCAATTTAGTGTTTTACGTGCACAGCGCACTCAACGCTGGTTTGCCGAGCGTTGTTTTTAACACGCTGGAAGCCCCGTCGGGGAAACCGCCGCCGACTGCGATTCTTGTGAATTCGCAAGACGGGATGACCGTCGTGGGCTATCAGCCCTTCATCACCCTAAGCGATGCGAACGCGGGTTATCCCCTTTGCCGCATTCAAAACGCCGGCGGTGATATGGTGTTTTATACGCCGGGCCGCTTTGCGGGAGAGAACCCCGGCCTCATCGTGAAAAACGATGGAACCGTGCACGTAGCCGGCGTGCTCACCGTCGACACAGATATCAAAATCGGCGGCGGCGATTGTGCCGAAGAGTTTGAAACGGCCGACGGTTCACCGCTCGAACCGGGAACGGTCGTTTCGCTTGACGGCAGCGGCGGCGTGCGCACGACTGAGATCGAGTACGACAAAAAAGTTGCCGGCATTGTTTCCGGTGCCGGTGCGCACAAACCGGGCATCGTGTTGAATCGCGCCCAGCGGATCGAAGGCGGCGCGGCCGTTGCGCTTGCGGGCCGCGTATATTGCAAGGTCGATGCGGATTTCTCGCCGGTTGCGATCGGCGATCTGCTCACTTCGTCTGCGACGCCGGGACATGCAATGAAGGCGTCGGATCCGGCGCGGGCCTTCGGGTCGGTTATCGGCAAGGCTCTTGGCACGATTCGGTCGGGGCGTGGCTTGCTACCGGTTTTGGTTTCGCTGCAATGAGTAATCTGCGTATTTCATCGCCGTGCGGCGGGCCAGGCGGCGCGGGCGTTAACGGCTGCTGCCATAGCTGGACGTCCGGTGTACAACCTAATAGCAAACACGTGATTCGGCATCCGCGCGTGTTCCTGATTCTGTGGGGACACTTTTATGAAACCGATGCGGATCTCCTGACTCATTCCTATGCGCTCGTCAGGGATTTGATTGGCGGGCCATTCATGAACAATCTGTGTCAATACGGCGTGTCTGCCGGTACGATGGCCGGGTCGGGTACGATCGACACGAACGATCTGAGTCCGGCACCTGCGACGCTTGACGGCGATGGCGTGAAAACGCAGCTAAAGAGTTGGTTCGGTGACATCATACCGACGCCGGCTCTCAACGAAGAGTCGCTGCTATATTTCATTCTACCGCCGCCAAGCACGAAGTTGACGCTGAAACAGAACGGCACGGTGCTCAACGGCGACGTCGATTTCTGCGGCTATCACGACTGGGATACGTTCAACGCGAACTCGACGCAGCCGGATACCTTTTTCGGAATCGTGAGCACGGCGGGTCCCTCGGCAAGTAATCCGAAGGCGCTGGACTTTGTCAAAGCGCTGGCCTCATGCGTAAGCCATGAAATAGCGGAATCCATTACAAACCGCGACGGGCAAGGGTTTATTTCAACTGCGTGCACCAATAGTGACAAAACCACGCAGACTTGCGAGATCGGTGACATCTGCGAGACGAAAGACAAGTACCCCTATCAAGTCGGTGGTGGTCAGTCGTGGCCGAACGTTCAGCGGTATTGGTCCGGCTGGGACAGCACGTGTATTCAGGGGACCGATCCGGTCAGCGTCCGCAAATTCCTTGATGCGATCGGGTTTGACTATCACGCGAAGGGCTTGAGTGCACTGGGCACGCCGACCATCGACGTTCCTTACATGGCTTCCAAAGTTTTCTGATCGGCAAACGTGTCGTTCGAGAAAACGCACGATTCGGATACTTCACCGATACGGTTCGCTGTTAAACTGCTGCCATGAGCGCTTTGCTCGTCGCAGCGATCGTTTTCGTCGTCCTATTTGGCTGTGCGATCCTCGGCACGTACTTGCGCGAACGCATGCCGGCACAACATCTTCAGGACGATTCGAAACACCTCATCGAAATAAGTCTCGGTGTAATCGGAACCGTCGCCGGTTTAGTGCTAGGGCTTCTCGTCGCAACATCGTTCGGCACGTTTCAATCACAAAGAACGGCGGTAATTACACTCGCGGCAAAAATCGCATTGCTCGATCGCGGGCTCGCCTATTACGGGCCTGAAGCGGTTCCCGCACGCCAGCAATTGAAAGCGACGACGCAACGAATTCTGACCGATACGTGGTCGTCGGGGCAAACGGCTGCGCTCGATCCGGCAACCGGGGGCGGAGGCGCGCGCTTATATGAATTGATGCAAGCGCTGGATCCTAAAACGGAGCGTCAGAAGGCGGTAAAAGGCTCGGCCTTGGGGATTGCGGTCGATATCGCCCAACAGCGCTGGATGATGTACGCGCAACAGGCGGCGGGCGTTTCTCCCGCACTCATCCTCATTTTAGCGTTTTGGTTTGCGATAACGTTCCTCGCTTTTGGACTGATGACTGTCAGGAACGCCACGACTATTACGGCGCTTGTTCTTTGTGCACTCGCCATCTCGGGCGCCGTCTATCTCATCGAGCAGCTCTCGACTCCTTTTTCGGGAGCTATTACCGTCTCAGATGCGCCGTTGCGCGTAGTCTATGCGCAGTTAGGACGATAGCAAGCTTACAAGCGGATGCTCGTTATGTGGTGCGGCACTTCACCGTTATCATTGATAAACATGATCGATCGCATCCAAACGCCCGCAGCTGTGCATCTTCGCCCGCTCACACCCATCGATTTTCTGGAGCGGAGCGCCTTTGTCTATCGTCACAAGATTGCGGTCGTCGATGGTGCGCTGCGTCGAACGTATCCCCAGATGCTGGAGAGGGTTTATCGATTCGCCCACGTCCTTCGCGGTCTAAATCTTGAACGCGGAGATCGTGTCGCAGTAATCGCGCCGAATGCATCGCAAATACTCGAGGCTCACTTCGCGGTTCCGCTCGCGGGCGGCGTCCTTTGCACCTTGAACATTCGTCTGATGCCCGACGAGATCGCATATATTCTTAACCATTGCGGCGCATCGATCGTCCTCTACGACGCCGAGTACGAACATTTGCTTTCGGCGCTTACAACAACACCTACGTTGCTAAGAGTCGGCGGCGTCGAGCATCAGGCGGGCGCAGAGTTCGAGCGCCTTCTTACGGACGCGACGAACGAACGGTTTCCGCATGAGCCGTCCAGTGAAAACGATACGATTTCGATCAACTACACAAGCGGAACGACCGGCAAACCAAAGGGCGTCATGTACACCTATCGCGGCGTATACCTTAATGCAATCGCCGAAATGTTTCACTCGCAACTACGTCCGGAAAGCGTCTATCTCTGGACCTTGCCGATGTTCCACGCCAACGGATGGATCTTCCCGTGGGCGGTTACCGCCGCGGGCGCTACACATATTTGCTTACGCAAAGCTGAACCCGCGAAGATTTTTCAGCTGATCGAGCAAGAAAGCGTGACGCATTTCTGTGCGGCGCCGACCGTGTTGGTAAGTCTCGCCAACTACGATCGCGCGTGCCCTTTTCCTCAGCCGGTTCACATTACGACAGCGGGCGCACCGCCGTCGCCAAGAACGATCGAGCAGATGGAGAGCCTCGGCGCCACTGTCTCACACGTTTACGGCCTAACCGAAACGTATGGCCCCATCACCGTGTGTTCGTGGCAGCCGGACTTGTGGGACGGCCTCGAGTACAGCGAGCGTGCGCGCTTTAAAGCGCGGCAAGGCGTTGCCATGTTTACAACGGACCCTCACGACATTCGCGTTGTCGATGAAGCCATGAACGACGTGCCGCCGGACGGTCAGACGCAGGGCGAAGTCGTAATGCGCGGCAACAACGTGATGAAGGGATACTACAACGATCCCGACGCGACCGCCAAAGCTTTTCGCGGCGGATACTTTCACAGCGGCGACGTTGCCGTCCAGCACCCCGACGGCTACATTGAAATTCGAGATCGTGCGAAAGACGTCATAATTAGCGGTGGCGAGAACATCTCGACGGTCCAAGTCGAAAAAGTCATCATGGAGCATCCCGCGGTTCTGGAGTGCGCCGTCGTTTCCATGCCGGACGATCGATGGGGAGAAGTCCCAAAAGCATTCGTTTCGTTAAAACCCGGAAGCGTCGCCGACGAATCCGAGATTATAAGCTTTTGCCGGGGCCGGCTTCCCGGGTTCAAAACGCCGAAGGCCGTTGAGTTCATCGAGCTTCCGAAGACGTCAACGGGGAAGATACAGAAATATTTGCTTCGCGAGCGCGAGTGGGCGGGCCGCGAAAAGCGCGTAAACTAAAAGTCGGTCGTACTCGTAAAGCTGAAGCCCTCGATCTTCGCGGTCGGAACGACAAGGGAGTACGCATAACTTCCGGTGCGATGTTGATCGTTCGAAAACTTCGCTCGCGATAGCGCTTCGACGATACTTTGGTTGAAGCGCATGTTTTTTACGCCGCCGGTTATCCGGCCGTTTTCGATTAGGAAAGTTCCGTCGCGCGTCATTCCGGTGACGATTGCCTGTTTTTGATCGACCGTGCGGATATACCAAAACCGCGTAATCAACAATCCCCGAGACGTCTCTGCGATAAGATCGCCGGTGCTTTGTGTTCCGGCTTGCACGACGACATTCACTGCTTGCGGTCCCCAAGCGTTGGGTGCCGGTAATGCGTGTCCGGTATTTTCGCGATTGAGTTTCTTCGCGTAATAACTGTCGGTAACGAAGTTCTTAACGACGCCGCGATCCACGAGAAGCACGCGTTGTTTCGGGTGCGCCTCATAGTCGAAGGGCATGCCCGGAGCGCGTTCGTGCGAGTAATCGTCCTCGATCGTGACGGCATCAGAGAAGAACTTCTCGCCCAATTTGCCGCTGAAAAACGACGAGCCCTCGTCGAAGGTTTGAGCCGAGAAGTGTGACGTTAAATACTGCAGCAGTTCGCCGAATGCAGGTGGCTCGAGAATCACGGTCCAGTCGCCCGGCTCGACGCCGCGCGGCTGGGCACTAGCGCGAGCTTTCTCCACCGCGCCGCGTCCGATCGATTTTCCGTCGATGTCACCCGCGTTGGTGGAGTACCGTTCCGCGAATCCGCTGGAATCGTCCGCAACGACCTTTACGTTGGCAGCGGCCTCGGTGCCGTCGAATGAGGCCGTTGCTCCGGAGGTATTCGCTATGGTGATTCCGCGCGAAGAGTTGGCGACATATCCGGAACACCAATACCCTGCATCTTCCGCCTGCGCGATAATCTCATCGGCGACATTCCCGCGAAGGAACGGATCGGCTTTGGCCGTTGCTTCTACGTACGCATGGGGAGGCGCGTGCGGAATTCCCGCCGCTGCGGGGAGCTTCGGCCGTATCGGATCGGCGGGTGCAAAACGCGCCATTTCGATGGCTTGTTGGACCAGCGTATCGAGGGATGCATCGTCGAAGCTATTCGTGCTTGCGACGCCGGTGCGCCCATCGACGATCGCGCGCACGGCGACGCTTCCGTCGGCCGCTGCAACATTCTGATTCGAAATGCCCTTCGAGAATCGTGTCAACGCGCTGTCGGAGATGCTGACGCGAACCTCGGTTTGGTCGGCAGTGGACCGTGCCAGCGTCGCGAGGGCGATTTCTTCGCGTTCCGTTTTAGTCACGGTAACCGACTCCAACAGTGACATTGCGAAAGCGCGCGGGCGAGGCGGCTTGCGTAGTGCGTCCGGTCTGCATCGGTTCCCCTTTTCCGCAATTCGGCGTTCCCCAGGGAACCCACGAACGCTCGTCCGCGATAGCGTCGCAAGAATTCCAAAACTGAGGCGTGATGCCGGCATAGGTTGGATTTTTTAGCATGCGCCCGCGCTTGCCGTTTTTGATTTCCCAGCCGATTTGGCAGCCAAATTGAAAGTTCAAGCGCCGGTCGTCAATCGACCACGAACGGTTGCTTTCCATGTGCACACCGTCCTTGATATCGTCGAAAAGATTTTCGAACGGCACGTTGCCCGGCTGCAAATTCAGGTTGCACATCCGTATCATCGGGACGAATTCCCAGCTCTCGGCGCGCACGCAGGCGTTACTCGCTCGTCCGATCGTTCGCGCCGTGTCGTTGCTCATCTCGTATCCGACCAGAATGCCGTCGCGAACGATCTCTGATACCGTCGACTTGGTGCCTTCGTCGTCGTAACCGCACGTTGCCATCCCGAAGGGCATCGTGTTGTCTATTCTAATCGTCACGGCGTCCGAACCGTATTTCAACTTGTCGAGTTGATCGACTCCTAGGAAGCTCGTTCCTGAAAAATTTGCTTCCCATCCCATCACGCGGTCGAGTTCCGCCGGGTGCCCGCACGATTCATGGATTTGCAAAGAAACTTGCGAGCCGCCGAGGACCACGTCGAACGTTCCGCTCGGACATTGGGGCGCAGCCAGCAGCGCATTAGCTTCTTCACCGATGCGCGCCGCGTTCTCTAGAAGCCGAGCCTCCTCGACGATTTCCCAGCCGCCGGATTTATACAATCCGACGTCGCCGGGATAAGTGCGTGTTTGAACGTCACCCTCGCCGACGGCCATCGCTTGTACTCCGCTGCCGCTCTGCACGATTACTTGTTCGATTCGCGAGCCGATCGTGCTGTAGAAAATCTTCTTGGTGCGCCACAGATCGATCCATGCGCGTGCAACTGCGATCGCGGGCGTAGCGTGCGCGCTCTGCTCTGCTTGCAATAAGAGCGCCACGCGTTCGCCGAGCGGCACGGTTTCGGGATCGCGTAAAACCGGCGTAGCAAAACGGTCGACGTAAGCTTGGACCGGTGGCTCACCAAAGCGGCGCCGCGCTATCGCTGCGCTGGCTCGCGCGATTGCAACAGCTCGCGCTGCGGCAGTGTCTATTCCGCTATCGCTTACGTCGTTGCTTGCCGCAAAGCCCCACGCTCCGTCGACAAGTGCCCTGATGCCATAGCCTTCGCTGCGCTTATCCGCGAGCTGAGCGACGACACCGTTTCGAACTTCGATCCGTTCGGTTCTAATGTCTTCGAATCGGACGTCGGCATAACTAGCGCCGCGCGTTGTTGCAGTATCAAGCGCCCTTGCTGCTAGCGAATCGAACTCCATGAGCGCCTTTTTGCGACCCGTTAGCGCGATCCCGCTACGACGGCCTCCACGTCCTTGATAGCGATTGAGCCGTTTGCCACGGTCGCGCCGTTCCGGCCGATAACGTAAATAGCCGAGAGCCGCGCAGGTTCGGCGATATTTTGCGGGAGACGCACGGCGACGCGACGCCAACCCGGCCGCTCCAAAGTCGCTGCGGTTACCAAAATTTGTTCGTTGATTGCGTTCCTCACCGCCACGCGAACGTGCGATCCGGAGCCGTCATCACGTAAATCAAATGAGATCCCAACGGTATTCGCGGGCAGGGCGATATCCGCTGCGGCATAGGCAGCGCGCTCGCCGGAACCGAGAGCATATTGTAATTCCAGCTCATCCCCGTTTAGCACCACGGCGCCTTCGCCACCCTTTGGGACACTCATGAAATGCGCTAGTTGTAGAAGCGGGATCGGAACATTGTGGCTGCCGACGCTAACGATTGCAGAAGCCAACGATTTTCCAATCACTACGGAGACGCGCGCATTGCCCTTCGCGGCACGATACACTCCATCGCTTCCCACAACGCCTGCGCTCGCGTTCCAGCGCAAACCCGAAGGGAGCGTGATTGGGAAGCCTTGCGCATCAAAGGCTCGGGCGCCGAGTTTGATCGATCCGTTTTCTGCAACGTTCGCTCGCGCCGGCACGATTGCAATTCGCGCCGGGGTATCGTAAACAGCGACCGGAACGCGTCCATGAAGATCGCCGCTGCGAAAGACGATTTCACCGCGGCCGGGGCTTCGCGCTTCAAAAGCGCCATCGCGGAAAACACCCAGCGAGGCAGGAACCACTGTGGCTGCCGGCCGGTTTGGTAGCGGTAGCGCATGGTCGGCGGCGTCTATCGCGGCAAGATTTAAATCGACCGACGTTCCGAGCAGTGCGCGAATTGCGGCGGGACGCGAAACGACCTCCGTCGCCGGCCCGTCCGGCGCGTCGCTATAGACGAAAAGTCCGTCTGCGACAGGGCGTTCGATGCCGTCCGAAGGCGTATTCTGCAGCGCGGCCGCCGTTGTTCCGAGCGGACGCGCGACGATTTCAGACGAGCCGCCGCCGTCAAATGCCAAGCCTTGGTCTGCACCAAGAGCGCGCATCAGCGCCGAGAATTCCTGCCGTGTTACACCAACGCTGTACTCGGGTTGGCGTCCGTCGACTTCGATCAACAGTAACGTTCCGTCCGGTTCGATTGCCGCGCCGCTCGACGGAATCCGCAATGCATATTCGCCGCCGTTGGGTCCATCGGGATCGCTAATCCAGCCGCCGTTTTGCAGAATCATTGGTCCGCCACCGACGGCTGCTACGATGCGCTCGGTAGAGAGCGGCGACAGATCGCCGGTTGCAACCACGGCGTCGCCCGGATTCGGCACGCCGGCGCTGCCGTACGCGTTCAAACCGATCGCTAAGTAAAAGCCCGGCGGCTGTTGCGTCAGGTTGTCGGCAACGGAACTAACCCGATACGTTGCAAACGGGGGCGTCCCATCGGTCGTCGCCATCGTTACCAGCGTCAAATTATCGATAGGTGCGACCGGCCCGAACTCCGGAGTGATCAACGAAAGGCCGCCGTTCGGCGGAGGCAACTCATTGATTGCATCGATGGTTGCGGTACGATTTCCGATCTGTACCTGGCCCTGGAAATCGTTTTCGAGGATATGGGGCATTCCGTTCCGCGTGATGACCAGCGAGCACCGTTTGCGCGGCGAACGCAACAGGCGCCCGCCGTGCACGACGATGTTCGTAGGACGGTTGGTAGCGCCGATATCGAAATAATCAGCGTTTATGCCGGCAACCGCACCGGTGCGGCGAGCCATGGAAGATACCGTTTCGCCGCCGGACGTTAGCACATCGTTGGCAAGCACGCTGTCGACACGAAGGTCGTCGCGATGCGGTGCAATTGCCACCACGTGAACGACGATGGGACCCGCTTGCGTTATGAGATCGTATTGCGCTTTGGTAACGCCGGGCGCAACGGGTTCAATGACGGGCGCCTGCAGCGCAATGCGCGGAAATGGCGCCGGCGGATCTAACCGCTCGGGCAGAGCGGCGGCTACAGCCGGCGCGGCGCATAGCAGAATAAGAAACGGAATGACCGTGGCGATCTTCATCGCCCGATTAACGTACGACGCGGTGCTTCGGGTGCCATACCGCAACGGCAAGCGGATATCCGCCCGTTGCGAAGGGCGCTCCACTGATGCGGCGCAACGTTTGTGTGTCGAAAACGTCGATTTGGTCCGCCTGCGCACACGGAATGTAAAGCCGTGAGCCCTCGGCATCCAGCGCAGGTTTCCATGGCGTCCGGCACGTGTTCAGCGACACGTGCACTTTTCGAAGCGTCTTTGCGTCTAGAACGTGGACCGCGTTGTCGTGTTCATCCGTTACATAGAGGCGGCGGTGGCTTACATCGCAAACGATGCCGACCGGAAACGGTAACGCGAGACTATGCGCGACGACATGCGGCGAACGCGCTGCAACGTCGATTGCCACGACGGCACCCGCGGCCGCGAATGGCGAGCTTACGCTTTGATTCGAAACTGCGTAGAGCGTTTTGCCGTTTTCGGAGAGCGAGAGCGAGAAGACGCGATCGATCGCTTTGAAGCGAAGCAGTTCGTTCATCGTACCCGCGTCGACGACGGAGATCGTGCCATCGTTCGTATTAGCCACGTAGACCCGGCGGCGCGCGGAATCGATGGCAATACCTTCACTCGTTATACCGAGAACTCGGCGTGAAACCGAGCCGTCGGCCGAAATACGAGTCAGCGCTCCATTTCCGCTGACGTCGCGATTTGTCGCAAAAAGTGCGTGTGAAACGGGATCGAACGCCAACTCATCGGCGAGCGGTACATTCGAAACGTTGGTAACGTGCCACGGGTCGATCTGCGCAAGCATAAGCGTGTCACCGGAGGTATCTCCCGCAGCTAAGCGTGCATCGGTATCGAGCGCAACATCCGCCGGCGCCCCGCCAACGCCCAGAACGGCGCGCGCGTTGAAGGGAGCGCTGGCTTCATGAATGACAACCCCGTTATCGTAAGAAGCGACAGCAACAAACGGTCGATTCGCGTTCGGCGGCGGCGCGACTGTGAAACGGTGAACCGCCAGGGCCTGATCCGCAGTCGCAATCACCGTTGCGCTTTCCGCATCCGGATGCTGTGCGATCCACAATGCGTTTCCTTGAATATTCGCGTCGCCGAGCACTTCGAAAGAGTAAGGAGCCGCGGTGCCTTGGATCTGCAGCGGAATTACACTTCCGGGTAAATACGGTAGAGCGCTTGCGACGATTCGCGCGCTTGCGAGGCGCGGGACTTGAAGATGCGGCGATGCGCCGGTTTCCGTGAAAAGCAGCGAAACGGTGCAACAGAGAACGGCGATAAGGCGTGTGATCAATGCGCTTGAAGAAGTCCCGTAGCTAAAAAGATAATTCCAACGGCGGAGAGAGCGCATCCGAAGTACAGCATAGCGCGGGTTTCGGAAAGTGCGGAAATCGAAATAAGAACGATTGCCACTTCGAATAGCGTCGTCGCGATCTCCAACGTTTCGAACGACTTTAGAATGACCTCGGATCGCTTTTGTTCCTCGTCGGCTTGACGCTCCAGGCCCTGAGCTCTCGTGAGGGTAGCGAGCGAAGAGGTCTGTTCGTGATCGGCCGTCTGTTCCATAGATTTGCGGACCGCCGGATCGCGCGCGATGCCGGTAGAGGCGATCGCGGAGTAGACCGTGTATTTGATGCGTTTGGCTTCGTAATAATTGTATTGGTCCGAAGCTTTCGATTGAAGAAGAATCGCCTCGTTTTTCGTTGACAGTGCCACGATCGAACGATGATGTGAAAACAGTGTCCCTAACGCTGCAAGCACAGCGATGATTGCCGCGGCCAGTGGAATCAGCCGGTCGTGACGAGTGGCGAGTTGATCGTTGCGCTCTTCCGCCTCTTCGAATGCTTTGTGCGCTCCGTTCATCCGGCCGTAATTTCCGAGACGATGGAGCTTACGCGTTCGAGACCGGCCGCGATATCGGTTCCCGGCGCGACGAACGTTTCCGACGTTCGGCGTGCGTCAAGCGAAAAGCTCGCGAGGGTGTAGCCGTTGAAAGTTCCCGCGATGATAGCGCCGTCGGGATCGACGGCGTAAGCGCGGTGCTCCACGCGGTCGAACACGATAGCATACATGCGAAGTTCCAGCGCGCGTGCACGGGCAATCGATTGCAGCCACGGTTCCGGCTTCTGTGAATCGAGGATCGCGATCCGAAAACCGCGCCGGCGAGCTCCAATCAGCGTTCCCGGATCGAACGCGGTACGCGCATCGAGTTCGAGCGCCGGCGCAATACCGTTTAAGAATGAGAGACCTTTGCCGTGATGCGGTGCGATTGCAACCTCGGCATCGAGCAGTTCCAGTCGAGCGTCGATATCTTCGGGCAGGGGATCGATAGAAATAGCGACGCGAACCGGGCGCGGCTCGAACGCACTGTCATTTTCCGGAAGGACCGCAGGCGCAAAGCGATACGGTTGTGCGGGTTTCAGTTGTAGGTCCGCGGATACCACGCATTCGTTGCGTTCGTCCGCGAGCGCCAAAACTATTCCATCGGCGCCGATGATTTGCGATTTGCCGCAATACGCAACCATCGAGCGTTCTACGCCCGCCTTGTTGGCGGCAATAAACGGAACGCCGTTTTCGAAAGCTCGAACTCGCGCAAGCAAATCAGCCTGCACGTTCTCTAAATGTTCGGGATCGCGTCCGCTGGTGACCCACGCAGTCGGCATAACGAGTATCTCTGCGCCGCGATCGACGAGCGCGCGGGCAATCGACGGCATTCTTCCGTCCGCACAAACGAGAACGCCGAGCAAACCGATCGACGTCTGTATCGGTGCGATCTCTTCCGCCGGAGCAAACCACTTGCGGTCGAAGTGCCATAGAAAAGCCTTGTCCGCGGTCCCTGCAACCGAGCCGTTCTTATCGATTGCAATCGCGGTGTTGAAAAGCGACCCGTTTCTGCGAATTGCAGCGCCCGCGACGATCACGCACCCACGCGTGCGCGCAACATCCGCCAGCGCATCTAGCGCTTCGGAAATCGCGGCATCATCCACTTCGGCATCGCCTAGAACGTAAGCGGGAAACGTCGCTTCCGGAAGGACTAGAAGGTCGCATCCTTTTGCAGCTTCATCGACACGTCGCAATAGCGTCTCACGCCGTGCAGGGAACGCCCCGCGGTCGTGAGCCATTAGCTGGAGAGCCGAAACGCGCAAGCTTTTGGCCATTTCCTGCAGTTCCGGCGTAGAACCACGACAGCCCTGCTGTGACAAATCGAACGGGACAAACGTTTTAAACGCGCAATAGATAGGCCAAAGGATCGATTTTTTCGGTCCACGTAAACATGCCAACGGGAGAACCACTGTACGTGAAACGCACGCTTACGACGCTTTTTGCTGCGCTTGCCGTCAGCGCAGCGGGTGTCACAGCCGCTAACGCCGCGTCCAGCGCGACGCCGGCTCCGAAAGACGCTTGCGCGTCAAAGGCGAGCAAATGGGAGCGGCAAAAATGCGAAAACTACACACACTCGGCGCCAGGCGACGAGTATTTCGGCCGCATGAAGCTAAGCTACCTCGGGATCAACAACACGTTCCACGATGAAGCGATTCGAGCCGGCGCTTATACGACCGATTCGGGTCTGATTTCGAAAGTGAACTTTGCGGACGAGGCGCTAAATCAGTGGATGCAACGTTACCCGGGCGATCCGCAGCTTGCGCGCAGCTACTACTTGGCAATTGAAGTTTATAGGAGAATCTACACTCGCGAAGCGCAAGACAAAGCATGGAAATACATGCAGCTCGAGCTCAAGCAGTTCCCTGATTCTTACTTCGGGAAGATCGTGAAGAAGAACGTCGCGATCGGTTTCACCGAGCATTACTTTGCGAATCCGACTCTCTGCCCGACGCCGCTTCCATCGGGTGCGCCGATCCCCGTAAATACCCCCTCGGCAACAGCAACGCCCGCGCCGAAACCGGGTCAGCCGAAGGTGGCTTTGATTACGCCGCCGTGCATCCAGCCGTCGCCGGTTCCGGGCCCCGTAATAACGCCGTCCGGTTCACCGTCGCCGGGCGCGAGCAGTCTGCCGGTTATGAGCCCTTCACCCGCTTCACCGTCTCCGTCTCCGTCGACATCTCCTCACCCCTGATCCGCCAATCGAGAAAAAGAGAAGGGCCCCGGCATTCGCCGGAGCCCTTTTTCTTTTGCGCTAGCCCGAACTAGAACTTGATGCCGAGGCCGACAAACGGTCCGAAGTACGAACCATCCGCCGGAGCATTCGTCTTGTTGCGGTAGCTCTCGCCCTGGACGCCGGCTTCAATGAAGAGCGGCGCGCCCTGGAACGCGTAGGTGAATCCGAGCGCCGACTTCAGCACGTTGTAGCTGAGCTGGTAGCCGATGCCCGTACCCGGATCCGTGAAGTTGCCCTTCACGTTCGGGTAGTAATAGATGCTGCCGTACACCGAGAACGGCTGGTCCATGTCCGGAAGTTTCTCCAAACCACCACCAACGTTCGAGATGTGCGGATAACCGGCGTTGTTCTGCTTCCAGAGGTAACCAACGCCGACGTAGATGCGCGGGTTCAGAATTCTGATGCCCACGTGCGTGTCGAAGTCGTATTGGCGAACCTGGAATGCCGGAACGAACGTTTGTCCGGTTGAACCGATCGTCGTGACGAGACATCCCGGATCGCCTGCTCCCGAACAGTTGTGCGGGTAGTTGAGCTGGGTGTAGTCGCCTTCGACCATCCACGGGATGTTGAACAACGGGAACTCGACCGCGCCGTGCACGCGGAACGAGAAGCCGTTCTGCGTGTTGCTGGAGGTCGTGCCCGGGTTGAACTCGTCGTAGACCTTCGGCGAGATGATGTAATCACCACCGACGAAGTGATCGTAGTATGCCGGCGTTGGCGTCGGCGCCGGGGTCGGCGTCGGAGCAACGGTCGGTGCTTCCGTCGGCGCCGGAGTCGGCGACGGCGGCGGGGTCGGCGGCAGGTAGCGCACGACAACGACTTGTTTGTCGGGCACCCACTGCACGTAGGCTCCCATGCCTTCCGAGATCACGCGGATCGGAACGAGCACGTGGCCTTGATAAACCATCGGCGGGACGTCCAGCGGACGCGATTCGCCGTTGATGATGACTTCCGGTTTGCCGACCGTGACTTTTACGTCGGCGCCGGGCTTGCTAACGTCCACCGTCTTACCGGCCGCGTCGTACGAAACGGTCGCGCCCATTTGCTCGAACATCGAACGAAGCGGGATCAGGACCGTACCGCCGCGCACGAGCGCAGCTAGCACGCGACCCTGCTTCAGGACGTCGGGCTTGGCATAGACATGGTGGTCGTTGAAGAGAATCGGGATCTGCCCCGACGGCGGGGAACCGAAGTTCGCCGGCGGAGCCGCAGCCGCGCCACCTGCCGCTTGCGCAATCGCGTTGGTTCCGATGTTTCCATGCGATGCGTCCGCGGACGGGGCAGCAACGGCATTAAGTCCGAGACCCGCTGCGAACAGCGCGGCGAGGACTCCGGTGCTCAGTCGCTTCAATGTTTCCTCCTAGTTAGTCTGAGATCTCAGCTTGTTTTGGGGCGCATCGCTGCAATTTAGGCCATAGCCCAGCCACTCGGGCACAAGGGCATAAGGGTCCCCCCAAGACAATCCTTCTTAATCTGTTCGGGAGCACGTTTGCCCCCCCTGCAGTGAGAGCCTGGTAGATTGCAGGTTTCTTTTACCGTAGCCTTACGTTAGCTTTTCTTCAAGCTTGGCTCGGAACTTTGACCTATCAATCAGATACCGCTCGTGCGTGCCTTCGGCAACGGCTTCCTGTTCGTCGAAGACTTGGACGGCAAAACTAATGCGCGGACCGTCGACCATCACAACTTCCACTTCCGTGCGGACGATGAAGCCGACAGGCACCGGCTTGTGATGTTCGAGATCGATGTGAGTGCCCAGCGAGACCGTGCCGATGCCGAGCATGGGCTCCATACAATGGATGGCGGCATTTTCTACAAGCTGAACAAGCATTGACGTTGATAAAACGTCGACGCCCTTGTTCCCGGCCTTTTCAGCGGTCATCCACTCTTCGACGCGGGTCTGGAGGCTGTAAGAGCGACCGATATCAAGTTTCGCGCTCATGCCGGGGGAGAATACGAGGAAAGCCTCCTCGCTCCCGCTCAAGTCACCCTCAACCAATTACATGGGTCAGCCGGTTATCAGTATTTTCTGGTCAACTGAATCAAAATGGTCGGCGCGCCGTATATGGAACGAGAGCGACGGTCAGAAGCTAAGTAGGAGAAGCATGCAGTATCACCGCGCGGCGGTCGTTGCAATGATTGCGACGCTTGCCCTAACCGCATGCGGCAAAGGCGGCCAGCAACAGCGCGGCCCCATGCCGCTGAATGTCGACGTCGCGAGCGCACAGCGCCGCGATATCGCAACATATATCAATCTCGACGGACAGATTGCGCCGCTCGAACAATCGACGCTTGCGTTCCAGCAGAGCGGCACCATTACGGCAATTAATGTCAACGTCGGCGATCACGTGAGAACCGGAGAGTTGCTCGCGAAGATCGACGATTCGACGTTGCGAAGCCAACTTGCGCAAGCACAAGCTCAGGCGGCGCAACAAAGCGCGACCGCCACGGGCGCACAAGTCGGATTGCCGGTGCAGCAACAACAAAACAACGCAGCGGTCGAGACTGCGAAAGCTGCGCTTAGCAATGCGGAACTGGTGTACAACCAGGATCTGCAGCTCTTCAAGCAAGGCTACGTGTCGCAATCGCAGCTGGAAAGCGCACGCGCAGCGTACGTTCAAGCCCAGAATCAGTACAGAAACTCCCAAATGGGACTGCGAAACAACGTCGTGAGCGCGCAAAATGTGCGGGCACAACAAGCCGGTGCGCAGGCCGCTTCGGCGCAGGCAAACACGCTGCGCACGCAGATTTCGCAAACGTACTTGTACGCACCGTACGACGGTGTGATAACGCAGCGATTGCTGGATCCCGGCGCCTTTGCCGGACCGCAGTCGCCGGCGTTGGCGATCTCGCGTCTCAACACGGTTTGGGTCAACATCAACGTGCCGGACTCCGATCTCGGATACGTACGCCCCGGTACGCCGGTCGCGTTTACATCGAGCTCGCTGCCCGGTAAATCGTTCAACGCGAACATCAGCACGGTAAACGCCGTGCCGACGCAAGGCACGCTGTCGTATCTTGCTCGCATTCAAATGACGAATCCGGGCGACGTTCTACGCGGTGGAATGTTAATTACCGCGCAGATCGTAAAAGAGCAGCAGAAGAGCGCGCTTGTCGTGCCGCGCAGCGCGATAGCGCAATCCGACCGCGGAAACACGGTCTACGTTGTTGGTCCCGACAACAAGGCGAAAGAAGTACCGGTGAACGTCGGAATTCAAACCGATACGCTTGCGCAAGTGAGCGGGCCGGGACTCACGTCCGGCACCAAAGTCATCACGACGCGTCCCGACGCGTTGAAAGATGGAAGCCTCGTCGCCGTGAACGGCGCCGCACCCCAGGGAAAAGGTCCGGGTAACAGCGGGTCTGCTCAATGAAGCATAAGCGCAAACGTATGGCGCAGTCGCTTGCGGCTTCGCTAGCGGTAGCATGTCTTGTGCCCAGCGGAGTTTTCGCGCAAGCAAATCCTCCGAAGAACGTAACGGCGCCGACACCGGGACCGATGCCGACTACCTCGGGAACTCCGATTCCGTACCCGGCCTACGGCATCGGTGCGCCGGATGTTGCGCAACAGGTTCAGAAGCCGGGTGTTCCGACGTCGATCACCCTGGCGCAGGCGATCGACATTGCCGTAGCACAGTCGCCGGCGTTCGCTTCAGAGCGCGCGCAATATCGGGCGATCTATGCAAAGTACGGTGCTGAACTCGGAGCTTTGTATCCGAACGTTTCAGCAAATGCTAGTGCTCAAAAGCAATACGGCACAGGCACGTCGGGTCGCACCGGTGCAGTGCTGCCGTCGCCCATTGCAAGCGGCGCGGGTTCGCAAGGGCCGTTCACGACGCTCAGCGGCACAATAACCCTGACACAGCTGATCTACGACGGCGGTCGAGTCATCGCGGGAATCAGAACCGCGAAGGAAAGCGACATCGCCGGGCGCCAGACGTTGGTTCGTCAGTTGCAATCGCTGGCATTCAATGTCGCGCAAGCGTATTACCTAGTGTTGCAATCCGATGCCACCGTCGCGTCCGATGCGCTGCTCGTGCGCGAATTCGAAACGTCGCAGAACAGCGTCCAGGCGCAAATTCGTACTGGAGCAGCGGCTCGTTCCGATTTGGCGGCGGCGCAGTTTCAAACCGCTCAGGCGCGCGGATCGCTCGTTACTGCACAAGGACAAGTAATTGTCGCGCAGGCGGCGTTTGCCACGACGCTTGGACTCGATGCCGACACGCTTGTTGAACCGCAAGCGCTTACGGCCTCGAAAGTAAGGGTCCTTAGTTACGGAGACTCGATTAAAGAGGGACTCGCAATGCGTCCCGATTATCTCGCAGCTCAACATACGGTTGAATCGGCTAAGGAAAACGTACGCTTTGCGAAGCTGGCTCGCTTTCCGGTGTTAAACGCAAATGCAAGCGCGGGCGAAAGCGAGTTTCTTCCAAGTTCCGCTCCGCGTTTTTCCGGCACGCAAACGCTCGGAGCAACGCTGAGTTATCCCATCTTCGATCAAGGACTGACGAATTACAACGTCGCGCTCGCGGCGTCGCAGCTCGATCAGGCTAACGCGTCGTTGATTTCGACGAAGCTGATCGTGCAATCCGATGTCAGAGGCGCTCTCGCCAATCTCGTTTCGGCGCGTGCGGCGCTGAGTCAGGCGCAAGCCGAACTGCAAAGTGCAACGGTCAATCTTCAGGCATTCCAGGCGCGCTATCGCGTCGGAGCTGCTACGATTACCGATCTTGTAACCGCGGACGCGACCCTCGCGACCGCGCAGCGTGACGACGTTACCGCCATTTACAACGAGCGCATCGCTGAAGAACGCTACACCTTCGCATTGGGGACCAGCGACCTTTCTCTCTAGCCGGTACCTCAACACCCTAAATCCAAAGGCTCCGGCGGACGCAGGTCCAAAGGAGCCTTTACTATGTCAACCCCGCAGCCCGTGGTTCCCACCAGCGTCTCCGATCCTACGAACGCCGCCATCCTTGCCGTCTCCGAGGACCGGCTTGCCGGTTTTCAGCCCGATCCGTTTGCCGCCATCGCAGAACAGAGCGGCGTTCCGGTAGAGACCGTCATCGAGCGTATTATCGCGATGGTTCGCGCCGGCACGATTCGCCGCGTGCGCCAAACGCTGATGTCCACGAATCTTGCAGAGGGTTCGCTCGTGGCGTGGCAAGTTCCGAACGAAAAGCTCGACGCTGCCTTCGAATACATGTTCAAAGAAGATCCGTTCTCTGGACACGTCGTCATTCGAACGACCGATAGCGTTACGCCGGGAAGCAGCTACCGGCTCTGGACGACGCTGAAAGTACCGCAGGGATATTCGCTTCGCAAACACGGCGAATTTTTGGCGCGACAAGTCGGCGCCGAGCGTTTCCGCCTGATGCCGGCGAAAATCGTTTTCGCGCTTGGCGTCGGACACGTACGTCGCAAAGGGTTGGAGCCCGGTGAACGCGCCGACGTTATGGCCGAACCAAAGAATACGGCGATCGTCGAATTGAGCGATCTCGAGTGGCGCGTGCTGACAGCGCTAAAACGCGAATTTGCGCCCGAAGAAATCGTTCGAAATATTTGGGACGCACGCGCCGTTGAGGCCGGCGTTTCTCTGGATGAATTCTCGCGTGTTGCGCGGGAGTTGAACGAGCGCCGCGTGATTGGGCGGTTTTCAACGTTTCTCGAGCACGTGAAACCGGTAAATAACGAGCGGGTTACCCTTTACAACGCGCTCTTCCATTGGGCTGTTCCGCAAGGGCGCGAGATGGATGCCGGCCGTGAAGTCGGCCGTCATTTCGTAATCACGCACGCCTACTGGCGCGAGGGCGGTCCGGAGTTTAAAAACGTGAACATCATGGCCGTTGCCCATGGCATGGAGAAAGAGCGAGTTCTGGCGCACAAGGCCGCGATCGATCAGCACCTGCGTGAAGCCGGAATCGATTTTACCTATACAAACGTTTTCTGGGGAGGGCGCAGCGAAATCAAGCCCTCGGAGATTGCACCGTCGGCATATCGCGAATTTTGCCAACGCCATGGAATCGATCCCGATACGATGCTTGCCGAACCGGGCGAGGAAGGAGAGTCGAGCTGAAAAGACTGTTGCGTCGAGCCATCGCATGTGTTTTGGCGGCGTTGGCGATAACCGGGTGTACGAAGGCAGGAAATGGGCCGGCAGGAGCCGGCGGTGGTGCGAGGCACCCGTGGACGCAACCTGGAGTCTTCAGGTTCGCCGAATTTGCCGATCCCCGCAATCTGGTACCCGAACTCGGATCGTCCGCCGTCAGCGGCGATCTTTCGATGTTCATTTATTCGTATGCGGTTCGCTACGATAACAACGCGAAGCCGGTTCCGGACGCCGTTACGGAAGTTCCGACCGTCGAAAACGGCGACGTTAGTAAAGACGGCCTAACGCTTAAGTACAAGCTGCGCCACAACATGCAGTGGCAAGACGGAGAGCCTCTCAGGTGCAACGACTTCAAGTTCACGTGGCAAGTCATCATGAACCCGCACAACAACGTAAATACAACCGACGGGTTCAAAGACATCAAAGATATCGACTGTAGCGATCCGTATGTTGCCGTCGTCCATATGAAGCGCTTGTATGCGCCGTACTTGCAGCAGCTTTGGGGCGAGAACGGCAACGCGCCGATTTTGCCGGAGCATCTTCTCGCCAAGTACAACGACGACAAGGGGTCATTGAATACCGCTCCATTTCTAGCGATGCCCATCGCAAGCGGTCCGTTTCAGGTGGTTCAATGGCAGCGCGGTTCTCAGATTCGCATGAAAGCGAATCCGAATTTCTACCTTGGGAAGCCGAAACTCAACGAACTCGTCTTCTATATCATGCCCGATGAGAACACGGCCGTAACGCAGTTGCAAACGCACGCAGTCGACATGGTCGCACGTGGAACCGCGATAAACGCACCGCGCTATCAGCAGTTAGCGAGCGATCCCAAAAACGGCCTGAAGATGGTGGCGATCAATTCATACATCTTTTCGCACATCGATTTCAATCTGAAGCACCCCCCGCTCGACGACAAAGAGGTGCGGTTGGCGCTCGCCTATGCAACGAACCGTGAGGAGATTCTCAACAAAGTCTTGCACGGCTTCGGGGTCCTCGCGGAAACAGATCAAAGCCCGGTCCTTTCTTGGGCATACACGAACGACGTCGAACATCATCCCTTCGACCCGAATAAGGCACGGCAAATTCTGGATGCCGACGGTTGGAAAGTCGGTCCGGACGGCATTCGAACGAAGAACGGCCAGCGCTTGGAATTCAATCTAAGCACGCAAACCGAGAGCGTTTACGGCAAGGCGATTGAAACCGTCGTGCAACGCGAATGGCGCGACATCGGCGCGCAGGCCAACGTCAAGAATGCTCCGACCAACCAGTTCTTCGACAACAACCCCGCTACGGGTGTGTTACAAGGCGGCCATTACGACGCTGCGATCTATTCATGGGTCGCTGCCGCGGATCCGGACGACAGTCCGCTCTACACGACGAAAAATTTTGCTCCCGTCGGGCAGAACGATCTGTTTTGGAGCAATCCGAAGGTCGATCAGGCGGCGCAGGATGCGCTGATGACGCTCGATCGCAATCGACGCAAAGCCGACTACGCGGCCGTGCAACAAGAGATGGCGAAGGACGTTCCCACCATCGTGTTGTTCTTCTGGAAAGACATTTATACTTACAATACGGACCTTCAAGGGTTTTCTGCGTCACCGGTCATTTCCGCATTCTGGAATCCGTGGGAGTATTCGATTTGAGAAAGAGTCTTGCGGCAGCGCTAGCGCTTGCCTTCATCGCTTCGGGTTGTACGAAGGTCGGGACGGGTCAAGCCGGCGGCCGCGTGAACAGCTTTACGCAACCGCACGTGCTTCGATTCGCAGATGCGGGCGACGTGAATACGCTTAATCCGCACCTCGGTCAATTCAAATCCGTGGGGAACATCGGCTCCCTCACGATGGCGTGGCTTATCAAATGGGATAAGAACAACAACCCGTATCCCGAGCTCGCGACGGAAGTTCCCACACCGTCAAACGGCGGCGTAAGCAAAGACGGCCTTACGATAACGTACCACTTGCGTAAGGGCGTGAAGTGGGCGGACGGCGTTCCATTCGATGCGGATGACGTCGTCTTCTCGACCAACGTCGTAAACAACCCGGCGAACAACGAAGTGGGCCGGCAGGGCTGGGACCGCATCAAGAAGATCGACGAGCCCGACAAATACACGGTCATTTATCATTTGACGAAACCGTACTCTCCGTTCGTCGAAACATTCTTTTCGACGGCCGGCGCGAACCCGTGCATTTTGCCGAAACACCTCCTCGCGCAGTATCCGAACATCAATAACGTCCCGTACAACTCCAAGCCCGTCGGGATCGGCCCGTTCAAAGTAGATCGTTGGGATCGGCAGCAACAGGTAGTGCTAGTAGCAAATCCGCTTTATTTCCGCGGACGGCCGAAACTGGACAAAATTGTCTATAAAATCGTTCCGGACCGGAATACCGTGCTCGCACAGTTGCAGGCTAAAGAGATCGACATGTGGGCCCTTGCAACGGCGAACTACTATCCGCGGCTACAGCAACTGCAGGGGTACGACACCCTAAAGGTCCCTAGCTATTTTTGGGATCACCTGGATTTCAATATCACGCACCCCGGGTTGAACGACCTTGTCGTTCGTGAAGCGTTAAGACTCGGCTGGGACCGAAAAGTTGCTAACGACAAAATCGCGCATGGCCTCTTCACGATCGCGGACACGCCCACTCCGCTCAACGCACCCTACGCCGTTAAAGTGCCCGATATTGCATACAACCCGGATCAGGCTAATAAATTGCTGGATCAAAACGGGTGGAAGCTCGGGCCGGATGGAGTCCGCAGTAAAAACGGCGTTCGCCTTTCTTTCAACTTTGCTACGACAGCCGGCTCGCCCGATGCCGACAATCGCATTGAGCTCATTCGCAACGATTGGAAAAAGATCGGTGTGTCCATCAGCGTGCAACATTATCCGCCGGCCATGATGTTCGCACCACTTGAACAGGGCGGCATCGTTTACGGTAACAAATGGGATATCATCGCCTTCGCGTGGCAGAATGAAGCCATCGGCGATTATTCTCAAATCTACGGTTGCGACGCGTTTCCTCCGAACGGGCAAAACGATCCCCGCTGGTGCAATCGCAAAGCGCAGGCTGCTATGGAGGCTCTCTATAGCCACTACGAGCAGCCCCAGCGCAACTCCGACGTCAAAGTCTTCGTGGACCAATTCGTGAACGACGTCCCGGTAATCATTACCGATCAGCGTGTCGACCTTTACGCCGTAAACAAAGATCTGAAGAACTTCGATCCCAATTCCATTACCGGTTTCGACAACTTCATGGACGTCGATATTTAATTGTCGACGTGACTATCCCACAACGCTTAACTGCTCGGGATTAAAGCCACTCAACTTTGTCATCCTTCGACAAGTTCAGGATGACAAGTCGGTAGCTTACAGCGATTAGTATCGAGACGGAGCCGACCAAGGCGAAGCTGCGAAGCAGCGCCCAAGCCGGCTCTACTTTTTCCAGTCCGGTTGCGAATTGTTCGGAATGCCAAAGATTTGCCGCCGACGGATTAGCGGGCATCGTAAACGCCTGCATATCGTTGGGCCAAATCGGGGCAGGATGATGCGCGCCCAGCCACGCGCCGAAAATCGCGCATCCGAAGGCGGCGCACCCCGCAACATAAAGGGCCGCCGTTCGGTTTTCGCACCAAGCGAGACCGGCAATGACCGCTGCTGCCGAGAGCGTTAGATCCTGCATCACCGCCTGCGGTTGCTGAGCGAAGTCCATCCAGTTCACTGCAACAATGCCGAAACCGAAGAGCGCCGCCGGGCGCAGGCTTTTTGAAGTGTGTCTCAGTGCCCACAATGCCGGCGCGAATAGCAGCACGAGATCGTGCTCGTGCGTAAACGTTGTAATCAACGGAACCGCCGCCGACGCAATGACAAAGCGGTGGGTTGTTGTCGCGGCACGGATAACAGCAACGACGGCAAGACACAACGCTAGAATTGCAACTATCACACCAATCGTATGTGCGCTCTGCGGTGGCGCCCCGAATCCGAATGCAATGGACGCAGGCGTATATTGAATCGCATCGTAGCGCTCTGCCGCGCCATGCGTTTGCAGTAACGCGAAGTAATGCATCGGCCACTGCGCGCCGGCGACGAATGCGCCCCCCAAATAAAGAACCATCGCGGCGACTGCCAAACCTATGAGGCCTCGTACGCGGCCGGCTACAACGACAGCCGGAAGTGCAACATTGGGTTGGACGGCGCCTACGATCGTAGAGAACGCAACGCCTGCCCAAGAGCGCGAGGAAGCGAGAACCGCGAGTGCCGCAGCGGTGTACGCGAGAAGCGCCGGCTGCCCAAGCTCAAAATCGCTCGTAATCGGAACGAACGCGAGCGCGCAGAGGCCGGCTAATACGCCGCTTGCTATTGTTACCTTTGGCGAAGCAATACGAACGGAGCAGTAAATCAACGTAACGAGCGCAAGCGCGAGCACGACAACCCACGCTTGTGCGGCAACCGAATACGGTACGCGTGCGAAAACCATCCAAACCGGCAGCATCGGCGGAGCGCCTACGAACGGCAAAAACTCGGTCCCGGTTTTAGTTACACCCGGCACTTCGAATTCATAGCGTTGAAGTGCCAATGAATAAGGATCTGCATGCGCCAAGGCGGCACGCCCTGCCGACCAATACGCCTCGAAATCCCGCATAAAAACGCCCGGTTCGCCGGGCGCCTGCATAAAATGAAATGCCGCGGCAATAAGGACCGCGGCAATTACGGCAAAAGCTGTGCGGATCACTTACGTTTCGCGTTATCTTCGCGCAAAACGTAAATCGCCAGGCGTTCCGCACGGCCCTCATTTCCCATGATATACGCGACGCCGCCGGGAAATTGCGCGACGAGCATTTCGTCGTATGCCCCGAGCGCTTCGGCGAGCGACGAGATGCGTCCGAAGTGTTCGGGCAAGCCGGCCATCGTTTGGCCAAGAGTGAGCTCACCCGGAGCAAAACGGAATTGCAAGTCGACCGGCTCGAGCTTCGGCGAGCGCTCTACCTTCGGATAGTACAACTCGGCTGCAGCAAGACGTCCTTCGCTGTAAAACAGGCTCAAGAACTCTCGTTTGCGATCGCTGCCGCGTACGCAATACGTGTGCCATCCTTTTGCCGGGTATGCGAAGCCGATGCCAAGCTTTTTCTCGACGTCCGCCCGCGTCGTAGAATTAACGTCAAGCGCAATCGTTTCGTTGAAGAGAACGATGGGTTTATCGGATGGCGGCGGAGGAACTTCTTCAGCGTTTCGGTTCCGTTCGTAAAGGCCGGCCAAGATTTCAACTGCGCGCAGCATCGCGAAATCCGGAGCCGGTGAATCGCTCATAGCATGCGGCCGTTCACGGGAAGCGCGCTGTGAGCTTGGCCCAAAAGCGCAATCAGTGCAAGGATCGTCGCGACGTACCACGTTCCTACGCGTAGTCTCGCGGCGGTCGTCATCGTTGCGGCTCGCGGATCACCGCCGCCGCGAAATGTTGCAACGATCGTCGGCACGCCGAGAAGCGCGAGAAGAAGCACCATAAAAACCGGGACGTGCAAAAACGCGGCGGCAACAACGAAAAGCGCGATACCCACGATCCAAATGCCCGGCCAAACCGCGCCGATAACCCGGCCGCCGTCGAACGGCGGCACCGGAATCATATTGAATAAGTTTATGAACGCACCGATGTCGGCGCATGCGAACCAGAAAGCGTCACCGCTCGCGAGTCCGGCGGCATAACACGCGCCGGCCAGGGCCAGACCGGTAAGCGGTCCAGCCAGTGCAATGTATGCGTCTTGCTCCAGATCGTTCGCGATAGCGCCCTGCGTGTATGCGCCCAAGAGTGGAACGAAAACCGGAAGGCGAGCGGGAAGCCCGTAAGCGCGATAAGCGAAATAGTGGCCCAGTTCGTGTGCCGCGATAACAAGCAAGATGACAAGCCCAAGTTTCCAGCCGAAGAACGCGACATAGATCCACAACGACAATAAAAACGTCCAGCTGCCCGCAAGCAGCTTCAGTCCCACAAGCGCGAATTTGAACTGCAGAATGAAAGCGAGAATTACTTTGAACTTTGCCGCAACCACGGCAAGGGTTGCAGCAATCGTACCTATCCCGCGGGCTTTGGTCTTCTTGCGAGGCGGCTCTTGCGGCGGCTCGATATATTCGCCTTCAATGGGATCACGTTCGTTCACAGGAGAACCTTCTGGAGATGCAAGCAGCTCGCCCTCCCCGCATCGTCATTCTTGGCGGAGGTTTCGCCGGCATCGCGGTGGCCCAGCGGTTGGAATCGTTGTTGCGGCCGGGCGAAGCCGAGATCGCTTTAATTAGCCGCGAGAATTTTTCGCTCTTTACGCCGATGCTGCCGGAAGTGAGTTCAGGCGGACTCGACGTTCGGAACGTAGCGACGCCGATTCGAACGCAGCTGCACAAAACACAATTCATTCTTGCCGATTTAACGAACATCGATCTTACCAAAAACGAGGTGAGCTTCGTTCACACGCTGAGTGAAGAAACCGGCAGCCTCACCTACGACCAATTAGTGATCGCGGTCGGCTCGACCATCTCTACGTTCAACCTTCCAGGCGTTGCCGAGCGCGTCTTTGCGCTAAAAACGTTAGAGGATGCGGGCATCCTGCGCAATCGCATCGTCTATTTGTTGGAGCTTGCCGATTCGCTCACGGATCCCCTCGAACGCGCAAAGTTATTGACCGTCGTGGTGGTGGGCGGAGGGTTTACCGGTGTTGAAGCCGCCGGTGAATTCGTCGAGCTCTTTCACAGCGTGGTCCGTTATTATCCAACGATAAAACTTTCGGAGATTCGCTTGGTGTTGGTGGAGGGCGGACCGGTGTTGCTTTCCGGGCTTCCGGAGAAGATGGGGACATATTCCCTGAAGAATCTTCGTAAGCGCAAAGTCGAGATCATCACGGGCGACGGCGTTGCAGGCGCGGACGATTCCGGCATTGTTTTGCAGAGCGGGAGACGCATCGATACAGCAACCATCGTGTGGAGCGCGGGCGTGAAGCCGAGTCCGATAGTTGCAAAGACTTCACTGCCGACGAAACGTGGCGCGCTCATCGTCGGCCAAGATTTTCGCGTTCAAGGGACGACGAACGTGTGGGCCGCAGGCGATTGCGCCGCAATTCCCGATGGAGAGGGCGGAACGTATCCGCAGACGGCGCAACATGCAATTCGCGAAGGGCCGGTATTGGCCGAAAACATCGTGGCGGTTTTGCGAGGACGACCAACGAAACCGTTTCGGTTTCATTCGCTTGGCATGATGGCTTCATTGGGCGCGCGCAAGGCGGTCGCGCAGTTGCCCGGCGACCACGTGTTGACCGGATACTTAGCCTGGTTGCTCTGGCGCTCGTACTACCTGCTGAGGCTGCCCGGGATCGATCGCCGATTACGCGTCGCCTTCGATTGGATGCTCGACATGGTGTTTCCGCGAGACATCGCCGAGCTTCGTGTCTACTCGCGTAACGCCGTATCGAGCGCAGCTACTGAAGCCGGTATCAAGCCGCGCGAAGAGCCCGCTGTTCGCTTGTAGAAGGAGATTGCATGGAACTGCGTGAGCCCATCGAGCGTCTTATTCGCGATCCCCGGGAATTCACAAAATCGGTGCCGTTCCCGGATCCCGCCGAAATTCGGATTTACGACGAAACGTTACGCGACGGCGAACAAATGCCGGGCGTTTGCTACACTCCCTCGCAAAAATTAGAGATTGCGAAAGCGCTGGCCGGTGTAGGCGTGCATATCATGAGCGTCGGCTTTCCGGCAGCCTCGGAAGGCGATCGCCGTACCTTGCAACTCGTTATGGATGCGAAGCGCCGTGGCGAGTTGGGCGACGTCGAGATCGTCGTCATGTGCCGCAGCAACCGCAAAGACATCGATATCACGGTAAAAACCCTGCGCGACGTTGGCGTCGACCCGTCGCAAGTTACGTTTTTCATCTTTACGAGCGGCAGCGATCTGCACTTGAAGTACAAGATCGGCAAGACGCTCCTGCGGTTCGAAGGGCGCGACGAGAGCGAATGGCTGGATCTGCCGCTCGAGTTTTACCGCAATTCAAATATCCGGTTGCAGTGCGACGCCATTAAATACGCGCGTGAATCGGGCGTCGAGCGCGTGGAGTTCGGTGCGGAGGACGGCAGCCGCGGCGACGTCGAGTATTTCATTTCCTACTTCAAGGCCGGTATGGAAGCCGGCGGTACACGCCCCGCGTGGCCCGACACGGTCGGCTGTTTAACGCCGGAAGCGATGCGTTGGTACGGAACGCGAATCGTCGGCGCAATGCCCAAGGGCTTGCCGATGGTCGCCCACCTGCACAACGACTACGGACTCGGCACCATCAACGCCATCACCGCAACTTCGTGCGGCTTCAAGGTCACGTCGGTTACCGCGAACGGCTACGGTGAACGCGCCGGAAACGTCAAGCTGCACGAGTACGTGGTTGCCCTTCGCGTGCTCTACGGTGTAGAACTTCCCGGCTTCGCATATAACAAGCTTCGAGACCTTGCGCGGTTCATGGAGCGGATGAGCGGCATCCCTATGCAGCAACACGAACCGATCATCGGATCGAAAGTCTTCGCACATGAATCGGGTATTCATACGCATGGCGTACTGATCGACCGCCGCATTTATGAAGCGGTGCCTAGCGAATTGGTCGGCGGTGAAACGAGCTTCGTTTTCGGAAAGCACTCCGGGGTCGCGTTAGTGGAAGATACGTTGCGAAAGCGCGCCGATCGTTTAGCGGCCGAGGGCATTGAGGTCACGAGCGAACTTGCCGGACGCGTTACCGACGAAATAAAGCGTCTTCGCGAAGAGCGGGCAGCCTCGAGCACAAGCGAAGAGAGCATTGCGCAATACGAACAAGCTATGCGAAGGCTCTCTTTAACCGGCGACGATGTCATCGATATCGCTCTGGCCATTGGAAAGCCGTCGCAAGTCGCCTAAAGACGGACTTGTGGGAAGCTAGACCTGCGAGCCGAGACGGAACGTGGCGACGAACGCTTTGAAGATCGCTGGGTAGTCGTTCGAAACGAAGCGCACGGCACGTGCGCCGGTACGCTCAAAGCCGGGAATCATCTGCACGAGATCGGCTTGCTCGACTTTGCCGAGCATAAGGTCCAAGACGATCGGTGGTTCGAAGACGAAAGGCTTCGCGGTTGAGGCGCGCTCGATCGCGGTGCCGGCGCCTTCACGAATCATCGCTTGGGCGCGCCGTGGGGATACTGAATTGGCGGCGAAGTTTCCAATCGAATCTTTGACTACGACACCGTGAACCCACGGCATCTGCGCCTGTACGCCTTCCACAGTCGTACGATCTCCGCTTACCATCAAGAGCGGGACACCGAAATGTCCGAGAAGCGCGGCGTTGAGGGTTGCCTCGCTGCAACGGACGTCATTTAGTCGAACTTCGTAGATCACCGACGGCGTGTACGTGTGGCATAGCACCGCGTTTGCGTCGCCGATTGCGCCGTGGTAACCGATAAAGAACGCACCGCCGAACGTTCCGTCGACATCTTGCACCATGGAAAAGGGCTTTCGATTCCCGAAGATCACGCGGACGTCTTCGGGCAACTCCTCGAAAACGAAGTTGCGCATTGGGCCATGCGAGTCGTTGATAAGAACTTCGGTTACGCCGGCGCTCCTTGCGCCTTCGACGGCTACCGCGACTTCTTGAGTGTAGTAACGACGATAGATTTCATATTCCGGGTGCGGTGTGCGCGCGTCGACCTGCTGCCACGTGCTAACACCGGCTACGCCTTCCATATCTCCACTGATGTAAAGCTTCATGCGGGTGCGTTCGCCGCTCCGCCCAGACGCATCGCGACGATGAACGCACGAAATGCTTCCGCGTAGTCGTTGGATGTGAAGCGTAGCGTTCGTCCTGCGAGCCGTTCGAAGCCCGGAATCAATTCAATGAAATCGGCGTTTCCGACGTGAGCAGTTTCCAGCATCAGCTCGATGGGCGCCTCGAATGTGAACGGCCTTGCTTCGGCGGCGCGGCCCATTGCGGTGCGCGCCCCGTCTCGAATCGCGCTGCACGCCGCCTGAGGCGTGCTTGAATTTACCGAGTAGTAGCCGATCGATTCTTTCACCGCGACTCCCGTTACCCACGGCATCATCCGGGTCGTTTGTTCGACGATAGCGCGATCGCCCGTGATCATGAGCAAAGGAACGCCGTAGTAACCGAGCATCGCGGCATTTAAAAGCGCTTCGCTGCAATACGTGCCGTTTACGGCGACACTGTAAATCGTGTCGGGCGAATAAGTGTGCGCCAGCGTGGAGTCTCTCGTTCCTATTGCGCTATGGTAGCCGGTGAAGAATGCACCCGCAAACTCATCGTTGATGCCGTCGTTCATCGACAACGGTGTAGGGGAACCGGTAATGGCGCGCACGTCTTCGGGAAGTTCGTTCCACAAGACGTTTGTTTGATTCCAATGCGAGTCGCGAACGACGATCTCCGAGGCACCGGCCGCACGCGCGCCTTCAATGGCAGCGCTGACCTCGCGCATCATGTAACGGCGATAGACCGGATACTCGTGCGTATTGGAGGGGTCCACTTGCGCCCACGAGCAAACGCCCGCAGTACCCTCCATATCCGCGGAGATAAAAAGCTTCACTGCGACTGCGTTTGCGCGAGACCGCTCTTGGCCTGCTCCAAGCCCGTCTGCGCAGCAACGTTCCGCGGATTGATTTTCAGCGCTCGTTCGTACAACGGGATCGCCTGCTGGAATTTGTTTACCGCGAGATACATGTCCGCCAGCTGCGTTATTGCGACGTCGTCGTTGGGATGCGCGGCGATGCGGTCACGCAACGTTTTCAGTTGAACCATGACGGCCGCAGGCGGACCGCCGCCCTGCACCGCGTTGGGATTGCCGTTCGGCTGCGCTTGCATTGCTTGTTGCGGATTTGCCGCTTTGCCGAAAACGGAGCCCGTAACGCCGAAGCCGAGCGCGACGAGGTAGATCATCACAACGAGAAAAGCTCCGCCGAGAACGGCAACGATCGGCAAGTAAATCCGCGGAGGAAGACCGCGGCGCGGCGGAGTCGACACGATGACTCGTTTGGACACGTGCCGAAGCAATTCATCCGTGATCATCTCGGAAGCCGACCTGCAGCTGCTTTTTGCCCGGTTGAACTACCAGTTTTTCAACGGTGAAGTTCCCGACTGCCGAATCCGCTACAATACACGTTTCTCGAATTCGGCCGGTCGCATAACGTACACCGGCCACCCGATGCTGATCGAACTCTCGCCGAAGCACTTCGAAAAGTATCCTGAAGCCCTTGAAGAGACACTCTTACACGAGATGATCCATGCGTGGTGCTACGCAAAGTGGAGAGATACCGGTCACGGCGCTCGCTTCAAGAAGAAGATGCGCGAGTGCGGTATGCGTTCGATTTACCACGATCTCGGCAACGTCCGGCCGATGAATGAATCGGCGAAGCGCTACATTTTACGTTGCGAACACTGCGCGTTTGAAACGCTGCGCCGTAAGCGTCCCGGTAAGCCGGCAAGTTGCCCGCGCTGCGATAAGCGGCGCTTCAATCCGCGTTTCCCACTCACAATTTATGAAATTACCGGGCTAGAAGCCGTTGGAACGACGATCGATTCGTTGAAAGCCGCGCATCGGGGAACGTAGCTTCCATGAAGCTCTACTTCTTACGCCACGGAATTGCTGCCGACCGTGAAGACTGGCAAGGAAGCGACTTCGACCGTCCGCTAACCGGCGAAGGTTGCGAACGAATGGAGCGTGAGGCGAAGGCGATTTCGGAGCTGCGCATCGATCCCGACGTGATTTTAACCAGCCCGCTTGTGCGTGCGAAACAAACGGCACAGATCCTCGCCAAGGGTTTGAAGCTCGAGAATCGTTTGAAAGAAGACGAACGACTCTCTCCGGGATTTGATGTCCAACGGCTTCGCTCTATCTTGCGCGATCGGGCCGGCGACGAATCGATCGTGCTTGTGGGGCACGAGCCCGATTTAAGCGAAACGGCGGGCGAGCTGACCGGGGGTGCTCGCATCGCGATGAAAAAGGGCGGTCTGGCGCTCGTCGAGCTCGACGGTGGGTCGTCTTCGAGCGGCGAGTTGGCATGGCTGGTTCCGCCAAAAGTCTTGTTGTCGCACTAGTAGCGAGTCCAGGCAGCCGAGCGCACGCGTTGGTTCTACGACCTTTATCGAGGCAGAAACGGCGTCGCCGCAGCGAAGATAACCATGCCATGACGACTGCTAACACCAAGACCAATGGGTCTGTAAAAACGCGGATTGAGACGGACTCGATGGGCAAAATCGAAGTCCCCGCGGACAAATATTACGGCGCGCAATCGGCGCGTTCGCTTATTCATTTCGACATCGGTGAAGGCCAATGGCCGCGCGATGTGATGCCGCTCCAAGTTATCAAAGCGATGGCGCAACTGAAGAAAGCCGCCGCGCTTGTGAATCACGATCTCGGCAAGCTCGACGACGAGAAAACAAAGCTCATCGTTGCTGCGGCCGACGAAGTGATCGCCGGCAAGTTGAACGAGCACTTCCCGTTGCGCATTTGGCAGACGGGTTCGGGCACGCAAACGAACATGAACGTGAACGAAGTGATCTCGAACCGCGCAATCGAGATGGCCGGCGGCGAGATGGGCTCGAAGAAACCGGTCCACCCGAACGATCACGTGAACATGTCGCAGTCGTCGAACGATACGTTCCCCACCGCGATGCACATGGCTGCTGCGGAAGCGGTAGTCGAGATGTTGCCGGCGGTGATGAAGCTGCGCGACGCTCTCGAAACGAAAGCGGAAGAGTGGAAAGACCTCGTCAAAGTGGGCCGTACCCATTTGCAGGACGCCACGCCGCTTACGCTCGGCCAAGAGTTCTCCGGTTATGTGACGCAGCTCGATCGTGCAATCGTTGCGATCAACGAGGCGCTCAACCACATCTACGACCTTGCCATCGGCGGGACGGCGGTCGGCACGGGACTGAACGCCCATCCCGAATTCGCGGAGCGCATGGCGCATAAGCTCGCCGAATTGACCGGATTGCCGTTCCGTTCGCATCCGAACAAGTTCACGGCGCTCGCGTCGCACGACGATTTCGTTTTTGCATCGGGTTCTTTAAAAATGCTCGGCGCCGCGCTTATGAAGATCGCTAACGACATCCGTTGGCTCGCATCCGGACCACGCGCCGGAATCGGCGAACTCATCCTGCCGGAGAACGAACCGGGCAGCTCCATCATGCCGGGCAAAGTCAATCCGACGCAGTCCGAGCAGATGACGATGGTCGTTGCGCAGGTTTACGGAAACGATCTTGCGATCAGCTTTGGCGCTTCGCAAGGCAACTTCGAACTGAACGTCTTCAACCCGGTGATGATTGCGAACTTCCTGCACAGCTGCAATCTGCTGCGCGATGCGTGCACGATGTTCCGCGAGCACGCGGTCGAAGGGCTTCAGGCCAACGAGCCGGTTATCAAGAAGTACCTCAATGAGTCGTTAATGACAGTAACGGCGCTTTCGCCGAAAATCGGCTACGACAAGGCCGCCGAAATCGCAAAGCACGCCCACCACAAGGGCACGACGCTGAAGGAAGCGGCTCTTGAACTGGGACACGTCTCCGCCGAGGAATTCGATAAGTACGTCATTCCAAAAGAGATGACGTATCCGAAATAACCAAGTACGATTAGAAGCCGGCAGCAATGCCGGCTTCTTTCGTTTTTGGAAAGGCAGCGCCGATGGCTACTGAAGACGTCGATCTCATCGTTATCGGATCCGGTCAGGGTGGCAATCCGCTGGCGCGAGATTTTGCGCGTGACGGCAAAAAAGTCGTGCTGTTCGAACGCGACAAGATAGGCGGAACGTGCGTGAACTGGGGATGCACGCCGTCGAAAACGTTCCTTGCGAGCGCGCATGGGGCGGGAAGAGCGCGCCAGGCCGCCGCTATCGGGGTCCACGCTACGCTGACAATCGACGATGCGGCAATCATGAAGCGCGTGCGGCAGATAAAGGGCGCCTGGAGTGCGAGTTCGGAGAAAACTCTGCGCGACGCCGGCGTGCGAATCGTCGCCGCCGACGCACGCTTCACCGGTGTAAGGACCGTCGAAGGCGGCGGAGTATCGGTTCGCGCACCGTCCGTGGTCATCGATACGGGTACGCGAGCTACCGTTCCGAACGTACCCGGTCTTGAAGGTTCACCTTATTTAACCAACCATTCGTTTTTTAACATGGAGCGTTTGCCGAAAAGCCTAATCGTAATGGGCGCGGGCTACACCGGTTTGGAACTGGGTCAAGGTAGCGCGCGTCTCGGCGTTGAGGTTCAGATCATCGATATGCATCGCGTCATGGCGCACGAAGAACCCGAGGCGTCTGCAGTCGTGCAGAAGGCTCTAGAGGCCGACGGAGTGCAATTTCATTTGGATTCCACCGTTTCATCGGTACGCTACGACGGTGGTTTTACCGTGAGCTTAGAAAACCGAACGGAACTCACGGCTGATGCTCTGCTCGTCTGCATCGGCCGCACGCCGAATACAGATACGCTTAACGCAAGCGTCAGCGGAATCGAGCTAACCGAAGAGGGCTTCGTTCGTGTTGACGAGCATCTGCGCGCTACATGCGAAGGTGTCTATGCGCTTGGCGACGTCGCGGGACAGCCACAGTTCACGCATGTCGCGTGGGAAGATTACCGCCGGATCAAAGATGTCATGAACGGCGGTACGCGAACGCGCAACGATCGTCCCTTGGCGTACTCGAGTTTTACGGAGCCGCAGTTAGGCCGCGTTGGACTGACGCACGCGCAGGCGTTGCAACAAGGCTACGATGCCGCTGCCGTCCAGACGAATCTTAGCGACGACGCGCGCGGAGTCGAATGGAACTTAACCGATGGGTTCTTTCGAATCGTCGTGGACCAGAAGTCGAAGAAGTTTCTTGGCGCTACTTTCGTCGGATACGAAGCGGGCGAACTGATCCACATTATCTACGCGCACATTATGAACGATGCCACTTGGCACGTCCTGGAGCAATCGGTGCACATTCATCCGACGTTTGCGGAAGCGCTCCCGACCACAGTGCGCAAACTCGTAACCGAAGAGAAAAGCAAACGAGTCGCGTTCTATAACGAACGCGCGCTGCAGTCACCCGGAAAAGGTGAAGGTGCTTAGTTGAAGCGGACCAGCGCCGCGGTATAGATCCAGTGCAGATCCGTTAAGCGCTCTACCGCATCTTTGCAAGCCGGCCGATCGTCTTCGAGTAGATCGATCATCCAATCTTCGATTGCGATGACTCTCATCGAAAACTCCGTGCTCTCATTCATTCCGATTTGGCCTCCGTACATGTGATACATAAAGAATCGGATTGTTTTCACCCAGACCTCTAGGTACAGTTGGGACGATCGACCTAATGGATTACAGAATCTTTACATAGACTGAATAGCCTAGGACTTGAAGATCCCAGTTGCTTGCTTGTCTAACGGGGCAATCCCGGGGTGTACGACAACTGCGTCGCCGGCCCCTTGGCGCTAGACGCAAGACATCCGCAACGTTTCGGGGTCGAGTCTAATACTAGTTTTTCGCGCTCACGCCAACCGCGCGGACTAAAACTACCTCAAACGTTCTACGAGTCTACCCGGATCGACGATCGCGAAGCTTGCCGTGCCGTAAGCCATCAATCGGCCGTGCCGGTCGTGCACGCGCCCTTCGGCCGTAGCGATCGTGCTGCCGACGTGCAACGTGGTGCCTTCTCCGAAGATTTGTTCGTTCGTGGGAAACAACGGGCGGATGAACGATACGTTGAGGTTTAGGGTGGCACTAAGCTTCTCGCTCGGAAGTTTCGACATTACCGCAAGCGTCATGACTGTATCAAGCAGAGACGACGTTATTCCACCGTGAATCGTATTCGTGTTCGACATCCAGTCTCGCGCCTGCATCGACATGACGATTCGCCCTAGCGCGATTTCTTCGAATTCCAACTCCAATGCTTGCGCAGCCGGAGGCAATGGTAGGCGCCCCTCCATGATGTCACGCATCCACGTCACGTGCTCTTGGTGTTGCGGGATGGCGAGGCGCCAGTATTGCACCTAGACTGCTCCAAACTGGACGTCGATAAGGTAAGAACCGCTGACGCCTGCGCAGTTTTCCGTTTCGGGCTCGTATTTGCTCAGGCGTGCGACGTGAAGTGCAGTTTTGTCGAGATTGGAATCACCGCTCGAATTCCAAATAGCCGCGTCTAAAAGGTCGCCGTTTGGAGAGAGGGTGACTTTCACGACGCTTGTACCGTCGACGCCCTCGGCTTGCGAGATCAGCGGCATGAAGTAGAGAGGCGTACCGGAGAGCGCCGCGTCACGATGTTGCACCGAACAAGCCTCTTTCACGGCGACGGGTGTAGTTTGACTTTCTGCTGCCGCACCGATCGAGGTCGCGCTTGCGGAAATCGCCGCGGCAGAGGTTAGCGATAATAGTATTTTGTTAAAACTGGATCCATAACGCCGGGTAAACACTCGTTGAAGACTCCTATGGTGTGAGAGGGGTCTCTTCATTCTCGCCGGTCGCCGTTCCAAGTCCCAGAAACAAACGCACTCTTATCCGAACATTTGCCGGTACCGTTCACATTCGCATATTCATCGCTTGTGACGCTTGCATCCAGTGGATGTGATCTAGCACCGCACTCCAGTCGCCCGCACTGATTCCCACCGAGGTGCGAAACGGAAACTGCAGTTCGAAGAGTAGAACGAGCGTCGATGTGATCAAAATTGTCACGATAGCGGTCATTATCAGGTGCACGCGGCCATTCGGTAGGCCGAAAAGCCAACAAAAACACAAGACGCATATCGCGCCGATGATCAAAACCAGCCACTCGAACCAAGACACTGCGCTTCCGTTATCGGCGATCCGCCGTTGCCGGTTATCATGCATAACACCTAGTTGCTGAAGCGTCGCGGTCTGAGCATTCGCTTGTCCAAGATCGGCCGGCCGGAAACCCTCGGCCGCACCAATCGCATCCATTTCAACGATACCGGTGAGTTCATCCGGAGAGCCGTGACGCATCTGCGGCCACTCATGGCGTATCATCAGATTCGTATACTCGATAAGGTCGCGCCTTACACGGGCTCGCCGATCCGCCGGCAAACTCAATGCGACGTGCCATGCATCCGTTGTGGCCGCCGACTCCGTCGCGACAAGTCCTCGCGCTTCGGTGTAGTGCTGCCATGCAACAATGGTGATAAATCCAAGCAAAACCGCGTAGAGCGTCCCGACGACGCTTACGATGAACCCCGCTACTTCGTTGTGATAGACGAAGTCCTGATATTTAAACCGGTGATGGACGTATTGCTGTGCCCCAAGAACAAGCGCCACCGATAGAACGACCGAAGCAAGCAAAAGCGCGGCCGCAGGCAGGTCCCACAGCTTTTCCAATAGGCGCGTTCGTTGCGCCGATGCAACCACTACGATAAGGAAAGCTGCGCAAGCGATCGGTATAGTAGCCCTGCGAAGTTCCATAACTACAGCGTGTACTATCGATCGTCGCGCTTCCGCGCTGAGATTTGAACGGATCTCTTCGTTTGGAAAATCATGGGTCCGCACCGGCTGGTCTCCTCCGCATAGCGCATTAGTGCATCGTTAGTATGCGTGAAGTGGCCCCAAGCAAGCGTAGTGAAATTACGCCGTTCAGTCATCGAATCGCGTCTCGCCCGTCACGCTTCACTCCCAACCAGGGAGGTCGCGCGAAAGGTGTGTGCTTAAAAGTTTGGACGGTTTGTGGGCGAAGGGGTGCGCTTTAGCGAGAATCGATCTATGGCAATCACTGGCGTATCCGGCGGCCTAGCCGGCGCCGTCCCAACGGCAACCACTCTTGCGCAACACGATCGCATTCCCGTTTCCAAAACGATTCTAAGCCGGTTAAGCGCGTTGAATCTCAACGTCAGCCGGGTTCTTGAATGCGCAGGACTTCAGACCGGCCGATTTGGGACAAGGCGGGCAATTCTGACGAGGCGGGAGTTCGTGAAGTTTTTTTCTGCTATCCGCGAGGTTGCGGCGAGCGCAGACATCGGCCTACGCCTAGGATTTGCTGCTCAGCCTCATCAGCTCGATGTTGCTTCAATGGCCGCGCTTCACTCGAAGAATTTTGGGGGAGCACTGCGTAAGCTGGCACGCTATGCGCGGCTTTTTTATGCGGGATACGCCGACGTCGCGCTTAAGAATGACGAACTGATAATCGCCTATCACTGGATAAACGCGAGCGAGCGGCCTCCGGAAATCTTCGTGGATTACGTGCTTGCGTCCATTCTCGATCTCGTGCGTCGCGGAACGGGGAACCAAGTGACGCCGCTTCGAGTAGGGTTGGCGAGACCGCGATCGGGCGAAGCAATGCTGAAGAAGTACTTTGGTTGCGAAGTGTTGTTTGATGCACCTTGGGACGCGATCGTGTTCGACGAAGCGGTGTTCGCTAGACCATTCGTTACGCACAATGAAGAGCTCGAAACCGTTCTCGTGACCGCATTGGAAGAAGCGCTAAGCGACAGTTTGACGTCGCGCTCCATTGCGGACGACGTGAGAACGATTCTGAGGCATCACATGGATGGGCATCGTCCGAGCGTAGAAAAAGTCGCGGAGAAGCTGCATATGAGTTCCCGCACGCTCCAACGCCGCCTCGAAGAGCGTGGCACTACGTACCAAAAGTTGTTGGACGAGGTACGCCGCGAAACGGCGCGGCGTTTGCTGAGCGGTACGGACCTACACGCGGGTGAAGTCGCGTTTTTGCTTGGCTTCGACGAGACGAACTCTTTCACGCGGGCGTTCTTCGCATGGGAAGGCGCTACACCGTCCCGGTGGAGAGCGTCTTAGCGGCGGCTCTAGTGCCAGAGGTGGCGTAGCGTTAGCGATGCTGCCGCTATAACGAGTGCGGTCGCTACGAAGATCAGTAGATTCCGGGACTTGAGCCGCAACGAAAGTCGCGCGCCGATAGGGCCGCCGCACAAGCCTCCGAGAATCAGCGGGATCGCATAAGCGAGATCGATGTCTCGCTGTGCCGCATGAACCGCTAATCCCACTGGAGAGGTAAGTAGAATCGTGAAGTGCGATGTTGCACTGATGGCATGCGCCGGCAAATCCGAAAAGTAAAGCAACGCCGGAACGACGATGACGCCGCCGCCAATGCCGAAAAGGCTCGAGACGATGCCCACAAAAAAACCTGCGCCCACCGCAAAGCGCGACGACATCGCCTTGTGCCCATGAAACTCGTCCTGTTCCACACGGCTACCGGCTCGCTTCTCAACGTTCAAAATCATGTCGGCCGCGACGGCGATCAAGAAGATCGAGAAAATCCAATCGAACGTTTGGCCCGGAATTCGCTCGCCGAGAATTGCACCCAGAATACTGCCGGGTAAGCCGCCGGCGGTCAATAACAACCCGGTGCGAATGTGAACGCGACGTTGAAGCAAATACGTCAACGCTCCGCTTGCGCTGTTTGCAACGACGAGTACCAGCGAAGTGCCCGCGGCTTCCGCGGGACCAAGCCCGAAGAAGAGGCGGAGCAGTGGAACTAAGATGAAGCCGCCGCCCAAGCCCACCATCGATCCGCAGATGCTGGCAATTAAACCGGCACCAAAAACTTCGAGTGCCAGCTGCATTTGTGGACGCTACGCTCCGCTGAAGGAGTTAAGCGTTAACCCGTCCGATGTACCGCCGGTCGCGCGTGTCGATTCGAACGACATCGTCCGGATTCACGAAAAGCGGAACGTTAACCGTTGCTCCCGTTTCGAGTTTCGCGGGTTTCCCGGTATTTGTGGCGGTGTCGCCTTTGAAGCCGGGGTCCGTTTCGGTAACTCGCAGTTCAACGTGCGGTGGCAGTTCAACGCCGATCGGCACGCCTTCGTGTAGCTGCACGTCGACGACCATGCCGTCCTTCAAAAAGTCGGCCGGCTCACCAATGAGGTCGCGCTGAACCGTGATGTTCTCGAACGACTCTTGATCCATAAAATGGAAGCCTTCGTCGTTATTGTAGAGCATCTGCATTTGACGGTTCTCAACCGTTGCGCGCTCCAGTTTTTCACCGGCGCGAAACGTGCGTTCCAGAGTGGTGCCCGTTTTTACGTTCTTCAGACGCGTGCGCACGAAAGCCGCGCCCTTTCCGGGCTTCACGTGGAGAAACTCGATAACGGTCCAAAGGTTGCCGTCAACGACGATAGTGACGCCGTTGCGGAGGTCGTTCGACGAAATCATGACCCGCCCGAATACGGTCTAAAGCTCGGAAAGCCCTCGTTACGCCTTTCTCTTGAAAAGCCCGATTGGGTTCTCCGTTCCCGTCCGAAGGCGGCCCAGATTCTCTCGGTGCGTCCAGATAATGAAGAAGGCCGCAAAAATGCCGTAGATAGTCTCGGGGACCGATCGCGTGAAGAACCAAAGCGCGAAAGGCGACACCGCATTTGCAAGCATGGAGCCGACTGACGAATATCGCGTGACCGCGAGCGCCCCAACAACCCACGCAAGAATGACGAGGATTCCCGCCGGCCAGCTTAGTGCGAAAATCGCTCCAAATGAGGTCGCCACCCCCTTGCCGCCTTTCCAGCCGAGCCAAGGCGAAAAACAGTGTCCTAAGACCGTAAAAATGCCAACTACGCTGGCCAACAACTCCCCGACATTTATATTCAGCGTCGTGTTGCCGGTGTTGAGAACTAGGCTCCCGTGTACGTGAAGCGCAACAAAGACCGGAATGAATCCCTTGGCGGCATCGAGCAACAGCACCGAGATCGCGCCGCCTTTGCCGAGTGTGCGCAACGCGTTCATCGCGCCGATATTGCCTGAACCTTGCTTGCGAATGTCGGTGCGGTAGAAGAACCGCCCGATCAGATACCCGAACGGAATGGAACCGATCAAAAAGGCAACAACGGCGACGAGAATGAGCGCGCCGAAAATGAGAGCAAGGGTGCTCACGTTTCAAGCTCCTCGCCTTCGCGGCGCGAGCGAAATTCAAGTGTTATGGGCACTCCCTCGAAATCGTAATTTTGCCGGATTGTGTTCTCCAAGAATCGCTTGTACGACGGCTGCACCAGATCGGGGTCATTGCAATGGAACACAAAAAGGGGCGGATGCACGGCCGGCTGCGAGGCAAAGAAGATTTTGAACAAACGGCCGCCGATCGCCGGCGCCGGATGCGCTAATACCGCGTCGCGGATCAGTGCGTTGAGTTGTCCGGTCGGAATGCGGCGGTCCAAGTTTTCTGCCACGCGATTCACTACGGGCATCAAACTGCCAAGGCGCCGTTTCGTCTTCGCTGAGAGAAACGTAATCGGGGCAAACTTTGCAAAAGGTATCAGATCGTGAATGACGTTTGCGAGCTCGCCTTGGCTGAATTCGCCTTGCTGCTCGAGCGCTAAATCCCACTTGTTTCCGACAATGATGAGCCCTTTGCGTTCTTCGATCGCTATGCCCGCTAACCGGCGGTCTTGTGCCGTGACGCCGCTCATCGAGTCAAAAACCAAAATCGCGATATCTGCACGCGAAATCGCTTTTAACGACCGCAGCGCGGCATAGTATTCAATAGCGCCGTGAATCTCCGGTTTCTTTCGAACACCGGCCGTATCGATCAAGCGGATCTTGCGGTCGTGAAACTGCATGATGGTATCGATCGCGTCGCGCGTCGTTCCCGGTACGTCGGAGACGATCGCGCGTTCTTCACCTAACAAGGCGTTGAGCAAGGAAGACTTTCCAACGTTCGGACGGCCGATGATCGCGAGTGCAAGTTCGCCTTCGGGGTACGCGTTCGGCGCTTCCGGCGGAAGCAACTCGACGATGCGGTCCAGCAAGTCACCCGTACCTTCACCGTGAATAGCCGAAACCGCAACGGGTTCACCGAAACCGAGGCGCGCAAACTCCCCGTGGATCGACGCAAGCGCGCTGGGCGATTCCGTTTTATTTGCAACGAGGACGATGTGCCGCCGGGTGCTACGCAAAATCCGCGCAACGTCTTCGTCTAGCGGATTGAGACCGGTTTGTGCATCGACGACGAAGACGATGACGTCGGCTTCTTGCGCCGCCGCTTCGGCTTGCCGGCGCGTTGCATCCGCAAATTCGTCTCCGTGCGCGACGTCGGCATCGGGGTCGATACCTGCGGTGTCCACCATGCTAAACGTGCGCCCGCGCCATTCGCAGATGCCGTACAAACGATCGCGTGTAACGCCGGGCGTGTCCTCGACTATGGCGAGACGCTGTCCTATCAAACGGTTGAAAAGGGCGCTCTTGCCGACGTTCGGCCGGCCCACGACGGCTACGGTCGCGGGACGGAGCGAGCCGCCTTCAATGGCAGAAGATTCTTGCACGGGGGACGTACATTCGTACCAATCGCCGCCCTTACCCATCGGCCGGAAGAAACGTGCGGCAGGCCGAACCTTCAAGGGTGCGCTGGTTGTTCGGGGCCGCAGTCGGTTACTGCGTTCTAATGTTCTTGCTGGTAGGCTTCGCACCGCCGCTTGCCCGCTTGAATGCGTTCGTGCTGGTGAATCAGTTTAGTCCCGACTCCCAATACATGCTGCGTATTGCGCTCGATTTTCCATTGCCGTTTCATCTAAACGGAAAAGGACGTCATCCTGGGGAACTGCGCGTGTTCGATAGGGCCGGCCGTGTGATCGATGAAGAACACGTGCCGGACGTTTCGTCCATTCACGATATTCGGTGGACACCTTACCAGTTGTATTTCGTCCAGCGGCGAGACGACAAGTGGTACCGGTCGACGCTCGATCTCAAGCAATAGAAGTTTTTAAACGAAACCATGCCCAACATTTACATCGAGACTTTCGGATGCCAGATGAACGAAGCGGATTCGCAGTACATTGCGGATCGCGCCGCATCGGCCGGCTACGAGATCGCGACGAAGCCTGAAGACGCGAACGTCCTCGTCCTCAACACTTGCACGGTGCGCGATAACGCCGAACGGCGGGCCTACGGCCGCATGGGACAGTTCAAGTCGCTGAAAGACGTCGATCCCGGCGTGCGTCTCGTAGTCATGGGATGCTTGGCCGAACAAGATCGCGACCGTATGCAAAAGCTCGCCCCTCATGTCGACGCCGTTTTCGGAACCAGCGAACTCGTGCAATTGGGCAACCAGCTCGAAGAGTGGGCGCCCAACTTCGACGAGATCGATTTTACTGAAGAACGCGCCTTGTTGATGCCTCTTGGCGGATCGGCGGATGCCGTCACTGATGCGTTTTCACATTTACGTGCTTTTGTAACCGTGCAGCGCGGGTGCTCGTATTACTGCACGTTCTGCATCGTGCCACACGTTCGTGGACGCTTCGATCACCGGCCCAAGCGTGAGATCATTTCAGAGATCGAGGCGCACGTCGCGAGTGGTGCGCGAGAGGTCATGCTCGTCGGGCAAACGGTGAACGCGTGGAAAGATCCCGCCACCGGTGAAGATTTCGGCGACCTGTGCCGCGCGGCCGGTTCGCTTCCGGGCCTCGAACGGTTGACGTTCATCTCGCCGCATCCGAAGGACTTCACGGAGAAAATCATCGCCGACCTAGCGACGGTTCCGCAATTGAATCCGCGGGTTCATTTGCCGCTGCAGTCGGGCAGCGATGCGATGCTACGGCGCATGAACCGTAAATACACGATGACGCAGTTCAAGGAGAAGGTTGAACTGATTCATCGCTATCTTTCCGATTGGGCTATCACAACGGATGTCATCGTCGGTTTTCCGGGCGAAACGGACGAAGACTTCGATGCAACCCTGGACTACGTTAGCTCGAATGTCTTCTCGAACGCGTTTATGTTCATCTATTCAATCCGGCGTGGAACGCCGGCAGCGCGTTGGGAACAAGTGCCCGGCGAAGTCTCAGCTGCTCGTTTCAAACGGCTCGTTGATGCACAAAATGCTTCGACGCGAGCCTATCACGATCGCAAAATCGGCGCCACAGTGCGTTGCTTGATCCAGGGGCCCTCGAAGAAAGACGCGACGAAGCTGGCTGCGAAGACTCTGGATAACGTGACCGTTATTGCACCGATGCCGCCCGATTACGAAGAGGCGGCCTATGCTCGCGAACCGTGGCTGGACATCGTTGTTGAAACGGCGCATGTCTGGGGCTGTACGGGCACGATTCTTGGGCGCGCCGCACGTTTTCCAGAGCCGCGCGCACCCGTAGCGCAACCGGTCATTTCGCTGATCTAGGTGTCACAACTGGAAAAATATTCGCCCATGCTGGAGCAATATTTCGGGATGAAAGCTAAACATCCCGAAGCGGTGTTGCTCTCCCGCGTCGGCGATTTTTACGAAGCCTACGGCGAAGACGCAGAGATCGTCGCTCGCGCTCTACAAATTGCGCTCACCAGTAAAGAAGCCGGCGGAGGACGGCGCGTCGCGATGGCGGGCGTTCCGCATCACGCGCTCACGGGTTATCTTGCGAAGCTGGTCCAGCAGCGTTTCGTAATCGCGCTTGCGGAACAGCTGGAAGCGCCGGTTCCGAACAAACTCGTACGCCGCGACGTCGTGAGAATCGTGACGCCCGGTACTTTGATCGAAGAGCATCTCTTAGACGGCAAGCAAAATAATTTTCTTGCTGCGATGACGATGCTCGGCGATACTTTTGCGCTCGCCTACGCCGACGTTTCCACGGGGCACTGCGCGGCGACGGCCATCGGCGGTGAAAACGCCTACGATGAAATGCTCGCTGAACTCGGAAGAATCGGCCCCGCGGAGATTGTCGCGGACCTTCCGGCCGACGTCCGCGCGATGATGGCACAAGCCGTTGAAGCGCTTGGTGCGCGTCTAGCTTCTCCGGCGCTTGGTTTAGTGGACGTCCGTGAGCGTCCGCCAATCGACGGTTTTTCGCTCGATGAATCGATCGCAATGCATCGCGCCGTCGATGCCTTGAGTGGATTCGTTAAACGAACGGTTCTCCGAGCTGCTTCGGAAGGCGCGGACGGTGCCGGGCTGAACGCGCCGGAGTACTACCATCGGCGCCATTTCTTGGCCCTCGATCCGGCGACGCGGAAACATCTCGAACTGACGCGGGCGCAAGGTGCAAACGCCCGTGCAACGTTGCTCGCAACGCTGGACCAATGCGAGACCGCAATGGGTTCCCGTATGTTGGCGCGTTGGATTCTGGCGCCACTCGTCGATCGCGGACATATAGAAGCGCGTCAGGAATCCGTTCAAGTTCTTCTCGACGAACATGCGCGACGCGACGCGATTCGTGAGTTGTTGCGTGGGTGCTTCGACCTGGAACGGATCGCACAAAAAGTGAGGTTCCGCCGTGCCGCGCCGCGAGATCTAGCTTCGCTGAGGCGCACGCTGGACGTTCTCAAACCGTTGCCGCAAATAACGCCTTCGGAATTAGGGCAAACCGTTGCGCGCGTCACCGGCTTTGACGAGCTGCTCGCCGATCTGCACCGCACGCTCGTGGACGAACCGCCGGCGCAACTCTCGGACGGGGGCGTTATCCGGCCGGAAGCCGACGCCGAATTGGCCGAATGCGTTACGTTACGGACGGATGCGCGCTCGAAGCTTTCCGAATTGGAAGAACGCGAACGGGAACGGACCGGCATCAAGTCGCTGAAAGTAAAATATGCCAGCGCCTTCGGCTATGCCATCGAAATAAGCAAGGCATACGCGGCGCAAGTTCCAGCGGATTACGTGCGCAAACAAACGCTTACCACCGGCGAACGCTATATTACGCCGGAGCTGAAAGAGCTCGAATTAGCGATCTCGACCGCGCAGTCGAGGCAAGAGCGTCTCGAGCAGCGTTTATACGAAGAATTGTTGGAACGCATCGCGGTTCGTGCCGACGACCTGCTTGCTGCTGCCGACGCGATCGCAGAGATCGACGTTTATTCTTCGCTCTCGCAGGCCGCGGCGCAACGCGGGTACACGCGACCCGAGTTCGTCGATGAAAGCGTGGTTTCTATCGAGGACGGACGCCATCCGGTAATGGAGGCGATTCTGCAAACGAACTTCGTTCCGAACGACCTTCATCTGCGTACGCACGAGCATCGCTTCATTCTGCTCACCGGCCCGAATATGGGCGGCAAATCCACGTACCTGCGGCAAGCCGGTTTACTGACGATCATGGCGCAGACCGGCTCCTTCGTTCCCGCAAAATCCATGCGCCTCGGTGTGGTCGATCGAATCTTCACGCGCATCGGCGCCGGCGATGATCTCGCGTCGGGTCAGTCGACGTTCTATATGGAAATGGCCGAAGCAGCAAACATTTTGCGGCGTAGCACGCGCCGTTCGTTGCTGCTGATCGATGAAGTCGGCCGGGGAACCGGAACCATCGACGGTCTGTCAATTGCGCAGGCGATTTGCGAGTATCTGCTCGGACTCGAAGATCAGGCGCCGATGGCCCTATTTGCAACGCATTTTCACGAATTGTGCTCGCTAGCCGGCCACTGGAAGCTCGTTGCAAACTATCACATTACGGCGGTTGAAAATATGGCCAGAGGGGGCGCGCCGGTTTTTTCGCATCGCGTGCAGCCCGGAAGTTCTTCACGGTCGTTCGGGATCGAAGTGGCGAAGATGGCCGGGCTTCCCGGCGCCGTTATCGACCGCGCTCAGGAGATCGCCGATGCGCTCTCCGGTAAGGCCGACTTGGAAGTGCAGGTTCCGCTGCGCAAACGGATGACGCGCGTCAGCTCCGGCGATCGTCAACTTTCATTCCTGAACGCGGAGTAACAATGACGCTGCGGTTGGATCACGCGGCGCCGGTGTTGCCGGCGGTAAATTACAACCAATCGCTGGCGTTTTTTAAAGCGCTTGGTTTTGACATTACCGAATACGACCGGTATGCCGTGATGCGCCTTGGCGGCGCTGACATTCATCTTCAAGCAACCAACGACCGCTCTCAAAGTGAAAATGCCGTCTGCTATTTGTATGTGAACAACGTGGAGATTTTTTACTCGATCGCTCTCGCTCGCGGCGCACGTGCTTTGCAGCCCCCTACCGAGCGCGAGTGGGGTGTGCGAGAATGCGCGATCGCCGATCCGTCCGGCATCCTATTACGAGTGGGAACGCCGCGGAAGAAAAGCAAGCGTGTCGGGTAGCATCCACGTCCTCGATCCGGTAACCGTTGGCCAAATAGCAGCCGGCGAGGTGATCGAGCGGCCGCAATCGGTCGTAAAAGAGCTGGTTGAGAACGCGGTTGATGCGGGCGCGACGCGCGTTACGGTAAGGATCGAACAAGGCGGTCTCGATCTGATCGAAGTGATCGACGATGGAGAAGGCATCTTTCCGCACGATCTGCCGCTCGCAGTGCGTCGACACGCGACAAGCAAGTTGATCGTTGCCGACGATCTCGAATCGATTGCAACGCTCGGATTCCGTGGCGAAGGGCTGGCGTCCATTGCCTCCGTGGCAAGAGTCGAAGTGGTTTCGCGTACGTCGGATGGAGACGTAGGCTTTCGCATTTTTGCTCATGCGGAGAATGCGGGACCGGTCGAACCCGCTGCCGCGCCGCGTGGAACGAGAATTTCGGTCAGCCGGCTTTTCGAAAACGTCCCGGTTCGACGGGAGTATTTGAAGTCGGCCGGCGCTGAGTTCAATCGCATCTCGAGTTGGCTCTCGATGTTTGCACTCGCGTATCCGCAAGTGACATTTTCATTGCGACACGACGGCAAAGACGTGTGGATCATGCCGTCAACCGGCGACGAACGCGAGCGGCTTGCGATGGTCTTCGGGAAAGAAGCCGCAGCGAAGCTAATTCCGCTCCAAACGGAAGCGGCGAGAATATTGGATGGAACCGTTCGGGGATTCATCAGCTCGCCGGGAAGCGACCGCGGCGATCGCCGCATGCAGTTGCTATTCGTCAACGGCCGTTTGTTGCGTAGCACGCTGCTCGCCGGCGCCTGGACCGCCGGCTATTCCACCTTTGCAATGATCGGACGGCATCCATATGGCGTGATCATGTTGGATCTGCCGCCGGAACACGTGGACCCGAACGTGCATCCCACGAAAAGCGACGTTCGGCTGCGATACGGGAATCAGGTCTTCGACGCCGTGCGTCGCGCTATTGCAACGACGTTGCGCAACCACGCCACCGCGCGATTCGCCGATGCTACGGCGCCTTCAACTATTTCGCCGGCCCCGTTCGGCATCGACCCATCGCTCTCGCACATGGAGTCGCTCTTCGATGACGGCGCGACGGATCCGTCGGAGATTCCGGGACACCGGCTGCGAGTGCTTGCGCAGTTGCACCGGACGTTCATTCTCGCTAGCGACGGCGACGGGATCCTATTGGTCGATCAGCACGCCGCGCACGAACGCATCGCCTATGAAATGATCGTCGAACGCGCGCACGAGCACGCGCCAAGCGAACCGCTACTAGTTCCAATCGTTGTGGAGCTAGATCCCACGCAAAGCGCCGCCCTGGATCGCACGCTCGAGCTTCTGCGCGAAGGCGGACTAGAGATTGAACCGTTTGGCGAACGGACGTATCGCATCACCGCTACGCCGGCGGGATACTCTGCGCGCCCTTTCGATCTGCAAGGGTTTCTGGAAGATCTGACCGAGGATCCGAAACAGCGCGACGTGCGCGAACGAATCTGGGCATCGCTCGCGTGCCATTCCGTGACCGTCGCGGGGGAGCGGCTCGAGTTTGAGGAGATGACGACGCTCGTGGATCGATTGCAGGTCTGTGCGAACCCCATGCATTGTCCGCATGGACGGCCGACGATGATTCGCCTGCGACCCGACGACATTGCCAAAATGTTCAAGCGTATTTGAGTGCAACGAACGGTTTTAATTATCGCCGGCGCAACGGCGTCGGGAAAAACCGATCTAGCAATCGCGCTCGCACGGCGTTTCGATGCCGAGATCGTAAGCGCGGACTCCCGGCAGATCTACGCGGGTATGCCGGTCGGAACGGCGGCGCCGAATGCCGCGCAGCTCGACGCGGTTCCACACCATTTGGTCGGGTTTTTGGATCCCGCGGAGCGCTACTCCGCGGCGCGTTTTGCAGCCGACGCAACCGCAATCGTCAAAAGCGTCCACGAGCGTGGAAAAAACGTTATAGTTGCCGGCGGTACGGGATTCTACGTGCGCGCTTTGACGGGCGGGATAGAGTTGGCGCCGCAATTCGACGAGCAATTGCGCGAACGGCTGGCGCACGAAGCGCATCTCCACCCGCCTGAGTTTCTGCACGGCTGGCTGCAAAAACGCGATCCGAAACGTGCGGCCGCGCTTGAACCCAACGACACCTATCGCGTCCTGCGAGCGCTTGAAGTCGCTCTTGCAGCGCCCGATTCACTGCAGCGAACCGGATCGATTGACACTCTCGTGACTGCCGGCGTGCCATTTGAGAAGCTTTTTTTCGATGTCCCTCTTCACGAACTAGACGATCGTATCGAACGAAGGACAGCGCATATGCTCGAACATGGCCTGATCGAAGAGGCGGAACGCATCGGAGCCGGTGCAGTGGCCGCCAGCGCAGTCGGCTATCCGCAAGCACTCGCATATCTGGAGGGATGGAGCACGCGTGAAGAGCTTCATGCTTCGCTCGCCCGTGCGACCAGACGTTACGCTAGAAGGCAACGCTCTTGGTTTCGCCGGGAACCCGACATCTTATGGACCGATCGTGCCGGGATTGAAGCCGTGGCAAGGGAAAAGCTCGGTGCTTCGTAAAGGGTCGAACATGCCCGCTGGTCTGCAAGACACGTTTCTCGCCGAATGCAAGGCGCATGGCACGGCAGTTACGGTCTATTTGATGAACGGCTTCCAATTGCGCGGCGTCGTGAAAGGATTCGATCCGTTTACCGTGCTTTTGGAGTACGATCATAAAACACATCTGATCTATAAGCACGCTATTTCCACGATCTCGCCTGCCGCACCGATCGAAGCAACCCCATGAACGCGCGCGTAGCCGTGGCGAAGATGCACGGCGCGCGCAATGACTTCATCGTCGTCGATGCGCGCTCCAATCCGTTGACGGACCCTGCGAGCTTTGCGCAAGAAATGTGTGACCGCCACGCCGGCATTGGCGCCGACGGCTTGCTGCTTATCGAACGCAGCGATGTCGCAGATATCAAAATGCGCATCATCAACGCCGATGGCAGCGAAGCGGAAATGTGTGGGAACGGAATTCGCTGTGTCGCTCGCTTTAGCGACGAAAAAAACGCTTCGGATTTCCTACGTATCGAGACGCTTGCGGGAATAATAGACGCATCGATTATTACGCGAGGCGAAACATATCAGGTGCGAGTTCGCATGGGAATTCCCAAAGAGGGCGATGCAAGCGGGCTGGGTCCCGATGCAGCGGTCTTTTCGGTTGGAAATCCACACTTCGTGCGTTTCGTCCACGAAATCGACAACGTCGATCTGCAGCGCGAAGGCGAAGCGCTTCAGCACCATCCGTCGTTTCGCAATGGAGTGAACGTCCATCTCGTGCGCGTGTTGAACCCACACACCATCGAGGTCCGCCACTTCGAACGCGGCGCGGGCTTGACGATGGCATGCGGCACGGGCGCCGTTGCGTCGGCGGCGGCTGCGATAGCTCGAAACGTGGCGCATTCGCCTGTCACCGTTCGAGTGCCCGGTGGTGAATTGACCGTTGAGTGGGACGGCAGCGGGGAGGCCTACATGACCGGTCCTGCGGTGCACGTTTTTGATACGGAAGTTACTCCGCTAGTCCGAGAGCTGCGCTAGCCATGGCCGGGCTCGCGTACTGCGACGCAAAGGGACAAATCTACTACGACGAGCGGTACACTGCCCTCGCCGACGGTGGAATCATTCGCGAGCCGCGTACTGAGGAATTGATTCCCGCGCCCAACGGCACGGTCGAGATGATCCTTCCGGGACGCCGTGCGTTGACGACCCAAGGTGCGCTCCCGAAGAAATATGCATTGGCGGCCGTTCTGCCGGCCGGTTATACGCGCTTGTTGGTCCCGGCGTATGAAAAAGAGCCCGGCGCGCCCGTACTCCCGCTTTTCGGCTACACGTTCGCGTGCGTTGTAAACGACGAGTTGTACGTCGCCGCAATGAAGACCGACGAAAGCGAAGATTGGCAACCGCGATACTTTGCCGAGGGTGAATTAGAAAGAATCCTCGAGGATCGTCTCGCGGGCGATCCCCGCAATCGCGTTCTCGCGCAAGTAGCGTTGTGTTCGCGTGAATACGGCTGCTTTACCGCGCAAAACGTGTTCTTAGAACGTGGTGAAGCCGCGCTTCCCGTATCACCGAAGTGCAACGCAAGATGCGTCGGCTGCATTTCCGAGCAAGAGCCGGAGACCGGGTTGGAATCTCCGCAAGAGCGCATCCTCTACGAGACCGACGCGGAAGATCTGGCTCGGATCGGAGTGCATCACCTGGAGCGCGTAGACGATGGAATCGTTTCTTTCGGCCAAGGTTGCGAAGGGGAGCCGCTGCTGCGTTCGATTACGATCGCTTCCGCGATCGAAAAGATTCGAGCCGCGCGAGAGAACGGAACGATCAATCTCAATACCAACGGAAGCATGCCTTCTGCGTTGGCGCGCTGCATCGATGCCGGTTTGCAAGCTGTGCGCGTGAGCCTCAATTCGTTCCGTCCGCACGCGTACGCAGCGTATTATCGTCCTATAGGCTACCAGCTCGACGACGTTCTGGAATCGATTCGTGTTGCAGTTCAGCGCGGTCTTCGCGTTAGTTTGAACTTGCTTACCCATCCAGGTGTTACCGACGACGAAGAAGAGGTCGCAGCGATGACCGAATTTCTTCGCGACGTTCCGGTTACTATGATTCAGACACGTACGCTCAATATCGATCCTGAGTGGTACTTCAACGCCGTGGGACGTCCACTCAATCCACTGGGGATGCGCTACGCGATCGAAGCAATTCGCGGCAGTCACGTCAGCGTCGGCAACTTCACGCACACCCATTGAAACTCTGGCAGATCGTTGTCGTTGTCGCCGGCGGCGTACTTTACGGCATAGCCGAACCTGGAAAGCTGACCTACGCGTTCGGCCACGCGACGCTGTATATGCTTTTGCCGGCCTTGCTTTTCGAGGGCGCCTGGAATTTAAACTTCCGTGCGATGAGACGCAACTGGTTTGCGATTGTAACGCTTGCGGTGCCGGGCGTCGCGCTTACCGCAATTCTGATCGCCGGCGCTTTATCCGTGGTGCGTGCTCCTTTCGGCGTGGCGTTGCTGACCGGCGCAATCTTAAGTGCAACGGACCCGATCGCCGTTATCGCAGTTTTCCGCCGTATTCGCGTTCCAGTTTCCCTAAGTACAATCGTAGAGAGCGAATCGCTCCTTAACGATGCCGTCGCGGTCGTAATCTATCGCGCCGTACTACTCGTAATCGGCATGCAGGCATTTTCCGGAACGGATCTTCTTGCCGTTTCGCTCGAATCGATCGGCGGTTCACTGGGCGGGATCCTCATCGGCATGGGCATCGCCTACGCGATCGCGCGACTGCTTCGAAGCCGTGCCAAAGAGTACGTGCAGATCATAGCAACCATCGTTTGCGCGTATGGCTCGTATTTTGCGGCAGATGCGTTGCAATGTTCGGGCATCTTTGCCACGATCGCGTGCGGCATTGCACTTCGCTACTTCGAGCGAGCCTGGATCACGTTGACGCTTGTGCGCGGCGTCTTTGGATTCTGGGAGATCGTCGCTCTTGTTGCGAACGTGCTGGTGTTTTTCTTGACCGGAGCTGCGTTGAACGCTTCGGAAATTGCGCGTTATCCAGCGTTCGTCATCGCCACGCTTGTCGGCGTGGCCATCGCTCGATTCGCCGTCGCGGGTCTATTATTACCCGCCGGCTATCCGCAGGAGTGGATCGATGTGGTGCGCGTTTCAGGAATGCGCGGCGCGCTTTCGTTAGCGCTTGCGATCGCGCTGCCCGCGTCGATTCCTTATCGCGCAGAAATCGTTGCGGCAACCTTCGCGGTTGCGCTCGCGACCATTGCCTCCAGCGCGCTCACCGTTCCTCGGGTAGTCGAAAGATCGGCCCGGCGTAGTTAGAAGTGGATGCGTTCTTCCACGATCGCAAGGTTAGCGGCGAAATCGGGAGACGGACCGCCGATAAATGACGGCAATCCGTCGAACGAACTATGACGATATTGCACGAATAGACCGAGCGCTTTAGTTTCCTGGAACTCTCCACCCCCATACCATGTGCTTTGACCGTAATCGAGCGGGGTCGTCGCCCAGGTGCCTCTCATTGCATAACGTCCGTAACCAACTGCTACGAGCGTAGCGGGCGTTATTTGGCGAGAATATGTAAGCGCAACCTGCGGTGCAACGTAATCCACAAGATCCTCGGGATGCGCTGCGTACGCCGGCCGGTGTTCGCCGTCCAGCACGTAATCGATGCTGAGGTTTCCGAAATTGGCGTGCCACGCGAGCCATGCGGCGTATTGCGTTTGGGCGCCGCGCGTTCCGAATCCGTCGAGCTGCGGAAGAAAGAAACCGTCTACGAAACCCGCTTGCGTAACGTTTTCAATCGTAGCAAAGTCTACTTGACGATACTTGGCGTATTGGATGTGCCACTCCAACGGACCGCCGTCGACAAAATACTTGAAACGGTATCCTTGCCGGTTCACGCCGAGTGCGGTGTTGTCGTTTATTTGGTAGTTCGATTTCAACCACTGTCCCGGCCAAGCCCAGGCCGCACTCCACACGTTTTCCAGAGCGCCATAGGGGAGAATCGGCGTGGCATAGCGCGGCTCGAATCGAAACCACTCACCCGTTGCAGTAACGCGATTGATCTTTCTCGCTAGCGAAAGGTGATAGTACCCGCCTGCTTTTTGGCTTCCGGGTCGATCGACGTCGGTAGAGTCGTACCATTGGCGTGCGACATCGAGTTCTGCATCAAGTGCTTTTGTTGCATGGAAGCTCGCGCTAAAACCAGCAACTGTTGCGCGCTGTCCACTGAGCGTGCTGACTGGAAGTTCGCCTTGGGGCCCGGGAACCGTCATTGCGCCCGTGCCATACAATGCCGTGCTGAAGATCGGAGATCCGCCCGTCCACAGATGCAGCACTTCGGCGGTGTAGCGAGTTCCCTCGCCGTGGTCGATTACAGCGGAGCCGAGTGTCGCGCGAGCACTCGTTCCCGCAAGCGCAGGCAGAGCTGCATTGCTCAATTCAAATGATGCAAGCCCAGTATGTGCCGTGAAATCTAAACCTAAAAGCGGCAGGCCCGGTTCAGGCGCAGGCCACCACGAAAGCGTGGGAGCGCCGTTGCCCAGTGATTCAGCGGGCGCCACTGCAAGTGCCGGCGTGACGCTTGTAAACGGTGGTTGAATGAAGATGAAACGGTCACTTTGTGTGAGATCGAAGTATCCCGCCCGAGCACTCCACGAGCCATCGTTTGCGCCGATCGATCCATTTAACACCGAAAAGCGAAAGTTTTGTCCATAGTCGGCGTTCGGAGTGGTTGGAAAGATAACTCTGTACGGCAATGCCTGATTGCCGAGATGCGGGTTGAACGTCGGAAGCAGATTTTCGCCCCAATACATCGCGTTGCTGGCGCTGCCGGTCAAGAATGCGGCGCCGAGTTGCACGGACGCATAAAGATCCTTACCATGATACGTCGGCGTAGCGCGGTATTGCAGAATGCCGGCGGTGCCGGGAATTTGGGGCGCACTGCTCCATGTGTCGTATGGTGTGTTCGGTGCGAGCGGCGAGCCGTTCGCAAATCCGGGGCCTTCGGGCGGAGTTGTTCCTGGCCCGTTCGTTTGTTGGTTTATGTAGAGGTTTTGACCATCAAGCGACCATGTTACGCTTCCCGTTACGGGCGTAGGTGATGGCGATGGTGACGGTGATGCAGCCATCGAGGGAGATGGTGAAGGAGAAGGCATGGGCGTCGCCTGCGCGCGTGCAAGATGCGGTATCGCTGCAAAGGCGATGGTGAG
>CAZJLJ010000016.1:51048-59943 GCA_964546935.1 uncultured bacterium | reverse complement strand
ATGGTGCACGAACGTTCCGCTGCCGAGTATCTTCCGCCGAAATTAACACTGAAGAGTTTGCGCGAAGCGGCAACGTGTTGCCATGGATGCGATTTGTATAAATTCGCGACGCAAACGGTCTTTGGTGAAGGCAAGGCGCGAGCGAAGTTCATGTTCGTCGGTGAACAGCCCGGTGATAGTGAAGATCGCCAAGGGCATCCGTTTGTCGGCCCGGCTGGAAAACTATTGCGAAAGGCGATGGAAGAAGCCGGGATCGACCCGCGCGACACTTACATTACGAACGCGGTCAAGCATTTCAAATTCATCACGCGTGGAAAGCGGCGAATTCACCAAAAACCACGTACGGTCGAAATTCAGGCGTGCCGTCCATGGCTTGAGGCCGAGATGAGAGTCGTTCGTCCCGAAATTGTCGTAGCGTTGGGTGCTACGGCGGCGCAGGCGCTGATGGGGCCGCGTTTTCGTTTAACGCAACATCGCGGCGAAATTCTCTCTTCAGAACTTGCGCCGCGATTGATTGCAACAGTCCATCCGTCTGCGATTTTGCGCGCTCCCGATGACGAAGCTCGCCATCGGGAACTCGGAAAATTTATCGAGGACCTGAAGCAGATTTCGGATGTAGTGCGTTCGAGATGAGCCGGTCGATCGAGTAACGTCCGGGGCCCGCGATCACTAAGATGATGCCGACTGCGAGGGCATAGATGAAGTACTCGATGCCTTCGCCTTTTTGCTGTCCGGTCCAGTTCATGAAGAAACCGTTCGCGTGATGAACCATCACCACCGCGACGAGCATATTGACGCTGATGGCAAGTGCCGACAAGCGCGTTAAGACGCCGAAGATCAAGAGAATGGAGCCGGCGAATTCCGCCAGGATTGCGAGGACGGCAAAGAACGGTGGGATGTGCATCACGGTCGTGAAGGACTGCATCGTCGGGCCGAAGCCGTAGCCGCCGAACCAACCGAGCACTTTCTGGGCGCCGTGCGGGAACATCACGACCCCCATCGCCAAGCGGAGCACGAGCAGCGCCGCATCGTTGAACCGGTCGTGCGTTTTAAAAAGAAGTGGAAGGCTGTTAGTCATGGTTTCCTTGTCGAAATCGTTTGCTTTGCTGCTACCAAGTGTGGTACCGTTATGCGAGTCACTATTCCATACCAGCCAATAAAATACAAGTACGCACTAACTAGTAGCTAAGTTACCAAATGCAAACTACTGTCCCCACCGATGCCGAGCTCTTCGCCGGCAATTGCCCAACGCGTGAAGTCCTGGCCAATATCGCCGACAAGTGGACGACGCTCGTTATTACCTTGCTCGCTGCGGCCGAACCGCGTCGATTCAACGAATTGCGCCGCGCTATCGGCGGCATTTCACAGAAGATGCTGACCGAAACGTTGAGATCGCTTGAGCGCGACGGAGTCGTGGAGCGGACGCTCTATCCGCAAATTCCGCCGCGCGTAGAGTACACGTTGACGCCTCTCGGCAGAACGCTAATCGAACCGCTGAACGCACTCGCCGTCTGGGCTCAGAACCACATGCAAGAAGTGCACGACGCGCAAGAACGTTTCGACGCTGCGGCTGCTGCACAAGGGAAGTAAGACCTAATTGTTTTATTCATAACTGCCGGCGTCGCCGAATACTCAGAACTGCGCTACAATAATTCGGTACACTGTGGTCCTCAACTCGGAGGATAGATGACCACCGCGTTTTCCACGCGACTTGCAGCGCAGCTTCGTAGTATCGAAGATGAGCTAGCTACGTCCGTTCATCGACAATCATCGCAAGCGCTGGATAGTGTTTCAACCGCGATGGCGGAGCTGCATGCGTCGCTTCGAGAAATCAAAGGCCTCTCGGTTACCGAAGATCAGGGCCATACGAAGCAAAGCGTTATTTTGCAGCTCGAACAGGCGACGATGTGCGGCCGTCGCGCTTCGGCCGATTCCGGCGCTGCGCGCGCGCAATACATTTCGAATATGATCGGACACATACACGCGGCATATTTATTGCTCGCTGTCGCGTCGTAAGTTTATCGCAGTGCGCGTTCGAGCGCCGCGAGTCCCTCATCTATCCCGCGCCTTCCAAAGCCGATGCGAAACCGGTCCGGCGGAACAGCTCCCAGTTCCGATCGATACATTGAGGCTGGGAGCAAAAGTACGCCTTCGCGCTCCAAGATATCCGCACAAAAGGCCTCGACGCCTTCGCGGCCCGTGTAGCGCGGAAACGCAACGCATCCGCCGTCGGGAGCGTACCACTCAAAACGATCGGCGTGCTGCGCGAAGAAGGTATCGAGCTTGCTGAGATTCTCCGAAATAAGCGTGCGGGTGCGATCGAAAATGCGATGTTGCGCTTTGACAGCGATCGTTGCAAGGACTTCACTTGGCGCGGCATTGCAAATGGAGAGATAGTGTTTTAGTTCGGCCATTCGTTTCAATGACTCGCGATCCTTAGACGCAATCCATCCGACCCGCAAGCCGGGCAAACCGTAAGCCTTCGAAACGACGTTTAGCGAAAACGCACGATCGTATCGATCCGCTGCTTGCGGCAGCCGGTGCGCTGCATCGAGCTCGACGCCGCGATAAACTTCGTCGCTGAAGAGATAGATGTCGCGCTCGGCGCACAAGTCGATCAATGCGGCGAAATTCTTTGATGAAATAATTTTGCCGGTCGGATTGTTCGGGAAATTCACGGCGATGAGCCGGGTGTTTGAGCGGAGGGCGCGCCGCACTTCGTCGACGTCCAACTCCCAATTGTTCTCAGGCCGCAATTCGACGCCGGAAAGCTCGGCGATGGTTTGCGGAATGCTCTCCATCGATTGGTAATTTGGAACCAGAACGATGCCGTGCTCGCCGGGTTGCAGTAGCGCATGCATCGCGCAGTACATGCCTTCTTCCGCGCCCGCAAAGCACAGAATCTCGTCGGGCGTTATGCGGTCGTAAGTTGATGCTATCGCCTCGCGTAATTGCGGCGTTCCTTGCGTCTCGATGTAGCCGAGCGTGAGTGATTCCCATCGTTCGCGGTCGATTTCATCGGCCATAGCGACGAGTTCGTTTACACTCATCGTTTGCGCGTCGGACGCCGTTAAGTGGTAACGCGCTTTGAATTCCCACGTTGCGAAGAATGCTTCCAAACGGAATTGAGCCAGCATGATACAATCACTGGCATGAAATTGCGCCTCTTCCTTCTCGCGGGCGCTTTTGCGCTTGCCCTCGCAGCTCCATCGGCGGCTCAGCCGTTGGAGAATCAGACTATTCCGCTCAACGGCGCAACCGCGCTGGAACTTGAGGTGCGCACGGGAGATCTGCTTGCGGTACCTGATCCGCTACTGAAAGTCGTGCAAATTCACGTCGAGCATTCGGGAACGAACACATCGGCTTCAAACCTGCTCGTCGCGCATACGGGACACGCTCTCGTCCTCACGATCAAGGGTCCCGGGGCCGCAGTGCTGCCCTTCGCCGGTGGAAGCGGACACGTGTACGAGGTGCACTATCCGCCGGCACTGCCGCTGCGGATCCGACAGTTTGGCGGTGCGGTTACCGTCACAAGGCCTGCCGCGCCGGTGGAGATTTTGAACGAGAGCGGCGGGATCAACGTTTCCGACCCCGCGGCAGCGGTGACCGCTGAGGCGGCGCGAGGCGACGTCCGAGTCTCAGGCGCGCGAGCCTCGGTCGAGCTTACGGCCGATGCCGGCAACGTCGATGCGCAGCTTGCGGCGGGGTGGTCGGGACGCCTCGTTCGGCTGGAAGCTTCGCGCGGGAATCTGACCCTTGCGGTCCCACAAGATTTTCGCGCCCGGTTCGACGCGACGGCGCCTGCGGGCACCGTTACCAATCCTTTACGGTCGGAAGCACACGCACCACTAGTTTTTATGCTCACCCAGACAGGCAACGTGACCGTCAACGTCGAGAAACCTAAGGCCTAGGTTAGGCCGACGCCCAAATCAACCCATCCCTGGAAAGGATTCCCGTGCGCAAAGTTCTGGTCGGTGCCCTCTTCGCTGCGGCCGTTGCCGCCCCGGTGCTCGCGAGCGCCGCTACTGTAGATCCGACGCTGGTGCCCGACGGCACGTACGTCGTAAAAGTCGAGAAAGTACAAGACGCGCAGCACGCGACCGTGCTGATGGACAATGGCGTCGAAACAACGCTTGTGGCTCAGGGCTCTGCCGACTTCTCGAAAATCAAGGCCAGCCAGACGATCAAGATATCGCTCATCAAGGGGAAAGTGCCCGTTTACGCTGTCCAGTAAGAGAGCCGCTTGTCTCTAGTGCAAGATACTGGGCGAATTGGGAAAAGGGTTCTTATCGAGCCCTTTTTCGTTCGGGAGGTCAAAGAAATAAATATGCGCTTACGCATCGCCGGAGGGTCCCTTCTCGCCTTCATCGCCGCCACGGCGATCGCGGCTCAAGCGGCTCTTACTGCGGGTTCAACACTTAACGGCACGATCGATCAAGATCTTTCCAGCAATCACGCGTACGTCGGGGAACCGGTAACGCTTTCGCACGTCACATCGGCGGATGGAAGCGGTTCGGTCGTCGGTGGAACGCTATACGGACGCGTTGAAGCCGTGCAAAAAGCCGGACAAGGGCGTCCCGGAAAAATCATGTTGAAGTTCGACCGCTTGGTGACAAGCCATGCGGTGTACGCGGTCGATACGACGGTAACGCAGACGCAAACGCAAACCAAGAATAATGCCGCAAAGGAAGCGGGCGGAGCGCTCGCGGGCATGCTCGTCGGAAATATGATCGGCAAGACCATCTTCCATACGGGCATTGGCGGTTTCTTAGGTGCTGCCGGCGGATTTTTGCTTGCGAAGAACAATCGTGAGAATGTGAATATTTCGCACGGGACCGTCATCCAGGTACGCGTGAACTCCGTCACGCGCCGTCAGTCGCGCTAGTCGACAACGAGACCCTCGATCGCGCCGCTGCACTCTTACGCAGCGGCGCGGTCGTCGCATTCCCAACCGAAACCGTCTACGGTCTCGGCGCGTCGGCTTTGAACTCTTCCGCGGTCGCTCGTATTTTTGAAATCAAAGCGCGGCCGTCGTTCGATCCGTTGATCGTGCACGTCCACGACGAAGCGATGTTGCAATCAGTCGTTTCATCGATTCCGGATTCAGCGCGGCGTTTGATCGAAGCATTTTGGCCGGGGCCATTGACGCTCGTGCTCCAAAAACAGCAACGGATTCCCGATCTGGTGACCGCCGGATTGCCGACCGTTGCCGTCCGTATGCCGGCGCATCCGGTCGCGCTCGCCCTCTTAGAGCGGAGTGGAATTCCGCTTGCTGCGCCAAGCGCGAATCCTTTTGGCTACTTGAGCCCGACGCGGGCGGAGCACGTCCAACGAATGTTAGGCGACCGTGTCGATATGATCGTTGACGGCGGTCCCACCGAGTACGGCGTTGAGTCGACCATTGTGATGTTGGAACCGCAGCCCACGCTTCTGCGGGCAGGCGCGATTCCTGTAGAGGCAATTGAAGAGATCGCCGGTCCGCTGGAGCGTGAGCTCAGCGATGCGGCGCGACCGCTTGCTCCGGGAAGGCTTTCACAGCATTACGCGCCGCGTACGCCCGTGCGTATCGTTACCGAAGAAGTGCCCTACGATGAAAGAGCGGGTTTCGGATTGCTCGCGTTCCAACACGCGAAGCCGGGTTACGATGCCGTGCGCGTCCTTTCACCCGCCGGAGATGTGCGAGAAGCTGCCTCATATCTCTTTGAATGTCTGCATGAACTAGACGCATTGGGGCTGGAGCGAATCGACGCGGAACTGGTTCCCGAAACAGGAATCGGTGCCGCGATCATGGACCGACTCCGGCGTGCAGCAAACCGATCGTAATCGCCGCCTCGCAATTTTCGCGCTTGCCGTCCTTTCATTGATTTGGGGTTACAACTGGGTCGTAATGAAAATTGCGGTCCATGATGCGCCGCCGTTTGCGTTTGCCGCAATTCGAACGTTCGGCGGCGGGTGTGCGCTTGCGCTCGGTGCGCTTATTCTGCGCAAACCCCTGAAGCCGGATAATCTTGTCGCGTGCGTTTGGATTGGAATTTTCCAAACCGCCGCCTTCGTCGGATTGGTAACATGGGCTGTTGTTACCGCAGGCGCGGGGCAAGTTGCGATGCTTTCATACACCATGCCGTTGTGGGTTAGTTTGTTGGCATGGCCCGTACTGGGCGAGAAATTGAACGGCGGAGGTGCTGTAGCGATAGCGATTGCGGTCGCAGGCATAGCGTGCATGATCGGTCCATTAACACACGGATTCTTACCATCCGTGCTTGCGTTGATAGCGGGCGTTGCGTGGGCCATTGGTGTGATTCTTACGAAACGCGTTCAGCGAACGCAACACGTTGATCTGTACTCACTTACCATGTGGCAAATGTTGGCCGGCGGTGCCGTCCTGGTGCTTGTTGCGTTGATTGCGCCGGAACACCCGATTGCATGGACCGCGCCGTTCATCTTGGCCGTCTGCTATAACGTGTTGCTGGCCACGGCGTTGGCGTATTTGCTATTCATCTTCGTGGTGGGCGTATTACCTGCGCGCGATGCGAGCATGGGGACGCTGACCAATCCCATTGTGGGCATCGTGGCCGCATGGATTCAGCTAGGCGAAGCGCCCAGCCGCTTGGAAATCATAGGAATGGCCCTCGTGCTAGCGGGTCTGCTAGTCTTAACGTTGGTTGACCGGAGAGCTCCCGTGGCCAAGGCTGCCTTACGATAAGGTGCTACCGGTTTAATCCGAGAATCGATTGGTCCGATAAAAAGTGAAATGAGTTTGGCCCATCAGTCCGTTCTGCACGTCACTCTGTGCGCTGCGATTTTCGCCGTTCCCGCTTTGCCGGCGTTCGCCGCGCAACCGTTGCCGGGAGAGATCTCGGTAGACGTAAGCGAGAGTTTCCGTCTGCTACGCACGTCGTCGTACAGCCCCGTGGACACGCAAGCAATCCTAGATGGAGCGCGCCGTGGGCTCGCTGATGAAGCGAAGAAACACAATCTTAACGTTGTAATTCCGGACCTTCGCGCCGGCCTGAACGATGATGCGACTGCGGATGCAATTAACAACGTCATTGCATCGACCGCGGACGCCGCGCACGCAGCTCCAACCGACTTTGCCTACGCCGCGATCTCGGGAATGGCCAAGGCCGTGGGCGATAAATACACGGCATTTTTCACGCCCGATCAGTTCAAGAGATTCAATCAGGCGTTGGACCCGGATCGCATCTCGGGCATCGGCGTGTTGGTTGAGCCCGACGCTGCTTCAGGCCTGATCGAGCTTTCGTTCGTTATCCCCGGGACGCCCGCAGATCGCGCCGGACTTCACCAGGGCGATTTGATTGCGAGCATCGACGGCACTTCGACGAAGGGGCTAACTTTGGAAGAAGCGAGCCGTTTGTTGCGAGGCAAGCCCGGCACAAACGTTCGCGTAGCCGTTCGTCAAAACGCTGATTTGCGCGATGTTTCCTTAACTCGCTCCGAAGTGCAACCGCCGACCGTGCTATTTCATATGTTGAACGACGGTATCGGATACATCGATGTCCTTGCGTTCGGGCGCGCGACGCCAAGCGAGTTCGATTTTGCGCTTTCGCGTGTAAAGGACGCCGGTGCGCGGGCTATCGTTCTGGATCTGCGCAACGACGGCGGCGGGTACGTAGATTCAGCGTTGGATATCGTTTCGCGATTTGTTTCACGTAAGCCGATTCTTACCGTCGAGCAGCGCGGCGTTGCCGATACGACCTATCGTGCGGAAAATAGCGTAATGGCGTCGCTTCCGATGACGGTTCTCGTGAACGAAAATACCGCCTCGGCGTCGGAAATAACCGCCGGCGCGTTACAGGACGACGGCATTGGCGCGATCGTAGGAACCCGCACCTTTGGAAAAGGCGTGATGCAGACGTTAACGCCGCTCCCGGACGGCGCGGCGATAAAGATTACGACCGCGCATTATCTCACGCCGCTAAAGCGCGACATCAACCTGAAAGGCATCGATCCGGACGTGCGCATCGAGGAAAATCGCGATGCAAGATTCGGCGTGGTTGAAAAGGATGCACAGCTGCGCGCCGCAATCTCGTTTCTACAGAAGAAGATCGCCGACGCGAAGATCTAGCTGACGTGGCGGCGCGTCATGCGCACCATCGTCCCGTTCCGGTGAAATTGAACGCCATCCATCAGACGGCGCATCAAGAAGATCCCGAATCCACGGCTTCGTTCTTCGATCGGCGTGGTGTCACGGTGCTCCAATGAAAAGCCGTGTCCGTTATCTCGAATATCGATCCTCAGTTCGTCTTCTACGAACTCGCAGTGCACCGAAAATCCGTTCGAACGCGTCGCTGCGCCATGCTCGACCGCGTTACTCAGCGCCTCACCGGCGGCGAGGCGAATGTCGGCGACTTCCTCTTGCGAAAAGCCGCAGATGCGCGCAAAGCCGGCAATGGCGTTTCGCGCTAGGGGAACGTTCCTTCGATCGCCTGTAAAAGTGGCGCGGTAGTTAGGATTCACTCGCGTCTTCCGTACCCGGTCGGATGCCCCGTAAACGAGACTATGTGAGCCATTCGCGCAGGGCTTTTTGGGTCCGGGAGGCTGAACGAGGGCCTGTTTGGTTTGACCGAAGTATCCGGTCTAGGACGCGCTTTAATGGAACAAGAGTACGCAGGATACGTTGTTTTCAACATGATGTTACGCGTAATGGCAGCTTCAATCGCACCGGTCGTGGCGATCGTTTTGGTATGTGCTGTGACTCCAAGCCCCACTCAACATACGAGTTCTCTCTTCGGTCTCTACGTCTATCCGAACAAGGCACAAGACCAGTCGAAACAGGCGACCGACGAGGCTGCGTGTTACACGTCGGCTACTCAAAAAAGCGGTGTCGATCCGGCCAATCTGCCGTCGCCGACGCCGGCTCCTCAAGGAACGCGT
>CAZJLJ010000016.1:45044-50948 GCA_964546935.1 uncultured bacterium | reverse complement strand
TTATTCCGCATGTCTGGAATCAAAGGGGTATACGGTCCGCTAGTTGCTTCCCCGCCTTCGCGTTAGGGCTATCGACATTGTTGCGCTACCCAGAGACGGGCCGCCACTTACACCATATTCGAAACTACACGCTCTATACTCAGGATCAAATTCAAGCCGGATCCAACCTTCGCGCTCACCCGCGCGCCAATTCGCGATTGCAACCTGTCCGCTTAGCGACCCGCGGAGGCTGCCGGTTCTTCCAAAGCGGCCGATAATGCGCGTGCCTCGTGTTACTAAATGTATGGTCGCGCAACCGAAAAACAATTCAGCGGCGGCGCCTAGACGGTACGTTCTGCCGGCACTTCGCATCACTTACGCACGAACAGCCATCGCAATAATGGTCAGGAGCGAGAGGACAGCGAGGGCTACGGCCACGCCGACGGACAAGGAAAGGCGTCGCCGGCCTGAAGGCTCCACACCTAAAGTGCGAAGCTGGCCGCGGTATTCCAGTATTGCAATGAAGAGAGCTACAAAGGCCAAACTGTCCAACCACAAACCGAATGCTCGCGTGCCGATAAGGAATTGTTGGTCTCCGGCAGGATGTTCGATTTGAAAAAATTTGTAGACCGAAAAGCCGAACGTCATAAGCGATGTCGCGGTTCTGATCCAGGCCATCATAGTGCGTTCGTACGCAACACGTGTACGTTCGTACGCGAGCTCTGTTGCAGTTCTCGCCTTCACAGTTTGTTCGCTCCGAGAATGTCAGTTTACAGCCGGCGGTATACCGGCTGCTATCCTGTTCGTGCAGAGCTTTCGTGGGCAGAATATCCAAATATCGCAAAAATTCGCGAGCCTGCGGCCGTGGGATAGGCTTGCGACGGCTACCCGCTTAGACTAAGGCTGCATGCGTTTGTGGATAATCACGATGTTGTACGTGCTAGGCAGTGTTGTGCTTGGTTTCGTGCTGCCGCGATTCGAATTCACGTATTTAACGCGAAGCGTTCACGCCATTTCCGTGTCGTCGGCTCAGGCGTTTCTTTCAGGGGCCAGCTCCGGCATGATGGCGCTGACCGGAATTCTGTTTTCCATCGGTTTCATAATCGTGCAATTGCCCACGGCGGCGTACTCGCCGCGTTTGACAAGCTGGTTTACTCGCGATCCGCTCCTTTTTCACGGCCTCGGGATGTTCATTGCGACTTTCGTGTATTCGCTTGCAACGCTTGCGTGGGTCGATCGTGATGGAAACGGCTACGTGCCGCTCTACTCAACATACATCGTCTTGGCTCTGCTCATTGTTTCGATGTTCATTTTGTCCCAACTCGTGCTTCGACTCGGGCGTTTACAGATTACCAACGTTTTGAGGTTCGTTGGCGATAAAGGGCGCGCCGTGATCGAACGCACCCTGCCGGCCCTCGATGTTGATGGAGCCGAGGCTTCTCTTGACGGGTCGAACGTCGCTATGCCGGTCGCGGACACAAATTCGCAAACGATCTTCTATCGCGGCGAACCGCAAGTAGTAATTTTCGTGGATAGAAAGACACTTCTGCGGCTTGCGGAGGGCAACGGCGCCGTCATTTCTTTAACCGTCGGCATTGGGGACGCCGTTACGGAGGGCATCGCGATCTATCGCATTTATGGCTCTAACACCGCGATCCCCGAAAAAACTCTATTGCAGGCGTTGGTTCTCGGCATAGAACGTTCGGTGAATCACGATCCGAAATATGCTTTTCGCATCCTGGTAGACATTGCCATACGCGCGTTGTCACCGGCCGTGAACGATCCTACCACGGCCGTTCAATCCATCGATCAACTCGAGGATCTACTCTCTCGCCTCTCCACGCGCCGGTTGGATACCGGGGCGGTTCTGGACCCCTCCGGTGCGCTGCGCGTGACATATCCATGCGCGACGTGGGAAGATTACCTGTCGCTTGCATTTGACGAGATACGTTTGTTCGGCGCCTCACAAATTCAAGTTATGCGGCGCCTCCGGGCAGCACTCAATTCGCTTGTAGCAAGAAGCGGTGTTCGGGCTGAGGCGGTGCGCCGGTATTTGGATAAGTTGGACGCTACTTTAGAAAACTCGCCGTTAGATGCGGACGATCGCGCATCGGCACGGCTCGAGGATCGACAGGGACTGGGCATGGCTCACTAGACGAGTGCTCTCGAGAACGAGCCCACCATACTGTTTCCGTCGGCGTCACACCGAACATTCGCTTATAGTCGGTACTGAAATGGCCCATGTGCCAAAACCCATAGTCGGTTGCCACGTCAAATATGCGTACGGCTCCACGCGCCTTCTTGAGCCTGCGATGCACTGCATTAAGCCGTAGCGTCTTGAGATATGTAATGGGCCCGATGCCGAAGCACTCTTTGAAGCAGTAGATCAAAGTTCGCATTCGACAATTGGTGTTCGCACAAATGCGTTTCAACGTAAGGGGCTCCTCTACGTTTTCCCACATGAAGCTCTCGACTCGTTGCACTAGCGAGAACGCCTTGCGCTCCCGTTCAGCGTACGCGCCGGCACTCGAGCTTCTTAGGACGGCACCGATGCGGCGTAGCAGCTCGCTTTCGATACGCGTCCAGATTCCAGCGCTTTTAACGATGGTTCCATCGCGTTTGCACTTATCAAGCACATCGTTAACGTAAGAACGAAGTTCGGCCATAGGCGCGCGCTCTGTAGAGAGAACCATGTTCGTCTTGCGGCTGACGTTCAGTACCGCTTCGAAGTTGCTCTCGGCCAGCAACCGTAAGTCGATTTCGATCCATACGAAGTCTGCAGCCCCGAGTGACCCCATATCGATATCGCGTCCCGTCGCAACCAACAGATGCTCGCGCGTCCACCGGTGGCCGTCCGCCGATACGGCGACGGCATCATTTACAAACGCAATCGTGAGCTTTTGGTCCGATACCCGGTGGCGCAGTTGGAACGCTCCGCTCGCAACGCACCGCCAAATCGAAGCCGCGCCGGTGCATATTTGAAGCACGTCAATTGAAATTGGATCGGTGCCGAGTTGAATGCATTCCGCTTGCTGGCCCAGTAAGGACTCGAAGTCCGCAGCATCGCCGAGATGGAACGCGCGCACTCCGGAGTCCGTGTATACGATAGGCGCGGTCGTTGTTAGCAACATCCGCAAGCGTTGCCTCGCGTCCGGCCGCAGCGGCCAAGCGATGGTCTTTGGTATTACGATAACAATGTATTGTTCGAGCGCCACCGGTTCGTCTAGGACGGCGAAGGCCGGCCGTCGGTGAAGCGATCGCCTCCGAAGAGGCCCGGCATGCGGGTGTGAACGAATTAACCCCCGGCCGGACGCAGGGGCGATTAGCTCAGCTGGGAGAGCGCCTCCCTTACAAGGAGGATGTCGGCGGTTCGAGCCCGTCATCGCCCACCATATCTAAAGACGCGCAATTCGCGTCCCTGCGAATTGCCTTTCAAGCATGGGGTCCCCGATGTGCGGAGCACATTGGGGAATGATGTCGGCGGTTCGAGCCCGTCATCGCCCATGTTTCAGGACGGGCAATTCGCGAAGCGAGTTGCCCGTTGTATTTTGGAGCGATGGTGATGCAAACCACTGAGTACGTAGGTGTAGAACGTGAAGGCGTCGTTGCAATTGTTACGATGCGGCGACCCGACCGGCGTAACGCGCTCTCACTTTCGATGATGCGTGAACTCGATTCAGTGCTCTCGCAAATCGGTGAAGATGCGAACGTGCACGCCGTGATCCTCGCCGCCGAAGGACCCGCCTTTTCTGCAGGCCACGATCTACGTGAATTGCGCGACGGCAGCGAAGCATCGTACCGCGAAATCTTCGATGCTTGCGTTGCATTGATGTCGACGATAGAACGAATTCCGCAGCCTGTCATAGCAGAAGTGAATGCCATTGCCACCGCCGCCGGATGTCAGCTCGTCGCGGCGTGCGACCTTGCGGTTGCATCGACTAACGCCAAATTCGCAACGCCGGGCGTGCGCATCGGCTTGTTTTGCAGCACGCCGATGGTCGCCCTGAGTCGCGCGATCGGCCGCAAACGCGCGATGGAAATGCTATTGACCGGCGACCCGATTGACGCCGGCACCGCGTTGGAGTGGGGCCTTGTGAACCGCGTCGTTGCTGCTGAAGCGCTACGTGCCGAAGCTCTGGCACTGGCAAACAAGATTGCCCAGGCCAGCCGCCGCATCGTTGCACTAGGTAAGGCGGCATTTTATGCACAGGTCGATAAACCTCAAGCCGCGGCGTACGCGTATACTAAAGAGGTGATGACGATGAATGCACAGGATCGCGACGCCCAGGAAGGCATCGGAGCATTCATCGACAAGCGCGATCCGGTATGGGATACCTAGTCTGTAAAGCCTAAGTGCGGTCACTTTTCACGGAGGACCCAATCTGGTAAGGTAGAACCCACACCGATACTCGCGATGCATATACGTGGGCATTGCACCGCTTGAGTTAATGAAGACGTCGCCCACACCCGGTATGCGGGAAACCGCATACGCGACGGCAGTCGAGCTCGCTTTCAGCGGGCTCGATTGTTTTATGTGGCGAACACCCCTTCCCCGTGATCCGAATCGATGGAAGAGCGCGCTATGCGGCGCTGATCTTGCTTGTTGCTCTGCTGGCCTCTCTGGCCGTTGCGGCCTTCCGCGTGCGGACCGAGTCGCATGCACGACGGGTCGAGATCGCGATGGACTACAGCGATTTCATCCAAACTGCGCGTTCCTATAACTACAATCCGGCTGCGTTCTTGATTGCGCTTCGCCGTGCCGGCCTCACGTCGCTGGCTCTTACCGAAGAGCTCGGCGCAAACGTCGGCGACTCCGGGAAGGCTTATGCTACGACCGGCGGCGCGTTGTTGAACCAAGCACGGATCTCGCCGATTTCGGATCCAACGCTGGCATCGCTCGTCGCCAATAAGCGCATCGCCACCGATGCCGTGTATCTAATCGTTAACGACGCGGCAACGTACCGGCGTTACCGGCAGCAACTTCCCCTGCATTTCGAGCCGAAGACAATTCGCGTTCTGCGCGATCGGATTCCGTATATCATCGAAGTGCGCACGCAGATCGATTACTTTAACAACACGTCGCTTGGGATTCCCTCGGACCAGATCGCGTTGGCCAAACGGTTGGGTCTGCTAATCATTCCGCGTTTTCAGAACGACGAGCGGTTCGCTCGTCCACAAATGGAAGCGGCGATCAACGACGTCCTGGCTCAAGACCGTTTGGTTTCCACGGTCATGTTCTTCGGGCTGCGCAATGAAGTCTTTGGTTATCCCGATCATTTGCAAGATGCCGCCGATCTGTTCAAAGAGCACGGACCGAAGTCCACGCGGCCTTTCAACTTCGGTGAGATAGAAACGTACGACGACAGCCAAGTGCAGAAGGGCAACGATACCCTTGCGCGCTCGATTCCAGGTCAAACCGTGCGCGTGCAGGCTATCGCGAAAACCGAGTACGATAAAATTCGAATCGATGAAGCGGTAGCGCGTTACGAACTCGGCGTACGCGAGCGTAACGTGCGCGTCGTTTATCTACGTACATGGCCGCACCAAGACGGCGATCTTTCGATCGAGAAGACAAACGTCGAGTTCGTAAAGCAGCTGGCCGACGATTTGAAGTCGCATGGATTCAAGCTGGGACGTGCAACGCCGATTCCGCTCTACCGGGGCGATAATCGAATTCTCGTCGGCATCGCGGCGCTTGCGGTTCCTTCGATCCTTGTCCTATTGCTTTCGTATTTCGGCTGGTATCGCCGTTCATGGGCCATCGCCGCGTACGTTTTAACGATTCTGCTCTACATCGCGGGACTGGTATCGCATCACGATTTATTCGTGCGTTCCGTTCTCGCGCTCTTCGGCGCGCTGTTTTTCGAAACGGCAGCGTTTCTGTCGCTCGCACCCGCATTTGCCGAAGCACCGGCGGAGAAGTTC
>CAZJLJ010000016.1:35679-44944 GCA_964546935.1 uncultured bacterium | reverse complement strand
TGCGGGCGGCCTGCTTCTAATGCGAAGCGGGAATCAGAGCGACATCGCTCCATCGCAATTCGAGCTGTTTATTCGCCACAGTTTGGCCACGATTCTAAGCGTGCGCCCGCGTTCGAAAGAGTTCGCAATCGGCTTCCCGGCAATGATGTTGCTGCCCGCGTTGTTAATCGCGCACCGGCGCGCTGCGGGATGGTTGTTTGCACTCGCAATCGGCGTAGGAATCGGTGACGTCGTCGACACGTTCTCGCATCTGCACACGCCGATAAGCATTTCGCTTTGGCGAATTTTCAACGGCCTAGTGCTCGGGATTATCATCGGGATCGCGTTCATCGCCATCTATCGCGCGCTGGTCGCGCGTTTCGGCGCGCGGCGCGCATAGCGTTCCCATGCGGGTGGTGCTCTCGGGCTACTACGGTTTCGGAAACCTCGGCGACGAAGCGTTACTCGAGGTCATCGTCGCGCAGATGCGTGCGCGCTTTCCCGGAATTGCGATCGACGTATTATCTGCGTCTCCGGCGCAGACCGTGAAGACGTATGGCATCCAAGCAACGCCGCGATGGAATCCCGGCGCCGTTCGCGAGGCTATCGCTCAAGCCGACGTTCTGATCTCCGGTGGTGGCGGATTGTTGCAGAGCGCGACCAGCGCACGGAGCGCATTTTACTACGCCTCCGTTCTGCGCGAGGCAGTCAAACAGAAGCGCCGCAGCATGATCTTCGCACAATCGATAGGCCCGTTAGACGTTTTAGGCCGCTTTATCGTAAAACGGATGTGCAAAGGCGTGGATCGTGCAACGGTTCGCGACGCCCGATCGGTTCAGCTTTTGAAATCACTTCTTCCAGGTACGCCGGTGGAGCAGACAGCGGATCCCGTTTTTCTCTATGATTTGCCGGTCGACGATCTCGATCTGCAAGCCGAAGGCTTGGGCACCGAGCCCTACGCCGTAGTCAGCGTTCGCAAGATTCCCGCGCTCAAGGAAGGCACAACGGCTATCGTGCGCGCCGTCGATACGCTCTACGAGCGCCACGGCATTCGCAGTGCGTTTCTGCCGCTTGGCGGTGCCTCTGATGCCGAGGTCTCGACGAATATTATCCGCGCTTGCTCGTCTGCGCCGATGCTGCTTCCCGAATGTTCGCTCGCTCGTGCGGCGGCCATCATTCGTGGAGCGCATGTCGTTATCGGGATGCGGCTGCACGCATTGATTTTGGCGGCGCGTTTTGCCGTGCCGTTTTTGGCGATTCCGTACGATCCGAAGGTTAGTTCACTCTGTAACGACCTTGCTTATCCGCTCGAGCCGCTGTGGACGCCAGGACAAGGCGCCCCGGCAGCCGCGCAGGTCGACGCGCTGGTGGGCCGCCTTGTGGAAGAGCGTGCCGAATTGTCGACTTTTCTCGCAGCGGCCATCGAACCGGTGCGCGCATCGGCGGCACGAAACTTTGAAGTGCTCGGCGAATTATTAAACGAGCCATGAGCGAAACCGTCGAACGCGATTATCGCGATACCTTACGTTTGCCCAAAACCGACTTCCCAATGAAGGCCGACCTGCCCAAGCGCGAGCCGGCCCGGGTCGAGTGGTGGAAAGAGCATCAGATTTTCGCCAAACGGTTGGAGCGCAATCGTAAGAACGACGCGTGGGTCCTCCACGACGGTCCGCCGTATGCCAACGGCGAGCTGCATATGGGTCACTTCCTGAACATGGTTTTGAAAGACATGTTCGTGAAGATCGCGCTGTTGGATGGAAAGTGGTCGCCGTTCATTCCCGGTTGGGACATGCACGGTCTTCCGATCGAGCTTGAAACGCTGAAGCATCTCGGAATCAAAGATTTCCACTCCATCGATCCGCTCGAACTGCGAGAGAAGTGCAAAGAACGCGCGCTCTATTGGCTCGCGCGCCAACGCGACACGCGCACGCGCATGGGAACGTTTGGTGACTTCGAACATCCGTACCGCACCATCGATCCCAGCTTCGAAGCAACGATCGTGAATGCACTCGCGGACCTGGCTGAAAAAGAACAGCTCTACAAAGGGCTGCGTTCGACGCTTTGGTGCGTGCACGATGAAACGGCGCTCGCCGAAGCCGAGATCGAGTACGAAAACAAGGTGTCGCCCTCGGTTTACGTTCGCTTCCCCGCAAGCGACGCGCAGCGCGATGCACTGCTTTCCGCCTTCGGCAAATCCGGGGCGGCGGCAAAAGTTAGCGTCTTGATTTGGACGACCACGCCGTGGACGTTGCCTGCCAACGTCGCCATTGCGTTGCGCCCCGATGCGACATACGGCTTGTACCAGCTCGGCGACGAGGCATTGATTCTCGCTACTGCGCTAGCGCAATCGGCACTTGCAGAGCGCTTTGCCGAGGCGAAACTACTCGCGACCACGACCGGTGAAAAACTCGACGGGTTATCGGTTCGCCATCCGTTCATGGATCGTGATTCCGTTATCGTGCTTGCAGATTACGTCGATCTGGAAACCGGAACGGGCGCCGTCCATACGGCGCCGGGGCATGGCGCCGACGACTTCGACACCGGCATGAAATACGGATTGCCGATTTTGAATCCGGTCGATGAGTCGGGACATTTCACGGCTGAGGCTGGACCGTACGCCGGCATGTTCATCTTCAAAGCGAACAAGAAGATCGTCGAAGATCTGCAAGCCAACGGCACGTTGTTCCGCTCGCACGAGTACGAACATTCGTATCCGCATTGCTGGCGTTGCCACAATCCGGTGATCTTCCGCGCAACTTCGCAGTGGTTTATTGCGATGGATCAAAATCGATTGCGGGCTAATGCCATCGAAGCGGCCGAGAACGTCGACTACACGCCCGATTGGGGCCGCACGCGTCTGGTGCAAATGCTGGAGAACCATCCCGAATGGAATATCTCGCGGCAACGGACATGGGGTACGCCGATTCCGGCGGTTATCTGCAAGGCATGTAACGAATCGATCCTGGACGCCGGGGTTGCGCGCAATGCCGCGCAGCGCTTCGGCGAAGCCGGCGCGAGCGTGTGGTGGACCGATCCCGTCGAAACGTATTTACCGAAAGGCTTCACGTGTCCGAAGTGCGGCGGTACCTCTTTTGAAAAAGAAAAGAACATCGTTGACATTTGGTTTGAATCGGGCTGCACGCATCTCGCGGTTTTAGGACACGACGGACTTCCGTGGCCGAGCGACTTGGTACTCGAAGGCGGAGATCAGTATCGCGGTTGGTTCCGCAGCTCCATAGTCACCGCTACCGCCATCAAAGGCGCGGCGCCCTATAAGCACGTGGTCAAGAACGGTTGGGTGAACGACGAGCAAGGCCGGCCGATGTCGAAATCCAAAGGCACCGGCATCGATGCAACGGACGCGATGAACAAGTGGGGCGCCGACGTGCTTCGCTTGTGGTCCGCGTCGGTAGAGTTCGTCGACGACGTGCGCTTTGGACCGAACGTTGTAGACCAAGTCGGGCGCGTCTACCGGAATATCCGCAATCGCATCCGGTTTATGCTCTCGAATGTAAACGATCTGCCGGTTGAAGAGATCGTCCCACGTTCGAAGATGCATCCTTTGGATGTACTTGCGTGCAACGTGACCGATGCGTTTATCGCCGAAGTGAAGGCGCTTTACGATACCTTCGGCATCCACGACGCCTATTTGCGTATCATCGAATTCGAAAGCGCGATGTCGAGCTTCTACTTCGATGCGCTAAAAGATCCGCTCTATACGCTGGCGGAGAACGATCCGCGGCGACGCAGCGCGCAGTCGGCGCTGCTCTACGCGCTTCGCCGGTTCCTTACCGCCATCGCACCAGCGCTGTCGTTTACGGCAGAAGAAGCGTGGCAAGAGATTCCGGAGTCGTTGCGTGGCGATGAAGCGAGCGTCTTCGATTCGTCGTTCGACGCCGCGCACATCAAGGTTGAAGGCTTGCGCGAAGATCTGGTGTTGTGGGACGTGTTGCGCGCCCTTCGCGCACTCGTCGCCGGGAATAAAACGGGACGCGATTTCGAGCTGGGTGGAGAGATCTTTGCAACTCGCAAGATCTTTCATCGCCTTCAGTCGCTGGGAGACAATCTGCGAGAAGCGTTAGCGGTTTCGCAACTTTCGTTGACCGAAGCCGACGCAACCTCGTTCGGTGGACGTGCCGATGTGGCGATCGTTCCGCGAGAAAAGGGAGGCACCGACGTCGTTACCGAGTTTGCTCGTGAGAACGACGGCAGTGCCGAATTGCTCGATCTGAAACTCTTCGGCGCGCACGGCGAGAAGTGTGCGCGTTGCTGGAAGTATCGCGATCTCGGCGTAGATCCCGAGCACCCGGCGATTTGCAGCGATTGCGCCGAAGTCGTGCGCGGGCTAGCGGGCGCGGGTCTTTAACGCCTCGATAACAGCCTTTGCGGTGCTGCCGCTGGATTGCGGGTTTTGGCCCGTGATCCAGGTTCCGTCCACCTCAACATGATCGGCCCAATTCTCGGCCGTTACGACGTTGGCGCCCTGCTCTCGTAACTTTGACTCGAGCAAGAAAGGCATTAGCTTGTCGAGCTTCACTTCGCGCTCTTCCGCGTTGGTGAAACACGTAATGCGTTTTCCGGCAACAAGCGTTTCCGCTTCTCCCGTACGAATCGCGTCGACGAACGCTGCGGGACCGTGGCAAACCGCCGCGACGATTTTTCCCTCAGTGTCGAATTCGCTGAGCAGCGTTTTGACCGGCTGAAAGTTTGCGAGGTCGAACATCGTTCCGTGTCCGCCCGGAAGAAAGACGGCGTCGTACTCTTCCGGGTCGCCGGCTTCGAGCAACATTTTCGTGTTCTGCAGCTCTGCGATCGCGGGATCGTTTTTATTCGCACCCTCCAAGCTGCGCGGATCGATCGGCGCTTTACCACCGTGAGGCGTTGCAGTTACGACTTCAAAGCCGGCTTCGCGAAATGCGCGCAGCGGAATGCTATACTCCTCGAGCCATAGGCCGGTCGGATGCTCGCTGTCAATTTGCGAATGGCCGGTGACGATCATTAGAATCTTCGGCATGGTCTCTGTAGGATACCCGAAGTAGCCCGGGCGCTAAAGCGCCCTACTCTTTTGCGGTGTTTGCCAGGACGCGGTCGCGAAAGGTGGACCAGGCGCCAAGCTCGATTGCTTCCCGTGCCTCGCGCATCAGATCGTTCAGCACGTAAACGTTGTGGTAGGAGAGCAGACGCGGCCCCAGCATTTCGTTCGCCCGGAAGAGATGCGATAGGTACGCGCGTGTGTAGGTCGTGCAGACATAACAATCGCACTCGGGATCGATCGGCGTGAAGTCGCGTGTATAAGCAGCGTTTCGAATGCTGTACTCGCCGCTACGCGTCATCGCGCGCCCATTGCGTCCGCAACGCGTTGGATAGACGCAATCGAACATGTCGATCCCGCAATCGACGGCCATGATAATGTCGCGGACCGTTCCAACGCCCATCAGATAGCGCGGCTTGTGTTCCGGAAGAAGATCGGCCGTGAATCGTGCAGTGTCGTACATCTCTTCACGAGTCTCGCCGACGGAGAGACCGCCGATCGCGTATCCCGGTAGATCCAGCGCAACGATCTCGCGAGCGCTGCGCTCGCGCATTGCTTTATCCAATCCGCCTTGCACGATGGCGAATACCGCCGTCTTGTCGGTCGTGCGCGCCGCAGCAGAACGTTTGGCCCATTGCGTTGTCATGCGAACCGATTCAGCGATCGTTTCCGGAGTCGCCGGCAACTTTACGCAAACGTCTAAAACCATCGCAATGTCCACGCCTAGCGCTTCTTCGAAAGCGATTACGCTTTCCGGCGTGAACCGGTGGCTGCTGCCGTCGATGTGCGATTTGAATGTTACGCCGTCATCATCCAGCTTGCGCCGTTCCTGAAGGCTAAAGACCTGGAAGCCGCCGGAATCGGTGAGAATCGGCCCGTGCCACTGCATGAATTTGTGCAGTCCGCCGGCTTCGAGGAGCAAGTCTTTGCCGGGACGCAACCACAGGTGATAGGTATTGGAAAGAATTATCTGACTGTGCGCGCTGCGAACTTCCTCGGGCGTTAGTCCCTTCACGGTCGCCGCCGTCCCGACCGGCATGAACGTTGGCGTGTGAACGATGCCGTGCGTAAGGTGCATCGTGCCGCGCCGTGCGGTTCCGTCGGTTTTAAGTAATTGAAAGAAGTCGTTTGGCACGAACGTATTCTTCGGGCGGCGGAACTTCGAAACGCATGATCTGATCCGTACGCGGGTGCGTGAATTCGAGCTTCCACGCGTGCAGTGCTTGGCCTGGTAAACCGAAACGCGCCTCTTCGCGTCCATACACCGGATCGTTCACAATCGCGTGTCCCATGGCGGCAAGGTGCACGCGAATCTGATGCGTGCGACCCGTTTCCAAGCGGAAAACGAGTTCCGAATGTTTCGGAAAAGTTTCGCGTACTTCGTAGTGCGTTATTGCGGGTTTGCCGTCTTGCACGATCGCGTATTTGAACCGGTTGTGCGGATCGCGCCCGATCGGTCCTTCGATTTTACCCGTGTCATGTTCGGGAACGCCGTGAACTAAGCCGAGATATTCACGCTTGATGCGTCGCGCCTTCATGGCAATGCCCAGCGCGGAAAGCGCCTCTTCGGTCTTTGCAATCACGAGCAGTCCGGACGTGTCGCGATCCAAGCGATGCACCAGTCCCGGACGCAGTGGATCGCCGGGCATTGTCCCAAGATGCGCCAAAAGCGCATTCACCAGCGTGCCGCTCGTTGCGCCGTGCGCGGGATGCGTTACCATTCCCGCGGGTTTATCGACGACCAGCAGATCGTCGTCTTCATAGATAATTGGGATATCGATCGCTTCGGGCGTCGCCACGAGCGGTTCGCGAGACTGGACATCGTATTCCAGCACGTCGTCCAGTTCGAGCGGATAGCTTTGCTTTACCGCCGTTCCGTTGACACGCACGTCGCCGCGTTTTACGGCATCGGTAACAAGCGAGCGTGGCGCGCCCGAGAGACGGGCTACGATGACGTCGGCGCGTTTGCCCGCTTCTTCAAGCGTGACGACGTGATGTTGCAAGGCTCGATAGCATCAAGAGAATTACGCCGATGGTGATACACGAATCGGCGACGTTGAAAATGTTGGGCCAAATCTTATAGAAGTCGATGAAGTCGACGACGTAGCCGAAATGCAGGCGATCCAAAATATTGCCGATCGCTCCGCCGACGATCATTCCGAACGCAATGCAAACCAGACGCGAGCGTGCCGCCGCATCACGGAAGCTTAACCAAAAGATGAAGAGCACCGCGACCGCCAGTCCGATAAGCAACGCACCGTTGTCGCCGAAGAGCCCGAATGCGCCGTGGAAATTCCTCTCGTACGTCCAGCGCAAAAAGTGCGGCAGCACAAGCCGGCTTTCGCCCGGCATGAAAGACGAAATCAACATGCGTTTCGTCCACTGATCTAGGACGAGCACGATCGCGGCGACCGTTAAGACGATGATGGTGGCGCTAAAGTTTCGGTTGCGGGACAAATTGATAGAACCATCCAGCGACGGTAAGGAATGCGTTGTTGACTAGAACCAGACCGACCGCTACCAAGAACAGTCCCGCGACGAATTCGATCGCCGGCAGAAACCGCTTGATGCGATTGAGCACCGGCAGCACCGCCCCGATCGCAAGAGCGGTCAGGAAAAACGGAACGGCCAAGCCCAAGGAGTAGCAGAGCAGCAGAATCGCTGCCTCGCCGTTGTGCTGCTGCGACGCAATGGCCAGAATTCCCGCTAAAATCGGTCCAATGCAAGGCGACCAGCCTGCTGCGAAGGCGATCCCTACAACGCCGGAGGTCCAATAACTGCGCTGTTCGTGCTGCAAGTGCGCACGCGTGTCCATCATCAGGAATGGGATCCGTAACATTCCCATCATTTGCAGCCCGAGGATCACAACAAGGCAGCCGCCGATCTGCGCTATGAGCACACGGTTCTCGCTTAGAACGCCGCCGACGGCGCTCGCCGTTAAGCCCAGCGCCACGAAAACGATGGTAAATCCAATGATGAACGCCGAAGCGTGGGCGGTCGCATTTGCACGCGTGGTTGCCGTGGCTTCGTCGCGCAGTTCCTCGACGCTCGAGCCGGTGAGCAGCGAGAGGTATGCCGGAACAAGCGGAAGGACGCACGGCGATACGAAGGAAACGAGGCCCGCGAGAAACGCGATGCCGACGGTGATGTGTGACGTCGAGCTCACGATAGAGTTAACGATACTCGATGCAGCATTGGTTTAGCTATCCGACAAATGTCGACCCGGTGGCAATTCACCTTGGACCGGTTTCGGTCCACTGGTACGGGATTGCCTATCTCGTCGGCTTTATCTGCGTTTATCTCTGGATGAGCCGCCCCGAGGGCCGGCGGCGCCTCGGTCTGACGCGAGAGCAGATCCAGGATTTTCTCTTTTACGCGCTCTTAGGTGTGTTGATCGGCGGACGCACGTTCTTCGTAATCAACGACATCATAAGCAAGCACGATCTCGCGCAGTATCTGAGCAATCCGATCAATTTCATCGCCGTCTGGCAAGGCGGAATGGCGTTTCACGGCGGCCTCGTCGGCGTTCTCATCGCGATTTGGCTTTTCGTGCGCAAACATCCGGGCTTGAAGTACACGGTTCTCGGTGACGAAGTCGTGGTGTTGTTACCAATCGGCATCGCGCTTACTCGCGTCGTGAATTTCATTAATGACGAGTTGTGGGGCGACATCTGCAATCCGGATCGCCCGTGGTGCATGGTCTTCCCGACTGCGCCGCCGCCCGTAGCGCCGCGTCATCCCGCGCAGTTGTACGAAGCGATACTCGATATTCTCACGCTGCCGATTGTGCTTTACGTCTACAAACGCCGCCCGCCCGACGGTGTAGTCGGCTGGACGTGGTTCACGATTTACGGCATTACGCGTAGCATCGCCGAGATTTGGCGGCAAGCTGATTTCAGCATCGGCCCGATCACGGGTGGACAACTCTACGCAATTCCCATGATCGTCGTTGGTGTCATCGGTATCGTCTACTGCGTGCGTCGCGGTCGCCGGACGGATGTGACGGTCCTCGACGATTCTAAGGGCCACGCGGCGTAAAAGTTGCCGGCCACGATCGCCGATCGGTTAGCGGCACTGCGGCGCGATCTGGAAGACGAACTCCGCGCCTGCGGACGCGCAACCGATAGCGTCGCCATTCTCGGCGTGAGCAAAAAGCAGCCGGTATCGTCCATTGAAGAAGCCGCCGCGGCGGGTTTGCGCGACATCGGTGAAAATTACGTTCAGGAAGCGAAAGAAAAGTTTGCTTTGTTGCAC
>CAZJLJ010000016.1:21590-35579 GCA_964546935.1 uncultured bacterium | reverse complement strand
ACGTCGGCGGGGCGGATCCTGCCGGTCTTGCTTCAACTGAACGTCTCGCCCACCGAGCGGTTCGGCTGCCCGCCGGCCGAGGCGGATCGCCTTGTGGATAAGATCCGCGCCATGCCCGGGTTACGGCTCGACGGCGTTATGGCCATTGGTCCCATTACCGAAGATCGTGGGGAAATTGCGCGTGCTTTTGAGCTGGCCGCAAAGACGTTTGACCGCGTAGGTGGAAGCACGCTTTCAATCGGAATGTCGGGCGACTGGCGCGAGGCCGTGCGCGCCGGATCGACGATGATCCGCATCGGCACCTCGCTCTTTGGTGAGCGAAGAGTGTGACGGAGGCGTTCTTCACGCATGAGTATGTTTGACAAAATTGGATCGTTCTTCTCGATCCGAGACGACGAAGAAGAGATCTACGACGACGAGCCCGCTGCCGGCGGCCGCGTAGTTCCACTTTCGAATGCCGGACGGCGCAGCGGCACCGAGGTCAGCGTTTATTCGCCGCGCGGTTTTCAGGACGTGGTCGAAATCGCCGACGCATTGCGCAATCGTCAAGTCGTAATCATAAATCTCCAAAATGCCGATCGCACGTTGCTGCAGCGCGTCGTGGATTTCACATCCGGCGTCGCCTACACGATCGACGGAAAAATTCAAAAGTTGGCTGAAGCGATCTATTTGATCGTTCCGGCCGGCGTGGTGGTCAACGCTGCGGGTTTGCGCGACACCATGATGACCGATGGCTCGCTCGACTTCATAACGAATAGAGGCTAACGCAACCGTGGAAAAGATCACCCCGATCGATATCCAGCACAAGTCTTTCAAAAAGGCGTTGCAAGGTTACGACCGCACCGAAGTCGATCAGTTTCTCGACGAAGTGATCGAGACGCTGGAAGACGACGCGCATCACCGCGCCGCGCTCGAAGCGGAGATCGCCGATTTAAGAGAACGCATCAGCCACTTCAAAGCGATGGAAGAATCGCTTCAGAATACGCTCGTGCTTGCGCAGCGGACCGCCGACGAAGTCAAAGCGTCCGCGCATAAAGAGGCCGATCTGATTCGAGAGCAGGCGCGGTTGGCCGCTGAACGGGAGATTGCGAGCTACAACGATGCGATGTCGGAAGCGCGTCGGGAACATCAGCGCACCGTTGAAGCCGCCGAGAAAGCCAAGAGCGAACTTCGCACGCTACTGACTACGCATTTGGCGTTGCTAGAAACGGGTGCGGCGCCGATGCCGCCCTCCGCGATTCACGAAACGGTAAACGGCCGCTCGAACGGTGAGGCGGTCTCGCATCGCGAGGAACCGCCGGCCGAAGATACGACTCGCATAACCGTTTATTAGTCGATGGCGCAAACGATTGCGGTATTGCCCGGTGACGGCATCGGGCCTGAAGTTACGCGTGCCGCCGTGCGGGTGCTTAACGAGGTTCGACCCGATCTCGAATGCGTTGAAGCGACGATCGGCGGCGCGGCCTTAGCGCAGGGAATGCCCGCGCTTCCAGACGACGCGCGAGCCTTGTGCGATCGCAGCGCCGGCATACTCTTCGGTGCCGTAGGCCTGCCGCAATACGACGGAAAACCGCTTTCCGAGCGGCCCGAGTACGCGCTCTTTCGGCTTCGCGGCGACTACGAGCTCTACGCCAACATTCGTCCCGTGCGCGTCTTCGCCGGATTGGAAGACGCGTCGTCGCTCAAACCCGAACTCGTTCGCGGCTTGGATCTGGTCGTCGTGCGCGAACTGACCGGCGGCATCTATTTCAGCAAGCCCAAAGAGCAGCGCACCGAAGACGGCGTTGAGGCCGCGATCGATACTATGTATTATCGCGCACCCGAAATCGAGCGCATCGCGCGCACGGCATTCGAAATTGCAAACGCGCGGAGCAAACGCCTGACATCCGTGGACAAGCAAAATATTCTCGAAACGTCGCGACTCTGGCGGCGAGTCGTAGACCGGGTTGCACCGGAGTATCCGGGCGTTCGCGTGGAGCACTTGCTGGTTGACAACGCGGCGATGCAACTCGTTCGCCGTCCCGGCGATTTTGACGTGATAGTGACCGAGAACATGTTTGGCGACATCCTCTCCGACGAGGCTGCAATTCTCACAGGCTCGATCGGTACGCTGCCCAGCGCGAGTCTCGGAACACGTGGCACGCGGGGGCGCCAATTCGGCCTATACGAACCGATTAGCGGTAGCGCGCCGGATATCGCAGGCAAAGGTATCGCCAATCCAACCGCCGCCATTCTTTCTGCGGCGATGCTGTTGCGTATGAGTTGCGACGACGCCGAAAATGCGTCGCGAATTGAAAATGCTGTAGAACGGGCGTATGCAAACGGTGCGCGCACCGCGGAATTAACTTCGACCGACCCCATGTCGACGGATGCATTTACCAGCGCAGTCATCGGTGGACTAAAGTGACCGATTCCGCGACTACAACGCGCATTGAAGCGCCTGCGCGAGTTGCCGGCTTCGGCACCTTCGTACCGGAGCGCATCTTGAGCAATGCGGATTTGGAACGCATGGTGGATACCAGCGACGAGTGGATCGTTCAACGCACCGGTATTCACGAACGCCGCATCGTAAGCGACGGCGAGTACGCAAGTACGATGGCGTATGGCGCAATCAACGATCTCGTTGCGAATCATCCCGAAATCGATCTTTCGACCATCGACTACATCCTGGTTGCTTCCACTACGCCGGATTACGTCTATCCGAGTTTGGCTGCGATGATTCAGTTGCAGTATGGGTTATCGAAGAACGCCGGCGCCATCGATATTTCGGCCGCGTGCGCCGGCTATGCTTATACCGTCAATCTTGCCGCGGGACTCATTGCGTCGCGGCAAGCTGAACGTGTACTAACGGTCGCGACCGAAGCATTGTCGCTATCGGCCGATTACACGGACCGCGCGACTGCGGTGCTCTTCGGTGACGGCGCTGCCGTGGCTGTGGTTGAAAGAAGCAACGTTCCGCAGATTCTTGGGATGACCGCCGGAGCCGATGGAAGCGCTGGCCCCGCGCTCTACCGCACCAACATGCGCACGGAGATCGCCGGCACCGAAGACCCGGCACGCAAGCTCCGCCAAAAGGGTCAAGACGTCTACCGCTGGGTGATGGAAAACATTCCGGGCGCGGTTTTCCGTACGCTCGAGCGAGCGGGATTGATGATGGACGACATCGACTGGTTCGTGCCGCACAGCGCGAACTTGCGCATGATCGAAGCGCTGAACAAACGCTTGAACGTTCCAATGGAAAAGACGCTCTTAAGCGTTTGCGATTACGGCAACACCTCTGCGGTTTCGATTCCGCTCGCGCTGGTGCCGGCAATCCGTCGCGGACGCGTGAAACGCGGAGAAAAGATTTTGCAGATTGGGTTCGGCGGCGGTCTTGTTACCGCGGCGAATGTACTTATCTACTAGCGATTGAACACGAGCGTAACGCGCGTGCGTTCGCTCGTGGATGAAATCTCCATGCTTTGAGAGCAGGCCCGCATGATCGGAACACCCCGCCCCCGTTCCTCGCGGGAGACGAACGGACGCCAATGCCCGCTGTTCTCTACGTCCACGGTTATGAAGTCGTCGCTTACCGTGACTTCAATCGTGAACGTGCTGTTCGGATTATGTTCGCCATGTTCGATGGCATTCGCAATCGCCTCGCCCGTTGCGGCGAGAATTTCGAAGCGTTTGTCTTCGGACATCGCCCACTGTTCGAAGAACGAGCGTAACGCTTCACGAGCGAGCGCCGATGAAAGCGGAAAGGAACTGTAGCGCAACACGATCCTGCGTGCGTCCGGTAATTGCGCATCGTGCAGCGCAAGCGTCGCGCAATCATCGGTATTCTGAACCGATCCGTTGAAGATCTCCGCGTGCAGGCTTTCAGCGGTTCTTTCTTGCCGGTGAACGATTCGTTCGACAGCGCGCAAGAGTTCGCGTTCGCCTTCTATGACGTCGCGACCATACTCCAACAATCCATCGGTATAGAAGAAACACGTCGATCCCGGCGACAGCGTAACGGTCCAATCTTGAGACGCGGGATTCATTCCGAGGCCCAGCAGTAATCCGCCGCCGGGCAAAAACAGCGCACGCCCGTTCGTTGAAACCATAACGGGATTTGGATGTCCCGCACATGAGTAGCGCAGAACGTTCACCTTCGGATCGTAATAGCCGACGATGGCCGTCGCCATCCCGATACCTTGCGCAACTACGACGTTATCTACGTAATTCAAAAGCGACGCGGGCGAATCGTGGCTCGGTGCAGCGGCGCGAATAGCGCGGCGGATTTCGCTCATCGCGACGGCGGCTTCAAGTCCGTGGCCGGTAACGTCGCCTACGGAAATACCGATTGTCCCGTCGCCAAGATCGAATGCGTCGTACCAGTCTCCACCGACGTCGGCTTCGTCGGTTGCCGGCAGATATGCCGCATCGAAACTCACGCCTTCGACCGCAGCCAGGTTCGACGGAAGCATCGCGCGCTGCAGGCGCTTGGAAATCTGATAGTGATGTTCGAGCTGCTGCGCTTGTTCGACCGCGGTAGACAAAATCGATGACAGGACGGCGAACGAACGTCTTGCCGACGTCGTAAGCGCGTCCTCGCTTGAAATGCCAAGGACCATCAACCCGATAGCCCGGCCGTTCACCGCTAATCGTTCCGTGACGATTGTGCTCACGCCGGCGCCAAGAGCGCGCTCTTCGAAGGCATCGTCGAAGGCGTGCTCTCCCAAAAGTGTGACCAGCGTTTCATTTCTAGCCGCGAAGGCGACGGGTTCCGGACCCGAGGCGCGTAGAAAGACCGCACAGAAATCCGCAAACGCATCGATGCACAACTGGGAGATCTGTTCTGCGATCGACTTCTGGTGAACGCCATTAACGGGAAAAGACCCATTTCCAACCGGAAATGGGCCGAGACCGGCAAATAGGTCGCCCGGCAAATCGCTCAGCAACAGTAACCTCGCGGGAACGCTATTAGGAGTATGCCCTGGCTGCTTCTCATTTCAAACGTTAAGCATTTCGACGGTTGCCTGTTTCATTATCGATGCGTCTGGGGTAAAACCATTCACACTAGCCGGGACGGGACGCATTGTGCCGTCACGGTTTTGTCCGTCCGAACCACTTATTGGAGGCACCTGGCAGGATGTCGACAGCAACCATTCCATCCGGTGAGCAACACTCGGATCCCGGCCGCCTTAATATGGCGGTTCTCCTTGCTGCTTTAAGGGCCGCACGCGACGGTGATTTCAGCGTTCGCCTCCCAAACGATTTAACCGGTATCGACGGTGAGATCGCGCAAGCCTTCAACGATACTATCGGACACGGCCAAGAATTGCACGACGAACTTGGTCGCATTAGCAAAGTTGTTGGCCGTGACGGACAAATCGGCAAGCGCGCAGCCGCTGACGGCGCAAAAGGCGCATGGCGCGGATGTATTGATTCTGTAAACCAACTCGTCGACGATTTGGTTTTCCCGATGTCCGAAGCCGGCCGCGTACTAGGCGCTGTTGCAAACGGTGACTTGAGTCAGCGAATGCCGCTCGAGACCGAGAATCACCCGCTGAAGGGCGAGTTCCTGAAATCGAGCCGCACGATCAATACGATGGTCGATCGCTTAAACGGTTTTGCTTCGGAAGTTACGCGCGTCGCTCGCGAAGTGGGTTCCGAAGGCAAGCTCGGTGGCCAGGCACTCGTCAAAGGCGTTGCCGGAACGTGGAAAGACCTGACGGACTCCGTCAATACGATGGCGGGCAACCTCACGGCGCAAGTTCGTAACATCGCCGACGTTACGACGGCCGTTGCAAACGGCGACCTCTCAAAGAAAATTACCGTCGAAGCGCGCGGTGAAATCCGCGAACTCAAAGGCACCATCAACACGATGGTCGATCAGTTGAACGCCTTCGCGTCAGAAGTTACGCGTGTTGCTCGCGAAGTCGGTTCCGAAGGTATCCTCGGCGGTCAAGCGCAGGTGACCGGCGTTGCAGGTACGTGGAAAGACCTCACGGACTCCGTGAACACGATGGCCGGTAACCTTACTTCGCAAGTCCGTAACATTGCTGAAGTTACGACGGCCGTTGCCCGTGGCGACTTGTCGAAGAAGATCACCGTCGACGTTCGTGGCGAAATCGCCGAACTCAAAGACACCATCAACACGATGGTCGATCAGCTCAACGGTTTTGCATCCGAAGTTACGCGTGTTGCTCGCGAAGTCGGTTCCGAAGGAAAGCTCGGCGGTCAGGCCGCTGTCGAAGGCGTTGCCGGTACGTGGAAAGATCTTACCGACTCCGTTAACACGATGGCCGGTAATCTAACGGCGCAGGTTCGTAACATCGCTGAAGTTACGACGGCCGTTGCGCGCGGCGACTTGTCGAAGAAGATTACCGTCGACGTTCGCGGCGAAATTCTCGAATTGAAAAATACCGTCAACGTCATGGTCGATCAGTTGAACGGCTTCGCCTCCGAAGTTACGCGTGTTGCGCGTGAAGTCGGTTCCGAAGGAAAACTCGGCGGACAAGCCGAGGTGCAAGGTGTCGCCGGAACGTGGAAAGACTTGACCGACTCGGTCAACACGATGGCGTCGAACCTTACCGGTCAGGTGCGTAACATCGCCGACGTTACGACGGCCGTTGCAAACGGTGACCTTTCGAAAAAAATCACCGTCGACGTCAAGGGCGAAATTCTCGACCTGAAACGCACGATCAACACGATGGTCGACCAGCTGAATGCCTTTGCATCCGAGGTGACGCGTGTTGCGCGTGAAGTCGGTTCCGAAGGTATGCTCGGCGGGCAAGCCGACGTGCGTGGTGTTTCCGGTACGTGGAAAGACCTTACCGACTCCGTTAACATCATGGCTTCCAATCTCACGTCGCAGGTTCGTAACATCGCCGACGTGACGACCGCCGTTGCCAACGGCGACCTTTCGAAGAAGATCACCGTCGACGTTCGCGGTGAAATCGCAGAGCTGAAAGATACGATCAACGTCATGGTCGATCAGCTCAACGGTTTCGCATCCGAAGTTACGCGTGTTGCTCGTGAAGTCGGTTCCGAAGGTATTCTCGGCGGACAAGCACAGGTGGCCGGCGTTTCGGGAACGTGGAAAGACCTCACCGATTCGGTGAACTTCATGGCCTCGAACCTCACATCCCAGGTTCGTAACATCGCCGACGTTACGACCGCCGTTGCAAACGGCGACCTTTCGAAGAAGATCACCGTTCCGGTTCGCGGCGAGATCCTAGAACTCAAGAACACGATCAACGTCATGGTCGACCAGCTAAACGCGTTCGCATCCGAAGTTACGCGTGTTGCTCGCGAAGTCGGCTCCGAAGGCAAACTCGGCGGCCAGGCCGACGTTAAAGGCGTCAGCGGAACGTGGAAAGACCTTACCGACTCGGTGAACTTTATGGCGTCGAATCTAACGGCGCAAGTTCGTAACATCGCTTCGGTTACCACCGCCGTCGCCAACGGCGACTTGTCGAAGAAGATTACCGTCGACGTTCGTGGCGAAATTCTCGAGCTGAAGAACACCATCAACACGATGGTCGACCAGCTCAACGCGTTCGCCTCGGAAGTTACGCGTGTTGCTCGCGAAGTTGGTTCCGAAGGAAAGCTCGGCGGACAAGCCGAGGTCCGCGATGTCAGCGGAACGTGGAAAGACCTCACCGACTCGGTGAACTTCATGGCGTCGAACCTGACGTCGCAAGTTCGAAACATCGCTTCGGTTACGACCGCCGTTGCAAACGGCGACTTGTCGAAGAAGATTACCGTTGACGTTCGTGGTGAAATCGCCGAGCTGAAGAACACCGTCAACACGATGGTCGACCAGCTGAACGCCTTCGCATCCGAAGTTACGCGTGTTGCCCGTGAAGTCGGTTCCGAAGGTATCCTCGGCGGTCAAGCACAGGTCCGAGGTGTCTCGGGAACGTGGAAAGACCTTACCGATTCGGTGAACTTCATGGCGTCAAACTTGACGTCGCAAGTTCGTAACATCGCAAAGGTTACGACGGCCGTTGCAAACGGCGACCTTTCGAAGAAGATCACGGTCGACGTTCGAGGTGAAATCGCCGAGCTGAAAGACACGATCAACGTCATGGTCGATCAGCTCAACGCCTTCGCTTCCGAAGTTACGCGTGTTGCGCGTGAAGTCGGTTCAGAAGGCGTGCTCGGCGGACAGGCGCACGTGCAGGGCGTCAGCGGCGTCTGGAAAGACTTGACGGACAACGTCAACTCGATGGCCGCGAACCTGACGAACCAAGTTCGTGGTATCGCCGAAGTCGTTACGGGCGTCGCCAACGGCGACCTGAAGCGCAAGCTAACGCTGCAGGCGCGTGGTGAAATCGCTCAGCTTGCCGAGACGATCAACGGCATGATCGATACGCTCGCAACGTTCGCGGACCAGGTTACGACCGTTGCCCGTGAAGTCGGTTTCGAAGGGAAGCTCGGCGGACAAGCCGCCGTTCCGGGCGCCGCGGGTCTGTGGCGCGACTTGACGGATAACGTTAACCAGCTCGCTGCACAGCTGACGAACCAGATTCGCGCAATCTCCGAAGTTTCGACGGCCGTTACGAAGGGCGACCTTTCGCGAACGATCGACATCGAAGCTCGCGGCGAAGTCGGCGAACTGACGCGCAACGTGAACGAAATGATTCAGAACTTGCGCGACACGACGCGGAAGAACACCGAGCAAGACTGGTTCAAGTCGAACCTTGCACGCTTCACCTCGATGCTGCAAGGCCAGCGCGACATCAACGCCGTTACACAGCTGATCATGTCGGAGCTCGCTCCGCTTGTGAACGCGCAAGCCGGCGGCTTCTATTTGACCGACGTTTCCGACGGTGAGCCGAGCCTGCGGCTTGTGGCGAGTTACGCAATGCCACGCCACCGCCGGTTGAACCGTCCGATTCCGTTTGGCGAAGGATTGGTCGGACAATGCGGCGTCGAGAAGATGCGTATTCTGCTCACGGAAGTTCCGGGCGACTACCTGAAGATCGGTTCGGGGCTCGGAAACATCAATGCCGCTACGGTCGTCGTACTGCCGGTCACCTTCGAAGGTGAAGTCAAGGCGGTCATCGAGCTGGCGTCGCTAGAACGCTTCAGCGAAATTCACTTGCTCTTCCTCGATCAGCTGATGCAGTCGATCGGCGTCATGTTGAATACGATTTCAGCATCGATGCGGACGGAAGAACTGCTGAAGCAATCGCAGTCGCTAACGACCGAACTGCAAAGCCAACAGCTCGAGCTCAAGCAAACCAACGACGAGCTTGAAGAGAAAGCGCGGCTGTTGCAAGAGCGCAATGCCGAAGTCGAACGCCGTACGCGCGAAATCGAAGAAGCGCGAACGGAGCTCGAGAAGAAGGCCGAACAGCTTTCGCTCACGTCGAAGTACAAGTCGCAGTTCCTTGCCAACATGTCGCACGAGCTGCGCACGCCGCTCAACTCACTGCTGATTCTCTCGAAGCAACTTGCGGAGAATCAGGAAGGCAACATGACCGGTAAGCAGATCGAGTTCGCACAAACGATTCGATCGGCCGGTACCGACTTGCTCACCCTCATCAACGACATTCTGGATCTTTCCAAGATCGAGTCCGGCACAACGGCAATCGACCTGCAAGAGGTAACGATCGATTCGATCGAAGGCGAGGTCAAGCGCACGTTCAGCCAAATCGCGGCGGACAAGCACTTGAAGTTCATTGTCGCCTGCGACGAAGATGTGCCGCGCTCGATCGTCACCGATCCGACGCGCTTGCAACAGGTTTTGAAAAATCTGCTTTCCAACGCGTTCAAGTTCACGACGGAAGGTGCCGTAACACTGCACGTCAGCATGGCGCAGGACCGCAGACTTCCGGTTCCGGGGCCGGCCGTTTCGTTTGCCGTTACCGACACGGGCATCGGCATACCGCAAGACAAGTTCAACGTTATCTTTGAAGCGTTCCAGCAAGCCGACATGGGCACGTCCCGCAAGTTCGGCGGTACCGGCCTTGGCCTCGCGATCAGCCGCGAAATCGCAGGTTTGCTGGGCGGCGAAATTGGCGTCGATAGTTCGGTCGGCGTTGGCAGCACGTTCACGCTCTACCATCCGGTGCAGCGTTCCACGACGGCGCAACGCCAGGATCTTACTTCGGTGCATACGGCACGCCCATCGTTAACCACGCACGTGCATGAAGTCGTCGAACGGTTGGAACAAGCCGTTCCGCGAGCAGCCAGAACCGACGATCGCGAAAATATCGCGACCGACGATCGAACGTTGCTCGTGATTGAAGACGATCCCACTTTCGGAAAACTGCTCCTAACATTCGCACGCGAGCGCGGTTTCAAAGCGATCGTCGCGCATACTGGACGTGAAGCGCTCGAGCTCGCGAACCGCTACGTTCCGGACGCCATCACACTCGACGTTGGCCTGCCCGATATGGATGGCTGGCAGCTGCTAGACAAACTGAAACGCAGCAATGCGACAGCGCACATTCCCGTGCACGTTATCTCGGGCGACGAACATCAACAACGCGCAATTGCAGCGGGCGCGGTGGCGCATCTGCAAAAGCCCGTCTCGGAAGAAGCGTTGATGGAAACGTTCGACCGGCTTTTGGGCTTCGCCGAAAATCGCGGCAAGAACGTGTTGGTTGTGGAAGACGATCTGACGCAGCTCAACGCGATGGTGAACCTCATCGGCACGGGCGAGATGAGCGTGAAGGCGGTCGCATCCGCCGATGCTGCCTTGCACGCAATGGAGCAGCAGCAGTTCGACTGTGTCGTCGTGGATCTTGGATTGCCCGACATGGCCGGCGACCGGCTTATCGAGGAGATGCGTGCACGGCCCGGGTCAAGCAGCGTTCCGGTGATCGTTTACACCGGACGCGACCTTTCGCGAGACGAGGAAGCGCGTTTGCGCCGTCTCTCTTCGACCATTATCGTGAAAGACGGCCATGCCCCGGAACGCTTGCTGGATGAGTTGAACTTCTTCTTGCACCGGATTGAAGCCGATCTCGGACCCGTGAAGCGCTCGCCTACTAACGGCGATTCTTCAGGAAATCCGTTGCACAATAGACGCGTGCTTATCGTCGACGACGACGCCCGCAACATCTTTGCGTTGGAGGCGGCACTACGGTCCTTCGGCATGGACGTCTTGAGTGCTGAATCGGGCCTTCAAGGCATAACAACGCTGCGCACCCGCAACGACATCGACATCGTGTTGATGGATATCATGATGCCGGAAATGGATGGCTACGAGACGATTCGCCGGATTCGTTCAGAGGAACGCATCAGCCAGATTCCGATTATTGCTCTTACCGCGAAAGCAATGAAGGGCGATCGCGACGCCTGCATCGCCGCCGGTGCCTCAGAATACGTGAGTAAGCCGGTGGACATCGAGCAGCTAACGTCGCTGTTGAAGATATGGTTGAGCAAGTAGGGGTCGTAGACGCCGCAATTCCGGCGTTAAACCTCCGCCGGGAAGAGCTTGCAGATATCGAGCTGCAGCTCTTTCTGGATGCGCTTTTGCGCTATGGCGGCTACGATTTCCGTAACTTCAATCAATCCGTCTTGCGGCGGCGTATTGCCGATTCGATGCGGGCTGAAGGCATCGAGACGATCTCGGGTTTGCAAGAACGTCTGCTGCACGATGAACGCGCGTTCGCGTCTTTTGTGGTTTCGATGAGCGGAGGAAGCTCGGAGCTCTTTCACGATCCGCTCTTCTTCAAAGCGTTCTCTTCGCACGTCATTCCATTGTTGCACACGTACTCGTTCGTGCGCATTTGGATTCCCGGAAGCGGTACGGGCGGCGATGCCTACAGCTTGGCTGCTGTGCTTGACGAAGCGGGTGTGCTTGAAAAAACCGTGATCTATGCCACGTGCATAACCGACGTCGCATCAGCGGTGGCAAAGGCCGGAGTCTTCGAGCACCGCAGCGAGAGCGATCTTGTCGCAATGGCTCGCGAAGCCGGCTTGGTGGGTTCGCTTTCGCAGTACTTCGACGTTCACGATCACTACGCGGTCGCGAATGAAAAGCTGCGCCATAACGTCATGTTTGCGCGACACAATCCTGAAGAGGACAACTCGATCAACGAGTTCCATGTCATCATTGCGCGCGGCATTCTCCCGTTGTATAACGGCGCAGTGCAGTACCGCATGCATAAGTTGTTCTTCGAAAGCCTTATGCATTTGGGATTTCTTGGGCTCGGACACCACGAATCGCTCGCAAATACGGTGCACGAGCGAGCATTTCGTCACGTTTTGCCCGACCAGCCGATCTTCAGGCGTATGCGCTAAGCCGACTACGGCGATACCGATCTAAATCCGAACGCGGAAGACGTCAAGGACGAACACGAAGCGCACCCGGACGAGATCGCCTAACTACACTTTGGTGGATGCGGTGTAATATGGTCTACCGCGGAAATCGATAAGATGAACCGTGACGGTTGCATGTGCACCCGGATGCGTTTGCATCCACGTCATTTTCCAGCGCTGTAACGCTGCCGCTTTCATTGCGGCTTCTTGATCGTCGCCCAGCGCTATCATGCCGTTCGGGTCGATGGACACATCGACGGACGTGCCGTGGAAATCGAACCCCGTGATCACGTCGGGATATTTGGTTTTCAACTGACCCATGAGGTCGCGTTCGCGCTGTTCGGTTTGCTGCGCCGGCGATGGCGACGAACAACCCGACAATAGCGCGAAGGTCAGGAGCATAGCGCACACTCTGACAATCATAAAGCAACCATTCGGTCACAATCGAGCTCTATCATGCGGCCATGGATGGTATCGTATGGGCGTCAAGTGCGATGGTCGCTTCGCGAACCCGGCTCGAGATCGCGACGGGAAACCTTGCCAACGTTTCCACTGACGGTTTTCGAAAGCTCGTAGCGCACGGCAAATTAACTGAGCGCGGCGTGGAGATCGATCGCGAAACTTCGGCGCAGCATGGCCCCTTAAGGCGCACCGGTCAGCCGTACGACCTGGCTATCGTGGGCGACGGATGCTTCCGTGTTCGTGATTCTCATGGCGTTGTAAGCGGCACCCGGGACGGGAACTTCAGTCGGGACCGTAGCGGCATGTTGCGCGATAACGCGGGCCGGGCATTGCTGGGCTTGCGTGGACCCGTTCGAGTTCCTGACGGCGCTACCATCGACGAACGCGGCCGCGTGATGCTCGCAGGCCGCCAGATCGACCGGATCCCGGTCGGACGGGATGCAACCGTTCGCGCCGGTTTCATCGAGTGCGCAGACGTCGACGCAATCGGCGAAATGGTGGCCGTGCTTTCGGCTCAACGTGCTTTTGAAAGCGCCGAGAAAGTCGTCTCCGCAATCGACGGCACGCGACAGAAAGCTTCGAATGAAGTCGCGAGGGTGAAGTAGTGGATCGCGCGCTCTTTGCCGCCGCAACCGGAATGGCTGCACAGCAGAAGAATCTCGACGTCATTTCTAACAATCTCGCGAACTCGGAAGTCTCCGGTTATAAAGGTTCCACCGCCACGTTTGCGGTGCTCGCGGCGCCTGGTGAATCGGGGCTCGGAACTGTGGCCACGGGCGAACATCCTGTTTTCAAACAGGGCAAACTTGCGAAGAGTAATGGCCCCTTCGATGCAGCGATCGATGGCCCGGGATTCTTTGTGCTTACCGACGGCAGTGGAAAACGCGCGTATACTCGTGACGGCGAATTTTCACGAGTCGCCGACGGAACGCTAAGAAATTCCGCTGGTTGGCGTTTGGAAGGCGTACGAATTCCAGCCGACGCGTTATCGGTCAGCGTCGCGGAAGACGGCACCGTCAACGCAACGACTGCGCACGGAACGCAACATCTTTCGCAACTGCGCTTAGCGGAATTCGCCGCGCCGGAACACTTGCGCGCTATCGGCGGAACGTTGTTTGTGGCGACATCTGAATCGGGGCCTGCAAAGTTTGTTACCGCCGGCAAGGATGATGGCCCGAAAATTCGCTTTGGAATGCTCGAGCAATCGAACGTATCGATCATCGAATCAATGATGCAAATTCTCACCGCACAGCGAGCTTATGAAGCCAATGCCAAAGG
>CAZJLJ010000016.1:12987-21490 GCA_964546935.1 uncultured bacterium | reverse complement strand
ATAACGCAGCGGGTCTGCACCTTCACTGCGTAAATGATGGGAAGCCTGTCAGCCGTGGCAAGAATGGAGATTTTCCATGCCGCTTTCTCGCAAGAGTTTCGTTGCCTCTGTTGCCGCTGTGTCCGCCGCTTCACTCGCATCAAGCACGCAGGCCTCAGAAACGAGCGGGATCCAACGCGCTCCCGTGCACTTCCACATCCTCAAATCAACGGAGTACGACTACTCGGAGCTCGTGCGCACGCTGGACGCGCCGTCGAAGAACAAACAAGTGTTTCAGGCGAGCTCGGCGTCGACCGTCGCGCCTGGAATCGCGAGCATCTACATACACATGCAAAACTCGATGAATGCATTCCAGTTTTCGTATCCGGAAAGAGATCCGCTCGCAACCATGGGCGTACTCATGGCTCCCGCAATGGTCTTCGCGCTTAACGACGCGATGTGGAAGAAGTACAGTCTTGGGGCCGCTTTCGAGCTTTCGCCGACGAACACGTACTATCGCGCGAGTTCGCGCCTCGATCTTTCGGCGAATCCCGACGATCCCAATGGGATCTATCAAGACTGGAGCGCAGAAGCGGTCCTCAAACGCGGCGGAAAATTCTTCGTTTGCCACAACGCAACCACGGCCGTGGCAATGATGACGGCAATGAAGCGCGGCTCGGCGCCTGCAGCCGTGCTCGCGGATTTCGAGAAGAATCTACTGCCTGGATTTGCGTTTGTTCCGGCGGGCGTCGCGACGGTGCAACAAGCAGTGAGGAAAGGCTGGAACCTCTTTCAAGTCTGAGAAAGCAGTTCCACAATGCCGGCACGTCGAGCCGGGCGGGAACGATCGCGAGCACCGCATTCGGCGTGATCGTTCGGACACTTTCGATCGTGAAGATGACGGTGCTGTCCTTGTACGGCACCGTCGCCGTTTTTCCACGCTTCGCTCAAACCGTTGAACGTTGGTTGGAATTCTTGAGTCGTTGCATCCGTCATAACGTCACCTTTCGGCCTTAGGCGTCTCCACCTAGGCATAATCTTAGCCTTCGGGCCGTCCTTCGGATAGCCGTCTGCCCGTAACACCCGGATGACGGTTCGGCAACAATCTACTGGTAGCGTCGCGGTATGGATAGCATCGCACAACGCCAAGCAGGCATCGCTTTTGAAGCGATGTTGCTCAAAGAGTGCTTCAAACCAATGGAAAAAGAGTTTGATGCTGTTGGCGGCTACGGGATGGAGTTGCTTGCACAAACCATTGCGCAGCATGACGAGCGTGGTTTTGGTGCGATGCTTGCGGCACGGTTGAACGAACGTGCTAAGTGAGCATGAACGCGAAGCGCGCATTCGGGAGCTCTTTCCCATCGTGAAGAGGATTGCGCGCCGCGTGCGACGTTTGGTTCCGAGCGTTGATGTCGACGATCTCGTCGGCGACGGAAGCATCGGTTTGATTCGGGCCGTGGATAACTTCGATCCGTCGCGCGGACCATCGCTGGAGCAGTATGCTCGTGGTGTGATCGCGGGCGCGATGCTCAACGGCATTCGAAAAATGGATCCCGTCTCCGAACGAGCGCGCCGTGCGGTCCGCGAAGGCGAGGCCGAACGGTATCGAATCGCCGTCGAACGTGGCTCGGTTCCGAGCATCGATGAAATAGACTCAGTCGTGCCAGGATTTTCAAGGGCGACGATTGTCGCGCACCGCACGCAACCGCTCTCGTTGGATGCGCCTCTCCCGGAGAACGAATCGTTCGCAATCGATACCGGGATGGATCCGGCGCATATCATCCAAGCACGTGCGGAACGTGAAGTTTTGCACCACGCCTTGCAACGTTTGCCGGAGCGAGAACGGCGACTCGTCTGCGAGCACTACTTCGGTGAATGGTCGTTGCGTGACATCGGGAAGAAGATGCGCATTTCACCCCAACGCGCTTCGCAGTTGCATCTCGCGGCCGTAGCCCGTATGAAGAAGGCTCTGCTTGCTCCGGCGCGTTGAAGGCGACGACCGGAACCCGTCGCTGCTTGCCGCGTTTGGTACCGTTCAAAGCGAGCCGATTGTTGCCGCGATACCGGAGGCCGAGCTTGAAACGCCGCTGCTTCCTCACGACCATCCGAAGTGGGTCAAAGACGCCCTCACCGTCTCCCAACGTGCTCGCGACGCCATCTCTCGATTGCCGCGTGTCGTCGTCGAGATCCTTACGTTTTGGGATCATCGGATTCGCTCGATAGTTGTCGGCGACGAGCGGCTCTCCGTCGACCCCAGCGGCTCTTACCGCTTGGAATAGTGCTGGTGATACGCGCCATGGTTTGACAGGCTCGCCATGACAGATTGGGGTATGATGAGCAGCGAATGTCTAAGGAGAGAGCGGGGTCTCTAACAGAACGGAACGATTCGAGGCGCGACTTGTTAGTCGGCGCCGGCCTTGCACTAGGGTCGTTCCTGATGCTGGTGTATCGCTATTGGTTTCCGCCGCAAAAGATCTTCGACGAAGTCTACTTTGCGCGGGCTGCTGAAGAGTATTTGCAACGGCGGTACATTTACGAAAACACCCACCCGCCCGTAACGAAACTGCTGATCACCTTTTCCACGATTCTATTCGGCGGGTTGGCGCACGGCGACGCGCCATTGGGATGGCGATTTCTCGACGTGGTCTTCGGCGCACTTGCGGTCTGGCTCTTATTCATTCTCGCGCGCCGTGTTACGCAATCAACGCTCTTCGCCGCCTACGCCGCGGGTTTGTTTGCATTCGACGGCATGCACTTCGTTCAGTCGCGGATCGCAACACCGGAGAGCTTCGTCGTCGTCTTTTCGTTGGCCACGCTCTACACGTTCATGCGCTACTGGGACGCATTGGCAGAGCGCCGTGATGAACGTTCAATTTTCCCAGCGGTGAAAATGCTGCTGGGAGCCGCCGGTGCCGTCGCCATATCAATAGTATTCGTCTTGCTTCGGTTTCCGCACGAGACGACTCCGGCAAAAGTTATCGCAGGCGTTGTAACGGCAACAATCCTTTACGTGGCATATCGTATTTATGTCCGGCCACCCGCGGGTGGTTTATGGCTTACGCTCTTCGCATTCTCGGCGGCGTTACTCGTTACGAGCAAATGGTACGGCGTGATGGCGTATTTCGTGGCAATAATCGTCGTCGGATACGATGCCGTCTCGAGCGTCGTGAAGCATCGCCGGCCGCTGTTTCCTACAGACCTCGTCGCAACGGCGATGATTGCGGCGCTGGGCATCGTGTACACGCTCGCGTACGTTCCGCATTTCATCGGTTTGCGAGACTTACCTCAGCTTGCACCGCGGCCGTACACGCTCAGTGACGTGGTGACAATGCAAGTGAACGCCTATCTTTATCACGCGCACCTGAATGCCACACATCCGTATGCCTCGCAGTGGTGGACGTGGCCGCTCGACATTCGCCCGATTCTGTATTACGCCGACTACGGATATGCCGGAACCGTTCGCACGGCGGCAATTATCACGTCACTGCCGAATCCTATTATTTTGTGGCTCGGGCTCTTCACGGTGCCGTTCGTCGGATGGCTGGCGTATCGTGAACGCAATCGCGCCTATGCGCTGGTCGTGCTAACGTACCTTGCGCAATGGTTACCGTGGGCGCGATCGCCGCGCATCGCGTGGGAGTACCACTTCTACGTGAACATCCCGCTAATTTGCTTGTGCACCGCCGTCGCAATGCGCTGGCTATGGATCCACTATCGCGACTGGGATGCGAGAGCCGTTCGCGTCGCGATCGCGGGCTACTTCGGCCTCGTAGTTTTATGGTTCATCTATTTCTATCCCATCCTATCGGGGATGACGATTCCCTACGCATCGTGGATGGAACGGATGTGGCTGCACACTTGGATTTAATTCCGTTCGGACGCAGTTAGAACATGTGGGCGGCAATCGTCGCGATCACCGCGATCCCGCCAACGAAGACGAAGTAGATAAGGGCTTCCGCGACGCGCATTTCGTCGGACACCTGGTTCAGGCGCTTCATCATGTGACTCCCTCCTGTACGGGCACAGTATGCCGTCCGAACCTTGGCTGGGTCGGAGATTCACATGAGATTTCCCTGAATTTGGATTAAGCGGTGTTTATGAAATCAGAGCTTCGCGAGGAATGCTTCCAGTAAGTCGGCCAGTTCAGGGCTGCGCGCCGCAGCTTGTTCTGTTACATCTGCATGCGATGTTTCCGCGCCGCCTACGACATTGGTAATAAGGCTAATGCCGAGCACACCCATTCCCAGAAAGCGCGCAAAAATCGCTTCCAGCACGGTGGACATGCCGACTGCATCTGCGCCGATCGTGCGCAAATAACGGCCTTCCGCTGCCGTTTCATAGCTCGGTCCAAGAACGCCGGCATAAACGCCTTCACGTAACCGATGCTCGGGTTTTGCAACGGATTTCAACATGCTTTGCAACCGCGCGGAATAGCAATCCATCATATCAACGAAGGGCGTTTCATGCGGCCACGCGACCAAAGGATTGTGACCGGTAAGGTTGATGTGATCGCTCAGTGCCATGAAGTCGCCGGCTGCAAACTCCGGATTCAATCCACCGGCGGCATTCGTTAGCACGGCCATGCGCGCGCCCGCGGCATGAGCCAGCCGCACATTCACCGTTACTTGTTGAGCCGAAAAGCCTTGGTAGAGATGCACGCGTCCGGCGAAAGCGCAAACGCGTTTGCCGTGCCACGTTCCGACCAGCGCTTCGCCGGCGTGTCCGCGAAGTGCCGCGACCGGGAAACCTAGGAGCGTGTCGTACGGCAGCGATTTCGCGACAAATCGGTCGCGAAGCGCCGAAGAAAGGCCACTTCCGAGAACGATCGCAAGATCGATCGGTCCGCCGGCCGCCTCCTGAATTAGAGATGCGTCGTGCGCTAGAAGTTTATCGTTTGGCGAACGGCGGTCGATCATACCGCCGCTACGCCCGCGAGGCGACGGCGTCGGGATTTAGTAAGTTGTTGCCCGTCATAGCTTTGGGGATGGGCAGGCTCATGATCGAGAGCAGCGTCGGCGCCACATCGCCGAGTTTTCCGCCGCCTTGCAGCGTGCCACGAATATCTTTGCCGACAAGGATGAACGGCACTGGATTTGTCGTGTGCGCGGTGAGCGGATTGCCGTCGGGATCGATTTTCTCTTCGGCGTTGCCGTGATCGGCGGTAATCGCGAGCAGACCCCCGGCTTTCAAAACCGCATCGGTGAGCCGTTGCAAACATTCATCCAGGATTTCGACACTTTCGATCGTCGGTTCCCATTTGCCGGTATGTCCCACCATATCCGCGTTCGCGTAGTTCATGATGATAACGTCGTACCGTCCGGCCTCGATACACTCGACTGCATAATCGGTGATCTCGCGCGCACGCATTTGAGGCGCGAGGTCGTACGTCGGAACGCTTCGGTCCGAAGGGATGAGTTTGCGATCTTCGCCGGGGAATTGCTCTTCACGTCCACCGTTGAAGAAGTACGTTACGTGTGCGTACTTTTCGGTTTCCGCCAGACGCAGCTGTTTCAATCCGGCATTGGCGACAATTTCGCCGAACGTATCGAATTGCGGGCGCGGGCCAAAGAGCACCGGATTCGGATAGGTTTCATCGTACTTCGTCATTGTCGCGAAGATGAAGTCTTGGTATTTGTGCGTCTCGAACGGGACCGCGGGATCGCTATTGAACGCTAACGTGAGTTGACGTGCGCGATCGGGACGGAAGTTGAAGAAAATGCACGCATCGCCGTCTTTTACGCGGCGCGTTTCGCCAACGATCGTCGGCAGCACAAACTCATCGTTTTCGCCGCGTGCGTACGCTTCGCGCACCGCGGCAATCGCATCCGGCTCACGATGTTCGGCTTTGCCAAACGCAAGCATATCGTAGGCGGCTTGCGTGCGCTCCCAGCGTTTGTCGCGATCCATCGCGTAGAACCGGCCGCAAACGCTCGCAATGACTCCCGGACGCCCGACGGTCGCAAGTTGCTCTTCCAATTGCGTAACGTACGTTTCGGCGGAGCGCGGCGGCGTATCGCGCCCGTCGAGAAAACAATGCACGGCAAACGGCACTTTTGCGTCGACCGCGGCATCTACGAGCGCAAAGAGATGGACGATCGAGCTGTGGACTTGTCCGTCGGAGAGCAGGCCCATCAAATGAAGCATGCCACCGGTACGTTTCACATGTTGGATGCATTGCTGCAGCGTCGCGTTCTTTGCAAATTGTCCCGACGCGATATCACTGTCGATAACCACGACACCCTGCGGGACGACGCGGCCGCTCCCGAGGTTCATGTGTCCCACTTCACTGTTGCCCATGATTCCCGGCGGTAAGCCGACGTACTCGCCGGAGGCTTGGAGCATCGTCCACGGATACTTTTCGAAGAAACGATTCCAGTGCGGAATATTTGCAGCGGCAATCGCATTCCCGTGCTTGCTCTCGCTGCATCCCCATCCGTCGAGAACGGCCAAAACTACCGGCTTATACAAGTTTGTCATCCTGAGCTTGTTGAAGGGCACCGTTTGTAATTAGTGTTGCGAAGCCGGCGGGGTCGAGGGACGCGCCGCCGACGAGTCCGCCGTCGATGTGTTCTTGTTTCATATAGTCGGCGACGTTTTGCGCGTTCATGCTGCCGCCGTAAAGAATCGGAATATCGGCAAGCCCTGCGCGCAGGGAGCGAATCAGCGCCATTACACGGTTCGCCTCGACCGGATCGCAGTTTTGTCCCGTTCCGATAGCCCAAATGGGTTCGTAGGCGATGATGATGCCGCGGAGTTGATCGGCGGAGAGGCCTTGCAATCCGATATCGATCTGCAAGGCGATGCGCTCGTCGGTGCGACCTGCTTCACGCTCTTCCAGCAGCTCGCCGACCGCAACAATTGGAGTAACTCCATGCGCAAGACACGCGCGCACTTTTAAATTCACCGTCAGGTCGGTTTCGCCGCAGTAGGCACGGCGTTCCGAATGTCCGACGATTACGTGCGTGACGCCGTGCTCCACCAACATTGGAACGCTCACTTCACCGGTGAACGCGCCCTGGAGTTCCCAGTGAACGGTCTGCGCACCGAGCGCGACGCGGGTTTCTCCACGCAGCCGCTCACCGGCCGCGGGAAGCGACGTAAATGCCGGCGCGACAATGATCTCGATATCTTTGGGACACGCTGCGGCTAGCGGTAGAAAAATATCCAAGTACGACAGCGTCTCGGCTGCCGTTTTGTGCATCTTCCAGTTGCCGGCGAAGACCCTTCTAGGCATGCGCTTTTACTTCAAGCGCAGCGACTCCGGGAAGTGTCTTGCCTTCCAGAAACTCAAGCGTCGCGCCGCCACCCGTTGAAACATGGGTCATGCGATCGGCAAAACCAAGCATGTGCGCAGCGGCTGCTGCGTCGCCCCCGCCGACGACGCTCGTTGCGCCGTTTGCTGTTGCGCGAGCGATTGCTTCACCGACGATTTTGGTTCCGTTTTGATAGGCGGGTTTTTCGTAGACGCCCATCGGACCATTGAACACGATCGTTTTCGCGTTTTCGATAACGTGCGCATACGCTTCCGCCGTTGCCGGACCGATGTCGAGGATCATCGTATCGTCTACATCTTCGATGCCGACGACGTGCGCGTCCTGATCGGCGTCGAACGACGACGAGACGACTGCATCGATCGGTAGATGAAGCGTGACGGTCTTCGTGGACGCGAGTTCCAGAATGGCTTTCGCGGGTCCAAGATCGTCGTCGCGAAGCGAACGGCCGACCTCGGTCCCGCGCGCTTGCAAGAATGTGTTGGCCATGCCGCCGCCGATGCAAAACGCATCGACGCGTTCCATCAGGTTGTTGAACACGCCGACTTTATCTTTGACTTTGGCGCCGCCGATGACGCACACGTACGGCTTCTTCGGGTGCTCGGTTAGCGCGGCAAGCGCGCGCAGTTCGGCGTACATCAACAATCCGGCCGCGTTAGGCAGCAAATGGGCGACGCCTTCAGTGGAAGCATGCGCGCGATGTGCTGTTCCGAACGCGTCGTTGACGTAGATATCTCCAAGCGACGCCAGTTCGCGTGCGAAATCCGGGTCGTTCTTTTCTTCCTCAGGATGGAAGCGCACGTTCTCGAGTAACACCGCTTCGCCGTCGTGCAAACTCTCGACGGCTTTGCGCGCCGGTTCGCCGATGCAGTCTTCCGCAAAAGCTACCTGTGCGCCGAGGCGTTCCGAAAGCGCTTGAGCCACCGGACGCAGCGAGTACTTGGGATTGGGCTTTCCGTCGGGCCGGCCAAGGTGCGACATGATAACGACGCGCGCCCCTTGCGCCAAAAGCCAGCGCAGCGTCGGAATCGCTGCATCGATGCGCGTGTAGTCGGCGATCGTGATTTGGCCGTTCACTTCTTTGGTGGGAACGTTTAGATCCTCACGAACGAGCACGCGTTTTCCACGGACGTCTAGATCTTCAAGCGTACGAAAATTCATATATACCTGTCATGGTGTGCTTGTCGAACCATGGGTGTATATCAGCAAACGCTGATATGTACGAACATTGTCATGGTGAGCTTGTCGAACCA
>CAZJLJ010000016.1:0-12887 GCA_964546935.1 uncultured bacterium | reverse complement strand
ATATCAGCAAACGCTGATATGTACGAACATTGTCATGGTGAGCTTGTCGAACCATAGGTGCATATCAGCAGTGCAGATATGCACCTATCCTTCGACAAGCTCAGGATGACAGCGTCGGTAATGCGAAATTATGCCTTAGCGGGGATCTTTTCGAGAATCATCGCCGTCAAATCGGCGAGACGGCACGAATAGCCCCATTCATTGTCGTACCATGCGCAGATTTGCACGAGGTCGCCGATGACTTGCGTGAGTTTCGCATCGATGATCGAGCTGTACGGCGAACGCTTGAAATCGGCCGAAACGAGCTCTTCCTCGGTGTACTGAACGTACTCTTGCAGCGGGCCTTCGGCGTCGGCCTTGAGAAGCGCGTTGACTTCCTCGCGCGTCGTTTCTTTCTTGACTTGTGCGACGAGGTAGACCATTGAAACCGTCGGCGTGGGAACGCGAAGCGCGAAGCCTTCGAACGTCCCTTTGACTTCCGGAATCGTCAGATACAGCGCTTTCGCCGCACCTGAGCTCGTCGGGACGATGTTCGTTGCGGCGTTACGCGCGCGGCGAATATCTTTGTGCGGCGCGTCGAGAATGTTTTGATCGTTCGTGTACGAGTGGATCGTCGTCATGAATCCCTTGACCCAGCCAAGGTGGTCAACGAGCGGTTTCACTGCCGTCGCGAGACAGTTCGTCGTGCACGAGGCGTTCGAGATGATGTTGTGCTTTTCGGGATCGTAGACGTTTTCGTTTACGCCAAGAACGAGCGTAACGTCTTCGCCCTTGGCGGGTGCGGAGATGATGACTTTCTTCGCGCCGCCGCCGTCGATATGCGCACGAGCTTTTGCAGCGTCGGTGAAGAGGCCGGTCGATTCGATCACCACGTCTACGCCGAGATCTTTCCAAGGAAGCTTGCCGGGATCGCGCTCGGCCAGCACCTTGATGCGTTGCTTGCCTACGACGATCGTATCGCCGTCAACGGAAACATCACCGTCGTAGGGACCGTAGTTGCTGTCCCATTTGAACAGATGCGCCATTTCAGCGGCGCTCGTCAGATCATTAATAGCGGCGATTTCAATGTCCGGATGGCGCTCCATCAGCGCCTTGGCAAAGTTTCTACCAATGCGGCCAAAGCCGTTGATCCCGATGCGCATGCATTACTCCGTGAAGTATTAATGTGAACTCTAGCGATTACCGGGCTTGTTCCCGGCGCCCCTTCCCGATTGCAGCTTTCCCGCTAACCGTGCAAGCGAAGATAGGCGGCTGCTTACGGTCGGCTTCGAAATCGGCGGATTGCAACGTGCCCCGAGTTCGGCCAAGGATTCGCCGGGAAAAGCCATTCGAAGCTCGGCAATTTCGCGGAGCGGGGGCGAGAGCTGAGGCAGTCCGTAGGCGCTGGCCAGATAGTCGATGGTGCGGCGCTGGGCAGCCGCTGCCGAGGCCGCCCGTTCGAGGTTTGCCGCCTCCGTGTTTACGAGACGGTGGATGCGGTTCTTCGTCTCCCGCAGTGCGCGTACGTCTTCAAGGCGCAGAACGGCCGCAAAGGCGCCTATGAGGGTGAGCACGTCGACGATCGCTTCGAAATCCTTGAAGTACAGCACCTCGCGGCGCTTGCGCATCGTCCGCTTCGGTGCCCGGCCGGTGCTGCGCAGCATCCAAACGAGGCGATCGGCGATCTCCGCGTCGCCGAGGACGAACTCCAGATGGTAGCCGTGCGCTCCCGCGGCCAAGGAACCGGAGGCGAGAAAGGCAGCGCGGATCTCCATGAGGCGGTCGCATTTGTGGGCCGGCTTCGGCGGGATGCCGCGCAGCCGCTCGGGCAGGCTTATGGCGAAGGTTGGCAGCCGCGCCAGTCGGGTCGCGGCGCGCGTTTGGATCGGGTGCGATTTACGCTCTTCGAGCAGCGACCAGAAAAGGCGCGCGATCGAGTTGCGGTGGGTCACGAAGCTTTCGTCGGGGCCACGGCCGTAGAGGGCCAGACCGGCGGCAAGGGCAGCACGGCAGTGCGGGGCATCCGGCAATTCGCGCGCCAGGGCGTCTTTCGTGTCGGCGGAGATCGAGGCGGCGCTCAACGGCTCAAATCCACTCCGCGGGATCGTCCTTGCGGGTATCTACAATCTCGTAGAGTTCGGCGGGTTTCACACCGGGTGTCATTCGAAGCGGTACTTCGCGGACGCGCACGGTAACATATCGCGTTGCATAGTGAATCTCGAGAACATCTCCGGGCTTCACTTGATACGCGGGTTTGAGAGCCTTCCCGTCTTTCGTTATTCGTCCGTGCTCCAGAGCTTCGTGCGCTTCGGTCCGTCTTTTCGAGAGCCGCGCGACCTTCATAAATTTATCGAGCCGCATGAATCCTCAGCATAGCAAAGCTCCGCCAGGCTTGCATCCGCTTGGCGACAAAAAGCGGACAGAATTACCGAAGCGCCGTTTGGGCGCCGAGTGAAGGAGACAGTCGATGGCGCAAGCGCGCGCGAGAATGAACATCGTTGAGTCGGAACGCCCAATGTGGCAGGTGTTCCTGATCTTTCTCGTTCCGCTCATGCTCAGCAATATTCTCCAGTCGGCATCGGCAACGTTCAATAGCATTTTTCTGGGACGATTGATTGGAACCGACGCGCTTGCTGCAGTCTCGGCCGTCTTTCCGGTTCTTTTTCTGCTGATTTCATTTCTCGTCGGCATTGCCAGCGGCAGCACCGTTTTGATCGGACAAGCTTACGGCGCGAGAGACGAGCATCGAGTGAAGAAAGTCGCCGGCACGGTTCTCGGCGCCGCGCTGGCGATGGGAATCATCGTCGCAATCGTCGGCGTGCTCGTATCGCCGTGGATGCTGAAGGCGCTCGCAACGCCGCCGAACATTCTTGCCGACGCCGATCACTATGCGCGAATCATATTTCTAAGCTGCCCCGTTTTGTTCGCGTATCTGGTGTACACGACGTTCCTGCGCGGCATCGGTGATACGACGACTCCGTTTTACTTCTTGATCGTCAGCACCGTCTTGTCGGTGATTCTAACGCCGGCCTTTATCGAAGGTTGGATAGGCTTGCCGCATCTTGGCGTTGCGAGCGCGGCGTGGGCGGCCTTTATCGCGCAGACGGTTTCTTTCATCGCGTTTCTCGTGACGCTGCGGGTAAAGCATCACCCGCTGAGGTTCGATTCCGAAATGGCGCGGGACATGCTTTGCGATCCGAAGATTCTTTGGGCGGTAATGAAAATCGGCATTCCAACCGGCATTCAAGTCGTGATGGTATCGCTCGCCGAGATCGCCGTCATCAGCTTCGTGAACCGGTTCGGGTCTTCAGCGACGGCCGCATACGGTGCGGTAAATCAAGTCGTAAGCTACGTGCAGTTTCCGGCGATTTCGATCGGTATTGCCGCATCGATCTTCGGCGCGCAGTTTATCGGTGCGCGACGTGAGGATCGTTTGGGAACGGTTATCCGCACCGCCGTTACGTTGAACTATATGATTACGGGATTGTTGATCCTGATCTGTTACCTTGGCTCCTGGTTCATTCTCGGCTGGTTTATCACGGATAAGCACACGCTGGATATCGCTCACACGTTATTGATGATTACACTTTGGAGTTACGCGGTGTTCGGCAACTCTTCGGTGCTAAGCGGCATTATGCGCAGCAGCGGCACGGTGCTGTGGCCGACGCTTATCGGCATCTTTTCGATTTGGGGCGTCGAAGTACCGGCTGCTTATTTGTTGATGCGACACTTCGGCCTCGACGGCGTTTGGATGGGCTATCCGATCGCGTTCTGTACGGGATTGCTTCTGCAGTTCACTTATTACGAGCTGTTCTGGAAGCGGAAGACGCACGAACGTCTGGTGTAACGGGTACAAACGGCGTATGTTTGACGAACTGAAGAATCTGGCGGTACAAAAGCTCGAAGGCGCGGACCCGCGTGCCGTGAGCGACGCGGTGCGTTCCGAGATCGGTGATTTGCCGCCGGCCGAGGTGGCTCAGCACTCGCAAGCGGCCATTTCGAATTTGCAGCAAACGAACCCCGATCTCGCCAAAGAACTCGAAGATCTAGTCAAGGCAGGACAAGTCAATCCCGACGCGCTGAAGAGCGCGGTGATGAGTTTCATCGAGGCGCACCCGGAGACGCTTACGCAATTTGCGCCGAAGTTAGCGGAAGGAATACTAAGCCGGCTTTAAACTGCGCTTTTATGCAATTCATGAATGCTTGGAAAGCGGGCGCATTTGCCGGGCAAACGGTTTCGCGAGAGATCGCCGGTACGCTTCTGTCTGAAGTCCGGCACACGAGAGAGATAAGCGTCGATCCACACTCGCACGAAGCACCGTATTTCAGTTTGCTCCTGGAAGGTTCGTATTCCGAAAGCGCGCGCGACTTTTCGGTTTTGTACGAACCGTACACCGTCGTCTTCCACGATGCGTTGACGGAGCACTGGGACGCAATCGCACCCGGCGGCTGCCGTATGTTTTTCGCTGAGTTGCTTTCACCGTGGGCGGAGCTTGTTGGAACCATCCGCAAGCCGGCCCACCTTTTTGAGATGGACGGCGGCGCACCCGCGTGGTTGATTCTACGATTGCACCGCGAGTTTATCGCAGGCGACGCAGCCTCGGCATTGACGGTTGAATCCATCCTCTACGAGCTTTGCGAATATCTCTCGCTTTCCAATCTCGAAACGGAGCGCGAGCCGAATTGGATAGAGCGCGCCGAAGAGTTTCTGCGTTCGCACCTTTCGACGCATATCGATCTAAGAGAGATTGCCGACGACTTAGGCGTGCACCCATCGCACCTGTGCCGAACGTTCCGCCGATTTCGCCGGCGCACGATCGGCGATTACGTAATGGGACTTCGCGTGCAATTCGTCTGTCGTAAATTGACGGAAACAAGCGAACCGCTAACGGAGATCGCACAAGAGGCCGGATTTACCGATCAAAGCCACATGACGCGCATTTTCAAACGAAATACCGGCGTAACGCCCGGATCGTATCGCGCCGCACGACAGACCGCTTAGCGCGGCTTTACTTTAATCAGGTAGGGCGGCGCGCTAATGCGCTGGCCGCCGTTTGCTACCGGTCCGAAACGTTCTGCGGCCCCTTCCCAGTCGTTGCGCGCTGCTTCGATTTCGTCGGAGCTGCGCGCCACGAAGTTCCACCACATAACGATTTGTTCGTTGAACGGCGTACCGCCGAGCAGTAAGAGCACCGTTCCCGCTTTGCCCTTGACCACGATTGAAGTGCGACCCGTTCCCAAGTGGTACAGCGTATCCGGCGTCATTTGCGTCGCTTCGCTGCTTGCACTTCCATCGACCAGTTGCAAACCGTACTCAAACGTTGGATCGAGCGGCAACGTAACGATTCCATCTTCAGCGAACCGCAGCTCCGCGCCGGCGATCGGTGAAAAGGCACGCGCTGCCGATTTTTCGTTCGCGAACGTTCCCATGAAGACGAGCGCTTCCACGGGCCCGATGCTGACGCGCGGCAATTCGGCGTGATGTTCGAACGATGGATCGACGTTTCGCGAGACATCGGGAAGCGCCACCCACAGTTGAATGCCGTGCAACTGGTGTGGCGCATCTTCGGGCGTAAATTCCGCGTGCGCGATGCCGCGGCCGGACGTCATCAAGTTAAGTTGTCCGGGCTCGATTTGCTGAACCGATCCCAAGCTGTCGCGATGGAGCACGGAGCCTTGGAATAACCACGTGACCGTTTGCAAACCGATATGCGGATGCTGCGAAACGCGCATGGCGATGTCGCCCTCCAACGCAGCCGGGCCATAACTATCGAGGAAACACCACGCGCCGATCGTGCGGCGCGCTCTTGCGGGAAGCGAACGGCGCACGATCATTCCCGGTGCGATTTCGGCTTCGCGGCTTACAAGCGGATCGAAGCGCGGATCTGCCAACAAGTTGCTCATGCGATATCCGTCCTTAAGCGGCGTGGAACGCCGGGAGCGCCGGCTTCAACACCATCAAGATAAGCGCGAGGAGCGGCGCCACTAATGCAATCGTACCGTAAACCGCCCACTGTTGCGAAAGTTTGCCGTACTCGGGGTCATCTATGATGCTCGAGCCCTTGTATGATCCCGCAATGCGTGCAATTTGCACCTGCGCTCGCGAAACCGGGATGAACGCGATTCCGGAAATGATAAAGAGCGCAAGGCCCCAGAGAATCCATCCGGTCGAGAGAATGCCTAAATGACCGATGCCCGCCGTTGCAAACCCGGCGAGAAGAATGACGATAATCGACGGAATCGTGACGATGCGATCCGCGAGCATAATGCCGCGCATCGTGTGGGCGATAATTTCGGCGCGTCCGTCTTTATCGGCGATAGCCTTCCAGAAAACGCCCATGGAGATGTTTCCAAGGAACGCGACGACCGCAAGAACGTGAATGACCTTCATTACCAGGTACATCGGGCGCCCTGCTTTCTGAGACGTTAGTTGTTATCTACGTTTCTTATCTTTGGGGGTGACGCACGTTCCGCTTGCGCGACATACAACGACCGGTTCATCGAGGAAGTCGGCTGCACTTTCGTTGATGTCGCTGCGCACGGCGATGACCTTGCGCGCTTCGAACTCCATCTTGCGCGAGGTATTTCCAACGCTCGTAATCCGGCCGAACGCTTCGATGTAGTCACCGGCGAAGACCGGTGCGAGGAACTCGATCTTGTCGTACGCAACGAAGAGGCCTTCGTCGCCGTCCATTTTGATGAGCAGTTCGGTTGCAACGTCTCCGAAGAGCGCCAGCATTCTTGCGCCGTCCACCAGATTGCCCCCGTAATGCGCGTCGTGTGCGCTCATGCGGAGGCGAATGGTGCTGGTTATGCTGCTTGCGTTTTCGCTAGTTGCCACAAATCCTCGAGTTCATCAAGTGAGAGATCGGAGAGCGACTTGCCTTGATCGGCGGCATGCTGCTCCATGAAGAAGAAGCGCTTGTAGAATTTTTCGTTGGATTCGCGCATCGCGGTTTCCGCATCGATGCCAAGCACGCGCGACAAATTGACGAGCGTGAAGAAAACGTCTCCGAGCTCTTCACGGACGTGCGCATCATCTTGCTTCGCACGACGCGCTTCGGCGAGTTCGGTCAGCTCTTCGTGCAACTTGTCGAGCACGCCGCTAACGTCTCGCCAATCGAAGCCGACCCGCGACGCCTTTTCTTGCATACGTTGTCCGCGCTGCAACGCGCCCATGTGCTTCGGAATGCCTTCGAGACGGCTCTTGCGTTTTTGCCCGGTTTTCTCTTGGGCTTTGAGCGCTTCCCAACTCTTCCATTGCGTATCGACGTCTTCGATCACAGCATCGCCGAAAACGTGTGGATGGCGGCGCACCATTTTATTCGAAAGCGCATCGATGACGTCGGCTACGGTAAATTTGCCGACTTCCGAACCGAGTTGTGAATGAAAGACGATTTGCAGCAGCAGGTCGCCGAGTTCTTCGTAGAGCGCATCCATGTCGTCGGCTTCGATGGCTTCGACCACTTCGTACGTCTCTTCAATGAGATATGGAACGAGCGTACGGTGCGTTTGCTCGCGATCCCACGGACAGCCCATCCGTAAGCGCGCCATGATCTCTACCAGCTCCTGAAACGAATAATGATGCGACTGCGGCGGCAACGGAACGAGCGGCATCTCAAGCGACGACGCGACGGTTGCGCGCGCCATGCCGGGAATGATTTCGGTTTGAATATTCCTTGCTTCGAGCGCCCGCAGAAGCGGCGGCAGACCCGGTAAATCCGAGAATGGATTCCCGAGAACGCCGAGTGCGAGATCGCCTTGATCGCGCGAGGCATCGACGCGTTCCACGAAACGTTGGATCTCTTCGGTGCTTCCTGCGACGAAGAGCGCCGCATCGCCGATCAAATCGCGAGTGAGCGTGACGCCCGCTTCAGTGAGATACTTCGTAAGGTCGGGCGGCGCGTGAACGGTCGCGACGCGTGGTACGCTACGCAACGCATCGAGACTGCCGAGAGTGAGGAGCGCCGGATCGCCTGGACCCAAGCCGACGATACGAACCATCATCGTTCCGCGCCCCTTCGCGCCGGAATAGAAAAAGACCCCGGATTGCTCCGAGGTCTCGTTCGCGATTTGATTATCGCGGTTTTTACTTGCCGCTGGCAGTCGGTGCGGGAGCCGCGCCGGTCGCTTCAGCTGCGGCCGGTGCTGCCGGCGACGGGAATGCCGACGCGAAGCGCTGGTCGCTCACCGAAATGTTGGCCTTCGATTGCAGGCTCTGGAGGAACGGCTGGATCAACGGCGCTTCCTGTTGCTGGCGCAGCGTATCGGCGATGCGATCGTGCGTGTTGGCAAGCGTCGCTTTCTGACCCGGCTGCTTCTCTTCAACTTGGATGATGTGGTAGCCGAACGGCGACTTCACCGGTTTGCTGATTTGACCGACCGGAAGCGAGAACGCGGCTTGATCGAACGCCGGAACCATTTGTCCGCGACGGAAGAGGCCGAGCTCGCCGCCCTTGTCTTTGCTGCCCGGATCCATCGAGTACTGCTTTGCAACAGCCGCGAAGTCTTTGCCGCTCTTCAGTTCGGCTTCAACTTTGTTCGCGGTTGCGAGATCGGGCACGAGGATGTGGCGCGCACGCACTTGTTCCGGTTTGTCGAACGCGGCGTGGTTCTTATCGAAGTACTGCTTGATCTGCGCGTCGGTAACTTTCACGTCTTTGCCGACGGCTTGATCGATGATGATCTGCTCGCGCAGCGCGTTCTTCACGTCTTGCTCGGTGAGTCCGCGCGCTTTCAGCATCTCGTCCCACGAGGCGGCCGGGAAGTTGGCCTTCAACTCGTCTTCGCGCTTTTGAATATCGGCGTCGGTGACGTTGATGTTGTTTTGCTTTGCGTACTGGGTGATCAGATCTTCGCGGACCATCTGCTGCAGCGTGCTGAGCGCAGCCGGGCTGGATTCGAGCTTCTGATCGAAATCAGCCTTGCTGATCGCCTGGCCATTAACAGTCGCGACGTTACCGCCGCCGCCGGAGCATGCTGCAAGCGACGCGGCACAAATGATAGTAGCTAGACCCGCGACGACGCGGCCGGCTTTCGACATAACGGACTCCAATTGAGCTAATGGATGCGTATAAAAGGCGGAGCCAAGGGCCCCGCGTTCTTCGGCACCCCCTGTTCGTTCGGAAGCGTGGAGACCCTCCCGCAAGAGCAGCTACATAGCTTGGAGTAAGCGGCGGAGCAAGGGCATCCACACGGCCTCGGCGGTCGAGCCTTTGTCGACGGGCGGAAGATCGACGAGAATCTTCCCCTCTCCAAAGCGGAACTTATTTTTCGTAAGCGACTGGAACGTCGGGATCATTTCCGGAGCGAGCTGGAAGCCCGATCCGACTCCAAGGGTCAGGCGCTTTTCGTCGACGACCACGCGAGTCACGTGCTTCTGGAGCGCAATGGCACGGAGTTTGGTTAGCTCGACCAGGTGCTCGAGCGGCGTCGGGAAGGCGCCGAAACGGTCGCGCACGCCCGCGGCGATCTCCTCCACTTCCGATTCCGTTCGGGCCTTCGCGAGCTGCTGGTAGACCGCGATCTTTTGCGAGACTTGCGGGATGTAGTCATTCGGAATGAAGGCGCTGATCTTCACATCGATTACCGCTTCGCGCTGATCTTCAAGTGAGGACGCCATGCCGCGACGTTCCGCGATCGCGTCGGCCAGCAACTGGCAGTATGTATCAAAGCCGACCGAGCCGATGAACCCCGATTGCGCCGCGCCAAGCAAATTGCCGGCGCCGCGAATCTCTAAATCCCGCATTGCGATCTGCAGGCCGGAACCCAGATGCGTGAACTCGCGAATCGCTTCCAGGCGCGCCTTCGCATCTTCGGTCAGCGCTTTATGCCCCTGATACAACAGGTAGCAGTAGGCTTGATGGTTCGAGCGCCCGACGCGTCCCCGCAATTGATAGAGCTGCGCGAGCCCGAATTTATCGGCATCGTTCACGATCATCGTGTTGACGTTCGGAATGTCGATGCCGTTCTCGATGATCGTCGTGGCGACGAGCACGTCGATTTCGCCGTCGACGAACCTTTGCATGATCGGTTCGAGCTCCGATTCGGTCATTTGTCCGTGACCGACCGCAATGCGAGCGCGCGGAACGAGCCGCTCGAGCGCGTTCTTCACCGCGTAAATCGATTCGACGCGATTGTGCAAGTAGTACACTTGGCCGCCGCGATCCAACTCGGCGGTAATCGCGCGCTGCACGATCGCATCGCTCGCGGGAACGACGACCGTTTTCACCGACATGCGGTTCTTCGGCGCCGTTTGGATAAGCGAGAGGTCGCGCACGCCCATGAGCGACATGTGCAGCGTACGTGGAATCGGCGTCGCGGAGAGCGTCAGCACGTCGACCGACGTTTTATACTCCTTGAGGCGCTCTTTGTGCATCACGCCGAAGCGCTGCTCTTCGTCGACGATGATCAGGCCCAGATCCGCGAATGCAACGTCTTTCTGCAGCAAACGGTGCGTACCGATAACGACGTCAAGCTTGCCTTCAGCGAGCAGTTTGAGCGTCTGTTTCTGTTCCGCTTTCGTTTTGAAGCGTGAGAGTTGTTCGACGGAAACCGGGAAGCCGGCGAAGCGCGCGCTGAAGTTCCGGTAATGCTGTGCCGCAAGCAGCGTCGTCGGCACGAGCACGGCGACTTGCTTCTTATCCGCGATTGCTTTGAACGCGGCGCGCATCGCGACTTCCGTTTTCCCGTAGCCGACGTCGCCGCAAACAAGACGATCCATCGGACGCATCCGTTCCATGTCGTCCTTGACGGAATCGATCGCTTTCTTCTGATCGACGGTAGGCTCGTAGGGAAACGCCTCTTCCATCTCGTCTTGCCACGTCGTGTCGGGTCCGAACGAAAAGCCCTTCGAGAGTTCGCGTTCCGCGTAGAGCAGCACAAGGCCGTCGGCGATTTTTGCAAGCGATTCGGAAACGCGTGATTTCGTGCGCGCCCAGTCGGCGCCGCCCATCTTGGAAAGACGCGGCGATTGCCCCTCGGCCGCGGAGTACCTCGTTACCTGATGCATCTGCGTGACCGGCACGAGCATGCGATCCGAACCCGCATAGGCGAGATCGAGATAATCTTGCGTTGCGCCGAGAATCGTTTCGGTGCGCAATCCGAGATATTGGCCGATGCCGTGCACCGCGTGCACGACGTAATCGCCGACTTTCAAATCGGCGAGCGTAACGGGCACGCCCTCTTTGACGGCGCGCAATTTCACGCGCTTCGGTGGTTGTCCGAAGATTTCGCGATCGCCGAGAACACGCAAGCGCAGATCCGGAATGGCGAAGCCCTGTTCGATGCTGCCGTGATCCACAAGCACGCGTGCGTGGCGCGATCCAAAATGCAACAGCTGCGCAGAGCGTTCCGCCGAGACGCCGGCGGCGCGCAATAAATCGATGGTGCGCGAGACCGCGGAGCTGACGATCATCAGCGTCTCGCCGTCGGCCACCCACTCGCGAACGCTTTGCGAAAAAAGTTCTATTTGCCGGTTGAAATGCTCGACCGGACGGCACTCCAGCACATGCGTTCCATTTGAAGGCGGTAGCCACGCCGTGTCGTCGGCGCTTTCGATCGCAGCGGGGAAAATCAACGATGCGTGCGATTGAAACGCGGGTGCGATTTCCGCCAGGCGCGGATGCGGTGCCGCCACCTCGGCGAGCAACGCTTCGTCGACTTCCGATTCGTTGATGGAAAGTTCACCGGAGTCGACGCCGGCGAGCAGCACGCTGTGTTCGCGCGACCGTTCTTCTTGCAACGCTCGCTCGATCGTCGCGAGCATGCCCGGTTCGTCGAGCACGATGACGGCGTCGTCGCGTAGATAATCGACAATTGTAGCGTGTTCTTCGTACGCAAGCGGCAGCCACGACGCCGGTACATCGCCGCCGGTCTCGAGAAATGTCGTCAGTGCTTGACGTACGCGTTCCGGTCCCTGGAACTGTTGCACAATCCGTTCGCGATACAAGTCTTCACGTGGAATCTCGCTCCACGGCACGACTTCAAGGCTTTGCAGTTCGCCTTCGCTGCGTTGCGACGCCAGATCGAACGGGCGAATGCTTTCAATCGTATCGCCGAAGAACTCGATACGCGTCGGAGTATCAGCGGTCGCTGCAAACAGATCGAGAATGCCGCCGCGAACCGCGTACTCGCCGACAGCGCTCACGACGTCGGCACGCGTGTAGCCGAGGTGGAAGAGGCGTTCTTGAACCTCGTCCCAGCCCGCATCGTCGCCGACTTTCAACGTGAACCGGAGTTCGTCGAAGCACGAACGCGGCATCATGTACTGGCGCAGCGCCACGACCGGAGCTAAGACGATGCGCGGCAAGCCGTTTGCGAGATCGGCAAGCAGCGTCATGCGGGCGCTTCGGTCCGAGGGGCTTTCGATTGCGCCGATCGCTTCATCGCGCGAACGCAGCAAGGCGACTTGCTGTGGTTCCGCTTCGCCCATGTAATACAGAAGATCCGCGAATGCGCGCTCCGCGACATCGGGCGTGGGCACGACGACGAGCATCGGCGTCTGCACCGACCGGTAAAGGGTGGCAAGCAACGCCGGACGCGCAGCACCGACGGTCTCGTGGAGCACGTAGCTTCCGCGGCCGCCGCGCAGCTGTTCGGTAAGTGTTGCGAGCGCCCGGCTTGACGACACAAGGCCGCGAAGAAGGGCATCATGCAAGCCGCCGCTTGTACTGGGCGGAGCAGTCAACGTTTGGGCATTCATAACGGGCCGCTGATTATAACAGAGTAGCGTTCTTGCGAGAAGCCGCTGAGGACCATGACCACGCAAGAAAGGCAAGGGCTGCAACACTGAGTGCGATATTTCCCAGTGCCGACGGCGGTCCGGCTGCATCGGGCACATAGCGCAGCATTGTACTGAGCGTCAGACCGGCCGCAGCGTAGTGCGCCCGCGCCGGCGGCAGCCATGC
>CAZJLJ010000015.1:0-61450 GCA_964546935.1 uncultured bacterium | reverse complement strand
CAGCGACCAATGGTCAAGCGCAATCGGAAGCTCCCAGCGAAGACGTAATCGACGCCGAGTTCAAAGAGGCTAAGTAAAGTAGCGAGCTGAGGTTGGATGCGCCCGTCCTTCGACAGGCTCAGGATGACAAAGTTTGTTTACAACCAAACACCACTGTCGTCCTGAGCAACACCGCTCGGCGATGACACCTTGTCATCCTGAGCGTGTCGAAGGATAGGCGCCTCTAACCGACGCTTACTTCTCTATTTTTTATTTATGATGAACAACGATTCTGAAGTAGTAACTGAAGCGGGCGAAGCTACGATTCCAGGTACGGCTCCTGCGTCGGAAGCCGGGAACGACTTGCAGGCGCAACTGGATGCAGCGAACGCCAAAGCCGAAGACAACTACAATAAGTTTCTGCTAGCAATGGCAGATTTCGAAAATTACAAGCGCCGCATGGAACGCGACAGCGCTGCGCTCTATACGGCGTATCGACGGAAACTGCTCGAACGATTTCTGCCGGTGCTCGATAATCTCGAGCGCGCGTTACAGTTCAATTCGAGCGGCGACGACAAATTGCGCGGCGGCATTGAAAACACGCTGCGCGGTTTCGAGGCGCTCCTTTCCAGCGAAGGCGTAAAGTCGATCGACGTCAAGGGGAAACCATTCGATCCACGTGTTGCCGAAGCCATCGGAACGGCGCCGGCAGCCGACGGTGTTACGGACGACACCGTTCTGGAAGTTGCCGAGAAAGGATACACGATCGGCGAGGAGCTGTTGCGTCCCGCAAAAGTGATCGTCGCTAAAGCGTAAGGATGAATTATAAAGACTACTACGCGGTATTAGGCATCCCCAAAAACGCGGCCGAGAAAGACATCAAGTCCGCGTATCGCAAGCTCGCGCGTAAGTGGCATCCGGACGCAAATCCAACCAATCCGAAAGAAGCCGAAGAACGCTTCAAGGAGATTTCCGAAGCGTACGAAGTTCTCGGCGATCCCGAAAAGCGCAAAAAGTACGACGTGCTGGGTTCAGATTGGCAGCGCGCTGCGCGTCAAGCCGAACAACAGCGTCAGTATCGGACGCGTTATAACGAGCACGATTTCGGACACTTCGATTTCGGAAACGCCGCGGGCGGCGCGGCGGGCGCAGGTCCGAGCGGCTTCTCGGACTTCTTCGACATGTTCTTCTCCGGCATCGGAAAACGCCAGACGTCTCAAACGACGACGGGCTTTCCGCAACGCGGACAAGATCTTGAAACGACGATCGAGCTGACGCTCCGCGACGTGTACGAGGGCGGCAAGAAAGCCGTGTCGTTGCAAGTTGAAGACCTTTGTCCGCGCTGCCGTGGAACGGGCACCGATCAGGGACGCTTGTGTCCGCAGTGCAGCGGCACGGGCCGGCTTCTGGTAACGAAGAAGTTCGAAGTAACGATTCCCAAAGGGATCGGCGATGGCCAACGCATTCGACTTGCAGCGCAAGGCGGAGCCGGTGTCAACAGCGGCCCGAACGGCGATCTGTATCTTATCGTGAAGTTGCTCGACGACACGACTTACAAACGCAAAGGCGACGATCTTTATGTTGATCTGCCGGTGAGCTTGTACGACCTCGTTCTGGGCGGCGAAGTCAAAGTACCAACGATGGGCGGGCAAGTTGCGATGACAATTCCCGAAGGGACGCAGAACAATCGTCTCCTGCGCCTCACCGGGAAAGGCATGCCAAAAGTAAAAGGCGTGGGGGCCGGCGATCAATACGTGCGACTGATCGGCCAGCTTCCGCAGCAGCTCAGCGAGAAAGAAAAGAAACTCTTCAAGGAGCTCTCCTCGCTACGAAACGGCAAGAAATAGAACCCGTCACGGTGATCATCCGATCACCGTGACGCTATTTCTTCTTCGGCAGGTAGTTCGACACGGTTCAATTGTCCCGTGGCAACGTCAAACACGAATCCATGGATATCATCGGTGTGCAGTAGGAACGGATCGCTTTGAATACGCAACGCCGCTGCCTGCACGTCCTCTTCGGGATCGTCGAATGAGCCGAAGGCATACGCCGGCGCGAATCCCACGTCCTCACGGAGCGTGTCACGCAGATCGTCATCGTTGAACGTCAGCATGCCGCAATCGGTGTGATGAATCAAAACGATTGTTTTAGTCCCTAACAGCCGCTGGGAAATAACAAGCGAGCGAAGTGTGCCTTCGTCGACGATTCCGCCGGCATTTCGAATAACGTGAGCGTCGCCTTCGGAAAGCCCCAGTAGGCGATAGACGTCAAGTCTTGCATCCATGCACGCGACCACTGCAACTTCTCGCGCAGGCGGCATCGGCAACGGTCCGCTGAACTCGCTCGCATACCGCTCGTTATTCGCGATGACAAGATCTAGAAAGCTCATGTGGGTCTACTCCTGAGAATGAAAAACCCTCGCGCTCGGCGAGGGCTTTGTAGTTGCTTTGACCGTCTCTAAGCGGTCAATACAAAGCGACGCCGGCGTGAGGACTGTCGGTACAGGGACAGAGCGCTACGCGGCATCGATGCATACGCGAATCATACTCCCGCGGTTCGGAGGCGACAAGCGGGGAGCAGCGCCCCGGCTCGGTCGAATTGGAGAGAAACACGGTTCCGCACTAAGGCGCATACAATCGGCGAAAAAGGTGGTTTACTAACAGCGTGATGTCAGGCCACGGGCTCATGTGGTCGAACATGTATGGGCCCGAAAAACCAAAGGTAAGAAAGCGGATCGAATGGCGCCGTATAGGCGCCCTTTTTGCCCCATACTGGAAAGAGCAATCCGCGGTTCTTATCTGCATCCTTGTAAGTGCTGTGCTTGGTTTGATTCCAGGCTACATGACTGCGCGCATAATCGATAGCGCAATTCCGCACAAAAGCTTTCGCGAACTAGCGATCGACGTCGTCGCCATCTTGGCGACCGCGCTGGTTTCTATGGGCTTCGGTGTTGTGCAAGGGTACTTAAACTCGCTCGTCGGCGAAGGCATTATGCGAGATCTGCGAACGAGCCTCGTTTCGCACCTGCATCGCATGCCGCTCTCCTTCTTCACCGGAACGAAGACCGGCGAGATCATGAATCGCGTTTCAAACGATGTCGACAATATCGACAACGTCGTCACAGGAACGCTTACCACGATCCTCACGAACGTTGTCATGATTCTCACGACCGTGGTTGCGATGTTCGTGTGGAATTGGCGGCTCGCACTGATCTCGCTCGTGATCGTGCCTTTCATGGTGCTGCCCCTCGGACCGGTCGGACGACGCATGTACGACATCCGCAAGAAGACGCGCGAACAGCGAGACGCAATCGAGTCCATTACGCAGGAGACGCTCTCGATCTCCGGCATTACGCTCATCAAGTCGTTTGCGCGCGAAGCTTTTGAGAAGTCGCGCTTTTACGATGTCGGCACGCGGCTGATGAAACTCGAGATTCGCCTGGCAATGGTCGGCCGTTGGTTCCTTGCATCGGTAACGGCGATGGTGATCGTCGGCCCCGCCATCGTCTGGATGGGTGGCGGATGGCTCGCCGTTCAAGGCATGCTGGACGTCGGCGTCATCGTCGCGTTCATCGGTTATATTCAAGGCCGTCTTTACGGCCCCGCAGCAGCACTCGTCGGCGTTCAGGTGCAAATCGTCAGCGCGCTCGCAGTCTTCGAGCGCATCTTCGACTATCTCGACCAACCGACCGAAGAGTACGCTCCGGCTGGCGCCACCGAACTGCGCGACATCAAGGGCGACGTGCGCTTCGACCACGTGACCTTCGGCTACAATCCAGATCGAACGATTTTAGACAACGTTACCTTCCACATCGAACCGGGCCAACTCGCCGCATTCGTTGGACCGTCAGGCGCCGGGAAGTCGACGATCACGCAGCTCGTGCCGCGGTTCTACGATCCGCAGGCGGGTGCCGTAAGTGTAGACGATCACGACGTAAAAACCGTAACGCTGGAATCTTTGCGCCGCGACATCGGCATCGTCACACAAGAAACGTATCTGTTCCACGATACGATCGCGGCGAATTTACGTTATGCCAAACCCGAGGCAACCGACGATGAGCTAATCGCAGCCGCAACCAGCGCGAACATCCATACTTTCATTGCCTCGCTGCCCGATGGATACAACACCATTGTTGGTGAGCGCGGCCACAAACTCTCAGGCGGTGAACGCCAACGGCTTGCAATCGCACGCGTCTTGCTGAAGAACCCGCGCATCCTTATCCTAGACGAAGCGACAAGCGCGCTGGATTCACACAACGAAGCTGCGATTCAAAGCGCCCTGGAAATCGTGATGGAAGGCCGCACGAGCATGGTAATCGCGCACCGTCTCTCAACGATTCGCTCAGCAGACGTTATTTTCGTAATCGAAGGCGGCCGAATTGTCGAGAGCGGCACTCACGATGTGCTCTTAGCCCGCAACGGCGCATACGCGCATCTGTATCACACCCAATTCCGCGACCGCGCCGTCGCGGGATAATCCGCCTACTTACAAACCACCGTTCCGACGTCTGGGATCGAATCGATCGCCTGCGGCACATTGATGTCAAAGGCGCATGTTGCGTCGCCGGCCACGCCTTCGACGTGAGTCGGTCCCGGATGAATCGGGCCTAAATACGCTTTACCTGCGTAGCCCATCGGGAACTCTTTATTTCCGACGCGTAATATGGCGCCGCGAGGTAGCGGTTTGCCGTCGTTCTGCACGACCGTAACCATAACACCGCCGCCGTCAACCGGAACGAACGCAACATCGACTGCGCCGGAGCGATAAGGAACGACGACTTTCGTTTCTTCGGTCGCGTCCACGGAAAGCGGCTGCTTTGAAAGATCGAGCCGTACCGTATTTGGGATGAACGGTGCCAGCGTCGGAAGCGCAACCTCACCGCGCGAGTTCGTTGCTCCGACATAGCGTTCGTTCAAGTACACGGGCACGTTTGAGTAACCCGGGAACTTCGCTACGCCATACGCACCATTCACCGAATCGGTCACAAATGCGCGGCCATCTTTGAAGATCAGACCACCGTTCACCGCTGCATTCATACCGAACAGACCAGGCTGATGCTGGACATCGAAATCCCACGTGCCGTTGGCATTGCGGTGATAAACGTAGAGTTCACTGGTGCCGTCGACACCGCCGCGGGCGTCGGTATAGCTGCCGAATCCGTCGTCACGCATCGGACGGTCGATCGTAATACCATTTTGCCCCAACGTGGGCGTACCGCTCTGAACCGTCACTTCGTCTCCGTTCGACAATCGGCGCATCACATACACCGTCATGCCAAAGCCGCCGTTCCCTATCTGGCGATACGTGTTCACGTTTAACTGTGTCGCACGCGTATACCGCGTGAATCCGAGGGTGATGTATTTGTTGGATGACCCGGCAACGTTCGAATCCGTAAAGGCTGAGCTGACGCTGAACTGTGGGTTCAGACGAAAGCTTCCATGTATTTGCGCCAGTGTGCCGCCCGAACCAGATGAAAGCAAATTCGAGATTCCCGTCGCGATGGACGACACGGTGGTGAAGTGCGCCGAATTCGCCTGCATTAGCGCACCAAACGTGAACCGGCGAGCAATGTGATCGAACCCGATCTTTGCACCGAGGCCTCCCGAGCCCGACGCGGTACTGCCCGCAACGTTAGCGCTCAGCTTGCCGAGAGAACCGACGACGGTGTCGGCGGAAACGTTCATGTCGCTGACGGCGCCGGCGTGTTCCACCTGCAAGCCGCCGGTAAAGTCGTCCGTAAACCCGTACCGCTCGCTGGCACTAACAAGGGCCGGTCCGAACTTGAAACTGGAGAGTCCGTATCCTTCTTGCTGAAAACCCATCGAAACGGCATGCTGGCTCAGGTGCTTCTTCAAAAGATCGCGCGCGAAGTAATACTTCGTTCGAACTACGTGTTGCTGTCCCGACGCATCGGTAAGGATAAGGCTAACGTTATCTTCGCCGTCGATCATTGGGACGTTCGAGACGACGAACGATCCCGGCGTAACCTGGCGATGGACCGTCGCAAGGTTATCTATGTAAACGTCGACCGTCGAAGGCACGCCGGTGGAACCGTTCAACTGCGGCAGCGGAAACGTTTGGAACCCCGGATCCGTGGCAAAGTCGGTTGAGAACTGCAGCCCGGTGAAAAGCGGAGTACGTGCGAAAAAGTCCGCCGAGCCCATTGAATCGCCGGCTATAAAATGCGTGCGGTGCTGCGGATCATCATGTTCCCAAGCAGTATTCAAAACGGCGAGTGAATGCACGTTCTGGGCGAGCTGGTAGAGTAACGAGCTTTTGAAGAATCCCGCATCAGTTGAAAAGCCGCCCTGGAGCTGCCCCGTTTCCGCGTGTACGCCATTTTCGTTTAAGTAGTTCAGCGAATAGTTAGCATACGCGCCGCTTCCACCGACGGGAGCCGGCATTTTCATGCCGCCCTGAGTGCTAAGCACCGTTTGCTCGAAATCCGCTGCCGGAAGCGTCACTTCGATCTGCTGGTGCTCCTCGTCAATTTTCGCAACTGCACCCGGGATAGCGGCCAGCGCAACGAATTTTATGCCCGAGTACTCTTTGGTTTCGGCGCCGTGTGAAATGACGTTCTCGCGAACTCTCCACTTAGCTACGGCCTCTTGTGAAACGTAGAGTTCACCGGCATGGTCTTTCAAAAAGACATCTCCATCCGACACCGCTACTCCGTTTACGCGAACAGCGTAAACCGATGGAGCGTCTTCGCACGCAACGGTCGCGGCCGGTAAAACGGCGATCGTAGCGGCAAGAATCGCGGCGACGGAACGGGCCATCATTATCTCACACTGACGCGCGCATCGTTTCGCACGCGACCGTCGGTGTAGTACACCACGTGTAGAGCGCCATCCACAGGATGTTCCAGCTTGACCGGAAGCCGAAGCGTTTGGCCCGCGAGCAAATAGTGCAGGCCGCGATCGCGGTAAAGAACCCTGTCGCCGGAGCGAAGCTCCAACTGCGCAAACTTCACATGAACGTTGCCTTGATTGCTTGCCACGATCGTAGCGCTTTTCGAGCCTACATTTTCAGCCGCGAAGGCGGGTGGCTGTGGAGCCGGATCGACGGGTGCAATGAAGACCGGAATACTCAGTTGCATCGCCACGGTTGCGCCGAAGCGCGACTTTAACTGCGACGGGACTTCGGTTGCCACCAAACGGTAACACGTCTCTTTATCACCGGAGGGACGATGAAGCATCGCAATGCGAATCTGCTGCATCAATTGCGCCTGCAACGTGAAAATAGGCGGCGAGATCAATGCGTCGCTGGCGGGCTCGAGCTTATCTATGCCGTTTTGCTGATTCCAAACGTAGAGCTGCGTCTGCATCACGTGCATATCAGGATCGTCGTTCGTAATGGTCACCGAGGCATTGCGCGCACCGGCGGGCATCTCGACATTTAGCGGATTTACACCGAAACTATCGGCTTGAGCCCGTTGGACGAGGGCGGCAACAAGAATTGCCAGCGTCAGAATCCACGTAACGATCGATCTTTTCACGATAGTGTTCCCCATGGCTAGTAGCGCAGTTGCGCTGTGATGGAATCCGCGTAAAGTTTCGAAGGAAGAATAGTTACGTTCGGTACGGTTGCGATGCCGTAGAGCACGAAATTCTGACTTCCCACGCCGCTGATCGCGTAGTAGCCGCCGGCGATGCAATTGAGGACGGGTTGATTGTAGCCGGCATCAAGATACAGGGCGTATTTGATTTCCGCGCCGTCCGTTGACATCGTGCATCCGTTGCTTGATGTAAGCGCAAGCTCGAACGGAACATCAGCAGGGCAAACAACAGAGATACTTGTGGTGAAGCGCATGATGCCGCTGCGCGAAAGCGACGGGATGTGGATCGGCGTTGCAACCGGCGGAGCACAACGCTCCTGTGGCATTGCGCTCGATGCCGCATCGACTCGTCCTGGGACGGTGAAACTCAGAGTCGCAATAAGCGCGAAAACGATGAGTTTAGGCATCATCAAAATCCTTGTAGGGAAGCGAGGCGTACCCGGGTGGTCGTACGCCTCGCCATCTGTCTAGCTGAGTGAGAAAACTAGAAGTACATCGTCGCGGTGACGGTGTCGCTATACGTTCCGGACGGGGTCGAGAAGCTGACGCCGCCGAGGTTGCCATAGAACGTCACGTTGTTGCCCCACACAGCCGTGCTCGAGGTGTTGCCCCCGCCGGCCGAGCAGTTGAGTGCATCCCAGCCGTTGGCATCCCAGATGATGTAGGGGATCGTCGCGCCGCCAGGGCCGACGAGGTTACAGTTGTTGGCCGACGTGAAGCTGAACGCCATCGCCGCACCGACGGTGCAGTCGTTGGTCGTGTTCAGGTTGGCGTAGTTGCCTGTGTTGCCCGGAGTGAAGTTGAAGCCGTTGCTTCCAATGCTAAGTGCGGCCGCTTCCGGAATTTCGTTGCCGAAGTTGAGGGCCGGAACGTTGAGCTTGGAGCACGACGGCTGAACTTTCGCCGTGGCTTGGAACGTCGTGGAAACCGAGTTGCCTTGGCCAACGGTGGCCGATGCGGCGATCGGGAGTGCCATCGCGACGACAGCGGCGATGAACGCGACTTTCTTAAACAAGGAATACCTCCAGCCGCCATCAACAGCAGAAACAGCGGCAATACACGCATGAGTGATGTTGTCCGTAGAGCCGTGCGGGCGTTCTTTACAAGGGGCCGCCCGCCGGTTCGTCCGGCCTTCACTGTTATAGCGTGACCAAGCAGGGGCCAACTACTCTGGAATTGAGGTGTTTTGCAGGCAGCCGCTACCCCCAAAGCCCTTAAGGCTTTCGGCCTAGTGCATGCTTTCTTTACACCCGGGCGCAGGAGATGACCCCGATCCCATCTTATTGAGCGAGTCCGAGCCGCCGTTTTCATCCGGGGGGATTTCCCATGTCAGTGAACGCGACTCTGGACCGCGCGCCGGATAACTTCGATGCTGTTTCGATGCGGCGGGCCAAAGCGCAAATCGTACTGCTTAATGAGCAGTATGGAATTGCTTATGCTCAGACGGGCGCCATCGAGCTCCTTTCGCAGATGCTCCGCATCCCGAAAGAGTACATGGACCGCTTGCCGCTACCCATCGAACTCCAGATTCAAGAAGCGGTCCGCACGTTGGCCCATGGAGCCGACGCCGTGCTGGAGCCTGTCCCTTCATTAATCATTCGCGTAATGAAACTGATGGGACGCGAAAACGATAACGTCGTGGCGCTGCAGATCGAACAGCAGCATCGCCGGCAATCGCTGCCCAGCGCGATCAAGCGCTTCAAGCTCACGTCTAGAGAAGGCGACGTGCTCGCGTTGATTCTCCGCGGTAAGTCGAGCACGGAAATCGGCGAGGAGATGTGCATAGCGGAAGCAACCGTCTCCGACTACGTGAAACGGTTGCTCCGAAAGACGTTCTCCAAAAACCGGGCCGAGATGCTCGCTAAGATCTTCGATTGGCAGCCAGAGTAGCTACGGTCTAAAGATCAAGCCGGAGACTTTTCCGTCCTTGTTGAGAGCGATGTATTCTGAGACCTCGCCTAGTTTAAAAGTTAGAACGTAACGGTACACCGTCGCAGCACCCTTCGGGAGCCCTCCGCCGAACGCCACACCGAGTGGCTGTCCCAACGCGCCTAATTGCGTCTTTGCTGCCGCAACGATTTGCGGCGTGACCTTCTGATTGAACGATGCATCCAGCTGCGAGCGGTCGATATCGCCGTTTTGCATGCGCTCGAACCACTCCACCGCGCGTTTCGTAATGCCGGGATCTTCCGTTAATATCGTCGGAAGCTCGGGCGTTGGAGCGGTTGCGCGACTCTGTTGCGGTTGGGCGTTGCTCGTCGTCTGTGCGATCGCCGCGGACGTCGAAGCAAAAACGCTTGCACTCAGAGCGATCGCGAATAGGGCATCCGTGGTTTTCATAGCAACAAGCTCCCTGGAGGTGATTAGATGTTGTGCGGCACGCGAAGCGTGAGTTGGAAGTTTGGCGCATCCTTGGTCACACCGATCGCAAGGACGGTCTGATACGAGACCTTCGGATTCACCGCGAAAGTGGCACCGATGTTGAAGACCGCGGCGTTCAACGCGCTTCCAACGATCGTCGACCATCTCGAACCGTCCGGACGAACGCGCGATTGCGCCACGATCGAGTCTTGGAACGAGAACGACGTGCTTACATGATCGTTTAGAGAGAATGCCGTTCCCATCGTAAAGCTAATCGCGTTGCCCAATTGGACGGAGCCCGGTTCGATCTGCGATCCGTACGGGCTGATATCCGGATGGTGACCGACGAAGTTGTAGTTATAGCTTACGCCGCCGAAGAGCACCGCCGGGTCGAGCGTTTTGATCATCGTTGCACCCACGCTAAGCGCATACGCGCCCTGGCCTGTGGGCAATGAGATCGCGTAGGAAAGATTGTTGTTCGAAGGATCCTGCGCGAGCTTGATACCGTACGGGCTCGTACCCGTCGGAATCGTAAAGTGCGCGTTCAGAATCGTAGTGGGATCCGAGAGCTTATTTTGATGCAACGCATAATAGACGCCGGCACTCATGTCGCCAATGGCGCCTGACTTAACGGCTCGTGCGCTAGTCTGGTCCGTCGACGATTGCGCGCCCTGCGAAAGATACGTTGACTGGCGATACACGAACGGAATCGATACGTCGAACTGCGTACGCTTCGAGCCACTGTAAGCCAAGTTGATGCTCGGCTCGAAAACGCTGTTCTGCTGTTCGCTGACGTTGAGGTTGCCAAGGAAGATCGCTCCAAGAGCCATGAAGCCGTTCAGGGTCCAGAGGCGATTGTCGCCGTACGTATACGTCGCCGACTCCGTCAACGTCAATCCCTTATTGAACACGGCATTCTCTTGCTGATAGACCGAATTCACCGCAGCCGATGCCGGCGCGGGGCTGCCGTACGTCGCCTGGGGGCTTTGGGTCGCCCCCTGAGCATCGTATTGAGAATTGCTCGCCGATGCCGCTGATGCGCTCGTTGTGCTTGCGTACGTCGCAGGCGCCGGATAGGATTGCCCGTTCAATTGCGAAGCGTTATACGAAGCGAGCGCAGTTGTTACCGGCGTCACGGACACCGGTGTTCCATAATTCTTCGCATACTTCGCCGAAGCGGGCGCTGCCGCGACCGCAGCCGCCGCGCTTTCCGAACGCTTCGCAGGATGCTGCGCAAGACGCCGCTCGAGCGACGTGATGCGGGAGCGTTCGCGCGCGTTCTCTTTGACTAAAGACTGCATTTGGTTCTGCAACATCTTCACTTGCTGTTGCAGCGTTGGATCAGCCAACGCGAATCCCGGCACCGCAAGTACCGCGCTCAGGAAAAGGGCTGCGAATTTTGCTGTCCGTTGCATGATGAGCTCCTTACGGGATGCCGGTGAAGGCGGGAATTGGTGGAACGATGCCGCCGGCGTTTGGAAGATTCGCCGATGGTTGCGATTGAATGTGAACTCCGAATTGATTCGTTATCTGGTTCAGATCGCCGAGAGCCTGAACGTTTTGCGTTAGCAGCCCACCACCGATCGATTGCGAAACGACGCCGCGGGGCGTATTGATCGCTACGCCAAGCGTGTTTCCGGCAGCCGTTACGGTGCATTGTGCGCCGCACGTGTTTATCGTAGGAACGGCCGTCAGCGTCGTTCCCGATCCATACGTAACGTTGGCTTGGTTTGTAGCGGTATTACCGTTGCCGGCGACTTGAATGCTCTGCCCGAAGCCGCTCGAAATATTTCCAATCGCGGGCGAACCCTGCACCGCGTCGTTTGTTGGTGAAGCGGGAACGCCGCCGTTGGTACTCGTGCTCCATGTCTTGATACTGACATTGTGCGCGGAGTCGATTCCGACGTTCATGCCAACGGTATCTCCCGCTGCCTGCGCGCCGGTTCCGACGTTCCACGTGCTGACCATCGTGATTCCGAAATACATCACGCTTCCGGAGCCCGACGCATTCGCGAGTGGTGACGCGGCGCTCGAAGTGCTCGCCATATTTGTCGCTGCCGGTTGCAGTTGCGCAACCGAATTCACCGTGTTGCTTAACGCGATCGCTCTTCCGTCCGGGCCTTTCGACGGCAAAATATACTTGCCGACGATGCTCGCCAGCGCGTCGTCGGAAACGAGCGTGGCGCCTGCGGGGGCGGCCATTAGGGAAGTCGAGTCGGCCGCCGCAATTCCCTGACTCGCAGCAACGCTCGTGAGAGCGGCGACGCAGCAGAATGTTACACCACGGAACTTCATTTTATGCGCTCCCATCTCTCATCAAAAGCGATTCATAGCAGGAATGTAGATAGACATCAGCTCGGCATTGTTCAGCGCCAGCGTCGCCGACGGAAGACTGCTCGAGATCGTGTCCAACGGCATCGGTCCCTCAAGGGACAATAACGAGTTGTTGCGGTCATAACCCGACGAAGCAACGACAAACATAATGCCGTTCCAAGCCTTGGCAAACGTCTGTGTATCCACGCGTCTGTTGCCAAGCATAGGGTCTGCCAAGTAAACGTAGTCGGGCGTCGCCTTTTTCAGCACGACGAAATGCTGAAAGTTATCGACCGTCAGCAACACGATCGTCGGAACCTTCACGGCATAAAGCGATTCGACCGGCAAATGGTAGCCGGTACCTACGAACCCTAACGATTGAACGTAGTGCTTGATGTCCAGCAGCGAGAATCCGCGATCTTTTACGGTCGCCGGATCGCTGACGAAGAGCAGCCCGCGAATCGTATCCGCTTCGGTCGCCGGCTGGTTATAGGCATACCGTAGAATCGTAGCTACTGCAGCCGCTCCGCAGCTGTAGTCAGTGGTTTGACGTACGATGTTGACGAATTTCTCATCATGCACGTTGGAAGTTTGAAGCGTGACTATTCCGGCTCCCGGAATGATCATCGTCGAACGCGACGGCTCATCTGCTGCGGCGACCGCCGAAGCAATCAGAGACCAGGCCAACGCGGCTAACACGAATCGCACGTTACACCTCTTACGTTGCTATCACAGGAGTGAGGGAACGAAGATCGCTCCCTCACATACCTCATCCTTGAATTAGGGCTCGACGACGAGCGAGTTGGCTTGTTGGTTGCCGACGCCGGAGGCAACGTTCACGCCGATGTTGCCGTGCGCATTTGCGAACGCATAGTCTTGCACGGCTGCATAATCATCGTTCGATCCGAGGTTCAGGTTCGCGAAGTTGCCTTGACGGATCGACGTGTTGATGTGGTTGAGATCGCTGTCCGGGGCGGCCGTCATAACGACAGCGCTGTTCGATTGCTGATTCATCGCACCGGAGCCGACGTTGACGCCGATGTTGCCGTATGCATAGTCGAACGCGTGATCTTTAACGGTCGCGCTGTTGTCTTCGGTGTCGATCGAGAGCGTGAAAGCTTGATGCTGGTTCACGTAGTTGTCGACTTTCGTGTCGTTCTCGAGCGCGAAGAGGCTGTTGGCTTGTTGGTTTTGGCCGCCCGAAGCGATGTTCACGCCGATGTTGCCATGAGCGTGTGCGAACGTGTAGTCTTTGGCGCTCGCTTCATTGTGGCCCGAGAACGCCGACGCGCCCCCGATGATGTCCTGATCCACGCGGCCGTCGAAATCGAATTTCGGCGATCCGCCGTCGATGAACGCCGTATTGGCCTGTTGGTTCGTATTGCCCGATGCAACGTTCAAGCCGATGTTGCCGGCGGCATATTCGAACGACCAGTCCTCTGCGAGCGCGGTGTTGGCGCCGCCGCCGAGGTTTCCGCTCAGGATGTTCGCTTGGTCAACATTGAAAGATACAGGGGTCGACGCAAGTGCGACGCTCGTTCCAAAAACGAACGATAACGCAGAAGCAAGCGCCACAACCTTACCGAGTTTCATAATGTCAATGCTCCTTAATAAAAAAGCGCTCCTCAACTAATGAGGAACGCTCTGCTGTGTTTGCAGAAGGAACCCATTGGCGGTGGCGTTTCCGGTGCCGGCAGTCTGATTGATTTGGACGACGCCCTTTGCGTGCGCAAACGTCGTTGCGTCGGTTCCGACGCTGTCGTTTGCGCTTGCGTTAGTGCTGCCGTTATTCGATGCCGATTGTGAAGGCATCGCGGAGCTAAGCACGTCATCGTTCAATACAGCGGCCGGAACCCCGATCCGCACGATTGCAACGTTTCCTTGCGCGTTACCGGCACCAGCGGTCTGATTCAGTTGGACCAGCCCGGTAATATTCGAGAAAGCGAAGTCACGAATGGAAGCAGCGCCACTGCTTACAACCGTGGTTTGAGTTCCTTGCGTGTTCTGGGTTTGGGCGGAGGTTTTGCCCGTTGCAATGATGGCGAGGTTCGCCTGAGCGTTCCCGTCGCCGGCAGCTTGATTGACGTGAACCGAGCCGGTGCTGCCCGCGAATCCCTCATTTGCAATGGTGGCATTCTCGAGCGGAACCGCCGGCGTATCGGCTTGCGCCGTTCCGGCAATCAGTGTTATCAGAGCCGCACAATATGCGGCTCGTCGACAGATAGATACGATCACGTGGATCACTCCCTCTCTCTCGCGCAGGTCGAGCGTACAGTGAGACCGCAAAGCGAGCGAGTGAGGGAATGCCCACGGAAATTAGGGCCAAAGAATGGGCTGTCTTCTAGTACTAATTACCGTGAAGCTAATTCATCCGGTGAAGAAATGGCGCCGAGCTCTAACCCCAGTTCCTAATTTCTATTAACGCAGGTTAATGAAGCGTTACCGCGACCTTACGTAATATCCGTCGAAAATTTCGGTCCACCGCATTCGCGCTGTATCGGATTCTTGCCAGTGCTGTCGCACCCGTCCATCTTTAAGGGGCGTCCACGTTATGCGATCGACAATCTGGCGGCCGGTGTGCGCGTCGATCCGCGAGCCGGATAAGACCATGCTTTTTCCGTTGAAGGTTCCAAACAAGAGCAACGTGAGGCCGTTGTTATCGACCCACGTCTGATGCCACTCATTGCGATCGGGTACGTATGTGTTGAAGCTCGAGCCCTGGCTTCCGTCGGTTCCTCTCCAATGTTCTTGCAAAGCACAACCGCCGTACTCGGACGTTACTTTGTTCGTGCCTTGGAGCTTGCCCGTTGCATCCACAACGCGCCACGAACCCAGCCAGAAGTCGAACTGATGGCGTTGCGCCGCATCACATTTTGTTTGTGATGCGCCCTCCGACGGGATTGCAAATACATCAAGCGCACCTAGTAGCGCAATGGCGGCAAGCATCGGACGCGCATTCACAAAAGTCTCCTATGTGTACAGCGGCTCGATCTCGCCCATTCGTCCTTCCGCAAAGTCACGAAATGCTTGTTCCAGCTCTTCGGGGTTGTTCATGACGAATGGACCGTAGCGAACCATGGGCTCCTCGATCGGCTTCCCCGTAAGCACGAGAAACTCAAGAACTCCATCACCCGCGTTTTCGATCTCGATAACGTCTCCGTGACGATCGAACACCACGGCGTTACGGGCTTTGATTTCGCGCTTCCCGGCAAATCGCGCCGATCCCGACATCAGATAAACCAACGCCGTATGCCCGTCTGTGACATCATGAGATATCAATCCGCCGGGAAGTAAACGATAGTGCACCATGCCGATTGGAATGCGCGTTTCGGCAACACCTTTGACGGCCTGGGCTTCACCGGCGATCACCTTCGCCCACGCCAGTCCGTCGTCGCTGCTCCAGATCGGAATCTTGGCGCTGCGCACATCTTGATAACGCGGACGCATCATTTTGTCGGCCTTCGGCAGGTTCACCCAAATCTGAAATCCGTGTTGCAATCCGCCTTCCCGCATCATTCGATTCGACGGCATCTCGGAATGAAGCACTCCGCCACCGGCGGTCATCCATTGAACGTCGCCTGGATGGAGCTCGCCGCGATGACCGGATGAATCGGCATGTTGAAACTCGCCTTCGATCATGTACGTAACCGTTTCAAAGCCGCGATGCGGATGATCGGGAGCGCCGATCGCCTCGCCGGGCCTGTAATTCACCGGGCCCAACTCGTCGATCAACAGAAACGGATCGACCTGTAAAACGCCCTGCACCGGAAAGGGCCGGTGTACGATAAAACCACCGCCCTCTTCGAACTCTTGTGCGGGCAGAACAAGTGAAATTTTTCGGCTTTCCATACAACCAAGAACCCCGGCACTGCAGCGCCGGGGTTCAGGTTTCCAACTAGATACCAAGTTACGCCGGCGCTATTACGCGACCCCGACGGGAATCTTCATGATCCGCGGAGGCTCAGGAACGTGCAACTTGGCGCCCGTTCCGGCTTGCACTTCTTCTACCGAGACGTCCGGCGCGACCTCGCGCAAAATCAAACCTTCCGGTGTAATATCGATCGTTGCCAGATCGGTGATAATTTGGTGAACGACGTGCTTGCCGGTTAACGGCAAAGTGCATTTCTCGACGATCTTGTGAGCGTTACCCTTTGCAACGTGTTCCATCATTACGATGACGCGCTTGGCACCGTGCACCAAATCCATCGCTCCCCCCATGCCCTTGACCATCTTGCCGGGAATCATCCAGTTCGCAAGATCGCCGTGTTCGGAAACTTGCATTGCGCCAAGCACCGCAAGGTCGATGTGACCGCCGCGAATCATCCCGAACGAAAGAGATGAATCGAAGAACGACGCGCCCGGCAGCACCGTTACCGTTTCTTTGCCGGCATTAATCAAATCCGGATCTTCTTCGCCTTCGTACGGATATGGGCCCATTCCAAGAATGCCGTTTTCGCTTTGAAGCGTGACCGTTACGCCGGGCGGAACGTAGTTTGGAATCAAAGTCGGCAAGCCGATACCAAGATTTACATACTGTCCGTCGCGCAGTTCTTGAGCGACGCGCGCCGCAAGCTGCGTGCGTGTTAACGCCATTTATCTTTTCCTCGTCGTGACGCGTTCGATGCGTTTGCCTTGCGAGCCGACTTCCACGATGCGGTGAACGAAAAGGCCGGGCAAATGTACTTGCTCCGGATCGATCTGGCCGGGTTCGACCAGCTTTTCAACTTCAGCGATCGTTATTTTTCCGGCCATCGCGCAAAGTGGATTGAAATTGCGCGTCGCCTTGTTAAAAACGAGGTTGCCGGCGGTGTCGCCGATGGACGCACGGACTAGAGCGAAATCGCAAACGATACCCTCTTCCATAACGTACTCCTCGCCGTTGAAAGTCCGCGTTTCTTTCTTGGGCGATGCAATAGCGGTGGAACCGTCGTTGTTGTGTTTCCATGGAAGGCCGCCGTCCGCAACGAGCGTTCCAACGCCGGCCGGCGTGAAAAATGCGGGTATTCCGCAACCGCCTGCGCGCAAACGTTCCGCTAGAGTGCCTTGCGGTACTAGCTCCACTTCCAATTCGCCGCTGAGATATTGGCGTTCGAACTCTTTGTTTTCGCCGACGTACGAACCCGTTGTGCGGCGGATTCGTTTGTTGTCTAGAAGTACGCCCAAGCCCCAACCGTCAACCCCGCAATTGTTTGAAACGGTAACTAGATTGTCTGCACCCTGTTCCAACAGCGCCTGAATGAGGTTGTGGGGAATGCCGTTCAAGCCGAAGCCGCCGACGGCAAGAGACGCGCCGCTCGGAATATCGGCCACCGCCTCCGCGCACGTCTTGAAGACTTTGTTCATGCCCGGCATATGCGCCGAGGGACGGAACGGCTCCCTCCCGCGTGGAATTGGACCTAATTCCCCAAAACACCGAGGTAGCTAGTTTAAAGATGAGCATAGCAGCGTCGCGCGCGCACGACTCCGATGAAGAGGCGATGATCCTCGACATGGTGCGCGAGTTGGTTGCGGAAAAAGTCGCACCGCGCGCCGCCGAGATCGACGAGTCCGGCGAATTCCCTTACGACATCAAAGAACTTTTTGCGCAAAACGATTTGCTGGGCATTCCGATTCCCGCCGACTACGGCGGCCTGGGCGGCACCTTCCTCACGTATGTAAAAGTCGTCGAGGAGATCGCAAAAGCGTGCGCTTCCAGTTCGCTCATCGTCGCGGTCCAAGAACTTGGTATGCTGCCCATTTTGATCGGTGGAAGCGAAGAGCAAAAGAAGCGTTTCCTCCCCGATATTGCGAGCGGAAAGAAAATCGCAGCGTATGCGCTTACTGAAGCCTCCAGTGGATCGGATGCGCTTGGTTCGATGCGCACGCGAGCGGAGCGGAAAGGCGACAATTACGTTCTTAACGGCCAGAAGATTTGGATCACGAACGGCAGTGTCGCAGACGTGGTTTGCGTCTTTGCGGTAACCGATCCAAGCGCCGGCTCGCGTGGCGTGAGCGCATTCGTTGTAGAGAAGGGCACCAAAGGCTTCATCGTCGGCAAGAAAGAGAAAAAGATGGGAATCCGCGGTTCACCGACGGTTGAACTCGCGTTCGACGATTGTGAAGTCCCGGCGGCGAACCGTTTGGGCGAAGAAGGCGAAGGCTTTAAGATCGCCATGAAAGTGCTGGATAAATCGCGTCCCGGCATTGCAGCACAGGCGCTCGGTATCGCTTCCGGCGCTCTCGATTACGCGGCCAATTACGCGAAGGAGCGCATTGCGTTCGGAAAACCGATCGGCCAGCATCAGGGCGTCGGCTTCATGCTTGCGGATATGAAAACCGAAGTCGAAGCTGCGCGTCTGCTTCTCTACGAAGCAGCCCGTAAATGCGATGAAGGCGCGCCCGACGTATCGCTGTGGGCCTCGATGGCGAAGTTGAAGTGCGGAGATGTCGCCATGTCGGTTTCCACCGACGCCGTGCAAGTTCTCGGCGGATTTGGTTATTCGACCGAATACCCCGTAGAACGAATGATGCGAGACGCGAAGATCACGCAAATTTACGAAGGCACGCAGCAGATTCAGCGCCTCGTAATCTCACGAGCCATCGTCGGCAAAGGGAAGTAACCAAGCAGAGGGACGCTGCGCTTCTAGGCGAACTTTCCCGCCCAGCGTTTCGTTCACATGAACGTAGCGCGTCGCGGTTTGGTATTATTGCCGGCCGCCGACTACCGTTTGCTCTGGAGGGAGGTGAACCCATATGAAGATGCTCGCATCACTCGTCGCCGCCGCGTTCCTGTTGACCGCTCCGGCGATGGCTGCTGACACTGCTGCTAAGGCCACCGCGGCCCCGAAGGCAGCTGCCAAGACCGTGAAGTCGGACAAGTCCATGAAATCCATGAACATGAAGTCGACGAAGGCCAAGGCTGCTCCGAAGGCTACGACCAAGCCGAACCAGCAGAAGACTGCTGCCAAGAAAGCTGTGAAAGCTGCTAAGGCTGCTCCGAAGACTGCAAAGTCGACGAAGGACGCCAAGAAGCCGCACCAGCAAAAGACCGCGGACAAGAAGCCCGTCGCTAAGTCGACCAAGGCTACGAAGTCCGGCAAATCGACGAAGGCTGCAAAGCCGGCGCCGAAGGCTTCCACGAAGCCGTAGTCCCCGTTTTTATTTATTCCAATAACGGCGCAGTCGAATGACTGCGCCGTCTTTTTTGGAAAAACACCCTGTATGCCCGATCCCATGAAACCCGAGTTCACCGCACAAAATCCGATCGTCGAAGCCGCGACGCGCATTCGCGCGAGGCGCGAGATGGGCGCGTTGATCGACTCCGCCACCGGTGAAGTTCAGCCTCGCAAACCCGAAGACGCCGAAGAATCGCTCCAGCTCTTCGCACAGCTGCTCGCGAACGGCACTAAACGCTTGAACTCAATTCTCGGAGCACACGGCGTGAAGCTCGTCCGCTTGGAGAAGCCATTGCGCTTGCGCCTGCGTTTTGAAGACAAGCGCGTAACCATCGACTTAGATGAAGTGCAGCAACTGGTGCGCATCACCGGGATGGGATTGGACGGCGACTATCAATTCGATCCGGAGTCCGATACGCCGTCGCTTATCAATCTCTCCAAGATTTCAACCGAACAGGGCTATGGCGATCGACTTACGCCTTCTTCTTTGTTGAAGCACGTCGCGCAGGACGCCGAACTGCCCCGCCCCCCGCACTTGCAGGGCGGCGGCCCTTTGCAGCTGTAGCCGTCGCCGCATTCATCTTCGCGATGATCGGCGGCGTAGGACAGATTTGATTTACTGGGCATTTTGCGCAAAGCGGCGTGGGCGCTTTGCAGATTTCACGTCCGTGAAGAATCAGCCAGTGATGTGCGTGGCGCCATTTGGCTTTTGGTACCAACGCCTCTAGGTCTTTCTCGACGTCCAGCGGCGTTTTGCCGGTCGTCAGCCCAAGCCGGTGCGCGACGCGAAAAACGTGCGTATCGACAGCGATCGCTGCTTCTTCGAATGCAACCGACATAACGACGCTCGCCGTTTTTCTTCCGACTCCGGGAAGCGCTTCCAAGGCGTCGCGATCTCGCGGCACTTGGCCACCGTGATCCTCGACCAATCCCTTCGATGCGTTGATGATGTTCTGCGTTTTCATTCGAAAAAATCCGCACGATTTTATGATCGGTTCCACGTCGCCCGGGTCTGCTGCGGCAAGCTTTTCCGGAGTCGGATACTTCGCAAAAAGGTGCGGAGTCGTCATATTAACGCGCGCATCCGTGCATTGCGCGGAAAGAATTACCGCGATAAGCAACTCGAACGGATTCGTGTATTCCAGCGCCGTGACTGCGTTGGGATACGTGCGTTCCAAGATCGCGAGCTCTTGCTCGGCAACTTCACGCGGCACTTTTTTCTTCGGAAACGGAATCTTAGGCATTGGTTGAAGGGCGGTCTTTGCTGCGGGGAACAAGAACCCATTTCATCATGCCGTTCCTCAAACCGAGCGATCCGAGCATCCCTCCCGGTCAAGTCGTGACCGAGGGATTTCCGGTCCTTCACGTCGGCGACGTCCCTCACGTCGAGCTCCAGTCTTGGCGTTTGCGCGTCTTCGGCGAGTGCGCAAATCCGTTCGAGCTTACTTATGAAGAACTAACGGCATTGCCACCGGCGACGTGGCAAGGAGACATTCACTGCGTCACGCGTTGGAGCAAAAAAAATACCACGTGGCGCGGGGTGTTATTTTCCGACCTCATCAAACGCGCGCAGCCGTCCTCCGATGCAAAGTTCGCCGTACAACACGCGGAGAACGGATATACCACCAATCTTCCGCTTTCCGTCATGTCCGATAACGACGTTCTCGTGGCGTACGAATACGCAGGCTCGCCCTTAGAGCCGGTCCACGGTGGACCCGTGCGTATGCTGGTCCCCAAGCGCTACTTTTGGAAGAGCGCAAAATGGTTGAACGGCATCGAGTTTTCTGTTGAAGACCGCCCGGGCTTCTGGGAAGTGCGCGGCTATCACAACGACGGCGACCCTTGGAAAGAGGAACGCTACGCGGGATTGCCGGCGTGGTTTGGATGAACGACGCTGCGGCGGTAAATGAACGCGCAATTCAGTTGCGCGCGCATGGAGAGTCTTCCGGCGCCATTGCCGCTTTCCGCGAGGGCATCGATCTTTTTCCCGGTGAGATTGCGCTACACCAAAATTTGGCGCAAACACTCTACGAAACCGGCGACACGTTGGGGGCAATTTCCGAGCATCGCCGCGCGCTCGCCATCGATCCCGAGTCCGTGGCGTCGCACCTCGCGCTTTACGAGCTGTTGCAAATCACCGGTGAACGCGATGCGGCATTGGAACACCAGCGACGCGCCTTGGAAAAGCAACGCCTGTTCTCTTCGTTTGCTCCGAACGAGAAACGACGCGTCTTATTGTTACTCGCGCCGGGTGACTGGCAAGCCAACATTCCAGTCGACTTTTTGTTGGACCGCGCAACGACGACCGTTCACAAACTGTATCTCCTAGACGTGGAGCGCCTTCCTCACGAACGCATTCCTGCATACGATGTCGCCTGGAATATCATCGCGGAATCACCCGAGGCAATTCCGTATCTTGCGCTTGCGGAACTCGTTTTAGGCGGTCAGCCCAAAGCGCGGTTGAACGACCCCGCACGCGTGATCACAACATCGCGCTCGTTTCTACCGCGCGTATTACAATCCACCGGCGCGGTCGTCGCGCCGGTTGCCGATCTAGAACGACAATCGGTTGTCGAAGCAAAGGTTCCGTTTGATTTCCCGATCATCGTGCGTCCGGTCGGCTCGCACGCCGGGCACGGGCTAGAGAAAATCGAACGCGCCGAAGACCTTCGGTCCTACGGCGAACGCGCGAAGGCCGAGCGATACTTCGTAAGTCCGTTTATCGATTACAGCAGTGCGGACGGTTTTTTCCGAAAGTACCGCATCGTTTTCGTAGACGGCGAACCGTATCCGGTGCATCTCGCGATATCGCCGAAGTGGATGATCCATTACTACAATGCGCCGATGGCCGAGAATCAATGGATGCGAGACGAGGAAGCACGCTTTCTCGCCGGACTACGCAACGTTTTCGATGGGCCACGATACGAGACGCTCATCGCGATAGCCCGCGAAGTCGGTCTCCAGTATTTCGGAATCGATTGCGCGGTAACAAAGCAGGGCCAAGTTCTGGTCTTCGAAGCCGATCCGGCGATGCTCGTCCACACGAGCGATGCGGTCGAACTCTATCCTTACAAACACGAATACGTTCCCCGTATCTACCGTGCCGTGGAGCGCATGCTAGACGACCGGATCGCTGCCGATACCTAGAAAGCATGATCCCGGTCCGGGCCTCCTACGATGCGGCAATTGTCGGAGGCGGCGTCTCAGGTTCTTCCGTTCTCTTAGCGCTCGCGCAGGTCGCGGATGCTCAATTTCGCGTTGCGCTCTTCGATCCCGAACGGCCGGGGCCCGGAACCGCCTACGGGGACCAGCCGGAGATGTTGTTAATGAACGGCCCGGCGGATTCGATGTCGGTTATGCCTGGCGAACGCGCGCACTTGATGGCTTGGCTACGGACCGCCGCGCCTCGTGAGCTCATACCTCGCAAACAGTACGGCCAGTACGTCAGCAGTACGGTTGAGGCAGCCTTAGCGCGCCGCCCCCGATTCGAACGCCATCCCGCCGAAATCGTAGATGTCGAGCCGGGCGCCGACGGATACGTCCTGACGACTGGAACCGGCGAACGTTTCAGCGCACGACAGGTCGTGCTCGCGCTGGGGAACTTTGCTCCCGATGGCGCGTTCTTGCCGCCGGTAATCCGCGAACACGAGAGCTACCACGGAGATCCGTGGCGCCTAAACGATATTTCAAAGATGTCCGGTGACGTCGCGATTCTGGGCAGCCGCCTAACCGCACTCGACGTACTGGCACTGCTAGAAAAAAACGACCGTTGCAAACATTTTTTTCTGATCTCCAGACACGGGATTCTGCCGCATCTAGAAGACACGGCGATTAAAGGACTAGACCCGCGAACCTTGGGATTGGAAATAGCAACGCCTTACCAACTTTTGAGGACGTTGCGCCTAGCCGCAAAGGCTCACGTTGCTAATGGCGGCGATTGGCGAGGCGTTGTCGAATCGATAAGAAGCATTACGCCGGCGATTTGGCTAGGCTGGAGTGCACGCGAGCGCCGCCGCTTCCTCAGGCATCTCCAATCATTTTGGGCGGCGCACCGGTACCGCGTCCCGCCTGCGACTTACGAGGCATGGCGACGCTTGCATGACGCGGGGCGTGTTACCGTCGTAAAGGGACGCGTCGTTGCGGCGAGCCGTGACGGGAAGAATCTACGTATGACTATCGCGCGCGCAGGGGTTGAATCAGTTATCGAAGCCGGAACGGTGATAAACGCGACCGGTCCCGGTTCCGACTATTCGCGCATCGAACGCCCTCTGGTTCAGAACATGCTGCGCCGCGGATTGATTCGTGCCGACGAGCTTCGTCTCGGCATCGATGCGACGCCGGACTTCAACGTCATCTCGCACACAGGCGGCGTTCAGCCACAGCTATTTTCAATCGGACCGCCGATTCGTGGATTACACTACGAGACAACCGCGGTTCCGGAAATAGTGCGACAGGCGCACCAAATAGGAGCGCAACTCTGTCGCGCTCTTCAAAACTTAGGAGCGGTATCGTGATTTCGTCGCTTGAAGAGCTTCTCGAACAATCGATGGGCAACGCCCGTTTCGTGGACGCTATGAAAATGGGAATCGCGCGATTTGCAGAGTACCGCTCCATTATTCCCGTTACTCAGGGATACACGCGGACGCTCTTGCTCAAGACGCCCGAATTCGAATTGGTTGCGATGCGTTGGGCGCCGGGCTCCCTTAGTCCCATTCACGACCACGGCAACTCTCGATGTTGGGTCGCGATTCTGCAAGGTGCGCTAGACATAGAGAATTACGACCGCCTCGATGACGGATTTAACCCGACCGCAAACCTACAACACACTTTCGACGTTCATTTAAAAGCCGGAGAACTGGATCATCGTCTTAATTGGCGAGAGCTACATCGCGTTCGCAATAGCACGCGCGAAAGTGCGTTTTCATTGCAGCTTTACGCCGCACCGCAGGAACAGTACACCGTGGTCGATCCCGAAACGATGCACTGCGGGCGCGCACTTCCGACGTACGACTCGCTCTTCGACCTTTAGTCCCTTCGGTTCGGTAAACGTGCAACGGTAGCACCGAGCGCTATCGCGCCGGCTGCAGCAACCGCAAACGTGTAGACCAGCGCATGTGCGAGCGGGAAGTGCCATCGCTCGGAAGCGCCGACCGGAATGCCGCACAGCACCACACCGATCGCCATGCCAAGCATCGCGGCCAGCAACATTGCCGACGAAACGGCGCCCTCTCCACCCTCGTCCACGTCCGCTACGCCTACCAGAGAGATCGTCGGATAGGCTAGCCCAACCCCCGCGCCGCCGGCGAACCACGCAACAAACGCTAACGCAACGGATCCGCCCGTAGCGACCGTAATCATTCCGATCGCCGCAATTACGCAGGCGGCGCCCCCGGCCGCAACCAAAAGTCGGGCGCCCACGCGACGCATCAGCGCTGGTTGAAGCAGCGCGGCACTGGACCATCCTAGCGCGCCGAGCGTAATGCACAGGCCCGCTGAGGTTAACGGCAATCCGCGCACAGCGGTGAGATTGAGCGCCACGTACGCATCGGCGCCGAGAAACGACGCGTGCAGCAGTCCGAAGGCTACGAATGCGCTATTGCGTCCTCGCAGCAAGAGCGTCGCACGTGAGAAAAGCATTCGCAACGCACCGAACGGATCGACGCTTTGCGCTGCGCGCTCGTCGCTCAACGACGGCAAGATAAGGACCGAAGCCAGCGCGACCAGCGGGACAAAACCGAGGAAAACCCACCGCCAGCCGAACGCCGTTGCAATCACCGCGCCAATCGTTGGTGCAAGAATGGCCGGCACGATCCAGGCGGTCGAAATCAACGAGAACATTTGCGCACGTTGCCGTTCCGGAAACGTTTTTACAATTGCGGTAAAAGACACCGCATAGTCCATCCCCGCGCCGCTGCCTTCGATAAAACGAGCGAGAACGAGTTGCAACATTGAATGCGCCTGGCTTGAAAGGGTGAGCCCCGCCGCAAGCAGCGCAAAAGCGATTGTTAAAATCCGGCGTGTGCCATAACGATCCGCCCATGGGCCGGCGAACGGAAGAAAGACGAATTGCGCGATTAAAAACGAAGCGAAGACTGCACCGTACAACGCAAGCCCATGAAGATCGGCAACGACGCGTGGCATCACTGTAGCGACGACAAGCGCTTGCATCGCAGAAACAAACTCGCCTACAAGAAGACCGGCCGCCACGCGCCCATGACGGCCGGTAAACAGCTCGAGCACCTGCCCTAGCTCATTTCAAATAGTCGACAATCCATTGAACCCAGCGGCGATCCACATCTTGCGAACGAACGGGATCTCCGGGAAAATGGCCGCCAACCGGATACGCGAAGAATTTTACCGGGGTACCACGGTTGGTAAGCGCACGGAACATTTCGTACGACTGCGTAATCGGTACGCGTGAATCGCCAACGTCGCTTAGGATCAAAGTGGGCGTAGTAATTTGCCACGCAGCACTAATCGGTGACTGCGCCCAGTAATCTTTCCCGTAATCCTTCACGTAGGGTGAACCCTTGAACTGATACCGCACTCCCACGCTATTGTCGGAGAGATTATACTCGTCGATCCAATTGTTCACCGCGGCGCCGGCTACTGCCGTCTTCCAAATGTGATAGTGGCCTTCCATCCAAGACGTCATATAACCGCCGTACGACCATCCGGATACTGCGATGCGCGAAGAATCGATCTTGTACGACTTTTCGACTGCGTCGATGCCGGCCATCACATCGCGTCCGGGACCGGCGCCGGCATCATTGATGATGGCGTACCAGTATTTCGCACCGAGGTTGTCGCTACCACGGTAGTTTGGATTGAACACAACGTAACCGTGCGAGGCGATCAGTTGATTCAATGCGCTGAAACCAACGATCGACGCCGAGTTCGGTCCGCCGTGAATTACGAGCACCAGCGGATACGTCTTATTTGAGTCGTATCCCGGCGGTAGGGTCACCGTGCCGTCTTCGCTGAAGCCTTCGAACGACCACTGAATAGGCTTCACGGTGCCAAGGTCTAGTTTCGCCAACTCGTCGTTAAGGTTTGTCAATCGTTGCGGAACCGCGTTTGCCGAGGCCATGTAGTACAACTCGGTTGGGTGTCCCGCTTCACTTCCGGTGAAAGTGATGGCGCCGGTCTTACTCACCGATGCATCCAGCCAGTACGCCTGCGTTGGCTGAACCTGGCCGAGATTCAAACGTTGCGCTTTCCCGTTTAACGGCTTCAGCCATAGCGCTGCATCGGTTTCCTTGTGTCCCGAAATCAACAGCGACTTGCCGTCCGGCATCCACATGGCGCGCTGCACGTTCGTGTCGATATCTTCCGCGGTAACGTCCACGCCGTTGCCGCCCGATGCCGGCGCGACGAAGACGTCGTTCTCTTCCGACTCGTTCCCGTTATGCGGATACCAATACGAGATGTGCTCGCCGTCGGGTGAGTACTCGCTGAATCCCTCGTATTTTCCATGCGAGGTGAGCGTGCGGATCGCACCGGAGGCGACCTCGACGACAGCGACCACCGCCATGTCTCCGTCGGCGTCGTACGGATTCGGCATCTTGGTAAACGTGATCGACTTACCGTCGGGCGACCACGAGATCGGAGCGCCGGGCGAGCTGGGCGGCTGCGCCGAGGGAACGCTCCACGTGCCGCTTGTGAGCCGGTGGCCGTTCGTGCCATCGGCATTTACAATCCAAATATGGTTCGCAGTCGGGGACGAGAGCGTATTAAACGCCTGATCGCCGACGACAAATCCGTCGAGATGTTTCTTCTCGATGGCTTCTTTGTTCGGCGCGTCGTCGGAGGTTACGTATGCAATGGCCGCTCCGTCGGGACGCCACTTGAATTGTTGCACACCGTTGTGCGTATCGGTAATTGGCTGGGGATCGCCGCCGCGCATATCCATTACGAAGATCTGCTGTTTCGCATCTCTTCCGTCGCCCTTCTGCGCCAAAAATGCAATTCGTGTGCCGTCGGGCGCCCATTGCGGCGATGAGAGTTCCTTGCGGTCGTAGCTAACCTGTCGATTCGACTTCGTCGCTACGTCGTAGAGGTTGAGCGAGCGATCGAAGTTGTCGTTTTTCATGTTGGCGCGCGATACGATGTACACGATCTCTTTGCCGTCCGGAGAAATCGCCACATCGGTCACGCCGACGATTTTCGGAAGATCGTCGATGCTAAAAGGACGTGCATTGGCTGCGCCGGCCGTCGCGATGAATGCAGCGAGCGTCAAACCCGCCATTCGTTTATTCATTCTCGTCAGTTCCTTACTTCAGATACCGGTCGAGCCAGCCGAGCCAGCGCTTATTGATGTCTTCGTTCCGCACGGGATCCGAGGGATGGTGCCCGGGAACGGGATAAGCAACGAACTCCACCGCGGTGCCGTTGTCCTTGATTGCGTGGTAGAGTTTGTATGAGTTCGTAATGACAACGTTGTTGTCGCCTACGTCGCCCATGATTAGCGTCGGCGTAGTAATCTGCGGCGCATAAGTTATGGGAGATTGATCGATCCACTCGGGAAGATTCTCGGGATTCCACGGAACACCGTGGAAGTACGGAACGTCGGTGTACACGTAGAACGCCAGGTTGAAATCGTCCAACCAATCGTCGAGTGAAGCACCGCTAACCGCCGCCTTCCACGAGTGATAGTGTCCGATCAGCCACGACGTCATGTAGCCTCCGTACGACCACCCGGAAACGCCGATGCGCGACGCATCTACGACGCCCATCTTCTCGACTGCGGCGACACCCGCCATCACGTCCTTGCCCGGTCCATCACCCGCATCGTTTGTAATAGCGTGTTGATACGCATCGCCGAGATTCGTGCTGCCGCGGTAGTTCGGCTCGAAAACGAAGTAGCCGTGCGATGCAAACTCTTGCCGCTGCGTGTTCCAAGCGAGGTTTGACGCGCTCTGAGGGCCGCCGTGTATGCGCAGCACGAGCGGAGCTTTTCCGCCGTGGTATCCCAACGGATAAGTTAGCACTCCATCTTCGGTAAAGTTGCCCTTCGTTGATTTCCACTCCACCGGAAAGCTCTTCGCAACCGTAGTACGACCGACGAAACCGTTTTCGTTCGTTAAGGCAACCGCGTGCGATCCGTTCCAGACGTAGACTTCGTCCGGATGCCGCGGTGTCGCCGCGACAAATGCAAGCGTCCCGTTCTTCGCAACGTTTCCGAGTGCGTCTGGGGCCAGATCGCTTAAGTCAATCTTGCGAGCGTGGCCGTTGAGCGGTTGATACCAGAGCGCGTTGTTAAGGGCATCCGGCGTAACGATCCACAAAGCGGTGCCGTCGGCGTTCCACGTTTGCGCTTCCACGTTGCGATCGACATTGTTACGAAAATCGAACACCACTTTGCCGTGGCGGTCCACCACATACGCGTCGTTGCCTCGGGTCGCGTCGCCACCCGCACTACGAACGTACGCGATGCGATCTCCACCTGGCGAAAAGATCGGATTACCCTCGATGCGCTTACCGTCCAATACGCGGCGTGCACCGCTCGTAACATCGACCACATCGATCTGTGCCTCGAGCGAATCTCCATTGAACGGCGTTGGAAAGCGTTCCATTGCAATCGAACGCCCATCCGGCGACCACGAAAGATCGCCGCCGCCGTCCGGATCAAGATCTGCGACGCTCCACGAACCGGAAGTCAGACGGTGCGCAGTACCACCGTTCGACGAAATCCACCAAGCATGCAGCGGTGGGGTTGCGGAACGATGCAAATAATCGTTGTCGCGAACTTCGAATGCGTCGCGGTGCTCGTCGATATCCTTTTGGTTCGAATTCTCGTCTTGCGTCGCATAAGCGAATTTGGAGCCGTCACGGTTGACCGCATAATTGAAAACGCCCTTTTTCGCATGCGTTACCTGCCGCGCATCGCCGCCGTCCATCGGCATCACGAAGATTTGCTCTTGCGCATTCTTCTCGTCGTTATCAATGGCGAGGAACGCAATGCCCGCTCCATCCGGCAACCAGAGCGGAGACCCGATGCCCTTGCGATCGTAGGTGAGCTGGCGCTGACGGTGCGTGCGCACGTCAACAAGCATCAATTGGCGATCGGTGCGATCCTTATCGAAATCCGGTTTCCCCCGAACGTACACGACCCGCGTTCCATCGGGTGAGATCTGCGCTTCGCTTACAGACACAACGTGCCGCGCGTCGTTGAAATCAAACGCAGCAGCGGGCAACGTGGTGGCTCCAAGCAAAGCTAGCAATGTAAGGGCAGATGCACGCATGCAAACTTCCTTTGAGGCTTGGACTTTAACGAGCAAAGCTTCAGCTTTGATCGATAAAGTCTGCTAATCTTTGAGGGCCACAGTTTCTCCGTCCCGGGCGATAAGCCCGTCACGCTCCAGAACAAGAACGATATCGCGCACGTCTTCGACGGAACGCCCCGGCATAAGTGGCGCAAGATCCCGATGGAGATCGAGCATTGAAATACGTTCACCGGCCCGGAGCTCTCGCAAACGATCGATAACACGGCCGCGCGCGTACCGCGTGGTTTGCTCGAACGGCACGGCATTCTGAGGCGACGGCGGTTTGGCGTGAGCTTTGCGCAACCCATCGAGCGCAGCAGCGTCGATCGGCGCAGCAGCGCAATCGTCGCGAGCCGGACACAGAAGACATTTCGGTGTGCGAGCGGTACAGATCGTCGCGCCCAGGTCCATCATTGCGGAGTTCCAATCGTGTCCGGTGCCCTTGGGAACGGCAGCACGAGCTCGAGCATCTAATTCCGCGGAAGAGACTTTGGGCGGAAATTCAACACCGAAGAAAACGCGGTGAATTACTCGACGCACGTTTGTATCGACGGCTGCGTCGTCTTCGTCGAAGCCGAACGCACGGATAGCCGCGACAGTATAGGGGCCGACGCCGGGAAGCGAACGTAACGCATCAGCATCTCGCGGCAGCTTGCCACCAAACGTTTCGGCTACGGCGCGTGCCAGTTGCACCAGACGCGTGGCGCGGGAATTGTATCCCAAGCCTTGCCAGATTCGAACCACATCTGAAGTATTTGCGGCGGCAAGCGCAGCGATATCAGGATAGCGTCGCACGAACTCCTCGAACTTCGGAATCACCCGATCGACTTGCGTCTGCTGCAGCATGAACTCGCTGACCAGTGTGTAGTACGGGTCTCGTGCCACGCGCCACGGAAGCAGCGAACGGCCGTGCTTCGCGTACCAGTTCAGCAGCGATCGCTGAAACTGTTTCATGAACGCAAGGTCGCGATCGCCTCGCCGATGCGGCGAATCCCTTCACCGATCTCCGCACGCGGCACGGCCGTTAGCGCCAACCGGAAGTTGTGATCCCCGCCGCTGTCGGTGAAAAACGCTTCGCCGAAGAGAAACGACGCGCCCAAACGCTCGGAAACGTCTAGCAATGCTCGCGCACGAAGATCTCGCGGCGTGCTTGCCCACAAATAGAATCCGCCGGTCTCGCCCGTTGCGCGCACGGTCGACGGCCAATGTTTCGCGATAGCTTCATCCGCGATGCCCCGGCGAATCAACAGCTCCTCCCGTAATTGCGTTACGTGAGCATCGTACCCGCGTTCCAGGTAATCCAGGATTGCAGCCTGCACGTAAAGGCTTGTCGCCATATCGTAAGCCTGTTTGCGCAACAACAATCGTTCGAGAATCATACGTGGAGCCGATAGCCAGCCGACCCGCAAACTGGGAGCGATCGTTTTAGAAAACGTCGAGAGATAAACAACGTGATCCGGCGCCAACGAAACGAGCGGCGGAAGCTGCTGCTGCGCGAGCGGGCCATAGGGATCGTCTTCGATGATTGGAACGCCTGCGCGCTTTGCGATCGTTGCTAACCGCTCGCGGCGATCCATGTTCATCGTAGCGTTCGTCGGATTGTGCAACGACGGCATCGTGTAAATGAAACGCGGACGCCGCGTCCGCAAAATCGCCTCGACGTGATCGACGCGCATCCCATCTTCATCGACGGGGACGGCAATCGCACGCAATCCATTGATTTGAAAAATCTGCAGTGCGCCGGGATACGACGGCGATTCGACGATGATCTCGTCTCCGGGTTCAGCGAGGCTCTGCGCGACGATCATGATCCCTTGTGTCGATCCGGTAAGAACGATGACGTTGCGCGGAGCAATCGTTACCGCGCCACGCGCGTTCAAACGCGACGCAACGGCCTGGCGCAACGGCTCGTATCCTTCGGAATCGCCGTAAGAAAGCACGAAGCGCGGATCGCGCGCCACCCGTTCGAAGGATTGCGCCAGTTCACCGAGTGGGGACGGTTCGTCGGGCGCCACCCCTTGAACGAAAGAGATGCGGCCGGGCTCTTGCTTTGCGGCTAGCTCACCCAAGATATTCGGAAACTCGCCGACGCGCCAAGGCGGCAGAGTGATCCACCACGGCACGCCGGCCGCACGCTCGGGTTGTCCCCGACGCAGCTGGCCCGCGACGCGCGACCCGGAACCTACGCGTTGCTCGATCAAGCCGTCCGCCACAAGCTCCCTATAGGCATGAACGACCGTGCTGCGGTTGACGTTCAGCCGTTCGGCCATCGCCCGCTCGGGAGGGAGCCGCGTCGATTCGGGAAGCGTGCCGGCTAAAATAGACTCGCGCAGACCCTCGTAGATCTGGCGATAAAGCGGCACGATCGAGTCGCGATCGATCGCCGGAAGGACGGCCGACCATCCAATATTGGGCATCGAGGCACCCAATTCGCTGTCGCGGGCGCCGCAGCCCTACGATGGTCGAAGCGCTGGGCGGCGAAGAGTTGTTACACTTACGCGGTCCCATGCAAATTCGGGACACTGCGCTTTCCATTTAGAGAACAGGAGCAAATCGGTGGCTGAACACCAGGTTGATGCAGTCGTTATTGGCGCGGGCCCCGGCGGGTACCACGCCGCAATTCGCCTCGGGCAACTCGGTAAGAGCGTTATCTGCGTCGACCGAGACGAGGTCGGCGGCGTTTGTTTGAATTGGGGCTGCATCCCGACCAAAGCGTTGCTGCACGTCGGCGAAGTGATTCGCCATATCGACCATGCGGGCGCCCTCGGCTTGAAAGTACCAAAGGCTGAAGTCGACCGTGAAGGCGTTGCGAAGTTCAAAACCGACGTCGTGAATTCGAACGTCGGCGGCGTGAAGACCCTGTTCAAAGCCAACAACGTCCAATTCATTTACGGCGATGCCAGCTTTAAGAGCGCCAACGAAGTCGTCGTGAAAAACAAAGACGGCGGTACCGACACGATCAAGGCGGCGAGCGTCGTGATCGCAACGGGTTCTGCACCGATCGACGTGAAAGCGTGGCCGCGAGACGGCGAAACGATCATCAACTCCGACGACGCCGTGCAGATGAAGCGCATTCCGAAGAACATGTTGGTAATCGGCGGCGGCGTAATCGGGCTAGAATTCGCCACCGTTTACACGCGCGTCGGCGCAAAAGTTCTTGTGATCGAAGCTCTTCCGCAGATTCTCACCGGTACCGACTTGGAGATCTCGAAGACCCTCGGCCGCATTCTCAAAAAACAGGGCGTCGAGATCATGCTAGACACGAAAGTCGGCAAACTCGAGAAGAGCGGTAAAGCGGTCAAAGCCACGTTCAACGGGGAAGCAACGAACGGAAAAGACGAAACGCGCGAATTCGACATGGTGCTTGTCGCAGTTGGACGCCGTCCGGTCACCGATACGCTCAACCTTGCAGCTGCGGGTCTGAGCGCCGACGACAAGGGCTTCATCGCGATCGATCAACAGTGCCGCACGAAGGTCGCAAACATCTTCGCGATCGGCGATGTTACCGGCCAGCCGCTGCTCGCGCATCGCGCCATGAAACAAGGCGTCGTTGCTGCCGAAGTGATTTCCGGCGACAAGTCGGCCGCCTTCGATCCGGTTGCGATTCCGAACTGCGTCTACACCGATCCCGAAGTCGCAACGATCGGTCTCTCTGAAGAAGAGGCAAAGGCGCAAGGCTACGAGGTTCGCATCGGTAAGTTTCCGCTCGCTGCTAGCGGCCGCGCGCGCACGATGAACGAAACCGACGGTCTCATCAAACTCGTCGGCGACGCGAAAACCGACATGCTCCTGGGCATGCACATCGTTGCGCCGCAAGCCGAATCGCTGATCGGCGAAGGCGTGATCGCGCTCGAAATGGGTGCAACGCTAGAGGACATCGGACTCTCGATCCACCCGCACCCGACGCTCACGGAAGGCATCATGGACGCGGCCGAAGCGGCGCACGGAAAAGCGATTCACATCGTCAACCCGAAGCCGAAGACGCCTGCTGCCGTTCGTTAGCCGTACAACTACCTATGACGATCGATACCCGGACTCAATGGAGTCCGGGTATCCTTTTTGCTGCCAAGAATACATTGAAGTGAAGCTTCTTCTTGCTTGCCGGTGTTGAACGAAAGACTCATGCCAAAATCGGCCCGCGTTTTAGATTTCGGCTTACGCCCATACCGCGAGGTATGGGAGCTTCAGCATGCCCTGCACGAGGCGGTTCGCGAGGGCAGAGAACCGGACACGTGGATCTTGGTCGAACACGAGCCGGTGATTACACTCGGGCGCCAAGCTAAGCGCGAGAACGTTTTGCTTTCCACCGGAATTCTGGAAGAAATCGGCGTCGAAATCGTAGATATCGAACGCGGGGGCGACGTTACGTATCACGGTCCGGGCCAGCTAGTGGTTTACCCGATTCGCAAATTGGAACGCTTTCGAGAGGTAGTCCCTTTGGTGCGGGCTCTAGAGGCAGCCGTTATCGGGACCGTTGCGCGATACGGAATTGAAGCGGACCGCTGGACCGAGCACGCCGGCGTTTGGGTGGGACGCAATCAGATTTGTGCAATTGGCTTGGCCGTTCAAAAAATGGTATCGTTGCACGGCATCGCGCTTAACGTATCAACGGAACTCGATTACGACCGCCTCATCAACCCCTGTGGGCTGACAGATCGCGGCCTCACGTCAATTTCCAAAGAGACGGGGCGTACAGTCACCGTAGGCGACGTCAAACCGCTGTTGCTCGAAGAACTGGGTAACGCGTTCGACGTCGAGTTCACCGAAGAATCACCATGGCTATCGAAATCGATTTAACGACCCTGCAAGACCACAAGCCGAAGCACGTTCGCAAGCCGGACTGGCTCCGCGTCGCTTTGCCCGCGGGCGAAGATTACGAACGCGTCAAGGCTAAGGTCGGCACGCTCGCGCTGAACACCGTCTGCAAAGAAGCGGCGTGTCCGAACATCGCAGAGTGCTGGGGTGCCGGAACGGCCACGATCATGATTCTCGGCGATACTTGCACGCGCGGCTGCCGATTCTGCAATGTGAAGACCGGCAATCCGAAGGGCGTTGTCGATTGGCTCGAGCCCGTTCGCGTAGCCGATGCAGTGCGCGACCTCGACTGGAAGTACTTGGTGCTAACGGCCGTCGATCGCGACGACCTCGCCGACGGCGGCGCGTTGATTTTTGCAAATACGATTCGTGCGATTCACGAACGCGTCCCGGGCGCAAAAGTCGAGATTCTAAGCGGCGACTACCGCGGCGATCTTGCGGCGCTGGACATCGTGATGGATGCGAAGCCCGACGTCTTCGCGCACAACTTAGAGACGGTCCGCCGCCTCACGCCCACCGTTCGCGACAAACGCGCGACGTTCGATCAATCATTACGCGTGCTGGACCACGCAAAAAAGCGCGCTCCGGAACGGTTTACCAAAACATCGATCATGCTTGGGCTCGGAGAGACTGAGGAAGAGATTGAAGACGCGATGGACGAAGCCCGCCGCGCCGGCGTAGACATCTTCACTATGGGCCAGTATCTTCAGCCCACGAAAAAACATCTTCCGGTCGTTGAATTCGTCACGCCCGAGAAGTTCGACCGTCTTGGCGCGATCGCCAAATCCAAGGGGTTCCATCAGGTTGTATCTAGCCCGCTCTCGCGTAGTTCATACCACGCGGAGCAGGCCTTCAAAGTAGGATAGCAATGGTTGAGTTCTTCCTGCGCCGCCCGATCTTCTCGGCGGTTTGCTCGCTGGTCATTCTCATCGCGGGTCTCGTGGTGATACCCACCATGCCCATCGCGCAGTATCCACAGATCGCTCCACCTGTCGTCACCGTCACCGCAAACTTCATCGGTGCAAGCCCCCAATCGGTGGAGAGCGCGGTCACGACTCCGCTCGAAAACGCGATCAACGGCGTGGAAGGCCTGCGTTACATCAGCTCCACGAGCGTGCAAGGCGTTTCGACGATTACGTGTACCTTCAACCTGGGCACGAACCTGGATATTGCCGCAACCGACGTTCAAAACGCGGTACAAACGGCACAAGGCGATTTGCCGAATGAAGTCAAGCAGACCGGCGTAACGGTCAGCAAGAACTCCGGCTCGTTCCTCATGGCCATCGCGCTTCAATCGACGAACTCCCGCGACGACTCGCTATTCCTCAGCAACTACGCCGAGCTGAACATCGTCAACGATCTCAAACGCATCACCGGCGTATCGAACGTCATCATCTTCGGTCAACGCCGCTATGCGATGCGCATATGGATGAATCCCTACGAGCTGCAGGGACGTGGACTAGCGGCGAGCGATGTCGTGAACGCGCTGCAGGAACAAAACGTAGAAGTCGCGGCCGGCAGCATCGGCTCACCGCCTGAATCTCCGAATCAACCGTACACCTATACAATCAATGCCGTCGGGCGACTAACAACGCCGGCGCAGTTCCGCAACATTATCGTCCGCGCCGAACCCAACGGCAGCTTCACGCGGCTTGGTGACGTTGCGCGCATAGAGCTCGGTGCAGAAGATTACTCTTCCTTCATCCGATACGACGGTAACGAGAAGGTCGTCGGTCTCGGTGTGCTTCAGCTGCCGACGGCAAACGCTCTTTCCGTTTCGCGCGGCGTACTTTCGCGGTTGGACCAGCTCTCGAAGAATTTCCCGACCGGCGTAAGCTATCACGTCGCATTCAACACGACCGAATTCGTGCAAGAATCGATCAGAGAAGTCGTCATCACGCTTCTGCTCTCGATCATCCTCGTCGTGCTCGTGATCTTCTTATTCTTGCAAGATCCGAAGTCGACGCTGATTCCGGCGTGTACCATTCCAGTGTCGCTGATCGGCACGTTTTTCTTGATGAAAGTCTTCGGATTTACCATCAACACGATTACGCTCTTCGGCTTGACGCTCGCAACCGGTCTCGTGGTTGACGACGCGATCGTCGTCATCGAAAACATTGCCCGCTACATCCACGATCACCACATGGAAGGCGTGGAAGGCGCGTCGATGGCCATGCGGGAGATCCAGAGCGCAGTAGTAGCGTCCTCGCTTGTCTTGTTGGCAGTGTTTGTGCCGGTCGGATTCTTTCCGGGAACGACCGGTCAGCTCTACAAGCAGTTCGCGTTGACCATTGCCGGTTCGATTACGATCTCGCTTTTTGCAGCGCTTACTCTTGCTCCGATGCTCTCTGCGCGTCTGCTAGGTAAGCAATTGGAAGCTGAGACCGGTTTCTTCGGCGGTTTCAACCGTGCGTTCCACCACTTCAGAGAGTGGTATCGCCGGACGCTTCCCAAACTTTTCCGCGCGCGCTGGGGGGTTTTTGCCGTATTCATCGGTGCGTTGCTACTAACGGGATTCCTTTTCAAATCGACGCCGACCGGCTTCATCCCCGATGAAGACCAGGGATATTTCATCGTGCTCGTTCAGGCACCTGAAGGCACCTCGCTCGCGAATTTGCACAGGATCTCGCTCAAAGCCGAAAATATCTTGCGGTCGGCGGATGGCGTTCAGGACGTGTTCAACGTCGGCGGTTTCAGCTTCACGGGTTCAGGCCCGAACCGCGGCATCATGTTCGCGCGTCTGAAGCCCTGGTCCGAGCGCAAGGGTTTCCAGCTCTCGGTTACCGGCATCATGTACGTCGGTCCGAATTCCGTCATGGCGCGTTTCCAACGCGAGATTCCGGAAGCACAGGTGCTTGCGTTCAATCCGCCCGCCATTAACGGCGTAGGAAGCTTCGGCGGTTTCCAATTCGAACTGGAGGACCGCGGAAACGTTGGATTGCCGGCGCTGATGAACAGCGCTTACGGTTTCATGATGCTGGGCAATGCCCCGACTTCTCCGCTGCAGCAAGTTTTCACGCAGTTTAGAATCAATTCGCCCCAGCTTCAGGTCGACATCGATCGCGACAAGGCGAAAGCGGTCGGTATTTCGTTGTCGAGTGTCTTCAACACGATGCAGGCCGATCTTGGGTCGATTTACGTCAACGACTTCAACTATCTTAATCGCTCGTACCGCGTGTACGTCCAAGCCGACACGCCGTTCCGCGATCGTGTCTCGTCGCTTCAGCAACTCTATGTGCGTTCGAACACCGATGGCGGTTTGATGCCGGTTTCATCGCTGGTCAAAGGCCAAATCAGCTTACAGGCGCCGATCATTTCGCACTACAACCTGTTCCGTAACCTGGAAATCAACGGACAAGCCAAGGCCGGTTACGGCTCGGGACAGGCCATCGATGCCATGCAGCAAATTGCGAAAAAGGTCGACCCGCCGGGCGTAAATTATGAATGGTCCGGATTGACGCTCGACGAGATTCAATCCGGCGCGCAAAGCGCATTGATCTTCGCACTCGGAATCGTGTTCGTCTTTCTTGTCCTTTCGGCGCAATACGAGAGCTTCATCGATCCGCTGATCGTTTTGCTCGCGGTTCCGGCGGGACTCTTAGGCGCTCTGCTGTTCATGAATTGGCGCATCTTACTTGCGCATCTCATGAACCCCGCGCTCGGGCCGTTGAATTTGCTTTTCCTCCTTGGTGGAGCGAACGCGAACCTGACGCAGGACGCATATGCGCAGGTCGGCTACGTCATGCTGATCGGTTTGGCAAGTAAGAGCGCCATTCTGATCGTCGAGTTCGCGAACCAGCAACTCGACGCCGGCGCAGACGTCGTCACCGCGGCAATGCGCGGTGCGCAGACGCGACTTCGTCCGATTCTAATGACGTCGATGGCGTTCGTCATCGCAGTGCTGCCGCTCGTTTATGCAAGCGGCGCCGGCCAAGCGGCGCGGCACTCGCTCGGAACGGTGGTCTTCGGGGGTATGCTCGTTTCGACGTTCCTCAATTTGGCGATCACGCCGGTGCTCTACGTGATCATCAAGTCATTGGTTGTCCGCGGCGGACGCATCCGCAGAGACGGTCTGCCGAAGGCGCCGATTAGCGAGGATCATATCACCGCGCCGGTACCAGCCAAAGCTTAATGCAGGGCGGTCCAAAGGGGCGACTTTTAGCGCAAGCAAACGAGGGTTTTAAGCTGCTTTAAGGCAACTCTGCCCGACAGCCGGAACTGATACTTTTAATACTTCCGGCGCTCAGGTGGAGAAGTTTTAATGCTCAGAACCCTCTTTCGGACGGGTGGCGCCTTTATGCTGGCGCTCACGTTCGGATTGTCCTGTGTGCCTGCACAAGCAGACACGGGGCCGCTCGGGAACATCGTAGACGGCGCGAACACCGCAATCAAAAACGCGATGACCCCTGCCTCGCCGGCACCGGCGCCGGCACCATCGCACGCTTCCAGCGTTGCACAAGTACCCCCGGTTCAACAGCAACCGGTCGGTGGCGCTGCGGCGATGGGACTGCCGGTCGGCTTCACTTACACTATCGACGCTTCGATCGCACGGTCGTTCGGCGACGTAGGCACGTTCGGGAAACAATGGCTACCGGGCGGCCTCGACGTCGTTTTCGGCTATGGCTTCGATCCGACGACGCGTTTGGTCGCCAGCTTGTATCAGATCCAACACTATCCCGTTGGATTCAACTCCGGAACGGTTCCGGTCTATTTGCGCGGCTTCGCGAACCCAATCGGCTGCGCAAACCTCGATAATTCGACGGCGAACGGCTGCACGCCGACGCAGCTGAATCTTCGTACGAAGGATAGCTTCTACTTATTCAACTTGGAGAAGCTCGTCGTTCTAGGCAAGATCAAGGGACGTCCGCTCCCGCTCGTGATCACGCCGACGTACGTTTCACGCACGTCTTACGTTGGAGCGGCGACCAACCACAGCGACGTTGTACCGTTTGCTACCGCACCGCCGGATGGCCCGAGCTTTTACACCGTGAAAACGCGCAGCGCCCAGGTACAGGCCCTCGCATTCACTGTGCCGTTTTTGAAGACGCCGAAAATGTTCGGTACCTTCACGGCCGCGCCGAGCTGGAACGTAAATCTCGCAGGACTGAACACGGTAAATCATGCGCAGATCTACCAAATTCTGTACCTGGAATACAACCCGACGAACAGGGTTCAGTTGTTCCTCGAACCGCAGGTGTCGCGCGATTATCTGCCGACCGACGTCTATCCGCAACATCTCTTTGCGTACTTCCTTGGAGCATCTTACCGGACGACGAAGAACACGTTCGTTCAAGCGGTACTGAACAGCGGCGGTCCGACGAACGAAGGCGCATACGGCGCAAATGCTATCGAGTGTGAGAATGCCGTCGGCATGTGCGCACCCGTATTCGGCGGCCTAAAAGCCACCCAACTTCAAATCCAGTTCGGCATTGGTTCGCCGAGCGTACTGCCGTTCTAAGCGAGGTGAGGCACATGAAATTCTCTACGAAGAAACTACTCGCGCTCGCGGCACTAACCTCGCTGGCCGCTTGCAGTGGCGGCGGGGCAAGTAATACGCAAAATCCGCTACCGATTCCATCACCGGTTTCGGTAACAAGCCGCATTGTCGGCGTCGGCGACAGCCTTACCGCCGGATTCCAATCGAACGGCTTTCTCGGACAAATTCAGCCGGCCGTTCCAAATCCTAACGCCGGTGCACCTATTCCGATCGTCGTTCCCGGGCAAGAGTCGGGCTTCTGGTCACTGCTTTACCAGAGAGCGAACGGATTGCCGTGGCTAGCCATGGCGAGTCCGGCAACAAGCGTTCTGCCTCTCATTGCAGGTCCGGGGCTTGGTAATCAGCTGGTAAATGCCGGACCGACGAGCCCGTTGCCGTTCGCACCGTCAAAGCAAAGCGCTTGTCAGACTGAAGATCAGGCGGCATACAGCGCAACGGCCTACGCCTCTACGCGCATTTCGCCGTTAAATTCACCGCTTGATGTGGCAGTGCCGGGAATGACGCTCCACGAGACGATTGCGATGGTACGTCCGCTCTCGCCGACGTGCGCACCGATTCCCGGGATCCCCGCGTCGGTAGCCGGGCTTCTTTCGATAGTCAACGGCGAAAGCGAGATGTTCTATCCGGTTCTGGGCCAGTTCCAAAATCTCGGACAGAACCTCACGCAGCTCAATGCAGCCGTTTCACTGCATCCGTCATTGACCACCGTATGGCTCGGCGCAAACGACCTCTTGAAATACACTTTCTCCGGCGGCCAGTTTTGCGCAGGTGACAGCACGCATCTGGTAAACGGCGTTTGCACGCTTGACACGAACGGTTCGCAAGTACAAGCAGATATGACCAAGATCATTACGTCGCTCCAAAGCGTCGGATCGAAAGTCGTCGTGGCGAATATCCCCGACATTCTGCTGACGCCGCAATTCGCTCGTACTTCCGCGCCGCCCGCGCCGGCTGCGTGCCAGGTTCAGACGTACGCCGTCTGCGTATACGCAGCTGTGCTGACGCCGATATACGCGGCGCACGGAGATCCGAACGCAGTCGCGGATGGACAAGCCGCTGCCAACGCAATTGTCACGTATGTAAACGCCACCTACAACCTTGGCGCGAACGGCTTCTTAACGGAAACCGGAGCCACCACGGCACTTCAAGAGGCGGTAAATGCTCAAACGGGCGCGGTGACCGTTACAAATATCAATCTCGATCCCAATGGCCCGGGCACGGGCCTAGGACAGATGTACCTGACCACGAGTTTTGCAACTGCAGTCCAAAGCTACAACGACACGATCAATTCCGCAATTGGAGCTGCGGCTACCGCCAATAGCGTACCGCTTGTCGACATCAAGACGATCTTCGAAGGTATCGCAAGTGGAAATCTTGCGAATCCGTACTTCCAGGCAGCGGCGGGAGTAAATCCCGGAAAGTGCTGCACCCTCACCTTCGGTGGCGGCTTGCTCAGCTTCGACGGGTTGCATCCATCTAACACCGGCTACGCGTTGGTTGCACAAGCGTTTATCGCAGTGATCGATCAAGCATTCAATGCCGGGATCACGCCGATGACCGAAGCGGATGTACAAGCCATCTACAACGGCACGGGTCCAAACAATCCTCCGGCAATCCCCGATCCCTACGCTCCGCACTAGTCCAAAGCGGAAACGGGAGAAGCCTCGGCAACTGCCGGGGCTTCTTCTTTTTGTGTTACGCTAAGCACATGGACGACAAAATCGACGTTGAAACGCTCGCACGCGATGCAGACAAATTGCGCATCATTGATATCCGTAAAAAGCCCGACGGCCAGCAGATTCCGGGCTCCGAGCGTTACGACGGCGAAGCACTTTCAAACGCCGAATTCGTGCCTTTCCATTTTGACGACAAGATCGTCGTGTATTGCGGAAGCGGCAACTCGTGCAGCATTCTTGCGGAAGAACTTCGCGAACGCGGATACAACGCACGCGCACTCGAGGGCGGCTACGCAAAATGGAAAGAGGCCGGTCTTCCAACCGAGCCCCTTTCGGAACAATTACAGTTTTAGAGTAACTAACTTCTGTCATCCTGAGCTTGCCGAAGGACCCGCGCATATCATTTACGCGTAGATTCCGCGGAGTTTTAAAGCCTTCACCACGCGATCGATTGCAAGCGCGTAGGCCGCCGTGCGGAACGACGCGTTGCGCGCGTTCTTGATGGCGCGCAGTTCGCCAAGGTTGGCAAGCAGCACGTCTTCAAGACGCTCGTTCACTTCGGATTCTTTCCAGAAGTAGCCCATGCGGTCTTGTGCCCACTCGAAGTAGGAGACGGTTACACCGCCGGCGTTCGCCATAATGTCCGGAAGAACGACGATGCCGTTTTGCTTGAAGATTTGATCGGCTTCGGGCGTCGTTGGACCGTTCGCACCTTCAACGATGAGCTTCGCCTTAACCCGCGGTGCGTTTTCATTCGTGAAGACCTTCTCGAGAGCGGCCGGCACGAGCACGTCGCAATCGAGCTCGAGCAGCTGGCTGTTGCTGATCTTGTCTCCGCCCTTGAAGCCTTCGAGATTGCGGTTCTTGGCGGTGTGTTCAACCGCGGCAAGAATGTCTAGACCTTTTTCGTTGTAGTACGCGCCCGTAACATCCGAGATGCCGATGACTTTGCAACCGCGCTCTGCAAACAATTTCGCCGCGTACATGCCGACGTTGCCGAAGCCTTGGATTACGATGCGCGCCTGTTCCGGGTTGATCCCGATTTGATTCATTTCATCGAGCGCACAAATCGTCACGCCGCGTCCCGTTGCTTCCACGCGCCCGCGCGAACCGCCGATTTCAAGCGGCTTGCCGGTTACGACGCCGGGAACGTTCTGACGGACGTGCATCGAGTACGTATCCATGAACCACGCCATTACTTGCGGCGTCGTGTTCACGTCCGGTGCGGGAACGTCTTTATCGGGACCAACGACTTCGACGAGTTCAGCCGCGTAGCGACGCGTGATTCGTTCCAGTTCGTTTTGCGAAAGCGTTGACGGGTCGCAAGTTACTCCGCCTTTACCACCGCCGAAAGGCAGGTCGACGACAGCGCACTTCCACGTCATCCAAAACGCAAGTGCGGTGACTTCATCGAGCGTAACGCCGGGGTGGAAACGAATGCCACCCTTAGCCGGACCGCGGGCGAAATTGTATTGAACGCGGTAACCGGTATAAACTTCGAATTCGCCGCTATCGCGTTGGAATGGAATCGAGAAAATGATTTGACGCGAAGGGTGCGTCAGGATACGGCGCATCCCGGAATCGAGTTCAAGAAGATCGGCCGCTTCGTTGAAATAAGCGATGCCGTCCCCAAAAACCGAGACTTCGCGCACTGCAGTGGTCATAGAGAGATAAAGCCTCCAGCGGAGTTCAAACCCTCAAATCTACTTGGGGAGAGCCGTTTCCACCTACACGTTGAAGCGAAAATTCACAACGTCGCCTTCCTGCATGACGTATTCCTTGCCCTCGCTTCTGACTTTTCCGGCAGTTCGGAGCGCATCCATGGTTTTTAAAGCGACGTAGTCGTCATACGAGACGATCTCTGCACGGATAAAGCCGCGCTCGATATCCCCATGGATCTTGCCGGCGGCCTGTGGCGCCTTGGTGCCTTTGGCGATGGTCCAGGCGCGGACTTCTTTCTCCCCGGCGGTGAGAAAAGTCATCAGACCAAGCATGTCGTATGCGGTGAGCGCCAGCTCGTCCAGGCCGCTGCGCTCGATGCCGAGCTCTCGGCAGAACTCATGTGCTTCTTCATCGGCGAGGCCGGCTAGTTCGGACTCGATTTTGCCGGAGAGCATAACGACGCGGCCGCCTTCTTGCGCCGCAACTTCTTCAACGGCGCGCACAAGCGGGCCGGGATTTCCAATCTGACTTTCGTCGACATTCGCGACATAAAGCAGCGGTTTTGCGGTGAGCAAGAACGACTCGACAGCGACTTCGGCTTCGAGCGAATCGTGCGCAAACGTACGCGCGGGCTTTCCGGCTTCAAGTGCGGCAATAATGTTTTTTGCGGCTTCGAGGCGATCGCGCAATTTGGGATTTGCGCGCGCTTCGCGTTCCAATTTGTCGACACGCTTTTGCATCGTGGACAAATCCGCGAGCGCCAATTCGATCTCGATGATTTCGATGTCGCGCTTCGGATCGGGATCGCCTTCAACGTGCGTTACATTGCTGTCTTCAAAACAACGCACCACCATTGCGATAGCATCCGTTTCCCGGATATGGCTTAGAAACGCGTTGCCCAAGCCTTGCCCAGTACTTGCACCGCGCACGAGCCCTGCAATGTCAACAAACCGCACGGTTGCCGGTACAATTCGCTCGCCGTTCACAAGCTGCTGCAGCACGCCGAGCCGCTCATCGGGAACTGCGACCTCGCCGACGTTAGGTTCGATGGTCGCAAATGGGTAATTTGCTGCTAGGGCTTGGGCCGAGCGCGTAAGGGCATTGAAGATGGTGGACTTACCGACGTTCGGCAAGCCGACGATTCCGCATGATAACGCCATAGTGAGGGGGGAGCGGTTCGTGCGCAGGGTACGTGCATGCCTGCCTCGGCAAGAGAATCTCGAGCTAACGTCGGATAGGTTGTTATGCGCCAAATGAAGGTCGACAAACTCGGAATCGACCTACTCACCCACGATCCGGTAGTCATCTTAAAGGACATGGATGGATCGCACTACCTGCCGATACTCATCGGCCCGTTCGAAGCGACCGCGATCGCGCTGGCTCTCGAAGGCGCACCTGTCCCCCGGCCCCTCTCGCACGACCTGATGCGCAGCATCCTAGAAACGTTGGAGGCGTCGCTGGAACAAGTCATCATTCACGACATCAAAGACTCGACGTTCTTTGCGAAGTTGATCGTGCGCTCCGACGGCGAATTGCAGGAGATCGACGCGCGTCCTTCCGACGGCATAGCGTTAGCGCTTCGGATGCAAGCGCCGATCTACGTATCGGACAAGATCGTCCTAGAAGAAGCGACTCCGGAAAAGAAGCCCATCGACGAAACGGAGATGTCCCGCTTCAAGAAGTTCTTGGACGACCTCAAACCGAGCGACTTCAACCGCTAGGTGCGCGCTACCAAAGAAATAAAGCGCCGTCGCATTCGCGACGGCGCTTTTTGCATTCCGATGTGCGGGACCGAGCTGATACCTCTACCTCAAACTAACACAGAGCGGAATGCTCGCGCAACACCACGTTACGCGGCTGGAACGCCCGGGAATCGAACCCGGAGCACATGAGGTATCAGCTCGGTGGTCGACACCATCGAAACGCCCAGCGATCGATCAATTACCGCGGTTCATCTAGCCGTAAAGTGCAACGCAAATTAAATATCCCATTGCCAAGCATTCCACCAAGGCGTGGAAGTTGGGTTAACGGTGTAGTTCTTCAGGTCGCTGTTACGCACGATCGTGCGGCGGTATTGGTAGAGTGGAAAATAAGGCAAGTCGTTCCAGATGATGCGGCTCGCTTTTCGGTAAATCGCTGCACGTTTCGAGGGATCGATTGTCGCCAACCCCGCTTGTTCTAGCTCGTCCAGCTTAGGATTGCAGTAACCGAAAACGTTTTCGCCGTTCGGATACCACTCGTTACACCCTAAATAGTCGAGAACGTTGGGATCCCAATTTAACGTCGTGCTATACAAGGCCGCGTCATACGTTCCACGATAGATCGGACCGTCAATCGCGAAGATGGTGTTGTACGGATAGGTTTTTATCGACATGTCGACGCCTACGTCGTGGAGCTCGGATTGCATCGCAAGCGCGAGGCTTTCAAGTGTTGCCCCTCCTGCAATTGTTGCCAGCGTGAACGAGATGTTACGTCCGTGCAACAATTCTGCCGCGCGTTTGGGATCGTATGCATACGGCTCAAGCCGTTCGTATCCGATCGCGGTAGGCGGAAGGCTATTGTATGCCGGCTCTCCGACTCCGTGCGAAATCTTTGAGATCATCGACGCCTTGTCGAGCGCGTACGCAATCGCGCGCCGTACGTTCGGATCGTGCAACGCGGGTTTTCGCGCATTGAAGATCACGATTACCTGGGCGTTCCACGGAGCGAACTCCGTTGTTAGACCAGAAATGCGGCGATATGATTCGATTTGCGCCTGTGGTGGAGCAACGACGAGATCGACACGATGTGCCTGCGTCTCGTTTAGCATCGTATTGTCGTTCGGAAGAATGCGGTACTCGACGCGTTCTAACTTAGGAACGCCCTTGAAGTACTTCTCGAAGCGCTTCAATTCGATGCGCTCGCCGCGCTGCCAGGAGACGAACTCGAACGGGCCGGTGCCGACGGGATGCGTCGAAAGCGTCCCCGCATTGAAGTCCGTACTACGCAGAATATGCGCCGGCAACACGGGCTTGCCGCCTTCTTGCAGGGGCGCAAAAAACTGAGAGACAAGCGGCGCATACGGCTGCTTCAAATGCACCACGATGGTGTACGGATCGGGCGCATCGATGGATGAAATGCGATCGAACCCCTCGCGATGCAACGTATTGTTCCGCGGATCGACAACGGCACGCCAAGACGCGATTACGTCTTGCGCAGTGAAGCGTTGTCCGTCGTGCCAAAGCACGCCACGGCGCAAATGGTATATATAGGTTCTGCCGTCGGGGGAAATGCCGCCGTTCGCTAAGGACGGTACCTCTGCGGCCAGGTCACCGATCAGCCTCCCACGATCGTCGCTGATAACGAGATACGAATAGATTAGCGATGAGAGATCGTACGAGATGTCCATCGTCGAGAGGTATGGATTTAAACGATCCGGATCGGCAATATCGGCAAACCGCACGACGTGGGCGACCGTCCATGGGCGTCGCTCCCCGATCCCGGGTTCGTGTGCTGCACGCGTGCAGGCGGCGAGCGACATTAGAAGCACAGCGGCAGCTAAAAAACGGCGCATCCTGGTAGCAATTCCGAGGGTAGCCAAACGGCACCTCGAACCTGGGTACGTCACATCGTACCTAACGGGGAGATTATGGAGACTACAGAACGCGCCGACATCGGCGTTTTTGGCGGTTCGGGCTTTTACTCGCTCATCGAAAACGCGCGTGAAGTCTGGATCGAAACGCCCTACGGAGCGCCGAGCGACAAGATAGCCTTAGGCGAGATTGCCGGCAAGAAAGTCGCTTTTCTGCCGCGACACGGCAAAGATCATCGTTTTCCGCCGCAATCCATCAACTATCGCGCAAACATTTGGGCGATGAAGATGCTCGGCGTAAAGTTTATCATTGCGCCGAATGCCTGCGGATCGCTAAAGAGAGAAGTTAAGCCGGGTTCGATGGTGGTTTGCGACCAGCTGGTCGATCGCACCAGCGGCCGCAAAGACACATTCTTCGACGGCCCCATCACCACACACGTGAGCTTCGCGGATCCATATTGTCCAACGTTGCGTCCCATCGCGATCGATGCGTTGAAGTCCCTCAACATCGAAACGCACCCCACCGGTACGGTTGTCGTGATTCAAGGCCCGCGTTTCTCGACGCGCTCGGAGTCGAAGTGGTTCCAAAGCCAAGGGTGGGAAGTGATCAACATGACGCAGTATCCGGAAGCGTACCTTGCGCGCGAAGCCGAGATCTGTTTCGTAAACATTTCGCTGATCACCGACTACGACGTCGGTATCGAAGGCATCGCGCCGGTCTCGCATCACGAAGTCATGGAAGTCTTCAAAGCCAACAACGAACGCGTGAAGAACGCGATCGGCACGATCGTAAAGAACATCGATCTGAGCGTCGACTGCTCGTGCCACCACGCACTACAAGGAGCACGCGCGTAAGATGAGAGCCGGGCAGCGCATCGATTTCATGTCCTATGTACGAGCGCTGCCCTCGCTCGTGCGCCATCCGTCGATTATCGCAATGCCGTTACTCGCGGCTGTGATCGACATGCTCTTTTCGCGGTTTAGCGGCCTCTTTACCGATCCGCTGGGTGGCCTTGGGAGCGGAATCTTCGGGCTGATCGTGCAGATCGTTTATTTGTTCGCTTTCGGAATCGCTCTAATCCAGGCGAACAACATCCAGCGCGGATACCGCGGCGGTTTCGACGACGCATGGGAAGAAGGCAAACGCAAAGCGAGCGGCATTATCCTCGCTGCGATCGGCTTTCAATTTTTGGTTTTTATCCCGGCGTATATGGGCTCGATTGTCGGAAGCACCATTAGCATTGTGCTGCAGTTGGTCGCGTACTTTTTCTTGATTCTAACGATCCCAGCCGCGGCTATCGGCGGACTGCCGGGCGGTCTTGCGATCTCCGGATCGATTCGCGCGGTGCGCTCGAACCCGCTAGCGTGTTTAGTACTAGCGGTTGTCTTCGTTGCGCTTTGGGTTTACGTCCCGATTTATATTTCGAGATTTTTTACCGACTTGACAGCGTTGAATCTTACGATCGCAGTAGCGCGTGCAATCATCCTCGCGTACTTGGCCTTCCCGTTCTCGGCAACGTATGATGAAATAGCATTCCATACGCGCCGGTAATGCGCCATCGCGACGTCGTCGCGCTCTGCGCCGGGACGACGGTCGTCTTCGCGGACATGTATGCAACACAACCCGTGTTGCCGTTGCTCTCGCGCGATTTCAACGTTACGCCTTCCCAGGCGGGGCTTACCGTCTCGATCGTCGCGTTGACGATCGCGCTTGCGAGCCCCGTTCTTGGCTCGCTAAGCGACCGGTTCGGCCGCAAGTTCATCATCGTTACGAGCCTTTACGCATTGGCCGCAAGCACGCTCGTTTGCGCCATTTGCCCGAGCTTTAGTTCATTATTAGCCACGCGGGCGTTGCAAGGCATTTTCGTACCTGGGATCAGTGGGGTGGGCGTTGCGTACATCGGAGATCGCGTCGAACGCACGCACATTGCAACTTACGTCGGGATATTCATCGCCGCCAATGGAATGGGCGGGCTGCTGGGCCGCGTATTTTCCGGGATTGTCGCCGGTACTCACGGCTGGCGCGCAACCTTCGTGCTGTATGGAGCCGCGACGCTGGTTGCTGCAATTGCATTGCATCTCTTCTTGAAGCGAGACGATACGCAACGCGAATCGTCGTCCATATTGGCCGCATTTAGCGAGCACGTTCGCAATCGCTCGCTTGTGGGAGCATTTGCGGCAGGCGCGCTGATCTTCTTCGCTTTCGTTGCGTTCTTTACGTACGTCCCGTATTTACTCGACGGACCACCGTTCAGGCTTCGTGTCGACCAAACCGCGCTGGTTTATCTTGCCTACGGCGCGGGCGTGATAGCTTCGATCGTTGCAGGCACGGCCGTGCGCCGCTTCAATGCAGTTTTTCTGATGCGGATCGGAGCGGTAGTCGCTGCCGCGGGTTGCCTCATTACGCTAAGCCCATCGCTCCCCGCCGTTACGGTGGGCGCTATAGTCTTGTGTACCGGAATGTTCATAGTTCAAGGCATTGCGCCCGGATATGTCAACCGCACTGCCGTGCACGCAAAGGCTAGCGCGAACGCGCTCTATCAAACGGCGTACTATGCGGGTGCGGTTTTTGGTGCTGCGTTGCCGGGACTCGCATACCAGCACGGCGGCTGGCGCGAGCTGATCGCCGTCTGCCTCTGCGCGATCGCGGCAGCAGGCGCGGCAACGCTTCTGATGGGAAGCGAAACCGCCCGGTGAGGGCACGCGGACGATCTCGTGATCATCGGCATTGCGTGCTACTTTTTCTTCCCAGGAGTCGCGGAGCTTCATGGTTAGGGTAATTCCTTAAACGATTGCTTAACGCGGTATTCACTGTTCGGGTAGCGAGAACGCAAATTTCCCCACTGAGTAGGCAATTCATCGCTATCGGGATCGCGACGGTAACGAGTAACGCCCAAGTAGTATAGCGCTTCCGGCGCTGCGTAAGTAGTTGAGAAACTCGACAAAACGTCAACGTATAGCCGTTCGGCGTCATCGAATCTCTTGGATCGCAAAAAAGCCATTGCGATTGCGCACTCCGTACGCGCTATGAATTCTGAAGGGGGCAGAAATCCGTCCCACTTGTACATTTCGAAGCCATCGTAGGTCAAGATCCGAATATCGGGAGTCCAAATGTGATGGATGCCATGTAGAAAAGCGCGGTTTTCTGCTTTCGAGTTATCTACCTGAAGGGGAATAGCATGGGCCATAATAGCTTCGCGCACGGGAGTCTGCGGATACGTCACGGTATCCAGCGCTTGGCATCCCCCTCAACCAGGGTTGAATATGTCTAGGAAAACGAACTTGCGCTCTGTTCTCGCGCGATCGAGTGCTGTTGCGTAATCGGTTTCCCAATGGATGATCGATGCGGTCACGATTGCACCTCCCTCGATTCCCTCGTTCTAATTGGCTAGCGAGCCTGACCGGTCAGGGCCATGCGAACGATCTCGCTAACCATGTTGGGACTTACGTTCGTGCGCGCCAAGCGCTGAGCGTCGTCGATTTTAGCGATCATTCCGATAGCAGCGGGCGTCTCTACCTTCGGCAAATCGCGCAGCTCCTGTGTGTAGTCTACCGCCGCGATTGGCACGCGATCGCCCGCGGCGGTAAGTGCGACCCAATCGCGCACGAGCGACTTCAGCACCTCGAGACCTTCGTCGAGCGTGTCACGCGTCGCCCAACTCTCCTCGGGTGAATCGCCGGCAATGACTTTGAAGAACCAACCCGCAACCTGCGACCGGAGTGACTCTTCATCGCCTTCCAACGATGCCATGGCTCGCGTCACGCTGCCTTGTCCGAGCGATGCGCCGAGTTCCGCTTGCGCTTCGTCGTAGCCCAAACGGCGCAAGATCTCGTGCACTTGCGCGTGTGAGAGCGCAGGAAAACGCAATTCGATGAGACGCGAGCGAATAGTCGTCAACAAACGGCCGGGTGTCGGTGTCGTTAGCAACAACACCACGCCGCGCGGGGGTTCTTCGAAGAATTTCAACAAGGCGTTAGCGGCGTGATGCGTCGCGAAATCGATATCGCCCAAGAGCAGCACTCGCAAGCCGCCCGAGTACGACTGCATAGATAACTGGCGTACGAGATCGCGTGCGGTTAACTCCTCACCTTCGTAGAAGCCCATCGCCGCATCGGCGTCGCCGATTTTTAAAACGCCGACGTGCTCTATGAAATCAGGATGGCGCGCGTTCTCCGAGCTATTGAAAAGCCGGCACGAAGCGCAAGTATTGTCGTATCCGAGCACCGTTTCTTTCGGTGTTTCGCAAAGTAGAGACTGCGCTAAGCGCCGGGCAAACGTCTTTTTGCCGACCCCGGGCGGCCCTGAAAAAAGATACGCGTGCGCGATGCTGCCGCGCGTCATGCGCCCGAAGTATTGCTTCGGACCTTCGGCGCCGACCACATCGAAATGCAGCTCCCTCATCGGGCCGCAAGCCCCATCATAGCATCGTACGCTTCCGCCACCAATTCAACGGGCAACTTCGTTCCATCAAAAACGCGATAACGCGGATTTGCCCGGGCAAGCGTTAAGAAACCGTCGCGAGCCCTCTCGTGAAACCGGTCGTCTTCGGACTCCATGCGATCGATACGCATTTGCCGCGCCGCTACACGCTCTCGCGAAATCGCCACCGGAATATCGATGACGATGGTCAAGTCCGGCTCAAGTCCGCCCGTTGCCGCATCACACTGTGCGCGAAGCAGTTCGAGGTCGATTCCGCGCCCGTACCCTTGATACGCAAGTGTAGAGTCGACGAACCGGTCGCAAAGCACGATCTTTCCGTTCCGCAGCGCAGGTTCAATGACGTCGACAACGTGTTGCGCGCGAGCCGCATTAATTAGGAGCGACTCCGTAAGCGGTGTAATAAGTAACTCGGGATCGAGGAAAATCTTGCGAATCGCATCGCCTACGGGAGTGCCTCCCGGTTCACGCGTCACCAAGGAATCGCGGCCTTCACTGTGCAGACGTTCTGCAAGTCCGGCCAGCAAAGTGCTTTTACCGCACCCCTCGATGCCTTCCAATGTAATAAACATCAGTGCCGTCCGGAACCCGTCTCTGCCATATGGAGTGTGTGTGCGATGCTATCGCCATGCAGTGTCCCGTGTCCCGGTACCACTGTGGCGTTGCGATACTTCTCTCGCACGTTCCGCATCGTTGCCGGCCAATCAGCAACGACCGCGTCTCCCATGTATCCGAGATTCGGCGCGGTCACCGCTTTAATCAGGCAGCCGCCGAACAAGACGTTGTCGGACGGCACGAAGACGACGGTGTTGTCCGGTGTGTGTCCGGCGCCCGGAAAATACGCAACGGCGCGCCCGAGCGATTTCTGTTCTGTTTCAAGGCCGGCGAGCGGTTGCGGCACCGGTTCGTGGTGCGAAATCGCTAGGCGTACTGTCACTGGTGATGCGAGAGCCGCGATGGCGTGGGACTTCAAGACGTCGACGCCGCCTAAACGGTCCCCGTGAAAATGCGTGACAAACGCGCTCTTCACAGGAAGCTTCCGTACATCGTGCCAGAAACGCAGCAGCGCATCGGTTTGATCGGGATGCCAGCCGGTATCTACGAGCAACGCAGAATCGCCGTCTTCCACGACGATGCCGTTAGCCGGATAGTAACCGCCGTCTACGATCGACGTGGTGGTATGCGCCCAAACGTGCGGCGAAATTTGTGCAACCCATGCGCTCTCGGCGATTTGCCGCATTCCCGGTACCGCCAACTCCAAGTACTGCGGAGCTTCGCTTTTCGCAAGAGCATTCAGCGGCGCGGCAGCGACGGCTGCGACGCCGGTGAGGAAACAGGCACGAGTGCACATGAAAACGGGGTTCGCGTTACCGCGAACCCCGCCTCTCGGTTTTACTCCGGAACCTTGAAGATGCGGACCCTTCGATTCGGCTCGAGTCCGGTACTTCGCGACTGCAGGCGGTACTTTTCCGCGAGCTGATGCTGCATGCGCCGTACGTACGACGTTTGCGGCGACAGCTCAATTGCCTGATTCGTGAGGAGCACTTGGTAGACGGCTTCTTCCGCTTCGCGCAACGCGACTTCTTCATGATCGATCGAGCCGAGATTGAAGACGTCCCGCAGCGCGGTTTGGATTTGCGTCGTCGTATTGGTTTTGATCGCGTAGATCGGAATGTTATCCGACGCAATCTGCTTGAGTTTGGGTTGCCCCTTCCTCTCGAGCGTCTTCAGCGTCAGCACAACATCTGCATCGTCCCACGTGCGAGCGATGGAAGCGCTTACACGAAGGTTGTGCACGGCACGTTCGATCTTGTTCCGCGACACTCCGTACGGAAAAATCATCAACGGTTTGTCGCGCTCTTCGTCGTGCGCGTCGTGATGATGGTCGTACGAATCGGCAAGCTGCGGCATGGATTCCGTGTCCGCCTCTTGCACGATCGCCACGTCGCCGCTTGCAGTGCGTTGGCGAATCTCCGGCTGCGGTTGATAACCGCGTAAGAGTGCGTCAACGACTTCCGCGACGTTCTTGTGAATCGCGAGCCGATCGCGATCGTGAATCTCCACGACCACGTCGAACGTCGGGGGCGCCTTCCGTTCCAGAACCGTCTTGCGCGTGCCTCGGCGGCGCGCTTCTTCATCGGAGAGCGTGACGGCACTGATGCCGCCGACGAGATCCGACAAAGTGGGATTCATCAGAAGGTTTTCGAGCGTTTGTCCGTGCGCCGTTCCGATAAGCGTTACGCCGCGCTCGGCGATCGTACGCGCAGCACCGGATTCGGCTTCAGTTCCGATTTCGTCGATGACGACGACTTCGGGCATGTGATTCTCTACCGCCTCAATCATGACGGCGTGTTGCAACGCCGGATCGGCGACTTGCATACGCCGCGCAAGACCAATGCCGGGATGTGGAATGTCGCTATCGCCGGCGATTTCGTTCGACGTATCGACGATGACGACGCGTTTACGGTCCTCCGAAAGAATACGTGCGCATTCGCGTAGCATCGTTGTTTTGCCGACGCCTGGTCGTCCCAGCAAACAGATCGATTTACCGCTGCGCAGCACGTCTAAGAGAATGTCGATCGTGCCGTAAACCGCGCGGCCTACGCGACAAGTAAGGCCTACGATTTTGCCTTGCCGGTTGCGTATTGCACTAATGCGATGCAGCGTTTGTTCGATGCCGGCGCGATTATCCGCGCCGAACGGCGAAATCCGCGAACATACGTGTGCAATATCTTCGTTCGTCACCGGCGTCTCGGAGAGATAACGAAAATCATCCGCAAATCGAGCTTCGGGCGGACGCCCGAGGTCGAGAACGACTTCGATTATTTCTTCGAGATTTGGGAGACGGACGAGCGCTTGCCGGATAGGCAGAGGAAAGATGTCGAGGAGTTGGGAGAGCTCCCAACTCGGGGAGATCGATTGCGCTTTAACCGCCAACAGTGACCCTCGCTTCCAAGGGAGTTTTGTGATTTTTACCCATTAGCGGTTCGCCAACCTGCCGAGCTCTGGGTTCTTTACATTGGGCTGTTGGTCGATGGGTCATGACTCTCTTATCCTACCGGCCTAATGCGCGCAGTGTTACGGCGTCTACACCGCTCAGCGCACGACGCGAATCACCTTGAGCTCGTCGTCGTATGGTCCTTGAATGCGAACGCCGGCCTTCAATTCCAAACGCAGATAATCGATAAGGTCGGCAGTGATTTCTTCGCCGGGCGAGATGACGGGAATTCCGGGCGGATACGGCGAGATCGTTTCTGCGCAAATGCGGCCCGCTGAATCCTTGAACGCTACGAATTCCGTATCGGCCAAAAACGCGTCGCGCGGCAACATGCGCATCGGAGGAATATCCGGAAAATGATAGCTGCCGTGTTTTAAACGTTGTTCGAGAATACCGGACGGTGCGTATATATCTACGGGGCGATCGTCGCGCGCCATCTCTTCAAATGCCGTAACGAAACGTTCGGCCGCATCGCGGGTCGTTCCGATTGTGAATAGCGCTACGACGTTGAAAAGATCGGCAAGCTCTACTTGTATGTTGTAGCGGCGCCGTAGAATCTCGGAGGCCTCGTAGCCGGTGTATCCCAAGCCCGTTACGCGCACGGTAATCTTCGTTGGATCCAAGTCGAAAACGCCTTCACGCCCTTCCAGTTCTTCGCCAAAGCAATAGAGGCGGTCGATTTCGTTTAACCGCCGGCGGGCTTCCTCGGCAAGATCGATCGTCTGCGAAAGCAACGCCGCGCCCTCGGTGGCCATCTGTTTGCGCGCGACGTCGAGTGACGCAACCATCGGAAGATTGGGCGACGTGGAAAGAAACATTTTTAGGACCGATTTCAAACGGTCTAGACGCACGCGATCTCCAACTTGGTGTAACATCGCGCATTGCGAAAATGCCGAAAGCATTTTGTGCGTCGAATTGATGCACATATCCGCGCCCGCGGCCGTCGCCGAAATCGGCAGCGCCGGATGGAAATGAAAGTGCGGGCCCCATGCCTCGTCTACGAGCAGCAGTTTTCCCGCGTCGTGCACGATGCGCTCGATCGAAACGAGATCCGCGGCTACGCCGTAGTATGTCGGCGAAACGAGATAGACGGCTTTGATGTCGGGATGCTCTTCCAGCGTTCGCGCGACCGTTTCCGGCGTAACGCTGTTGTCCATGTGCATCTCTTGATCGACCGCAGGCTGCATGTAGACCGGCTCGGCGCCGCTCATCACGAGTCCGCCGAGCATCGATTTGTGCGAATTCCGCGGAACCGCAATCTTTTCGCCTGGATTTACAGCGGTCATCATCATGCACTGATTGCCGCTCGTCGATCCGTTGACCAAGAAAAATGTATGGTCTGCGCCGTAGGCGTCAGCGGCAAGTTCTTGCGCTTCTTTTATCGACTCCATCGGCTGGAGCAGATCGTCGATTCCAGGCATCGGCGTGAGATCGATCGCAAGCAAGTTGTCGCCGACGAATTCGCGGAACGCGCGATCGGCGCCGTTACCTTGCATGTGGCCCGGTGTGTGAAACGGCTGCACGCCGGAGTCGACGTACTCCAGCAGCGCCGAAAAATAGGGCGTTTTTGTTTGATCCACAGTAATCGTGCGGCGCTGTAAACTACGCCATCACTTCGAAGCCCAGACGGTCGAGCATTGCGAAATCATCTTCGTCGCCACGGCCGCTGGTCGTCAAGTAGTTTCCGAGCACGATGCCGCTGGCGCCGCTGCGCATTCCAAGGTCTTGCAAGCCCTGCAACGTGATTTCACGGCCGCCCGCAAAACGTACAAGAGCCTTCGGCAGTGCGAGACGAGCCATCGCTACAAAGCGCAGCGCTTCGACCGGCTCGACGAGCGAACGATCCTGAAACGGCGTTCCGGGTCGCGGATTAAGAAAGTTTATGGGAACCTCAGCCGGCTCCAGCATCTGTAACGTACACAGAAAATCGACGCGGTCGTCGAGCGTTTCACCCATCCCGATGATACCGCCGCAGCAGATATCCAAGCCGTGCTTGCTAACCAGCTGCAATGTTTGCCAGCGCTCCTCGAACGTGTGCGTCGTGCACACCGACGGAAAATAGCGGCGCGACGTCTCCAAGTTGTGGTTCACTTTGTCGACGCCCGCTTTGACGAGCCGAAGGATTTGCTCTTCGGTGAGAATTCCAAGCGAGACGGCGACGGTTAGCGGCAGTTCAGCCTTGATTCGGCGCACAGCTTCGCACACGCGATCGAGCAGCTTCGTCGATGGTCCACGTACCGCCACGACAACGCAAAATTCACTTGCGCCACGCAAATGCGCAGCCCGCGCCGCTTCGACGAATCCTTCGACCGTCGAGAACGGTTCGGCATCTACATCGGTTGCAAATCGCGCACTCTGCGAACAGAAGTGGCAGTCTTCGGAGCATCCGCCCTTCTTCGCGTTATATAAAACCTCAACAGCGATCGCATTGCCGCAGAATTTTTCACGAACTGCGTCGGCGAGCGCGAGCAAGTCGGGAACGTCCTCTTCCGGCACCCGCATCAGGGCCTCAAGAAGCGGACGGTCTGCCGCAAGTCCTTTTTCTAGAACGCGTTCGCGCGCAAGGTCGATCGTTGGATGGGACACCGGAAAGTTTTTTTACCTCGCCAAATCGTCAAAAAGCCGTGACGCTTGCTCTACCGATTGAGCTTCGTCTTCGGAAAACGGCACAATGCCAAAAATCTTCAGCTTTCCCTGCAACGTGCGAATCACGTCCTGCCGGTAGGTGCCGTCCATCGGCCCCCATCTCTCCACGAGCACCGCACCCGCTACAGGCAGGCCCATCTGCTCACACTTCGACGCGGTAAGCATCGCGTGGTTTAGGCAGCCAAGGCGCAGTCCGACGACGATAATCACTTCGAGCTTTCCGAGATGCGCAACGTGGCCGAAATGCTCGCGTGAATTCAGCTGGACCATGATGCCGCCCGCGCCTTCTGCAACAAGGCCTTTGCTAATGGGCGCCATTGCATTGACGAGATCGCCCGCATGCACTTCCATCTGCCCCGCTGCGAGCGCAGCGGACCACGGATCGGCCGGCTTTGGAAACCGCGCCAATTCGACGAAGCGCACGTCGGCAAGTTTTCCGGCGTGCGCGGCATCGCCCATTGCGCCCGGCGGCAAACCGGTTTGCACCACCTTCACAATCGTCGGCGCAATCCCGTTGCGTTTCAGCGAAAGCGCAAGTGCCGCGGTGACGCGTGTTTTTCCGACGTCGGTGTCGGTTCCGGTTACGAGGTAGCGATGCATTCGGAAATTCCTTGGACAAGCAAATCGAGTTGTTCGGGGACATGGTCGGAGCGTAACGAACAGCGCAGCCGCGATGATCCCGGCGGAACCGTCGGAGGCCGGATCGCCGGCACATTGAGTTTCTTTTCGAGTAACTTGCGTGCTACGGCCAACGTCCGCTCTTCGCTTCCCAGAACAACAGGAACGATCGGCGACGGATCGTCGATCGCCGGCAACCCGAGCGATCGCAAACCCGCGCGAAGGTGCGCGACATTTGCGTGAAGCCGTCCGCGGCGCTCTTCGTCGCGCTTCATGATCGTCAATGCGACGCGTGCTGCAAGGGCAATCGCGGGCGGGAGAGCGGTATCGAAGATAAACGTGCGCGCGGTGTTTATCAAAAGCTCGATGAGCCGTGCCGGGCCCGCGATGAAGCCACCCTGAGCCCCAAACGATTTTGATAGCGTTCCGAAGATGACGACTCGCGGATCGTCAAAAGAACGCCCCAGGCCGGCGCCTTCAGGCCCCGCCACACCGAGTGCATGCGCTTCGTCGATTAGCAAAATGTCGCCGTCTCGCAGATCCGCTACGATCTCTGCCACGTTGGTCGCATCGCCGTCCATACTAAAGATCGATTCGGTAACGATCAACGATCGCGCGGGACGCTGGGCTGCACGTGGCAGTTGAGCATGCGGATACACCGTTCGCGGAACGTGGGACATGCGGATCCCGTCGATAAGCGAGGCATGGTTGAGTTCATCGGAATAGATCGCGTCGACCATCTTCGCGAGCACGGGAATCGCGCCCATCGCCGAAAGATAACCGGAGGAAAAGAGCAACGCGCGCTCGCGGCCAAGCCACGCCGCCAGTTCTTCTTCGAGCAACGAATGTTCGCGATGCGCGCCGCCCAGCAGACGCGCGCCTCCCGATCCCACCCGCGTGGCGTGATGGAAAGCTTGCAATACTCGGGAATCGGCGGCGAGCGCTAAATAATCGTTCGATGAAAAATCGATCGCGCCGGTCAATTGGCGTACCGGGACTTCACGGTAGCGATGTTGCGCGTGAATTTCCGCAAGCATTGCTTCGACGTTGCGCAAATAGCTCACGCGTTTAGTTCCGCAGCAAGCGCTTCGAAGAATGCGTCGACTTCATGCAACGCCGAGGAAAGCGGCGGAACGAACTGGATTGTATCGCCGATAGCACGCGTAAAGAAGCCGCGGTGGTACAGCGCGTTTGTTACGGCGCGCGCATCGTTTGAAATCTCGATACCGGTCATGGTGCCGCCGCGGCGCACATCGCGAACAAGCGCGTCAGCGCTCAGCGACTGCAAATGCGCGGCAATCCGTGCGCTTAGTGCTTCGACGTTTTCGAGCGTTCTTTCGGACTCGAAAAGGTCGAGCGAGGCAATCGCAGCGGCGCACGCGATTGGGTTTCCCGCGTAGGAGTGACCGTGAAAAAACTGCCTTCGTTCATCGAAAGTGCCCAGAAATGCATCGTAGATTTTTTGCGTGGCGAGCGTCGCGGAAAGTGCCAGCGTTCCGCCGGTAATGCCTTTGCCGACACAGATCAAATCCGGTTTGAGTTCAAGTTGCTCGAAGGCAAACATCGTTCCGGTTCTTCCGAATCCGGTTGCAATCTCGTCGACGATTAAAAGCGGCGTGCAATTGCGGAGCCGGCCGTATAGCGATGCGGGTACGATACGCATGCCGGCGGCAGCCTGAACCAACGGTTCCACGATGACGGCGGCAATATCGGGTTGCTTCAAAACAGCAGCATCTTCGTACGGAATTGCTTCAAACGTGAGGGGACCAAAGCGGCCTTTGAACACGGCGATGTCCGAAACGCTCATCGCGCCTGCCGTGTCGCCGTGATATGAATCAACCAGCCGCACGAAGCGCGTGCGTTGCGGTTCTCCGGCCTGCTGCCAATACTGCAGCGTCATCTTCAAGGCGGCTTCAATTGCGCTTGCACCGTCGCTAGCAAAGAACGCGTAGTCTAATCCTGAGAGCGCGCACAATCGGCCGGCAAGCTCCTCCGCCACGGGATTCGTTGCGCCGAGCGTGGTTGCGTGATCGAGGGTCGCGGCCTGACGTGCAATCGCCTCGACAATCTTGGGATGACCGTGTCCGTGGATGGTCGTCCATATCGAGCTCACGGCGTCGTACACCCGGCGGCCGCGAGCGTCGACAAGCGTCGTCGCTTGGCCGGCGACAAAAGTGCGCTCGCGCGCGTCGAAGGACTGCATCTGGGTGAACGGAAGCCAGAGGCGGGAAGCAACCTGCAACATGAGAGCGGCAATTTTCGCGTGAACGCACCGGTAATCATCGTCGGTGGAGGCCCTGTCGGGCTTTCGCTGGCGCTTGCCTTGGCGCGCCGTTCGGTGCAAGCGATCGTTTTGGAGCGCAATCCACAGCCGGTTGAAGAGTCGCGCGCGCTTGTGATCTGGCCGCGTACGCAGGAAATCCTGCGCGACTGGAACGCGTACGATGCGCTACGAAACGCCGGCGAGTTCGTAACGGACTTTACCGCAATTAACGCGTTGAACGAACGCCGGCTGTTTTCGGTTGACTTCGGAGTACTGAACGACGTGGTCCGCGATCCCGGCATGTTGATCATTCCGCAAAGTGAAACCGAGCGCATTTTGCGCGAGCTCGTAAGCGCAAATCCTTATTGCGAGCTGCGAACGGGTGTGGAAGTTACCGGCATATCGCAAGACAGCGAATATGCCGACGTCCATTTCACTGCTGCAAACGGAACCGATAAACTGCGCGGAGCGTACGTTGTCGGATGCGACGGCGCTCGCGGCGTCGTTCGCCAATCCATCGGTCTATCGCTCGAAGGCATTACGTACGACTCGCGCATCGTGCTGAGCGACGAACGGATCGAATACGATTGCGAATCGCGAGTGCGAATCCGTGCGCGACTCGACGAGCCCGGCATTCGTGCCGCGATTCGGTTTGCGCCGAATCTTTGGCGAGTCATCGCATCGGTCGGCAAGGAAGAGGAAGACGGCGCTGCGATGTCTCGCGAGGCGCATCTCTCGCGGTTGTGTGAACTCTTCGGAGAAGAGGTGCACGCAACGACTCTCTGGAGCAGCCTCTTCAAAATCCACCGCCGCCACGCGCAACGATTCATGGTAGGACGAGTTGCGCTCGCAGGCGACGCAGCGCATCTGAACAGTCCCGCCGGCGGACAGGGGATGAACGCGGGGATTCAAGACGCGGCAAACCTTGCGTGGAAGGTTGCTTTTGCCCTGAAGGGACGCGGTGAGTGCGAAGCGCTTCTCGAAAGTTACGATATCGAACGGCGAGAGATGGTAACCGACACGATCGAACGCTTCACGGACCGGCTAACGCGCGTGGGTATGGGGTTTCCGCCACGCGCAAGGCAGCTGGTCGTTCGCGCCGTTTCGCGAGCCGTTCGCGCATACGGTATGCAATGCAAAGTTTGCCGTGCAATGAGCATGCTTAGTGGGCGCTACACAAAATCGCCGATCGTAGACCACCGTCATCCGCTTGCCGGACGCCGTATCGACGACTTGCTCCTCGCCAACGGATCGCGCCTCAACGAAATGCGCGGTGGAGAAGCTGCGCTCGTGGTCGCGGGAGAGTATCAGCTCGATTTGCCGCACATAAAGATTGCGGTTCCGCCGAAACGCTGGCACGTTAAGCCCCCGGTTGTCTTGATCGTTCGTCCGGACGGCTGCGTTGCCACGGTCATCGAAAAGCCGACCCGCGAAAAAATCGAAACAGCGTGGAACGATGCATTTTGCTCCACACTGCCCCTTTCAGAACTTCTGCCCACCACACAGTGACTCTCATGGTGATCACCACACGGAAGTGGTGAGGGAACGCAGCACACGATGTGCGGCCGGCGTTCCCCAAGCTCAGGATGACAACTAGGCTTCGACGCGTTCCTCGATTGAAACGTTGTAGAGGAAC
>CAZJLJ010000014.1:57903-61592 GCA_964546935.1 uncultured bacterium | reverse complement strand
TCGTAATTGAATACGCGGTGCGTTGCTGCGGTTGTAAAAACGGAATACATCCTGTTGCAAAAACAATGGACGCAATAACGATCTTCGTGAAATAAACCATTGCCGCTCCCTCGGTTGTGGTCCAAATGTACCTTGCCGATTGCGCCGTAGCTGAGAGCGCGAAGCCCTGCCGCGCCTAGCACGATGGGCCCAGATCGCCTCGTTCCAAAGTCGGAACAAATCCCCGAAAACACGGATATCGCGGCCCGGTGGACTGAGGTATGTTCTGCGTACGTAAGGCGCGGGGGTGTCTTATTTGAAGGTCTCCGTAATCCAAGAGGGCCGTGGTTTACGGATCACTGGATATCTACGATTCCCTTTTTCTTGTTGTCATCTTACGAGGGGTATATGGATAGCCCGGTATCTACGCAGGTTATTACGACCCGACTTTTCATTGTCGAGCATCAGAGGCTATTACGAGAGGCGCTGCACTCGATATTAGCAGCCGACGAGAAGTTCACTCTCGTCGGCGAAAACGACGGCCTTGATTTAGAAAAGCTCTCTACAACAAACCACGACGTTCTACTCATCGACTGCGATCCGTACGGTTTAAACGTTCGGCAGATTGTCTATTCAATTCGAACGGCAAACATCGGATCCAAGATTTGCGTGCTCTCGACCTACGCAGATCCAACGGTCGTTGCGAACGCACTGAGCGCCGGTGCAGACGGATACATCCTAAAAGACGTTGCGCCGAATGAATTCAGAAACGCGCTGCACGCGATCGCCGATGTCGGATTCTACCTGGATCCGCGTTTGACGCGTAGCGTCTTCTACAGTACATCCACACGAGGCGAACGTTCGAGCAGCGAGCTTACTGCACGCGAGCTCGATGTTGTACGGCTCATCGCACGCGGATTATCGAACAGACAGATCGCTCAAGAGCTGCACCTATCCGAAAAAACGATCAAAAACCACGTTGCCAACGTCTTCGTGAAGCTCGGCTTCACGGCGCGTTCGCAACTGGCCGTGCACGCCGTACGGCACGGTTTGACCGGTACTGTTGGGAATAGTTCTTTCGAACCAGCATTAACGGGAACAAGTAGCCTCTAGAAATCCATGCTCGGTGCGTATGCTGAGAGCAGTATGGAGCTGGCATCCACCGAGACGGCTCGCGTCTATATCGTGGAGGCGCAAGAGCTGCTTGTTCCACCGCTGATCGAAGTCTTCAACTCGATTCATGTAAGGGTCGAAAATGTGACCCAGCAGATCGACGAGGAGTACATCGCATCGGCGCATCCAGACGTGATTTTCCTCGACGGCGACTACATCAGCGAGGGTTTAGCCGAGGGGATCGATCGCGTCTGGCACGCGTGGCCGGAGGGGAAATTGATAGTTTTCTGCTCCGCGGCAGCGGCGAACGGATTGAGCGACCGGTATATTTGGATGACGTCCGGAGTAATTCCGAAAAGCGCGGGAACACAGCGATTGAAGCGGCTGCTGGAACGCGCTATTTGGATGCAGCATGGTTAACTACGGGTAAACGCGCAGGACGCTTACGCGGCGGCCCCAAAGGGGTTGCCAAGGTAATGATGTTCTACGACGCGCCGCCGGCGGGCGACGGGGGCTTGCTCCAACGGCTCCTGGGCATCACGTACGAAATTTTGCACGCGCAGGATATATCACCCGCGCTTGATTCCATTGCGCGCGCTGTTCGCGAACTCTTCGGTTTCAAATACGTAACGATTGTTGCAGCCGATGCTCCCGGCGGAGAACTTCACCGCCGCGTATTGCTCGGTTTTCCGGAAGAGATTATTGCCGAGCGCCTTGGCGAGCATATCGAACGCTCGGACGTATTAGAAATTCTGCCCCCGGAATCGGAAGTTCTTCCGTACTGTTTCTACAATCCGGCCGAACGCGAAATTCTTTGGAAGAAGAGCATCTACACCGGTTTTCGTCCGTTGAACGAACCGCGTACTGCGCCGGACGCATGGCACGAGCGCGACACTTTGACGCTCGTTTTACCGGATCGCGACGGCAACATGCTTGGATATCTTTCCGCCGACGCACCGCTCGATGGAAAGGTCCCTTCGATTGAAACGCTGCGGAGGATGCAGCTTTTCGTGAATCTGGTGGGCCTTGCACTAGCGAGTTCACGCGCGCACCAAGCGGAAATCGAACAACGCAAAGTGTTGGAAGAAAACGCGCGTTTGCAGAACGAGTTTTTCAGTATGGTTTCGCACGAAGTTCGTTCGCCGCTGGCCGCGATTCGTGGCGCAACCGCGCTCCTCCAAACCCATTTCGAAACGCTTGGTCTAGAACGGCGTCAAGAACTTCTCGGTGTGCTTTCAAGCTCGACGGGCCGTTTGTCGTCGATTTTCGAAGATTTTCTTCTGCTCTCGCGGATGGATGCGGGGCACTTGTCGTTGCGCCTCGAGCCGGTTTCGCCGGTCTCCGTGATTGAAGAGTCGATGGCGCGCATGCGCAGCGAGCATCCCGATCGCGCGTTCAACGCTGCGTACCTCGATCCAGTGCCGGATATCATTGCAGATGAAGGCCGCACGGTTCAAGTTCTGACGAATCTGCTTTCAAACGCGGTGAAGTACAGCAGTCCCGGCTCTCCGATTCATATCGACGTAAAGATCTATGACGAGCGCGTTTCCATCTCTGTCGTTAATGAAGGCGACGGCATCGCTGAAGCCGATCGCGAGAAACTCTTCACGCGTTTCGGACACCTTGCCGCGGGTGACGGCTCTACCGGCCTTGGCCTCTACATCTGCCGCGAACTCGTCACGAAGATGAGCGGCACCATCGGCTTCGATAGCGATCCCGGCCGTCTCACTTCTTTTTGGTTTTCTCTTCCGCGCGCCTGACAATCGCGTAGCGCCGCTTCAACGAGCGCGTTCGATACGCTATCGTTTCTCCAAGACTTAGGCAAAAGGAGAAGCGTCCGATGCTCGATCAAACCGTTGTTATCATCGGCGGCACCTCCGGCATCGGTCTTGAAACCGCGCGATATGCACGCGCCGCCGGCGCAAAGATCGTGCTCACCGCCCGCGATCAGGACCACTTAGAAACCGTCGCGCGCGAGCTCGAGGCCACCTCGACCGCAGCTTTCGACGCCACCGACCTTAACCAGCTGGAGCAATTTTTCCAAAATCTCCCAGCCGTCGATCACGTCATGCTCACCGCAGGAAGCCCTCACTACGTGCCCTTGGACTCCTTGAAGTTGGATGAAGCGCGGAGCGCCTTCGACGAGCGCTTATCCGTAACGCTCGGCACCGCCCTATTCAGCCGCGGCAAAATCCGCCCCGGCGGCTCACTCCTCTTCGTCAGCGGCACCGGAGGGCGCCGCCCTGGCGTGGGCATGACCCTCACAACGACTCTCACCGCTGCCGTCCCGGCGATGGTCAGGAACCTGGCGCTCGAACTTGCCCCGACCCGCGTCAACGCGATCGCTCCGGGCTTCGTCGACACACCACTATCGGCTTCACTCTTAGGCGACCAACTCGACGCCCGCCGCTCCCAACTGCGCTCGACCCTCCCCATCCACCGCGTCGTCACCGCTTCCGACGTCGCCTCTTTGGCCATCCACCTCATGACCAACACCGCCCTCACCGGCTCCACTTACGACATCGACGGCGGCCAACAACTCCTCTAACCAGCCCGCCACCCAACTTGCCCTTTATCGCAACGCTCTAGGTTCTACC
>CAZJLJ010000014.1:55653-57803 GCA_964546935.1 uncultured bacterium | reverse complement strand
GTGGATGGCCAATCAAGCAGAGCAGCGCCCCTCCCCCCGCAAGCTCACAATGACGGCGATGGGCTCTTAACACGGGCGTAGTAGCTTTCGGGACCCTTTTCATGGTAGAACCTGGAGCGTGAAGACCCGCCCCGATATTCGAAATGTAGCCATCATCGCCCACGTCGACCACGGCAAGACAACCCTCGTAGATGCCATGCTTAAGCAAAGCGGCGTCTTTCGTGAGGGCCAGCATGTCGATACCCGTATCATGGATTCGAACCCGCTCGAACGCGAGCGCGGCATCACGATCCTTGCAAAGAACACGGCAATTCGTCATGGCGACGTGAAGTTCAACATCGTAGACACGCCGGGACACGCCGATTTCGGCGGCGAGGTCGAACGCGTGCTCCAGATGGTTCAAGGCGTGCTGCTTCTGGTCGACGCCGCTGAAGGCGTCATGCCGCAAACGCGTTTCGTGCTGCGCAAAGCGCTCGAACTGGACCTGAAAGTTCTCGTCGCGATCAATAAGATCGACCGCAAAGACGCGCGCCCCACCGAGATCGTCAACGAAGTCTTCGATCTCTTCATTGAATTAGGCGCGAACGACGAACAGGCCGATTTCCCGGTCGTCTTCACCAACGGCAAGCAAGGCATTGCGAAGCGCACGCTCGAGGATCCCAGCGACGACCTCGAGCCGCTCTTCGAAACGATTGCGAAACACATTCCGGAAGCACCGGCCGAAGACGGCCCGTTCCAGTTGCTGATCTCGGCGATCGACCACAACAAGTATGTCGGACGGATCGGCATCGGCCGCATTTTCCGAGGCGCGTCACGCCTGAACGCACCGATCGCCAAAGTAGCTCGCGACGGCAATGTTGAGATGGGTTTGCGTCTCACCAAACTGTTGACGTTCCAGGGCCTCGAGCGAATCGAAGTCGAGGAGGCCGAAGCCGGCGACATCGTCTGCGTTAGCGGCATCGAAGATCTGAATATCGGCGATACCATTGCCGACGCGAACGCGCCCGAGGGCATCCACGCCGTTGCAGTCGACGAACCGACGGTTTCTATGTTTTTCTCGGTGAACAACTCGCCGTTTGCCGGTAAAGAAGGCAAATTCCTGACGTCGCGCCAGATTCGGGAGCGCCTTATGCGCGAGCTCGAATCGAACGTCGCGCTTCGCGTACAGGATACCGAATCGGCAGACACGTTCGAAGTGCGCGGTCGCGGTGAACTCCATCTTTCGATTCTCATCGAAACCATGCGCCGCGAAGGGTACGAAGTGGCCGTTTCCAAGCCGCAAGTCATTGTTACCGAACGCGACGGCAAGAAATGGGAACCGGTTGAGTACGTTGTCGTCGACGTGCAAGAAGAGTATGCCGGTGCGGTAATTGAGGCACTGGGCAAACGCAAAGCGACGATGTCGAACATGATCAACGTCGGTGATTCGCGTCGCCTGGAGTACACGATGCCGACGCGCGCGATCTTCGGTTTGCGCGGCGAGTTGCTAACGTTAACTCGCGGCACCGCCGTGATGTCACACACCTATTACGATCATCAGGAGTGGCAAGGCGAACTCCCGGGCCGCAACATCGGCGCGCTCGTTGCAAGCGACACCGGAACGATTACCGCTTACGCGCTTCAAGGGCTGGAACAACGAGGACGTTTCTTCGTTGGTCCCGGTACGGACGCGTACGAAGGCATGATCGTAGGACGCGCCAACGACGACAAAGATATCGCACTCAACGTCGTCCGTGCAAAGAAACTGACGAACATGCGTGCCGCCGGCTCCGATGAGAACGTGCGTCTCGCGCCGCCGGAAGAGCTTTCGCTCGAACGCGCTATCGAGTTCATCGAAGATGACGAACTCGTTGAAGTTACACCTCAATCAATCCGTTTGCGTAAGCGCGTTTTGAACGAAGGCGAACGGCTAAAGGCGCGCAAACGCGAGAAAGCCGCCGTCTAAAGTGATTCGGGCGGCCGCGCTGGCGTTCGTTGCAACGATAATGCTCGTTGCGACAGCCGCTCACGCCGAACCCGGTCAAGGCACTCCGACCACGAAGCCCTCCATTCAATTCGAAACGGCGATGCCGGATGACGACGATACGGTCGTTCGTCCGGCACCACGGACTACCGCAACGCCGAAAGTTACACCGTCGCCGTCTGCGTCG
>CAZJLJ010000014.1:22251-55553 GCA_964546935.1 uncultured bacterium | reverse complement strand
ATCTGGTCCTTCACAAGGTCGTTGTGAGCGGAACCGCCCAGGAGCGTCGCGCAGAAATCGATGACGATGATAAGCAGCGGCGCTATTGCGAATAGCGTAAAATACGCGAGCGCCGCCGCCATGCCCGACGCATTGTCTTCGGACCAGGACTGGTACGTTTCTTTGAGCAGCCGGAGCGATTTGGGCAGTCGCATGGCTCGAATGTTCTACCCATGCGCCAGCATCGTAAAAAGTAGCCCGGCCGCCGGGAACGGCGGCCGGGCTACTCATCGCACAGCGGGCGTTGCGATGCTTATACTGCCGCCGGTTGTCTCGCTTCCGTCGAGAACGTCAGCTCGCCCGTGATGTCGTTGAATCCGACGTGTACCGTATCGCCTTCCTTGATTTCGCCGGATAAGATCTTTCGACCGAGCGGAGTCTCCAGTTCCTTTTGTATCGTGCGTTTCAGCGGACGCGCACCATACGTTGGATCGTATCCGGCTTTCACCAGATGCCGCTTCGCCGCATCGTTCACAACGAGCGTGATTCGACGCTCGGCAAGACGTTGCCGCACCCGCTCCAGCTGGATATCGACAATCTGCATGAGCTGATCTTCACTGAGTGCATGGAAGACGATGATTTCGTCAACGCGATTCAAGAACTCCGGACGGAAGTGCGCACGCAATTCTTCCATCACGGTCGCACGCATCAGCGCTTCTTCCGCACCGCCTAGCTGGCCGCGATACTCGAGGATGCGATGGCTGCCGATGTTCGACGTCATGATGACGATCGTGTTTCGGAAATCCACCGTGCGTCCTTGACCATCGGTTAAACGGCCGTCGTCCAGGATCTGCAAGAAGACATTGAAGACGTCCGGATGCGCCTTTTCGATTTCATCGAAAAGGATGACGCTGTACGGACGGCGCCGGACCGCTTCGGTGAGTTGGCCGCCTTCTTCGAATCCAACGTATCCCGGAGGCGCGCCGATGAGGCGTGCAACGGTGTGTTTCTCTTGATATTCCGACATGTCGATTCGAATCAACGCGCGTTCGTCGTCGAAGAGATACTCCGCCAGCGCGCGCGCAAGTTCGGTTTTTCCGACCCCCGTCGGGCCGAGGAAGATGAACGAGCCGATGGGACGATTCGGATCTGCAAGTCCCGAACGCGAACGAATGACCGCTTCGGCGACTGCATCGACGGCTTCATCTTGACCGATGACTCGCTTGTGCAACTCGTCCGCGAGATGCAACAGTTTCTTCTTCTCGCCTTCAAGCAGTTTCGAAAGCGGGATGCCCGTCCAACGGGAAATCACCTCGGCGATATCTTCTTCGTCGACTTCTTCTTTTGAAAGACGGCCGCCCTCGCGCGATTGCAAGCGCTGTTCTTCCGCCGCCAACTCTTTTTCGAGTTGCGGAAGCTTACCGAACTTCAACTCCGCCACTTTGTTCAGATCGTACTGCCGTTCGGCTTGTTCGATTTGTACCTTCACTTGCGTAATCTGCTCGCGCAATTCTCGTAGGCGCAGCGCTGCATTCTTCTCGGCTTCCCACTTCAAACGCAACTGTCGCTGCCGCTCGCGCAACTCCGCGATCTCTTTTTCGAGCGCATCGAGGCGCTCGCGGCTCTGCCGGTCGCTCTCCTTGCGCAGTGCTTCGCGTTCGATTTCGAGCTGCATCAGCCGGCGATCCACTTCGTCGAGTTCTTGGGGCATCGAGTCGATCTCGGTACGCAACTTCGCCGCTGCTTCATCGACCAAGTCAATGGCCTTATCGGGTAGGAAACGGTCTGAAATGTACCGCGCACTCAAGACCGCAGCAGCTACTAGCGCTGAATCCTTGATGCGCACGCCGTGATGCGCTTCGTACTTCTCTTTGAGGCCGCGCAAAATCGAAATGGTATCTTCGACGCTGGGTTGATCGACAAAAACCGGTTGGAAGCGCCGTTCCAGAGCCGCATCCTTTTCTATGTACTTGCGGTACTCATCAAGCGTCGTGGCACCGATCATGTGCAGTTCACCGCGCGCCAGCATCGGCTTGAGCAGGTTGCCCGCATCCATGGAGCCTTCGGTTTTCCCGGCGCCCACGACGGTGTGCAACTCGTCGACGAAGAGAATAATCCCGCCTTCGGAGTTGGCAACGTCTTTGAGGACGGCTTTCAGACGCTCCTCGAATTCGCCGCGATACTTCGCGCCGGCAATCAAAGCGCCCATATCAAGCGAAACGATTCGCTTATTTTTCAAGCCTTCCGGAACGTCGCCGCGCACGATGCGTTGCGCCAGTCCCTCGACGATTGCGGTTTTACCGACGCCGGGTTCACCGATGAGGACCGGGTTGTTCTTCGTGCGGCGTGACAACACTTGAATGACACGGCGAATCTCATCGTCGCGTCCGATAACCGGATCGAGTTTGCCCCGCTCCGCTTCAAGGGTAAGGTCGCGCCCGTAACGCTCGAGCGATTTGTACGTGCCTTCGGGGTCTTTGGTCGTTACACGCTGGTTTCCACGCACGTCGCGTAATGCGACGAGCAGTTTATCCTTTGTGAGACCGAATTCGCGGAAGATCTGTCCAACGGCGCCGCCCGCCTGCGCCATTGCGAGGAGTACGTGTTCGACTGAAACGTAATCGTCTTGCAGCGCTTTTGCTTCTTGTTCCGCATTCGCCATGATGCGCGCAAGCTCAGGTGAAAGCGTAACCTGCGCAGAATCGGCATTCGCTCCCGACAAACGCGGAAGCCGGGAAATCGCCTCATCGACTTTCTTTGCGAAAGCCTTCGGGTCGACACCCGCGGCTTGCAAAATGTCGGGCGCAATGCCGCGCTCTTGCTCGAGCAGCGCTGCTAAAAAATGTTCGGGGGTGGTTTGAGTGTTGTGTTCGTGAAGTGCGCGCGTATAAGCCGCGTTGAGACCTTCAGCAACGCGTTCGGTCATCTTATCAACGTTCATGTCTTCTCCGTACTACTCGCTTACCCACCAGGAAGTTGCAGGAATAACCTGCCCGCGAACCTTCGCGAGCGAACGCGAAACGCCCGGCTAAAGACCGAGCGCCCGCGCCTCATTTTTTAGACTGGAAAGCTGCTGCTCTAGACGGGCGCCTTCATTGGCCTGCGCGGCCGTCGGGGCTTGGTAAGACGTCGATGCAACGCGGCTCAGAAGATCCAGCAGCCGTTCGCGGATGCCCGCGGGTCCCTCAAGATCCTCGATATTCTTCGGCTCGAGCGTCAACTTTCTGCGGAAGGTCGCGTACCGCGATACGCTGGACGGATCTGCCTTTACGCGCTCATCTATCGCGTTCAGCCAACGATCGACAGTATCGATACCATTATTAACCTGTACCAGGAACGCGTGACGCGCTACGGCAGCATCGGCGGTCGTCGGATCGTTCGGATCGCTCTTGACCGTTACGGTGGTCGCCTGCGTCGTGCCGTCCGCGATTAGACGAATGGTATAGACTCCAGGGACGGCTTCCGGCCCGCTCGAGGGACCGCGATTCTGCTCGAATGTGGCTTTCCACTGTGCCGGCGCGTCCTCGTTCAGATCCCACGCGACGCGGTTGAAGCCGGCCTTGCCCGGAACGTCCTTACCGTTCATGTGCCGAATTACGCGTCCATTTGCATCGGCGATTTGTATTATCGGCTGCTTCACCGCGTTCGGCAGATAGTATGTTGCGAGCGCGCCGTACGGCTTGTTCGCTCCGATGAATTCGTTGCTTGGAAGTTTCGGGTTGGTGAAGACTTGAACGGGCGAAACCTGGAGCACGCGGTACGCATCTCGCGGTTGAAAAAGGGCGACCCGTGATGCGGTTGCGGGATTCCATTCTTGGAATGGACGAACGTCGTCGAAGATCCAGACGCCGCGTCCGTGGGCTGCCACGACAAGGTCGTTGTAATCCGGTTCGAGCTCCAAGTCGTAGATCGCCGTCGCGGGCATATTGAGCCGCATGTTCTCCCAGTGCGCGCCGCGATCGAACGAAACGAAGATGCCACGTTGAGTTCCAGCATAAAGCACGTTGCGATTCACGAGATCTTCGCGAATGACGCGAACGAAGAGATCGCTCGGGAGATTTCCGCTAATCGATTGCCACGACGAACCAAAGTCGTCCGTCTTGAAAATGTACGGCCGCTCGTCGCCGCTCATGTGACGGTCCATCGCGAAGTACGCGGTCGCCGCATTGAAGTGTCCCGGTTCCACGGTCGGGATACGCCCTTCGGGTAAGTTCTTCGGCGTGACGTTGGTCCAATGCGCGCCATCATCGCGACTGCAATGAACGAGCCCGTCGTCCGTTCCTACCCAAATCGGTCCGTCCGGCAGCTTCGAGGTTTCGATGGAAAGAATCGTATTGTAATTCTCCGCGCCGGATTCATCGAGATTGATGGGGCCGCCGGGCGCCGCTTCATGCGCTTTATCGTTCCGCGTTAAGTCTGCGCTGATTGCGGTCCACGTTTGACCGCGATCGGCACTTTCGAAAATCACGTTTCCGCCTACGAGTGCTTTGCCGTCGTGCGTGAACGCAACCGGCGTGTCCCAATTGAAGCGGTAACGCAATGCCGACGCAGCCTCTTCGCCGTTGCTCTCGGCGTCGGGCGAAACTTCGAACTGCTCGCGCGTCTTCAGATTCGTTAGATAAATGTTTCCCGTATCGGTGTTCGTTGACGAGGACCAAACATACGCCGGATCCTTAGGATCGAAAACCGACCACATGCCGTCGCCCGGTGCGATTTGATACCAGTCGCGATTCAAAACGCCGATCCCGTTCGGACTCGTAGACGGCGCGCACCACGAGTTATCATCCTGCAAGCCTATGCAAACGTTATAGTACGGCTTCGCCTTGTCGAACGCGACGTGGTACGGCTGCGAAAGAGGCAAGTCGTACGATTGCCAAAACGTTTTCCCGGCATCGGCTGAAATGACGACGCCTTCATCGCTTCCTACGGCAATGCGTTGCCCATCGGCCGACCACCAAACCTGGTGATAGTCCCATCCCGCTTGCATTGCGATTGCGCGAAATTTTTTGCCGCCGTCGATGCTCTCGGAAAGAATAAGCGACACGTTGATCAAGCGGTCCGGATTCGACCGGTCCACGAATATGCGGCTGAAATAAAACGGACGCGCACCGAGAAACGGACTATGCGGCATCGGCGTCCAATGCGCCCCGCCGTCGTTGGAACGCCATAATTCACCGGCTTTGGACTGCAAGATCGCGTAAATACGTCCGTGCGTTGCGGCTGCGAGTCCGATTCGTCCGGTAGGCGCGTCCGGCAGACCGCTATCTTGAAGCTTGCGCCACGACGTTCCGCCATCATCGGAACGATAAATTCCGCCGTTCGGTCCTCCGCTGCTCATTGTCCACGGCTGCCGCCGAAATTGCCAAACTCCGGCAAAGAGCGTTGCGGGACGATCGGGAACACGTACGACGTCGGAAACCCCGCTCGACGGCCCGACGTATAAGGTGCGCGTCCAATGCGCCCCCGCATCGTGCGTAATATAAACCCCTCGTGTGGTATTATCGCGGAAAATTTGACCGAGAACGCCTACGACGACCGTTCGCGGATCGCGCGGATCGATTTCGATCTTTGAAATCGAGCCGGCATCGTCTAGACCAAGATGGACCCAAGTCTTGCCGCCGTCACGCGAATGATAAATGCCGTTGCCCTGCTCGACTTCATTGCGCGGATTTGCTTCACCGGTGCCGGCCCAAACGTCGTCGACGTCATTTGCATTTACCGCAATAGCGCCGATTGGAGCAACGGGTTGACGATCGAATACCGGTCGCCAAGACGCACCGCCGTCGATGCTCTTAAAAACACCGCCTCCGGCGCCGCCCGCGTAGTAAACCAGCGGATTCCGATCGCTGCCCGCAACCGCGGTCGCACGCCCGCCGGAGATCGCCGGTCCGATCGCGCGATAGGAAAGTGATTCGAAAGGCGCTGCCGCAAAGGCACGCGATTCATCGAGCCCCAGAAGCAATGAAAAGCCGAGAACGGCTATGGCAAGCCGAATGAGCGCTTTGGTCATAATGCTATCATACACGAGATGGATATCGTCTCCGGCTTTGTCCGCGCGTTCTACCTTTTTGACGTAGCGGACACAATCGATTTGAAAAGCCTTCGGACGGTCGGCGGGGAAGGGCTCGCGAAGGCCGATATTCCGTTGCGTCCCCATGCGTCCAGCGCGTACTTACAGTTTCCGGTTCCGCCGCTCGTTGCACGTCTTAGCGATGCAGAGATTTCCGGGCTTCGTGGAACGGTTCGAGTAAAGCTCTTCGATTACGGCGTCATTTCGCTGCGCCTTTCGTTTCCGGCGAACGGTTCGTGGGACCAGCTCTTCGCTCTGAGCGATCGCATACGCAAGGACGATTCGCTGGTTCGTTACGCGCAGGAAACCGTCGCGCGCATTACCGACGAACTTCGCGGTGCGCTCGACGATCCGCATCCGCCCCTGATGGAAGATTATTTCGTCATCGATGTCGAGAGATTCGCCGGCAGCGTCGACGCAGAAGATTTGCTGAACGAACACGCGTCCAGGCTGGCCGGCGTTCTCCTCGGGGAACGAGGACAGCTCGCGCGCCAGGAGCTCGACGAATCGCTTCGCGTGCGCTTCTCGTACAACGTCGACGACCTGACGATCATTCAGTGGGACACCGCTTTCATTTACGACCGGCGTGAAAGCAGCGATGCGATTCAAGATATTTTGGAATTTGCAAACTCGCAACTTTTAGAGCTACGAACGTACGATACGCAACTCGATCGCGAACTCGACAGCATCTACGCCCAACAGCCGGGTCAGACAAGACGATCGTTGCTCGGACGACGAGAAGCGGATCAGGCTGCGATCGTGCGCTACTTGCTGGTGGACATTCTCGAATTGATGGACCGTTCGACAAATGCTCTGAAGGTCGTCGGCGACGCGTACTACGCGCGTATCTATCGCGCGGCCGCTGCGCGCCTCGGACTCTCCGATTGGCAAAGCCAAATCGACCGAAAGCTCGCAAGCGTCGGTGACATGTACCGTTTCTACGTCGATCAGTCGCGCGTGCGTCGCGACGAATTCTTAGAATTGATCGTCATCGCGCTCATCGCGTTAGAGATAATAATCGGTGTCTTTACACTGGTTCGACACTAACGCGGCTGCGGCGCGTGCGCAGCATCCGGTAATCGCCGCTCCTTACCGTGATGCCGCGGCTATCGAACCATTCCAACAACGGAACCGCATATTTTCTCGAGGTCCCGATAACGTCGCGGAACTCCGCCATCGTCATCTTGCCGTTCCGATCGATGTACTCTTCGACTCGCGCGTGAATGCCCGCGATTTGCGAGCCGCGATATAGCGCGTCTTCTACGCGAACTAATGCGCCCCGCGCCAAAAGCATCTCCAACGCTTTCTGCGCGCCGGCAATTGCGCTGCTCTTGACCGCGGTAACAACTTGCGTATAACTCGCCGGCAGGTACGGACTCTCCGGACCGATCGCAAGCAACTGATCGAAAAACGAGCGCTGCGCAGTTGAAAGATGCGGCTCGTGCGACACCAGTGAGAAGTAGCCGGCGCGCTGAGCGATGCGGCCTTCGTTCACAAGCATTAATAGGATGCGAACGAGCAGCGGCTCCGGCATCGTTAGTGCCCGGCTCAACTGAATTGACGTCGTCCCCATCGTCCACGGCTCACTTTCGTGAAGGGTTTGCAACTCGTGCTGAACCCGTTCAGCAAACGCATGCGCCGCGCCGGCCGAAAGGTAGGCATCCGGACGCGCTACACGCACGGCCTCGCCACGCTCGACGAGCGACTCGACCGTTGCAAGGGCGATCTCTTCGCGTAAATTCGCGCGGAACGCCATCGCCGCCACGTCCAATGGATTGAGTTCCGCATCGGCGAGGATTTGTGCAATGACGTTTTGCGCTGCGGTGTGCTCTTCGATAGCATCGGCAACGGCAGCGAGCGACGCGATCTCACCCCCGCCCAGCAACGTTTTCGGCGACATGCGGCGCAATACAAAACGCACGCCGGGAAACGCGACCACCGGGCTTTTCAACACCAGCTCGGCATCGAACGGCGTTTCTTTTCCCGGCAGCTCTCGCGCAATTAGCGTCCCCCCGATTTCCGCTGAACCGATATGAGCGCGAACCGGTGTGCGCCGGCGAAAAAGCGGCAACGTCCCCGGCATCGGAGAAAAGCGCACACCGAATTGCGTTCGTGCCTCAAATTCTTTGTCGGCGATGACGGTGCCGCGTGAAATCGCGGCCCGGTCGACGCCGGGAAGATTCAAAGCGACGCGAGTGCCGCCGGTCGCCGACTCGCGCGCTTCGCCGAAGACTTGAAGCGAACGCACGCGCACGCGTTCCGCGAGCGGTTCCAGCGCCAACGTATCGCCGACTTTTATTTCGCCCTGCATCAACGTTCCGGTAACGATCGTTCCGCGGCCGGGAAGTGCGAAGACACGGTCGATGGGCAAGTAAACCGGCGCGCTCGCGTCGCGCAACGGTAACGCACGCAGCTCTTCGGCGATCCGCTCGCGCAATTCATCGAGACCCTGCCCCGTCACGGCAGAGAAGGTGAGGAGCGGTGCGCCTTCGGCCAACGTTCCGCCCAACTCTCCCGTAATCGTCTCAATTGATAACGAGAGGGCATCAGGTGAAAGCAAATCCGTCTTTGTTACGACCACGATCGTTCGACGAACGTTGAGATAACGCAGAATGGCTAAATGCTCGCGAGTTTGCGGCATGACGCCTTCGGTCGCGGCGACGACGAGCAGCAGCAGTTCCATACCGGCGGCACCGGCCAGCATGTTATGCAAGAACCGCTCGTGACCCGGGACGTCTACGATGCCGGCTTGCACGCCGTCGCCCACATCAAGCCGCGCGAAACCTAAATCGAGCGTCATTCCGCGACGCTGTTCTTCCGCCCAGCGATCCGGATTCACGCCCGTCAAAGCTTGGACGAGCGAAGACTTTCCGTGATCCACGTGACCCGCGGTTCCGATAATATGCATCCGCGTTTCCGATTGGCCGTCCTTTGCGGCTCGGCCCTCTCGCTCGGTTAAGGGAATCGGCCCGGCCGAGATCTTCGGTACAAGCCACCAATGATGCATCGATTTTTGGGTCTACGCGACATAGGAAGCGGGGCCTCGGATACGATAGGCTAGAGTTCGATGCAAGAGCAGCAGCAGCGCCTGCGCGCCGGTTCGCTTTCCTTTATTGAAGTCTTGGCGGCGTCGATGGCGCTGATCGGCCTAACCATGGCACCGGTGCTTCTCGCCCCGTATCTTTTTTCGGCCGCCGGGAACGGCTCTTGCCTTGCCTACATTTTTGCGGCCATTATGCTGCTGTTCGTGGCAATTTGCCTGAACCACTTTGCGCGTCGCACCACCGCTTCCGGGTCGATGTTTCTCTACGCCGCGGGCGAGCTAGGCCCGGTCGTTGGAACGCTTGCGGGGTGGAGCATGCTGTGGGCCTATGTCTTCGTTGGCGCGGCGCAGTTCGGCGCGCAACCTCTCTTCATTGGAATGCTGGGCGACGCAGCGGGAATCCATATCCCGGTGCTAGTTCCGATGCTTCTGCTCGCGGCAATCTGCTGGCTGCTCGCCGCTCGCGACATTGCCCTTTCCACGATTGTGATGCTTGCGCTTGAGTCGATTTCCGTAGCAATCATCTGCGTGCTCATCGGCGTGGTTCTGTATCGCCACGGCGCGCATATCGACACGGCGCAGCTGCATCTTCAAGGCGTGGGAAAGGCCGGCATCGGGTTTGGTATCGCGACGGCAATTTTCAGCTTCGTCGGCTTCGAGAGCGCGACGGCGTTCGGTGATGAAGCGCGCTCGCCGCTGAAATCTATTCCGCGCGCCGTCATTTGGAGTGTTATTATTGCCGGCGCATTCTTCGTTCTTGCCACGTATGCGGAGATTTTAGGCCTGCGCGATTCTAAGACTCCGCTCGACCAGCTTCCGAACCCCATGCAAACGCTGGCGTCCCTCAGCGGCGCCTCTTATTTAAAGATTCCGCTCACAATCGGAGCAATCTTTAGCTCTTTCTCGGTCGCGCTTGCGTGCGTGAACACCGCCGCACGAATCATGCTCCCGATGGCGGAAAGCAGCTTATTGCCGAAGATCCTCGGCGCCGTCAACGCGCGATTCAAAACGCCGCAAGTGGCGCTTGCGACCGTAACCGTCATCATGCTTCTCGTCGGCATCGCGATGTACGCTCGGGGCGTTGCGCCAATCGATATCTTCAACTACACCGCGACGCTAAGCTCTTTGAGTTTCATCGCTATCTATCTCTTCATCGTCGTTGCTTCCACGAAGTATTTGCGTCGAGTACGCGAGATTCGAACCATCGATGTGATCGTCGCCGTTGCAGCGTCACTCTGTTTGTCGGGAACTGCGGTAACGCTTTTCTATCCCGTACCGCCGCCGCCGATAACGTACTTTCCGTACATCTTCCTTGCCTATTTAGCGTTCGGACTACTTTTGTTTACCTTTGCTCGCCGCCGTGTTCGTATTCCACAACCCGACGTCGTAGCAACGCCGCCCATTGTGGAGACACCGTGAGTTCTACGACCGTACCGCGATCGCGACACCGCAACGTCCTTACGCCGTGGTCGTTGCAGAGTGGATTAAACATGCCGTCGATCGATCGTGCCGAAGGCGTCTATCTTTACGATAGCGACGGGAAGCGCTACCTAGATCTTTCCGCGGGGCTCGTTGCCGTGAATCTGGGCCACGGCAACCGACACGTCGCCGAAGCTATTGCCGCGCAGGCACAACGTTTGTGTTACGCCTCGCCGCAATTCTTCAACGATGAACGCTCGCGCTTAGCGGAGAGGCTCTCCGCGCTGGCACCCTGGGATGAAGGCGCGCGAACCTTTTTTACAACCGGCGGCGGTGAAGCGAACGAAGACGCGCTGAAAATGGCGCGCACGATTACGGGGCGTCATAAGGTGCTTACGGCGTACCGTTCTTTTCACGGATCGGCGCCTGGGGCGGGAACCTTGACCGGTGAAAGCCGCCGCTGGCCGAACGAGCCTGGAATTCCCGGCGTCGTTCGATTCTTCGCGCCGTACCCGTATCGCAGTCCCTTTCATACAACGGATGCTGCGGTTGAAACCGCACGCGCGTTAGAACATCTCGAATTGATTCTCACGTACGAAGATCCGTCGCGCGTCGCCGCTCTACTGATTGAGCCCGTCGTGGGAACGAACGGTGCAATCGTTTATCCCGAAGGCTATCTTGAAGGCGTACGCGAGCTCTGTACGCAGCATGGCATCGTATTGATCTTCGATGAGGTCATGTGCGGCTTTGGAAGAACGGGCGCCCCATTTGCGGCCCAACGCTTCGGCGTAACACCCGATATGATTACGTTTGCAAAAGCCGTGACGTCGGCGTACGTCCCACTCGGCGGCGTTTTGGTGCGCGAATCGCTCGCTCAAACGTTTGACACGATTCCGCTTCCCTGCGGACACACATTTTCAGGACACCCGCTCGCAATGGCGGCCGCGAATGCGGCGCTCGACGAGTACGACCGTAGAGATCTTTTCACTCGCGCTCTAACGCTTGAATCCTGGCTCCGCGAAGGCCTTGCGCGAGTGATGGAAGAGTCCACGACTCTCGGGGATGCCCGCGGAATCGGCGCATTCTTTGCTATCGAGCTCGTCCGCGATCGTGCAACGAAAGAGCCGATCGTCCCTTGGCAAGGGCGAGATGCAGGTCCGCTGCCGAAGCTTCTTGCGGAATTGCGAAATCGCGGCGTGTACGTGTTCGGCCGCTATAACGTCTTGCTTGTAACTCCTCCGCTGACAATCGAACGGGAAGAGTTAGACGAAGGTTTGTCCGCACTCGCAGAGGTGCTCGCGTAGGAGCGTTTATGCAAATAACAACACGCCTGATTGGCCATCACATCAACGGCGAACATCGCTCGGGCACACGGCTTGGGCCGGTATGGAATCCATCTACAGGCGATATACAGGCGCGCGTCGCCTTGGGCGACTCATTCGAAGTCGACGAAGCTGTTGCTGCTGCGACGCATGCTTTTCCGGCTTGGGCCGAAACACCGCCCCAGCGACGTGCAGCCGTGCTCTTCGGGTTTCGCGAACGCATGATGTCCAATCTCGACCGCCTTGCATGCATCGCTTCTTCCGAACACGGCAAGACGGTCGACGACGCAAAGGCCGAAATTGCACGTGGACTCGACGTCGTAGAGTTTGCGTGCGGCATCGCGCAATTGCTGAAGGGTGAATTCAGCGACGGCATCGGCCGAGACATCGATTCGTACTCGCATCGTCAACCGCTAGGCGTTTGCGCCGGCATTACGCCCTTCAACTTTCCCGCCATGGTACCGATGTGGATGTTTCCCGTCGCTATCGCCTGCGGCAATACGTTCGTCCTGAAACCCAGCGAAAAAGATCCGTCGCTTTCGCTAGAGATGGCTGCGCTCTTGGAAGCAGCGGGCCTGCCGCCGGGCGTTTTCAACGTGGTGAACGGCGATTCGCAAACCGTTGACGCAATTCTCGATCACGAAGATATTTCGGCTGTAAGCTTCGTCGGCTCAACGCCGGTTGCGCGACACGTTTTTTCGAAAGCCAACGAACGCGGCAAGCGCGTACAAGCGTTGGGCGGGGCAAAAAATCATCTCGTTGTGATGGAGGATGCCGATCCAGAAGAGACCGTCGAGGCGTTGGTTGGGGCGGCGTACGGTTCGGCCGGCGAACGCTGCATGGCGGTCTCGGTTGCAATAGCCGTGGGTGACGGCGTTGGCGATGAGCTGGTCGAACGGCTTTCAAAGCGCATCGCCTCCATCCGTATCGGCTCAAGCGATGAAGACGGCGTGGAGATGGGCCCGCTGGTAACGCGAGAACACCGCGATCGTGTTGCTTCGTACATCGATGTCGCGGCCACGGAAGGCGCCACTGTTGTAGTAGATGGACGCAACGCGACCGTTCCGCCCGAGGGCTTCTTCTTAGGCGCGTCGCTCTTCGATCACGTTACGCCGAATATGCGCGTCTATCGCGAAGAAATTTTTGGCCCGGTTCTTGCTGTCGTACGCGTTAACACGCTAGACGAAGCACTGGACCTGATTGCCAATCACGAGTTCGGAAACGGCGCTTCAATCTTCACGCGCGACGGGAGCACGGCGCGGTATTTCGAACGCAACGTAACCGCCGGTATGGTGGGCATAAACGTCCCTATTCCCGTTCCGATGGCGTTCCACAGTTTCGGCGGATGGAAGCACTCGCTATTCGGCGACTATCACATCCACGGACCGGAAGGCGTACGTTTCTACACACGCTTAAAAACGACGACGGCACGGTGGTCCGCAACGCGCGCAAACGACGGACATTTCATTATGCCTACACACCGCTAGTCCGTCACGGTGATCGCCGTCAAACCATGGGCGCAAATCAACATTTGTCATGGTGAGCCTGTCTCAGGATGACACGGCTTTAACCCTGTAGTCGGCGAGGATTTCGTGGGCGGCGGCGACGCCGGTTTCGGCGGCGCCTTCCATGAAGCCCTGATTTGCGGTCGAGCAATGCTCGCCGGCAAAATGAATACGGCCTTGGCGTACGCGTTCGTAGCCGGCTAGTGTCGTGTATTGTCCACGCAGCCAACATGAATAACTGGCTTGGATGTTCGGATCCACTTGAACGTTTCCAAACGTGGCTTTACCGTTCCAGTTTTTCGAAACGCCGGGCCAAATCTGGTCCAGTTGAGCAAAGAATCTGCCGACGTGCCGGCGCACTGCCGGCGTTTCGTCCGCGGTAACGTACGGCGCGGTCGGAGTATCGATGAGTCCCGCGGTGCCTGCCGTGAACCCTTCGATTATTCCGCAGTTGCCGTGCTGCTCGATCGAAAAATCGACGGAGTTTTGGAATCCGGTATCGGTCCAAATCTGTCCCGTTGTCGGATGGAACCACGGTCCCGGATCGTGCCAAGCACGTTTGCTGAACTGCATCTGCAGCTTCGTGTGCATGCCGTATCCGAGTTTTTCAATGCAGGCACGTTTGCGCGCATCGAAGTTTGCGCCGCTATAGTCCAAGCTTCGTAACACGATGAATGGCAACGCCAATACCACTCGATCGTAATGCTCCTTGAGCGTGCCGTTTGGTGTTGTAAAACGCAGTTCGTAGCTGCCGCCGGGAACTTCTCGAATTGCTTGCAACCGATGGTTCAGACGAATCGTTCCCGCCGGCAAATGGGCAGCGACGGCATTTGGTAATCGTTGGTTACCGCCTGCGATAAAATAACGCTGATCCGAATATCCGAGAACGCTCATTTGTCCGCCGCGCATGCCGTAGTGCTCTTGCAACCCAAGCATGTAGACGAGATTCAACGAGCTTTGCAATGACGTATCGACGCCGTATTCGTTCATCAACGCGTCGTCGATCAAGCGTCCGAAGCGCGAAGCTCGACCACCGGGCATGTAACGGTCGATCCACTGCGCCATGCTGGTGTTATCCAGTTCACGCGCAAACTTTGTCGAGGAATCGTAGGTCGTCGTCTCACCGACCTTCGCGAGTTGAGCGTGCAGCGTTTTAAAAACGCCGGCAAAATCGCGATCGGCTTCCGCCATTGGATAGTACTGATGGTGGATGAACGACGTGTCGCGAGCGCCGGGTTCGATTCCCTTATACGAATCGACCAGCGGCAGGCCGAAGCGCCGAGCCAATGCGCGCAGCGTAAGATGGCTCGAGTCGATCATCGACCCGCACCACTCCGAATGCTGGTCATCATCCCAGTATCCGGTTTGACTGTGCATACGGCCGCCGATACGCTCCGACGACTCGAAAATAACCGGCGTAAAGCCCGCGTCGTTCAGGGTCAGCGCACAGCTCAAGCCCGCAATCCCGGCGCCCACGATCGCGACTCGTTCTCGCGCCGCAGCAATCGACGATGCAGCCGTAAACGCTGGTGCGAGAATGAGGCCCGCTGCGCTGGCGCTTAGCAAGCGCGTAAAGTCGGCACGCGAGATGTGCGGTCTTTGAGGATCGTGCTCCGCGCGCTGCAAGCGTCGCAGCGCGCGAAGCATTGGAGTCCGAGCCATTTTCTAGAGTCGAATCTCTAGGTTGGCCGTCAGCTGGAACGGCTGCTTCGCAGACGTAATGCCGACTTGGGTGTTGTTGAACCAAATGCCGTACGGATACGCTAATTGAACCGGCGGATTCGCCAAGAAGTTTCCTGAGGGCGGCAAGATGTTGGAAGGAAGGCTCGAGTACCAGCACGCCGTCGCCGTATCCCACGCGTATCCGCGTTGGTAGCACTTATTGAACAGATTCGATGCGATGAGCGTTACCGTTGCGCGTGGATTGATATCGTACGACATCTGAAGATTTGCCGTGAATTGCCAGGGTTCGCGAAGCGATCCCAAGCTGTCGAAGCCACCGGTGTACTTATCAGGAATGTAGATCGCGCCGCCGCTACCGCAGCTGACTCCAGGCGTATCCGGTGTGTCGCTCGGAAGCGCTGCGCATGCTTGCGGAACGTAACCCGGCACGGAAAGCGGCGAACCGTAATACGAGCCGGAGTTGTATGAGAAACTCGGTGTTATCGCAAACTTGTTGTGCCGGTAGTTCAAGATCAACGTCGCGACGTGCGGCACCGCGTAGCTATTTGCGCTGGCGAACGCGCTCGGAATAACGTCGTACGGGACGTATTCGGCGTTTGGATCCATTAGCGGCTGCGCTGGCTGACTGTAGTAAGGATTGGGAACGTTCAAGCCCGGCGTCGTGTTTGACGGCAGCGACGCAAGTGCATTTCCGGAGTACAATCCGTTGCCGCAGAGCTTGGTGTTCGCGGCGGCACCTGCGCACGCAGACGTATACGAATTGTATTGCTCGATCGAACCGTTCAACACGTCGATAATATTCAGGCCGTTGGAAAGGTTCGCATACCTCGTGTGCGTGTTCGTATACGTATAAGAGAGTTGTGCGGAGAGGCCCTGCTGCGCAAAGTCGCCCCATTGCAGCGAGAGCTCGGTCCCGTAAGACTTCAACGTACCGACGTTGATGCCGGCGAGCGTTCCGCCAAGTGCGCTGATGTTCAAATACTGAAGCTGGTTCTTCGTGGTTCGATAGAACGGCGTGACCTTCATGGACAACCGCGTTCCCGGGAAGCGATGTTCGTAGGAAAGGTCTGCGTTCTCTGAAGTATCCGCGACAACGTCGTGCAGCGGCGACGTATAGCCGAGCGCCGCAAACTGGCTTAAGAACGTGGGCAGATCTTGCTGGAACGTGTTGTACTCTTGATACGACGTCGCTGCCGGGCGAGCGTACTTCCCGTACGAAGCTCGCAAAACAGTGTTCGGATTGATGGTATACGTTGCGGCAATGCGCGGCTGGAATACGTTATCGGATCGTAGGCCTCCGGCCGTGTTTGTAAAGGTTGCCGGCGTCGTGCCGGCCGGACACGGATCGAAAACCTGCGTCGTGGGATTCCAACGCGATACGTTCGCTATGCCGGGAGCACCGCAAAACTCGTTGTTATACGATTGGAACCAAAACGCACGTGCGGGATAGCCGGCTTCCACGTTGTTGAGGTTGTAGCCGAAGTGATCGAACCGCGCGCCCACGTTTACCGTGATACGGTCGTTCGGACGGTACACATCGGTAATCGCACCTGAAGTGAAGTATGGCGTAACGTTGTCGACTTGCGCGTCTTGTCCGTTCTCCGTCACCAGCCACCGCGCACCTTGCGAGGCTGCAGGCGTGCCGGAACACGTTCCCGCGGCAACGCAATCACCCGGCATAAGGTTCGACGGGTTGCCGACATTGGTGGGGTCGTAACACGTCCACTGCGCGCCGGTGCTAAAGTTGTAGCAGTTGCCGTCGTGGCCAACGTAGCTCGTGATAATGTTTCCGAACTGGCCGGTGTTCGGACTGGGCCCAAACGTCGTATCAAACGTTGCGTTGTACGTCTGCAGTTTCTGCGTTTCGTACGAGACCGATGCCGTCAACAAATGCTGCTGCGAAAGATTGTTTGAATAGCTGAGATTGCCGCCATAGAAGTGACCGAGCACCTCGTAGTCCGAAAGCGTAGCACCGAAGGTGTTTTGCGAACTGTTCGGGCCATTGAGGAACCAATCGGTGTACTCGCTGTAGCCGATCGCGCGCAAGTACGAATGATCGTTTAGATTTTTCTGATACTGCAGCTTCAAAACGGAGTAGTCGTTATTTCCGCCGTCGCTTTGGTTGGGACTAAGCAACGAATTGGCAACGCGTCCCGTCGGGCTGCTCGGATAATTTACCGGAACGATCTTCGTGGGGTCCGGCGCTGCGAAGACTTGGCCGGTGTACGTTACGCCGTCCAGCCATGGAACCGGCGGCGAGATTGCCAGGAAATTCGAAGAGCTGTTGTACGTGGTGAAGATGCTGCCGGCAACGTAAAGCGCTTGCATGTCGTCGCGCAACGCATCGTGGCGATGCGGAATGCCGATGTGGAAGTTGAAAACCGCTTCGCGATCGGCGTTGTATGCCTGCGTCCACGCATTTCCCGGAGCGAAAACGGCGCCATAATTGTTGGAAGCGCCGCAACCCGGCGGAGGCGGATAAGTACCGCAGCTTCCGTCGAGAATGTTGAACGAAGAGTTCGTCGTCGGAATAACTTGCGGATAGAAATAGAGCGGATCCGAAACGCCGTTGAACTGATCGCCGTAGCGGTAATCCTGGTTTGCGCCGGCGAGGCCAACGTAGTAAGAGAACAACCGACTCGGCGTCGATCCGCCCGCTTCAACGGAGAACTTGTGATAGAAAGCCGGCGTGCCGGCCGCGCCCGTGAAATCTAAATAGCCGGGCGAGGTTCCTGTCTTGATAACCTGATTGATGTACCCCGCGAGTCCGGGCGAATCGGAAGTTGCAGGTGTACCACCCGTGTAGACTTGCACTTCTTGTTGTCCAAGCGCGGAAAGCGTAACGATCGGAGCGCCGTCGGAGTCACGAATAACGGGAACGCCATCGAATTCGTATGCGACCTGGTCGTAGTCACCGCCGCGAATGAAGACGCTCTGATACCAGCCCTGCTGTCCCGACGGAATGCTGACACCCGGGACACTGGCAATTGCACCGTACGCCTGATCTAAACTTCCGGAACCGCCGAGCGCTTTCGTCGCGCGTTGCGCTGCCGGATTCACCGAATAGACGTCGCTCGTCGTGCCGGATCGCACAAGGCTTCCGGCACCCTGCGAATGCGTTATTGCGATCGTCTTCAATTCTTTGCGAATCGAGAGGTTGATGGTTACCGATTGGTCGGCGAGCACCGTCTGGCCAGGCTGCGATTGCGGATCGTAGCCTTCGCGTTCGACACTAACTACGTACGTGTCCGGACCTAGGGAGATAAAAGAGAACAATCCGCGCGAGTCGGTTTTGGTAGTTGCCGTCTGCGACGGCGATGTGACGCGCACCGTTGCGCCGGCGACCGGCACCCCCGTCCCGGTCTCGGTGACGCGCCCCACCAGGCTTCCGGTGGTTCCGGCGAGTGCAGGTACCAAAGCAGAGAGCAAGGCCAATAGGCCCGCTGCAAGCGATCGCTTGATCAAATTCAATTTTCCTCGCTCGTCGTAATTGCAACGGCTAGATCGCTTTTAGTCTAGCCCGCGCTAGTTGCGTAAGACCATGTTATGAATCGACAAAAGTCTCCTCGTATTCTGTCCTGCGGGCACAAATTACCATTCTCGGTTGCCCGCATCGAGCAATCGCGCAGCCAGTTGAAGGCGGAATTGAACGTCGGGATCGGCCAAATCTATTCGAAGGATTTCGCTAACGCGGTCGAGCCGATAGCGCAGCGTGTTGGGATGAATGCTCAGTGCCGCGGCGGCTTGACGGAAGCGAAACCCGTGCCGCGCTAGCGAGAGAAGCGCCTTGGCCAGCTCGCGCCCATTTCTGCGCTCGCGAAGCGGCCGGAAAAACCCGTCAAGAAACGTTTCCCGTGCTGCGGCGTCGCCCATGATGACCCGGGGGACGAGCAAATCTTCGTAGGTGCAAAGTGCCGGCCGGTCGCGGTAGGTGAGCAAAGACAACGCCTCGCGATAACTTGCGCGCACGCCTTCTGCGCCGCGGTGCTCGCGCCCGAGAACGATGGAAAGCGACGCGTCATCCAAATCCTCGTGAATCGTGTGTGCATCGAGTCCCGGCGGCAACAAGAACGGAACGTAGTTAAGGGACACCGTGACAAGCGCTTCGCGGCCGGCTTTGCGCAATGTCTCACGGACGCTTTGCGCAACGGCATCGCGCCGCGCCAATCCGGCAGCGTCCAAGGGCAGCTTCTGTGGAATCGAAACGATGCCGACGCGATAGTTCGCGCCCGGATCGAACCCCAAAAGACGAACGCGTTCATCGGCGATCGGCTCGCGACCAGGTTCGGTTTCCAGGAGCGAAAGAAACGCCGCGTACCCCAAGCGCGACTGCGTTTCCGTCAACGCGCGCTGGTGAGCAATATGGATCGCCGCAACGAGAGCAGCATGTTCGGCGGCGCGATGATCGAGTTCGGAAAGCGGCTTCTTTCCTTCAATGATCCACACCACGCCCACCAGCTCGGACCCAACGCGAATCGGACAAGCCACTCGAGCTGCGAGTCCTATTTCAGGCATTGCTGAAATACGTAGCGGTTTCTCGGACGCGCGAATGCGGCGATTCAATCCGGTGCGTTCGAGCGTTCCAATCGTACTTAGCGGGCTTTTGCCGGCGGCCAGCGTTTCGCGGCGCACTTCATCTAATTCATCACCAAGCGTCGCAGACGCCAGCAATTTTCCGCCCGGGTCTTCGAACGTTACGGAGCGTTCGATAAGAGAACTCAGCTCTCGCGCAAGATCGTCGAGGGTTGCGTCGCGACTTGCAGCGCGAGTCAGCGCGCGGTGAATCTGTTCCGAGCGTTCGATGATTGCATACGGTTCCATCATCACCGCTCGGTGCAGCTCTTCTATGATTTGCACGAACGGGACTTCGAACGGAATTTCTATGAGCGGCAAGTTGGATGCGTCGCCCTGAGCGCGGGCGGCATCGGAGAAATGTTCGATGAACTTCGGCACCGCCAAAATGACGGCCGCAACGCCCGCCATCGCGAGATCGGCGACTTGGCGCCGCTGCCTGTTCTCGTCGGTGGGCCAACTATAGCCCGTCGTAAGCAATAGGAAGCCGGGGCGGACCCATGGCACCGGGTCTGGCATGTCCACCACGTGCGACCAAAGGACCTCGCGGTCGGTTCCTTTGGCGCCGGCCGTGACCTTCGCGGACGCCATGGAAGGAAGCGCGAGAACGTCCGAGAGCTTCATAGGCGACTACTTTGTGCTGAAACAACAACTATCCGCCTAAAATTGGTACGCCGGAACGTTGGACGGCGTCATCGGGGCCAGTAGGCTTAACCTATGCAGGCGGTCAGCTCTCTATCCACCGGTATCTCCCGGCGTCGCGCGGACGCTGTGCCGCGAGGCGTTGGGTGCGTGCACCCCATTGCGATCGCTCGCGCATCCGGTGCCACTCTGTGGGATGTCGACGGTCGCGAGTACATCGATTTCGTGGGCGGGATCGGCGTGATGAATCTCGGACACGCGAACCCCGCCGTCGTCGAAGCGATTCAGGCGCAGGCCAAACTCTACACGCATCTTTGCTTCCAAGTAACTTCCTACGAACCATACGTCGAAGTCGCGGAAGCGCTGAATCGCATCGCGCCCGGAACGTCGGCGAAGAAAACGCTTTTGCTTTCAACAGGTTCCGAAGCAACGGAAAACGCGATCAAAATTGCGCGCGCCTACACGCAGCGGCCCGCAGTCATCGCGTTTCAGCACGGCTATCATGGCCGCACGCTGCTCGCGCTTTCGATGACCGGCAAAAATGCGCCATACAAGCAACATTTCGGGCCGTTCTGCAGCGAAGTCTATCACACGCCGTTTCCGCATGAGCTGCACGGCTGGACGACGCAGCGCGCGCTCGATGCGCTCGAGGAAGTCTTTTCCACGAGCGTCTCGCCGGACCGAGTTGCAGCCATCATCATCGAACCCGTGTTAGGGGAAGGCGGCTTTGTTCCGGCGCCGCGCGAGTTCATGCAAGCGTTAAGAGCGGTTTGCGATCGGTACGGCATCGTGCTCGTTTGCGATGAGATTCAAAGCGGTTTCGGAAGAACGGGAAAGCGGTTCGCCATAGAACATAGTGGAATAGAACCGGATCTCATTACGGTCGCGAAATCGTTGGCAGGCGGTATGCCGCTTGCCGCAGTCGTCGGAAAAGCAGAGATTATGGACGCACCAGCTCCAGGTGGCTTGGGCGGGACGTACGCCGGAAATCCGGTTGCGTGCGCTGCCGCGCTTGCGAGTATCGATGCGCTTACCGAAGAGATTCTCGATCGCGCCACAGTCATCGGCCACCGCATTCGCGCTGCGTTCGAATCGATCGCATCGCGTTATCCCAGTGCCGTTGCAGAAGTCCGCGGACTTGGAGCCATGATAGGCATCGAGTTCAATGCGGATCGCAGCGCCGACGTTACGCGCATCATCATCGAAGCGCGCGAACGTGGCGTCCTGCTTATGCCCGCCGGTGCGGGCAACGTCATACGAGCCTTGGTACCGCTCGTCATCGACGATCGCAACTTAGATGAAGCGCTGGAGCGCATCGTCGCAAGTTGCGAACACGTTTTGTCGACCTCGGAGGTGAAAGAAAATTCTTGAACGCAGAGAGTCTGAAGTATTCGAGTATACGCAAAAAATACTCGACTTAATTCAATCGTCCACGATTACGCCGGAACAGGCATCGTGGATCACGAGAGAAACCGTTGAAAATTTCCGCGACCATGTGAACCCCGGTTTCCTCGAATATCGCAAAGCCACAAAGGTAGACGGCGCAGGTGCCGTCGTCGAGTGGAGTGACGCGGGCCCGAATAGCTATCGGGACGTGCAAGGTCGCGAATACATCGATTGTCTTGGCGGATTCGGTATCTTTAACGTGGGACACCGCCACCCGAAAGTCATCGCAGCCGTCGAGGCACAACTAGCACGCCAGCCGCTACACAGCCAGGACCTTCTCGATCCATTGCGCGCCATGCTCTCGAAAACGCTTTCGATGCTAACGCCGCCGAACTTGCAGTACACGTTTTTCTGCAACAGCGGAACCGAAACGGTCGAAGCGGCGCTTAAGCTAGCCCGGGCGTATAATCCGCAGAAACAAACGATCATTGCGGCGACAAAAGGCTTCCACGGCAAGAGCTTCGGCTCTCTTTCCGTTAGCGCAAAGGGTGAATTCCGCCGTCCGTTCGGAGCGCTGCTTCCGGGAATCGAACACTTTCCGTTCAACGATTTGGACGCATTGCACGATAAGTTCGAACGACTGAAAATGGTTGGCGAAGACGTCGGCGCGGTGTTGCTCGAGCCGATCCAAGGCGAAGGCGGCGTGAACATTCCCGACGCAAACTATCTACGCGGAGTTCGCGCGTTGTGCAACGAGTTCGGTGCTTTGCTGATCTTGGACGAAGTGCAAACCGGTATGGGACGCACCGGCAAAATGTTCTGCTTCGAGCACTACGGTGTTGCGCCGGATATTCTGTGTTTAGCCAAAGCTTTCGGCGGAGGCGTTATGCCCGCCGGCGCAGTGATCGGAAGCCGAGAAGTCTTTTCAAGACTCTTCGACAACCCGTTTTTGCACACAACGACGTTCGGCGGAAACCCGCTTGCGTGCGCCGCTGCGCTTGCAACGATCAACGTGCTCATTGAGGAACGATTACCACAACGCGCCGCCCGCTTGGGCACGCGGATGCTGGACGGACTGCGCAAAGCAAGCGCGCCTTATCCGGAGATCGTAGTTGAGGCGAGAGGCAAGGGGCTCCTGATCGCTCTCGAATTCAACGACGACAAGTCCGGATTCGAATTTGCGAAACGCTTGCTCGATCGCGGAGTGCTCGTCTCGGGCACACTCGTAAACGCACGTGTGATTCGAATCGAACCGCCACTGACCATAACCGAAGAACAAGCCGATTACGTTTGCAACGCGGTCGGGCAGTCTCTCAAAACCATGTCGACTCTCGTAAAAGCGGGGTAAGGAATCTATGGATACGCTCGCTCCGAGCGCTGTAAGCGCCGAGCAACTTTTGCGGAATCTGCCGCGCTCCGGCGGAACGACACTGATGTACGTTGACGGCCGGTGGTGCGAAGCATCAAACGGCAATACGCGCGCACTTATAGATCCCGCAACGGGTGCTAAGATTGCGGACGTCGCCGAGGGTACGCGTGAAGATGCAAAACGCGCCATTCAAAGCGCTCACCGCGCGTTCCACGAAGGTCCGTGGGGCGAAATGACGGCCCAAGACCGTGCGCGCCTGCTAATGAAACTCGCCGATAAGATCGACGAACATGCCGATGAGCTCAAACGCATCGACACATTGAACAACGGCAAGCCGCTGCGCGAAACTGAATTCGACGTCGTCGACGCGGCAAATTGCTTCCGTTACTACGCCGGCCTCGCCACAAAGCCGCAGGGACAAACCTTCGATGTCCCAGCGCCGTCGCAAACGTTCACGGTGCGCGAGCCGATAGGTGTTTGCGGACAAATCATTCCGTGGAACTATCCGCTTCTGATGGGCGTGTGGAAACTGGCTCCGGCGCTTGCGGCGGGCAACACGTGCGTAATTAAACCGTCCGAATTAACGCCGCTTTCGCTGCTGCGTCTGGCAACGCTATTCGAAGAACTTGAGTTCCCCGAAGGCGTGGTAAACGTCGTCCTCGGCGCCGGGCCCGAAGTAGGCGCTGAAATTGCCGAAAACGATCTCGTCGACAAGGTAGCGTTCACCGGTGGAACCGTGACCGGACGTTCGATCATGCGCGCCGCGACCGGAAACCTAAAGAAGATTTCTCTCGAGTTAGGCGGCAAGTCGCCGAACGTCGTTTTCGAAGACGCCGATTTCGATACGGCAGTCGATTACGCGCTCTTCGGCATCTACGCGAACGCGGGCCAAGTCTGTTCTGCCGGTTCGCGCCTTGTTATTCAAGAGAGCATCGCGGATCGATTCGTCGGTGCGCTCGTGGAGAGAGCACAAAAGATTCGCATCGGCAACGGCTTCGATGCCAACACCGAAATGGGCCCGTTGATTTCGCGTCCGCATATGGAGAAAGTTGAGAACTACGTCCGCATCGGACAAGAAGAAGGCGCGCGTTTGCGCACCGGCGGGACACGCCTCGAGGGGCCGCTCGCAGGTGGAAACTTCCTCGCTCCCACGATCTTCGATCGCACGACGCCCAGCATGCGCATCGTTCGTGAGGAAATTTTCGGACCGGTCCTTGTGGTGCAAACGTTCAAAGACGAAGCCGATGCAATTCGCGTCGCCAACGATACGATTTACGGTCTTGCCGGCGCCGTCTTCACACAGGATGTCGCAAAAGCCCATCGCGTTATTCGAAAAATGCGTGCGGGCATCACCTGGATCAACACCTATCACCCCACGTATAACGAAGCACCGTGGGGCGGCTACAAACAGTCCGGCATTGGACGCGAGCTCGGTACGTACGGCTACGAAGCATACACCGAAGTGAAGCAGATCAACGTCAATCTCGACGTTGTTCCTTCGGGTTGGTTTAGTACCTAGCCCATAAAATAAACGTGGGGAGATGTTTTCACATCTCCCCTGGCAAGCTAAGCCATTGGACTAAACCTCTGTCTTCGACTTACTTTGCGATTATACCATAGCGTCGCGAAGTTTACGCACCAATTGTTTCGACTTCTTGCACCATCACGCTCGCAGTAATCGTGTGTCTTTGCATGCATGCGTGCGTTTCTTTCACGCGCAGACGATGGGGGAGGTGCGTTTCCGCATCTCCCCTGGCAAGCTACGCCATTGGACTAAACCTCTGTCTTCACTTACACGTGAAAATTGTACCACCGCTTCACACGAAGATAAACAACTAATTTTGGTCATCTTCGTCCGAAAATGTACACAGCTTGCGCACTCCCCATGCAACCGTAAGTTATTCGGAAAGAAGTTGCGTTAACGCCGCAATTACTTCAGCGTCACTCTCCGGTTCGATCGTTCGCAGATCCAAAACAACTTTTTGTTGTTCGACGCGCGACACGATCGGAGTCGCAGCGCGTCGCAAGTGCGCCGCCAGATCATCCGCAAACGATGTGGGAAGGGCAATCGCAATCGAATCGATCCGTGCATGGGGAAGTGATCCGCCGCCCACATACGCTTCAGACTCAATGATTCGTGCGGAGGCAAAGCGTTCTGCGTAAGCTCGCCCTCGTTCGCGGAGCTGCTCCGTAGAAGCGGCCAACATGCGATAAAACGGAATTTTTTCGCGCGTTTCTTTGGACCGGTAGAGCGCCGCCGTACCGGCAATCAGCGCTAGAGTTACTTTGTCCACGCGCAGTGCTCGCAAGAGTGGATTGCTTCTCAATCGTGCCACCTGCGACGAAGAGCCGACGATGATGCCCGCTTGGGGACCGCCAAAAAGTTTGTCACCGGAAAACGCGGTAAGCGCGATGCCGTCGCGGACGGCATCTTGAACCATTCTTTCGCGAGGCAATCCATACTCGGATAAATCAACGAGTGCGCCGCTACCCAAATCTTCGACTACCGGAACGCCGGCATGCTTCCCAAGCGCTACCAGATCTGATGGTGCGACGTCGCTGGTAAAGCCTTCGATGGAGAAGTTCGAACGGTGGGAGCGCATGATGAGTGCCGTCCGTGGCGACAACGCCGCTTTGAAATCGGCGAGATAAACTTTGTTTGTGGCGCCTACCTCGATGAGCGTTGAGCCGCTTCGCGCAAGAACGTCCGGCAGCCGGAAGCCTCCGCCGATTTCGATAAGTTGGTTCCGAGCAACAATCGTTTCCGCTCCGCGAGCGAACGTATCGAGAAGCAGCAAAATCGCCGCCGCGCAGTTGTTCACCACCAACGCGTCCTCTGCGCCGGTTAGTTCGCGCAGAATCGCGGTTACGCGCTCGTAGCGCGAACCGCGCTCGCCGGCCGCCAAATCGAACTCGAGATTCGAATAGCCTTTGGCGGCCTGCCATGCGGTAGCAAATGCATGTTTCGCCAAAGGCGCGCGGCCCAAATTGGTGTGCAATAGCGTTCCCGTTGCATTGATGACCGGGACCAGCTGCTCTGCCGCAAGCTCTTCCACGCGCTGAACGACGCGCGCAACGATTAGTTCCGCCGGTTCCGCTATGCCGGCGGCGCGCACGCGATCGAGTTCCAGCGCAATCGCCCCGCGCAAAGCATCGCGCCCCACGAGAGACTCGTAGGGCGCGATCGACGGATGCTCTAGCAACTTATGAACTGCCGGAAGACTACGAAAAGTCTCCGACATCGATATTTTGGTCTAAGCGACGTGCTTAGATAACATCGATGAAATTACGTTCTCCGGAACGTAACCGACGATGCGATCGACAGGCTGACCGTCTTTGAAGAGGATCAGGCACGGAATGCCCGAGACCTGATACTGACCGGCAATACTCGGATTCTCATCCGTGTTCAGCTTAACGAACTTCGCCTTGCCCGTATTTGCGGAAGCGATCTTCTCTACGACGGGCGAGAGCATGCGGCACGGGCCGCACCACGGTGCCCAAAAATCGACGAGAACGGGCTGTCCGCTGCTCAGAACCTCGTTCTGAAAGTTGTTTTGTGTAACGTCTGGCAATGCGCTCATGAGTATCTTAGTACTACCTCCTTCTTTAAAGACCCGTAGGGCATCTCGCTAGGTTGCGGAGACGCCGTCGGCCGGCTCGCCTGTGATGTCCGTGATCTGTTTGGCCTGCTTGCCAAGGTTGGTGATCGCGATGACCTCGTCGCCCTCGCCAAGCCGCTGCAGACGGACGCCCTTGGTCGAACGGCCGGCCTTGCGGATGTCGGAGACCTTGATGCGGATAACCTGGTTGCCGCTCGTAATCATCAGCAGCTCGTCGTCGGCGTTGACCATGATCTGATCGACAACCTGGCCGATGTCCTCCCGTTCCTTCGCGAACGCCTTCACGCCCTTGCCGCCGCGTGAGGTATGGCGGTAGTCATCGATCGGCGTGCGCTTGCCAAACGCTTGCGACGTTACGAGCAACACTTCGCGACGCGCGTCTTCGATAACGTCCATCGCAATGATGCCGTCGTTGCCCTCGAGCGTCATCGCCTTTACGCCACGTGCGTTGCGACCCATCGCACGCACGTCTTTCTCGTTGAAGTGCACCGCCATGCCGGTACGCGACGCCAAAATGATGTCGCGCGAGCCGTCGGAGAGATCGACCGCCAGCAAGTTGTCGCCTTCGTCGAGATTGATCGCGTTGAGGCCGTTGCGGCGCACGTTCGAGAACTCTTCGAGCTTCGTCTTTTTGATGACGCCCTTCTCGGTAATCATCACTAAGTACTGATCGCCTTCAAACTTGTCGATCGGGAAAACGGCGGTGACGTATTCGCCCGGGGGCAGCGTCAACAAATTGACAAGCGCCGTTCCGCGCGCTTGACGCGTGGTGTCGGGAATTTCGTATCCGCGCAGACGATAGACACGTCCCTTGTTCGTGAAGAACAGCACGTGATCGTGCGTCTTCGTCACGAAGAAGTTGCGCACGACGTCTTCGCGCTTCAAGTTCGAGATGCCGGTGACACCACGGCCGCCGCGGTTCTGCGTGCGGAACGTGTCGACCGAAACGCGCTTGATATAGCCGCCGACCGTGTACGTCACAACGACGTCGACGTTCGGGACGAGCTGCTCCATCGAGATTTCATCTTCGGCCGGCTGAACGTCGGTGCGGCGTTCGTCGCCGAAACGCTTCTTGACGTCTAACGTTTCCGACTTGATGATTTGCGCAACACGGCGCGGGCTGTTCAAGATGTCTTGCAATTCCGCAATGAGCTTGATCAGCTCAGCGTACTCGTCTTCGATCTTCTGACGTTCGAGGCCGACGAGCGTACGTAGACGCATGTCGACGATCGCTTGTGCCTGAACTTCGGAGAGGCCGAAGCGCGACGAAAGCTTCGTTTTCGCTTCATCGGTCGTTTGGCTTCCGCGAACGATCTCGATAACTTCATCGATGTTGTCGAGCGCAATTCGGTAACCTTCGAGCAGATGTGCGCGTTCTTCGGCTTTGCGCAAATCGTAACGCGTGCGGCGCGTGACGACGTCTTTGCGGTGCGCGATGAAGTGCTCGAGCAACTGCTTGAGATTGAGCACTTGCGGTTCGAGCGCAACCGAACCGTCGGGACGTTGTTCGCCAACCGGCACAAGCGCAAGCATGTTGAAGCCGAAGCTCGACTGCAGCGGCGTATGCTTGAAGAGCTGATTCAGCACGACTTTTGGCGTCGCGCTCTTCTGCAGCTCGACGACGACCTTCATACCTTTACGGTTCGACTCGTCGTCCAGCCGCGCAATGCCTGTGATGCGCTTCTCCGAATGCGCTTCAGCGATTGCCTCAACGATGCGGCTCTTATAGACCTGATACGGAATCTCCGAAATCACGATCTTGTGGCGGCCTTTTTCTTCGATGATTTCGGCCTTGCCACGAATGGTGATAGAACCGCGTCCGGTCTTGTAGGCTTCGCGTAGCGCCTCTTGGCCGAGAATCGTGCCGCCTGTCGGAAAGTCCGGACCTTTTACAATGTCGATCAGCTTATCTTCGTCGATATTCGGCTCGTCGATAACTGCGACGATTGCGTCGGCGATTTCGCTGAGGTTATGCGGCGGAATATTCGTCGCCATACCAACGGCAATGCCGCTCGAACCATTCAACAGCAACTGCGGCAAACGGCCAGGCAGAACGCTCGGTTCAGTACCTTGATTATCGAAATTCGGGACGAATGGGACGGTCTCTTTATCGAGATCCGCAAGAACGTCCATCGCCGGCCGCGCAAGCCGTGCTTCCGTGTATCGATAGGCGGCCGGCGGATCCGGGTCGATCGAACCGAAGTTTCCGTGCCCGTCGATCATCGGGTAGCGCAACGTAAAGTCTTGCGCCATGCGCACGAGCGCGTCGTAAACCGAGCTGTCGCCGTGCGGGTGATAGCTCTTGAGAACTTCACCGATGATACCGGCAGACTTGCGGTGCTGCTTGCCGGGGTCCATTCCCATCTCGCGCATCGCATAGAGAATGCGGCGCTGGACCGGTTTTAGGCCGTCGCGCACATCCGGGAGCGCACGCGAGGCGATAACCGACATAGCATACGAGAGATAACTCTCTCGCATTTCGTCTTCGACGTTGACCTGTTGGATGATATCGTTGTGCATCTACTGTCTTACGAAAAACAAGCTAACCCCTTACTCACATAAGGCAATTAGCTCACGAAGGTGGAGGGGCCGCAGCCTAAGACGGCTGGGCCACTAGGTTAAAAGATAATTCGCGAACTACGGCGGCTCTTCCCACACGGGGATGCCATCGGAGTCGACCTGGCCGGCAAGCACGTCGTCGAACGATACGGCCGCCTGCGGCGCTTCTTGGAAAGCCGGCGGCGCCGGCTGCTCTTGGGGAACGAAAACGTCGTCGAACGAAACGTTGTAACGCTTCGGCGTGGACGGGGGTTCAAAAGGCGGAGCCGCTACCGGACGCACAGCCTCCATGTCGCCGGCAATGCGGGCCTTCGCCTGCTTTGCCATGGCTTCAATGGTGTCCAAGTGCATCTGAACGGACTGCCGAAGCTCAATTCCGAATTCGCCGCTCGACATGCCCCACAACTTCGCCGCTGAAGGTACTCGCACTCTTTTAAACCTGGACGACTTCGAATCGTTTGCGGCGGCATTCGCACGATCACTCGCTCCGGGCGATGTCGTGGCGCTTTCCGGCGAACTCGGCGCCGGCAAAACGACCTTCGTACGCGCCGCCGTAACAGCCCGGCATGGCGAAGACCAAACAACCAGTCCGACGTTCACGTTCTGGCACCGCTATCCCGGAATACCTCCGATCGATCACGTTGATCTCTACCGAATCGAATCACCCGCGGAAATGAACGAACTAGGGCTCGACGAGGCGTTCGACGGCACCTCAATCGTCTTCATCGAGTGGTGGACGCATGCGCCAGGAATCGTACCGGCAGACCGTTATGAAGTGACGATCGCGGGCTCGGGAGACGAGCCACGCACGGTCTCGGTCGTGGGCAAGCCGTGAAGATCTTAGGCATCGACGGAGCCCTTGGGTCGTTCTCCGCCGCCGTTACGATCGACCGGAGCGTAGTTGCAGAACGCGAGCTCGGGGGTCACGTTGCACTCGAGGCCGGACTCGCGCTTATCTCCGACGTCTTGTCCGGTTCGGGGCTGCGCGGCAACGAGTTGGATCGAATTGCCGTTGGGACCGGGCCAGGGGGATTCACTGGCTTGCGCATCGCGATTGCATACGCCAAGTCGCTGGCGCAAGCGTGGGGCGTGCCGTTGGTAGCCGTTTCGTCGTTCGACGCCCTCGAGTACGGCACTGATTTGGCCGAAGCGCTGACCGTAGTGGTGGGGCGCCCGGGCATCATTTCGGCCCGTTATCGCAATGGTACATCGACTCGCCGTGCCTCGGGGCCGATCCACGAGGTGCTCAAAGAGGTGCTTCCCGCGGGCGGCCTGCCGGTGATCGCAATTAACGCTGCGGAGGACGTACTTGCAGCGTGTGCCGAAGGCGGGTACATCGTGGAGTCTCGCTCCGCCGCCATAACGCCCCCCGCTGCAGCCATCGCGCTGGCGGCTGAAGATTTGCGCCCGGCGGCAAGTTCTCATGAAGTGCGAGCGGACTACGGCGAATTGCCGGCAGCAAAGGTGCCTCAATTTCGCGCGGTGCGCGAAGAGCGATGAAGGCCGAACTCACACCGTCGCATACCGGCGATCACGAGAAGCTGACGATCGTCCCGATGTCGGTCTCCGATATCGCGGATGTCCTGCGCATCGAACGACAATCGTTCGCGACGACTTGGCCGTCGGATGCATTCTATAACGAACTGAACACTAATAAGCTCGCGCACTATTTCGTCGGACGTATTGGCAGCAAGATCGTCGCATACGGCGGGATTTGGGTGATTTTCGAAGATTCGCACGTCACCACGATTGCCGTTGACGAAGGCTATCGCGGAAGAAAATTCGGTGAATTGATGTTGATTCACTTGATCGACGAAGCCATCGAACGCGGAGCAGCGTGGATGACGCTCGAAGTTCGCGAAAGCAACGTCGTCGCGCAGCAGCTTTATCGCAAATACGGATTCACTACCGTTACGACCCGCAAAGGCTATTACAGCGATAACAACGAGAACGCGCTCGTGATGTGGGCGGGCAATTTAAAAGGCGATTTGTATCGCACGCGTTTGCGCGCTCTGCGTTCGCGCTTCAGCCAGTCGTAGGTAGAGCACTGCTGCATTACATCGACCTGGCGCGGCGAGTGCGCGCGCATTTGGGACAAGAACACCGGTACGCCCACGTCGTACGCGTCGCGCGTGCGGCCGAACTTCTTGCTCTCCAACACACCGTCAGCGCACCGAAGGCACGGCTCGCCGGCATGCTCCACGATCTTGCGCGTTTATATCCCGGCCCGCGGCTAATTGCGGAGTGCGAGATGCGGCAAATGACGATCGACGCATTCGAACGAGCGAACCCCCTTGTCTTGCACGCGCGGCTGGGCGCCTGCATTGCCCAGGAGGCTTTTGCCGTTCACGATCCGGAGGTGCTTTCGGCTATCGAAAAGCACACCGTTGCCGCCGCGCATATGTCGCCGCTCGACTGCGTCGTCTTTCTGGCAGATGGCCTGGAACCCGGACGAACGTTTTCCGAACGCGCGGAGCTCTGGCAGATTGCCGAGCGTAATCTTGGCGACGGCATGCGCGCAACGCTTGCGCATTCATTGCGGTATTTTCGGAAAAAGGGTATGGCGGTCGCGCCGCAAACCGCCGCGGCTGCCCAGTACTTCGGCGTGGAACTTGGGGAGGTTACGACATCGCTGAATTGATCGAAATCGTGCGCGAAGCAGCGCTCGACAGAAAAGGTGAAGATTTTACCGCCATCGACGTGAGCGGCCGCACGATCCTTGCCGATACGTTCGCACTCATTACGGGGCGTTCAAAGATTCAAACGCGTGCCATCGCAGACGCCATCGTGGAAAGAGTCGAAGGGTCGGGCCACTCCGTCACGAGGGTGGAGGGCTACGCCGACGGCACGTGGATTCTCATCGATCTCGGCCATGTCATCGTGAACGTGTTCACCCCCGAGCAACGCCAATTCTACAATCTCGAGCGCCTTTGGAGCGCGGTCGAGGCTCGTCAAGCGCAGGAATCGTGAGGAATCGACATCACCGCGTGATCCATCACACCCGGGCCAGCCGCGAACGCCGCAGCATGTGGCTAAAGGTAGGCGTCTGGATCTTCCTGCTTATCTTCGTGTTCAGCGTTGCGGGTGGTGTTGTGCTTGTCGGCAGCCTCGGCAACCGCTAGCTCTGAAACACCTGCCGTACCGGCGTGATAGTAGCTTTTGGAGGAAAGAAGTCCAATCATGAAACGCCTTAGCGCGATCTTTGCGCTCGCCATCGGGATCCTGCTCAACGCACTTCCTGCCGGCGCGGCTACGTCGTTCGTTCAAGACGGCGCCGGCATGTTTTCGCCGGGCACCGTTTCGCAGTTGAACAACGAAATTGCAAGCTTCAACGCGCAAACGAACAAACAAATCGTCGTAGTGACGGTTCCGTCGCTCGGCAGTGAATCGCTGCAAAGCGCAGCACAAAAAGTTTTTTCAGAACAGCAAGTCAACGGCATTCTGATCTTCATTGCAAAAGATGACCGCAAAGACATTATCGTTCCGGGTCGCGCCACGGCGGCATTCTTCCCGCCCGAAACGTTGCGCTCCATACGTCAATCCATGGAGGCGCAATTCAAGAACGGGGACTATGACGGCGGCATTACCACTGCGGTAAACAGCACTTTGGACATCTTCCGTGCGCACTTACAGAGCGCACCAAACGCGCGCGGCGCCAATGGATACAACTATCCCGCAACAACGCGCGGCGGATACGTTCAACATACTAACTCAGGAGTACATATTTCGATGTTCTGGTGGATCCTGATCATCGTCGTCGGATTTCTTATCATTCGTTCGATCATGCGTGCGGCTTCGGGCCCGCGCTACTATGGCGGTGGCCCGGCCGGCCCTGGCGGAGCGCCCATGGGCGGCGGTCCGGGATACGGACCTGGCTATGGGCCCGGATACGGCGGTCCCGGCTACTACGGTGGCGGCGGCGGTGGCTTCTGGAGCGGTTTGCTCGGCGGCCTCGGCGGTGCTTTCCTGGGCAACGAGCTTTTCGGTAACCGCGGCGGCAACACGTACATCGATCAGCAGGCCGGCGGCGGCATAGTACCCGGCGACCAAGGCGGCAGCTGGAGTGGCGGCGACCAATCCGGTTGGGGTAGCGACGCCGGTCAAGCCGATATGGGCGGCGCAAGCTCCGGCGA
>CAZJLJ010000014.1:17357-22151 GCA_964546935.1 uncultured bacterium | reverse complement strand
AGGGCGCATATTAGTAAAAACGAGCGGTGGAAACATCGCTCGTTTTGTTTTATCGGATTGACTCGCGACGGAGTTCTGCGGGTGTGACGCCGTAGACGGGGCGGAAGCAGCGTGCGAGATGGCTTTGGCTTGCAAAACCGGAGAGCAGCGCGATTTCGGCGAGTGGCAGACTCGTCTCAACGATTAACTGCAGAGCGTGCTGCAATCGAGCTTGGATGACATACTGATGCACGGGCATCCCCGTCGACTGCTTGAAGAGCACTTTCAAATGCGACGAACTCATACTGGCGACCGCAGCAAGTTCCGAGAGCGAGAGATCGTGCGAAATGTTCTCGTGAACGTAGTCGACGATTTTTTGCAACCTGCGCTTCGGCAATCCCGTAGCGACGCGGCTCTCGGAAGGTCGCGCGTAGTTCTGTAAAACATGAGCGGCCATGGCCGTGCCAAGGCTGTTCGCGTAAATTCTCCCTACCGGTTCGTTTGCTTCGAGTTCCGCGAGAATCGCCCAACCGAGATATTCGATGCGCTTGTCGTTCAAATGCAACTGCGGAACGATCGATATTTGGCCGGGATCGAAACCCATCGCACGAGCGACTTCGTCTACGAACCACGGCGCAAGTAAAACGACGAGCTTCCGAATTTGTCCTGATGTTTGCCAAATGCGAGAGTATCCGGCGGGAACGATTTTCACATCGCCCGCCTTTTGCAAAGCGTGAAATGAAGCACCGTCGCATCGTATGGCTGTAAGGGCGGGTTCACTAACGTGCATGCTGACGCAGTGATTGGCGAAGAAGTGTTCCGAGTAGCCCGCCGTCGCGTCGTAGAGATAAGCCTCAAAGCCGTGCCAAAAGCGGCCGCGACTCGAGAGCACTGCGTTGAAGTCGATCTCGCGATCCCGTCTTTTGGTCCACGCGCATTCTTCCATATTCATGAATTAACGAATGCTGAACGGGACGAGTGACCTAGGGCAAAACCATCCGTTTATGCGAGTTATTGCCCGAATTTGCTCGCGACGAACGTAACGAAGGCTTCCGCAAGCTGCGGAAGCCTTCAAGGTTAGAGCTATTTACGGTTTACAGTTTTACACGGGCTTCGAAGTACATCTGGAACGGTTGCAGCGTCTGATTGAAGTTTCCCGCGGCGGTGTTTGTGTTAACTGAACCGTAGTACGCCGCATACGGAAACTGGAGCAATCGCTGGAAGCTCGCAACCGTCGCGGGCGGATTGTAGACATTCCCGACTGGGCCGAAAGAGCCGCCCGTGTTAAGGATGTTATACGAGCAAATGCGGCTGTTGTTGCTAACCGTCCATGCAGCCTTCGTTCCACCCCAGCACGTGTCGAATAGGTTAGCGAAGGTTCCCACGATCGTTATGCGTGGCGAAACGTCATAGCTGATCTGGAGGTTACCGGCGAGCTGATTGGGCTGCACGAACGCGCCGATATTGTCGTACGCCGCCGTGTATGGATTCGGAATGGGAATGCGCCCGTTGCAGTTCGTCGCATCGTACGCGCCGCCGCCCGCGGAACCGTAGGGATAACGTGGATCGGTCGAAGGTGTTCCGGCCGAGAGCGGCGTTCCGCAAGTGCTGGGATCGATGCCGAGCGTCGTCTCCGGTTCGCCGTACCGCGCACCGCCCTGGAATTGCACCGACGGGGTGATTGCGAATTTGTCGTGTTTGTAGTTTAGGATCAACGTCGCCACGTACGGCGCACCGAATGCAACGGCAGACGATTGAAGCGGTCCCGGAAAGTTGGTAAACGTTGGGAACTCTTGGTTCGGGTCGATTAGCCCTTGCAAAGGTGCGTTGTAGTACGGGTTTGCAACGGCTCCGGCCGCAGTACACGCAGCAGCAACGCCGCCCGCGTAACATGCTGAACCGCCGCCCGCTTTCGTGAATGCGTTGTACTTTTGAATGTCGGAGTTTATGCCCGTCACCACGGTCGAACCGTTGCTTAGAGTGTCATACCTAATTCTGGAGTACGTGTACGCGAAGGAAAGCTGCCCGGAAAATCCATTTCGGCTGAAGTCGCCTTTGTTGATCTGGAGCTCGGTGCCTTTACTCGTTTGTCGCCCGACGTTGATGCCGGACGAAAACGCCGTCTTCTGATCGAGGAAAAAGAGTTGCGTTTGATCCTTAGTCGATCGCAAGAACGGTGTGAGCTTATAGGAAAGATCCGTTCCGCGAAGATGCTGCTCGAGTGAAAGGTCGAAATTCCACGACGTCGGAGGCCTAATCTGGTGCAAACCCGGCGATGTGAAGCCGAAGGCATAGAACGCGGCTGATCCGGGCAAAGTGAACGGCGTATCTTCTTGCAGAGTGTTGTATTGCTCGAATGCCGCGTTCGGCGGCTGCGCATACCTACCGGCCGAAAAGCGCAGCACCATATCGGGATTTATCGTATACGTTGTGCCGAGCCGCGGCTCGAGCACGTTGTACGTGCTAACTCCGAAGGTGTTCTGCATATTGCCCGCAGTGTAGCCGGCGGGGCACGCATCGCTCGGCAGCAGCCCAAGGGCCGACTTATCGACGGGCGCACCTACCGAATTTACGCAATTGTCCAAGTTCCAAGCGCGATACCAAAACGCGCGAGCCTGATCGCCTTGCGTGTTTTGGCCAACGAACTGGAATTGGTCGTAGCGTAATCCTAGGTTGAACAAAAGTTTATCCGATGGCCGCAATTCATCGGTCAAAGATCCCGAAGTGAACTTCGGCGTGACGGCATTATACGTCGCCCATTGCGAATTTTCAGCGATGAGCCACGTGCACGGCCCCGATGCACCTCCCGGAATATTGCAAGACGAGGCTAGCGCCGGAACGGTGCCGCTCGCGATACCGCCCCATTTTGCAAAGTTTGCAAAATTGCCGTTCGCGTCGCCACTAGGGTTGCAAGTTATCTCCGTTCCGGCCGGCGTGAAGCAGTAACCGCTAAGCGGATCGTTGGCATTCACCATGACGATTCCGCGCGAACGGGCGCCACCGGCGTTGAACATCTGCGTGTTGTTGTTCCGCACCGACGAAGCTGTTGTGTACGATCCCTGCGCGGTAAGAAGATTTTGCTGGTTGAGTTGTTTGCTGAACGTGGCGCTAACGCCGCGCGTATGCGACGCGACAAGATAGTCATATGCGCAGCATGCGACGAAGTTCGATGCGGCGCTGTTCGGACCGTCCTGCGACCAGTCGCTATAGTACGTGTATCCGTAAATACGGAGATACGCATCCGCTCCGAAGTTCTTCTGGTACTGCAGTTTCAGGATCTCTTGGTTGTTCGTTAACACGTCGCGGTAGTCTAGCGCAATTGGACCGCCGAACGCATGCGCCGGTGTGTCGGGGAAGAAATACGGCGAAACACAGCTGGAATTCAGCGTCGTGGTAGTCGTTCCGACACCTCGGCACGTCCACTGATAACCATCCGCAAACGTTGGCGTATTCGCGATGCCCCCATAGGCGGCCGGACCGCCCACGTCGTTGGGCGATGTGTAGAACGGGTTGTTGAGATGACCGCTGTCCCACAACACCTGCACGTCGTCGCGTCCACCGTCCTTATGGTGTGGAATGCCGAAATGCACGTTGACCACTACGTCGCGATTGGCGAGTGATGATTGGAACGAATACTGATACGGTAAGAGCGAGTAACAACCGGTAGGGGCCAGATCGGCAGGACATGTCCCCGTACCCGCCGCTATGGGCGCGAGTGGTCCAGCGAATTCTTGCGCGCTTGCACCGTTGTATTGATCGATGTAACGGAAGCCCTGATCGAAACCGCCGACCCCGGCGTAATACGAGAACAAACGGTTTGGTGCGGCTCCGCCTGCTTCTACTGCCGCTTTGTGGTAGAACTGCGGCGTACCGATACCCACGCTTCCTGTTGCGAAACCAGGATAGGTTCCGGTTTTAATCACTTGATTGATGTAACCGGCAAGGCCCTGCCCTTCCGAATTTGCGGGTGATGCACCCGTATATACTTGGAGCTCTTGTTGCCCAAGCGATGAGGCTGCGCCGGATGGATAATTATCGAACGAACGATTTACCGGCACGCCGTCGAGTTCGTATCCCACTTGGTCGTAATCGCCGCCGCGAATGTGAACGGTTTGGAAATATCCCATTTGATTGAGCGGCACGAACGCTCCGGGAACCGAAGCAATTGCGGAGTAGGCGCTGTTCAATCCACCGCCGCCTCCCAGAGCGGAGATTTTATCTTGCGCCGTGGCATTGATCGAATAGACGTCGGCGGTCGTTCCGCTCTTCACGAGACTCCCGGCCGCGGTCGACGTCACTTTTGCGATGGTCTTCAGTGCGGCGGTCATACGAACGACGACGCTCTGCGTTGCGTCGGCAAAGACGGTTACACCGGATTGGCTGACCGGTTGAAATCCATCTTTCTCAACCGACACGGAGTACGTGTCGGGCGAAAGCGAGATAAACGAGAAATGCCCCGTAGAGTCGGTGACTGTCGTTGAAGTTTGAGATGGGCTAACGGCGCTGACCCGTGCGTTGGCGATCGGAGCGCCGGAATCTGCTTGCGCGACCGTGCCGCTTATGCGACCGGTAGTGCCCGCCAGTGCCCATGTTTCCTGGCTGAGCATACCGACCAACAGCAGAACGGCCGCGATCGCATTTTTGATGCGGTATCGTGGCATGCTAATGGTCTCCCTGTTAATACGCGCAGTTGCGCGCGATTCAAAGTTAACAGGACGCGAGCGAGCTGTCGCTCACGATTGGACGCTATTGGCCACGAACGGTTATAGATTTTTCTTGATACGGCGCCTTCGTACTAAACCGGCTTTGCGCCCC
>CAZJLJ010000014.1:0-17257 GCA_964546935.1 uncultured bacterium | reverse complement strand
GCGGCCGATAACCGCAATTCGGGCTCCCGGTCGCAGCAGCGACCCGGATTGGCTTGCGGAAGTTGGCAACACTACGCCGGATCCGTCATACCCGGGAGCACACGCGGTTATAAGCTCCGCCGCCGCAGACGTTCTCGCCGACTACTTCGGAAGCGATCGCTCGAACTTCAGTGTGACATCGGAAGTCTTACCGGGAGTGGAGCGTTCATTCGAGACCTTCTCCGACGCTGCGAAGGAAGCAACGGCGAGTCGCGTATTCGCGGGAGTGCATTTCCGGTTCGATCTCACCACAGGCGCAATCATGGGGGATCGCATAGCAGACTTCGTCGATCGGCGTTTCTTGACGCCGGCACGCTAGCGCCTTCGCGCCGCGGAACTGCTGAAAGTGGCTTCGCGCGGGCCGCTTTCGGCTGTCGGCGCGAAAGGCAAAGGCAGCGATTAGCGAGTAGCACCCCGGATGCGACGTTTTTTCTGTGGTGCGCTTTCAGTACTACTTTTTGCACCTTTTGCCGCCGCAGCGGTACCAGCGCAGAGTGCCGGACTGGCACACGTTGATGCGTCTTCGTTAAATTCGCTTTCGTGGCGACTGATCGGGCCGTTTCGCGGTGGACGCAGCCTTGCGGTAACGGGTGTTCCGGGAGAACCGGAGCACTTTTATTTTGGCGCGGTAGACGGCGGCGTTTGGGAGAGCACCAACGCCGGGCGAACGTGGAATCCCATCTTCGATGAAGTTCCGGATGCGTCGATCGGTGCGATCGCCGTTGCACCAAGCAATACTAAAACGATCTACGTCGGCACGGGTGAAGCCGACATGCGTTCCGACATTGCCTACGGCCACGGAATGTACAAATCGACAGATGGCGGCAAAACGTGGTCGCACATCGGTTTGGAAGACACACGGCAGATCGGAAGGATCGTCGTCGATCCGCACGACGCAAACGTCGTATATGTAGCTGCGCTCGGGCACCAATATGGTTCCAATGCCGAACGCGGCGTCTTTAAATCAAGCGATGGCGGTACGACGTGGCAAAAAGTTTTGTTCAAAGACGAAAACACGGGTGCGATAGACCTTGCGCTGGATCCGCAGCATTCCGAAACGATTTTTGCGTCGCTATGGCAAACGCGCCGGCCACCGTGGAACACCTACCCGCCCTCGAACGGCCCCGGAAGCGGGCTGTACAAATCGACGGACGCCGGCAAAACGTGGACGCAACTAACAAACGGATTGCCGAAGCTAGTTGGACACATCGGCATCACTGTTTCGCCCGCAAATCCGTCGCGAATCTACGCGCAAGTTGACACCGGAAAAGATATCGACCACGGCGGCGTCTATCGCTCGGATGACGGCGGCGCAACGTGGATGCACATGGCCGGCGGCAAAGCTCAACTGCGCATCTGGCAACGTGGCTGGTACTTCGGCGGCATCACCGCAGATCCAAAGAACCAAGATGTCGTTTACGTAATGAACACCGCCACTTACCGGTCCGATGACGGCGGCAAAACCTTCAACGCGATCAAAGGCTCTCCGGGCGGTGACGACTATCACGCGCTATGGATATATCCCGATGATGCGAATCGCATGGTGTTAAGCAGCGACCAGGGCACCGTCGTTTCGGTCGACCACGCGAAGACCTGGAGCTCATGGTATAACCAGCCGACGGCACAGTTTTATCACGTCATTACAGATAATCGCTTTCCGTATTGGGTCTACGGTGCGCAGCAAGATTCAGGTGCCATCGCATCGCCGAGCCAAACGTTCCACACCGGCATAACGATGCAAGACTGGCGTCCGATGGATGCCGGCGGAGAGAGCGGATACGTCGCACCGAATCCGTTGCAGCCGGCAAAGATTTTCGGCGGTTCGGACGCAGTGACGTACGAAGATCTCGACGTTGGACAAGAACAAGTCATCGATCCAACGCTGAAGTATCCCGACGTTCTCTGGCGGCATACGTGGACGCTTCCTGTCGTTGTTTCGCAGGCCGACAAACACGCGCTCTATGCGAGCCGGCAGCAAATCTTCCGTTCCCGCGACGCCGGCCAATCGTGGTCGATCGTCAGCCCCGATCTCACGCGAACCGGTGACATCAATCATCCAAAGAACCTCGACGCGGCGACGATCGCCGATAATTCCGGCCTTTCGCGGCGCGGCGTCGTCTACGCGATTGCGCCCTCACCGCTTGATGCAAAGCTGGTTTGGGCGGGAACCGACGACGGCTACGTGTGGATTACGCGTGACGGCGGTGCGCACTGGAGCAACATTACGCCCCACGAGCTTACGCCGTGGAGCAAAGTCGGGATCATTGAAGCTTCGCACTTCAATCGCGCTCGCGCATACCTGGTGATCGACAGACACCGGCTCGACGACTACGCGCCGTACATCTATCGCACGACGGATGGCGGCGCAACGTGGAGTTCCATTGCAAACGGCATTCCGAGTGGTGCATTCGTAAATGTCGTTCGGGAAGATCCGAAGCTGCCGGGTCTGCTCTACGCGGGTACCGAGCGCGGCATGTACGTCTCGTTCGACGACGGTGCACACTGGCAGTCGCTGCAACGCAACTTGCCCATGACATCGATACGCGACATCGACGTGCATGGAAACGACTTGGTGATCGGCACGCACGGCCGCGCGTTCTGGATCATGGACAACGTTACGCCGCTTCGTCAAATGAGGCAGGCGGAGAACAGCGGCACGTATCTCTTTGCGCCGCAGGCGACGATACGCTTCCGGCGTGTCGGTGGATTCGGCGAAGGAGTTTTCGATGAAGGCACGCCGATTCAACTCGAGGAGCCGCGCGGTCAAAATCCTCCGGTGGGCGTAATTTTGGATTATCGGCTGAGCGGCGCGGCCTCAACGCCGGTCGTACTTGAGATTAGCGACGCGAACGGACACGTCGTGCGCCGTTACTCGAGCGCCGATGGTCCACGTCAACGCGATCCGCAAAACGTAGACATCGCGCCTTGGTGGATTCAACAAGAGACGGTGCCATCGGTCGATCCGGGTGCACACCGATTCGTGTGGGATTTTTCGTCGAAGAATTCCAATGGACCGCTGGTGCCCCCGGGAACATACACGGTACACATGCGCGTAAACGGGAAGACGTACACGCAAAGGGCAACGATCGTTCGCGATCCACGCCTCGATACCACGGTCGCCGATTTGCAGGCGCAATATGCGATGGCGAATGCAATCGAAGACCGTCTAGCGACGATCAAGAACGCTCAGGAGCGGGTGAAAACACTATCGCTGACGCCTGCGCAGCGAGACGAATTACTGGGGGCAGCGCGCGTGCCTAATCCCGACGATTCGGTCGGCACTCCGCCGCAAGATTTCTACGCTCTTCGCTACTTGGCAAATGCATACAACAATCTGGAAGGCGCCGTTGAAAGTGCGGATGCAACGCCAACTCCGGATATGCGTGCGGCGTTTGCCAAACTGAATGCAATGTTGGATCGCACCTTAGTGAAAATGAAAAGCTTTCACTAAACACTAGGGCAATAAAAAAAGACCCTGTCACAATGACCGGGTCTTTCTCTTTTCTACCGGATTAGCGGTGCGCGAGTACCGTGTCGTACCAGCGAGCTAGGTCACCCTTGAATTGCGCAAGCGCTTGCGGATTCAAGTAGACCATGTGTCCGGACGGATAGAACCCGTACGTGACGTGGTTTTGCAGCGCGGGGGCTAAGCCCATATGCTCCAGCGTGTACTGCGTTGCAAAAAACGGCGTAGCGAAATCGTAGTACCCGTTCCCCGAAAAAACGTAGAGATGCGGATTCGTCGTCATCGCTCTCGCCAGATCCGGAGTTACGTTCGCCGGCGGATCTTGTCCGTCGTGTTTGAAGTCCCAAGTTGCACCGAGCAGTCCACGGTAAGCCGTTGGGCGGTACTCGAGATTCGTTTGATACTTCAGCGCATCGCGCATGTACTGATTTCCTAGCGCGACGAATGCACCGGAGATGCCGACATCCGAAGGATCCCAATCCGGACGATCCGCATTACGATCGAGCGCGTAAGTCGTGAAGCGGCCATCGTAGCGCCCCACGATCGTATCTTGATTGCGCAGCAGTTCTTGCTGAAAGCGCGGATACGGAACGCGCAGGTTCGAGTTGCGGATGTAGTCTTCGGAGATTCCGAGGAACCGATGCAAACGGGCGACGTCCGCGTTGAACTGCGCGGGGCTAAGATCCGATCCTTGCGCGAGATCGTGCAGATACTGCCCGCCGGCAAACTCTTTAGCGCTCTGCACGAACGACGGCAGGTTTTGTCCTTGACCCGCCTTATGGTGGTACCACGCAACAGCGGCTTCCGTCGGCAAATACGTAACGTAGGACCAATCGCCGCCGCCGATCGGCTGTCCGCCGCCGAGACCGCCCAATCCGAAGTTCAGAATCGAAGAGAGCAGCACGACGCCGTTCATCTGGACGCCGGCATCCTGGAGCATATTTACCAGGACGCAGTCGCGCGTCGTACCGTAGCTTTCACCGAAGAGGAACTTCGGCGAATTCCAACGCGCGAACTGAGAGATGTACCGTTGCACGAACTGCGAGAACGCACGCCCGTCTTGATCGACGCCCATGAAGTCTTTCGGATCTCCGGCGCCAATCACGCGGCTCCATCCGGTATTCGGCGCATCGACAAACACCATGTCCGTCTTGTCGAGCAAGCTGTAATTGTTCTCGATTAAGTGGAACGGTGCGTTTGGAATCGATGCCGAGTTCGCTGTTTCAACGCGAAGCGGCGCAAATGACCCCATGCGCAGCCAAATCGTCGAACTCCCGGGTCCGCCGTTGTAGAAGAACGTCACCGGGCGATTCGACGCATTAGCACCATCCTTGGTAAACGCGGTGTAGAACATCCGCGCCGATATCTGATCCTTTGAGTTCCGGAGCGCGATCGTACCGGCACGCGCAGTGTATGCAATACTCTGCCCGGCCACACGCCCGACGTGACGCGTTACCGCATCCGGCGGCGCCGGCGGTACGTAGGGAGATTTTTCCACAGGCGCTGCGGCAATCAGCATGGCGGCTGAAAGAAAAGCCGCGATCGTCCTAATCAATTTCATCGCGGTCTCCTATCGCAACGCGCTGTCGTACCAGCGCGACAAGTCGGCTTTATACTGCGCAAGCGCAGAATCGCTCAAATAGATCATGTGGCCTGCTTCGTAGTAGCCGTAAGTGATGTTCGATTGAATAGTTGGATTCAGATTCATGTGCCGCAACGTGTAGTCGGTCGCGAAGAACGGCGTCGCGAAATCGTAGTAGCCGTTCGCCGAGAAGACTTTCAGGCGCGGATTTTGCGTCATTGCGTCAGCCAAATCGGGAGCAACGTTGGTTGGATAACGCGAGTTGTGCGCGAAATCCCACGAGTTGTTTCCCGTATAGATGATGTCGTAGATGTTGGCTCGATAGGGAACCGCCGGATTGTACTTTAGATCCACTCGGATGTACTGATTGACGGCCGTCGTGTACGGTGCGTCGATGGAGGAATCCGTAGGATCCCAATCCGGACCGGATCGCGCTGCACGATCGAGATCGTAGGTTTGATACCGTCCATCCAAACGTCCGACGACGATGTCCTGTGAACGCAACAATTCGCGTTGGAAGCGGTCATACGATACTCGGATATTAGCGTTGCGAATGAATTGCTGCGGCAACCCGAGGTATCCGCTGAGCTTGCGAGTGACGTCGTCGCGTTCCGAAGCGCCCAACCTGTCGCCTTTGTAAAGAGCGTCAAGATATTCGCCAAGCGCAAACTGCTTCACGTTTGCGACAAACGACGCAAGGTCGGCCGGACGATTCGGAACCTTGTTGTGATACCACGCCGTCGCCGCTTCCGTGGGCAGATACAACACGTATGGCCAATCGCCGCCCCCGATGGGGTCGCCGTTGCCGTAATCGAGGCCGAAATTAAGGATCGAGGATTGCAGAATCACTCCGTTTAGCGCGATACCGTGATTCATCAAATAATCGGCCAGCGCAGCGGAACGCGTGGTACCGTAACTTTCACCGAAGAGAAACTTCGGCGAGTTCCATAAGCCAAAGCGGCTCACATAGCGCGAAACGAATTGGCCGAACGCGGCAACGTCTTGATCGACGCCGAAGAAATCCTTCTCTTTGCCGTTCAGAATGCGTCCGAATCCGCTATCCGGCATGTCGATGAAGACCAAGTCGCTCTTGCTGAGCAAACTGTATGGATTATCGACGATCCGATACGGGGGCGGACCGGACGCGGTCCCGTCGGCGGCTTGCACGCGCACCGGTCCGATGGAGCCCATGCGCAACCACATGGTGGAGCTACCCGGGCCGCCATTGTAAATGAAAGTAACCGGACGTGTTAGCGGGTTGCTGCCGTCAGCGGTAAACGCGGTGTAAAAAACGCGCGCAGTGGGATGCTCGTCTTGATCGTAGAGCGTCAGCGTGCCGGCGCGTGCGGTGTATGGAAATGCATGACCATCGAGCGTGATGGTATGTGAGGTTACTGCATCCGGCGTCGCTCCGGAATCTTCGGATTGCGGCGCAGCAGGTGCCGGCGGCTGTTTCGCCGGCGGATTCGCGGCACGCGCGGCAACAGCATTGCCGAGCAATGCCACAAAGAGCATCACGGAAAGCGCACGTTTCATACGGCGTAATCGTTCGCCGGCGGCGCGCTTCCTTCACCCAATCTTAAGGAAATTATTCTGAAACTAGTACTGCGTCTCGGCCAATCGGCGCGTCGGCGGGAGTGACCAGTGTCTCTTCTGCCGATATTTCATTCGGAACGTAGAGTGTTGTCCCGTGGCCGTTGGGGCACGTAATTTCAACGGTCATCTCTTCGGGCGGCTCTTCTTGAGAAAAGTTTATCGGATCGTCGTTTTCATCTACGATGAACGACCGCGCGCCGGCGTCGGCCAAGTGTGCGTTGCACTCGGCGCACCGGAGCTCACGAAGATGAACGAGCGCGAGAAACGGCATGGACGGAATTCGACCGGTAGAGTTCGTTCTTTAGACGGCCGACGGCGCGCTCGATCGACTCGAGATAAGGCAGCATCGACCCCTTGATCCGCTGCAATCGCTCTTCGCCTTGCGGCGTAATTGAATAGACTCGGCGGGAACGCTTCGTAGGGTGATCCCACGTCGCCGTCACAAAACCGCGTTCTTCCAACCGACGAAGCAGCGGATAAATCTTGTTGGTGTTCACCGCAACAAGATCTCCGCAAATCGATTCGATTCGCTGCATCAGCCCATAACCGTGATCGGGTTGTTCGTGGATCAAATGAAGCAGCAGGACCGGAAAAAGCGTTTTGCTTTTGATCGGTCCACGAAGAACTTCATCTACGCGACGTGACACGACTTCGCCTTACGACGCCTGCGCCTGAATGTTTTCGGCGTAGAGCGCTTCGATTTGCGGACGATACCGTTGTTCGACGACGCGCCGCTTGATTTTGAACGACGGTGAGAGTTCACCGCTCTCCACGCTGAACTCGCGAGGCAACAACGCAATGACGCGGATTTGCTCGTATTTCGCTAGATCGGCGGTTTGTTCGCGCACTTTCGCCGTCATGAAATCGACAACGTCACTGCGTTTCGCTAATTCTTCGGCGCTCACGCCGGCCGGGATATCGAGTTCCACGCGGACCAAATCCCAGTTGGGCGTAATGAGCGCGACGGGATGCGGGCGGCCGTCGCCGATAACCATCGCTTGCGCGACGAAGTGGGAGCGTTTGATCGCGCTCTCAACGCGAGCCGGCGAAACGAACTTTCCGGTTGCCGTTTTAAAGACTTCTTTCTTCCGATCGGTAATGCGCAAGTAGCCCTGTGCGTCGATTTCGCCGATGTCGCCGGTGTGCAGCCAGCCGTCTTCGAGTGCGGAAGCGGTTGCTTCCGGTTCCAAATAATAGCCGTGCATAATGTTGCGTCCGCGCGCTAGCACTTCGCCGTCGGTCGCGATGCGCAACTCAACTCCGGGAATCGGTTTCCCTACCGCACCGTACTCGTTTGCATCCATGCGGCTTACCGTAATGACCGGCGAAGATTCGGTGAGGCCGTACCCCTGCATTATCGGCAAACCGAGTCCGAGGTACGTCATTGCGACGTCCGGGTGCAGTGCGGCGCTGCCGCTGGTGAAGAACTCGAGCTTATCGAGTCCGAGCGTATTGCGAACTTTGTCCAGCACCAATCGTTTCGCGATTGCATACTGCAGCGAAAGCATCGGTCCCGCGCCGTGCCCAAACGTTTTTGCCGTCATGTATTCCCGGCCGACGGTGAGCGCCCACGGGACGAGCTTTGCCTGAAGTCCGCCGTGCTGCAACGCCTTTCCGGTGATTCCATGCAGCACGCGATCGAAGATGCGCGGTACGGCCGTCATCGAGACCGGATGCAACTCTTGCAAATCGTGAAGCAACTCGGCCGGATCGTGGCAAATCGCATATCGCACCTTCGCGAGTAAATAGATGTAGATCATCGTGTGCTCGTAGATGTGCGAGAACGGCAGCACCGAGAGAACGTGTTCTTCCGGTTCGATGTTGCCCAAACCGTAATTCAACGCGGACTGTGAATCGAAGACAAGATTGTCATGCGAAAGCATGACGCCCTTCGGATTTCCGGTCGTGCCCGAAGTGTAAATCAGAACCGCCAAATCGTCGGGTTGCAGCGATGCCTCGTATGCCGCCGGCAATTCCGGATGCGCAACGCGCACTTCGGCGCCGCTTTTTTCGAAGTTTGCGAGCGAGTTCTCACTCGTCGACTCGAAAACAATGGTAGGCGGCAGAGGAAAGGCGCCGTCGATCAAACGCCGTTGCGTGGTTTCCGAATCGACGAAAAGCAGCTTGGTATCCGAATGCTCCAGAATGTGCGCGGTGTGATCGAGTGCCTGCGTCGGGAAGATCGGAACGACGACGCATCCGGCGAAAAAGGTCGCGAAATCGCAGACGATCCAGTCGACGCTGTCCCGGGCAATAAGCGAAACGCGGTCCCCCTGTTGAAGCCCCGCGTCACGGATCGCGCACGCGACGTTTTGAACTCTTTCGAGAAGCCGTTGGCTGGAGGTGGGCGCCCACGTCCCGTTTACGCGTTCCAGTAAAGCCGCGTCGCGCGGCTCTTCAAGAGCGCGCCGAATCAGGTGCGGGAGCGTCTCCTTCGGAGGCACTTGGGAGGACATCGGACTGAAAGTTCGCCTGCTCAAGGGTCGACCCTGCGCGTTTTATCATATAGAAAGGTAGGAACTCGCGCGGTCTAGCTTGGACGGCGTCATGCCGGCCACGTCGAGCAACTGATCGAGCGTCTCGAACGGACCTTCGCTTTCACGCAACGCGACGATGCGTCGTGCAATCAGTGGTCCGATGCCGGGAACGGTGGCTAGCGTCTCTTCATCTGCGGCGTTCACGTTTACGATCTGCAGCGTTTTGGCCGTTTTTCGCGACAACGATTTCTTATGCGAACGCGTGGTAGCCGTCTTTTCGCCCGCAATTGGAACCGCTACCTCGTCGCCGTCCCGTACATGCGCCGCTAGGTTTACCGCAACCGCGTCGGCGCCGGGCGCAAGACCGCCGGCGAGGCGGATGGCATCGCCGGCCCGTTCCCCGGAGTGAACCTGGTAAAGCCCCGGATGCACGACCGCCCCGGCTACGTAGACAACTTCTTTCGACGGCGCCGGCCGAGGCAAGCGCGGGCGGACCGCCGGCGATGAGTTTTCGGCAACAGGGACATTCGCCGGGGCGGCCACGGGCGCCGGACGCCAAATTGCGAACGCCGCTAGCAGCAAAACAACCCCGGCAATTGCAAAACGAACCATGCGACTCGATCACGCGCCCCACTCCGACGGGAAAGGTAGTCGCGCAAGCCGTGGTCGATTACCATGCTTTCTATGGCCGACACCTACGATTTCCATTCCATCGAGCGCAAGTGGCAAGAACGGTGGGAGCAGGAGCAACTCTATCGCGCCGGCGACTCCGCCTCCGACCCGCGCCCGAAATACTACGTCTGCGAAATGCTGCCGTATCCGTCCGGCGATTTGCATGTCGGCCACGCTAAGAATTACACCCTCGGTGATGCGGTAGCGCGCTCGATGCGGATGCTCGGCCATAACGTGTTGCACCCGATGGGATGGGACGCGTTCGGGCTTCCGGCGGAAAACGCCGCGATTCAGCGCGGCATCGATCCGGGGACCTGGACAAAATCGAACATCACCAACATGGAGCGGCAGATTCGCTTGATGGGAACGGGATACGACTGGTCGCGCGAAATCGCGACTTGCACTCCCGAATACTATCGCTGGAATCAGTGGCTCTTTCTTCGTCTCTACGAACACGGGCTCGCATATAAACGTGAGGCGCCGGTCAACTGGTGTCCGCACGATCAAACCGTTCTTGCGAACGAACAGGTAATCGACGGCCGCTGCTGGCGCTGCGGCCACCAGGTGGAGCGCCGCAACCTTTCGCAGTGGTTCCTAAAAATCACCGACTATGCGAATCGCTTGTTGTACGATCTCGACACGCTCGATGGCTGGCCGGAGCGCACCAAAACGATGCAGCGCAACTGGATCGGCCGCAGCGAGGGCGCGCAATTCGCCTTCGATATCGAAGGACTCGACGCACAGATTCATGTCTTTACCACGCGTCTCGACACGCTCTTCGGCGTCACGTTCCTGGCCGTCGCTCCCGAGCACATCCTTGTGGAGCGTCTAAAGGGGATCGTCTCGAAGAAGAATGCGGCGGCAATCGAACTCTTTGCCGAAAGCCTGCGTTCGAAATCGGAGCTCGAGCGCACGAGTCTGATGGAAAAAGACGGCGTCTTCACCGGCGCGTATGCCATCAATCCGCTTTCGCACGAACGCGTTCCGATTTGGGTGACGAACTACGTTCTCGCGGAGTACGGAACCGGCGCGGTGATGGGTGTTCCCGCGCACGATGAGCGCGATTTTGATTTCGCGAAAAAACATTCGCTTTCGATCGCGCAAGTTGTCATTCCACCGGGTAGCGAGGTAACGGGGCCGCTGGAAACCCCGTACGTCGCCGATGGCCGCCTCATTGCCAGCGGCGATTTTACCGGAATGTCGAGCGAACGCGCGCGCAACGCGATCGCCGATCGTCTCCTAGCGATGGGCTTCGGTGACAAGACGGTAAATTATCGCTTCCGCGATTGGCTCGTTTCACGGCAACGCTATTGGGGCACGCCGATCCCGATCGTTTACTGCGAAAGATGCGGTGAAGTTGCCGTTCCCGACAATCAGTTGCCGGTTCTTCTCCCGGAGAACGTTCCGATTACCGGTGAAGGGTCTCCGCTTGCACGCGATCCGGAGTTCGTTAACACGACGTGTCCGAAGTGCGGCGCGCCGGCGAAGCGCGAAAGCGATACGATGGACACGTTCTTCGAGTCCTCGTGGTACTATTTGCGCTACCTCGATCCGCACAACGACTCTGCGCCGTGGGCGAAAGAGCAGGCGGAAAAGTGGATGAACCTCGATCAGTACATCGGCGGAGCGGAGCACGCGGTTCTGCATCTCCTTTACTCGCGGTTCTTTTATAAGTTCTTTCACGATCAGGGTTGGGTGACGGGCCCCGATGAGCCGTTTCAGCGGCTCTTCCACCAGGGCTTCGTGCTTTACAACGGTGAGAAGATGTCGAAATCGCGCGGCAACGTCGTCGGTATCGACGAAACCGCCGAAACGAACGGCGTCGACGCGATGCGCCTGTTCTTGCTATACGTAACGCCGCCCGAAGATACAAGCGATTGGACCGACGAGGGAATCAGCGGACGCGTTCGCTTCTTGAATCGCGTTTGGCGCGCATCCGAGCCGCTGCTCGAACGCGCAAAATCGGTTTCGCCGCGTGAGCTTCCGCCGATGGAAACACAAGACGAAAAAGCCCTCGTTCGCGCGGTCCACATCGTCGCCAAATCAACGATCGACGAGGTTTCGTCGCGACGTTTCCACTTCAACACCACGATTGCGAAACTTGATGAGTTGGTGAACGCACTCACCACGGCCGTTCAAAAGAATCCAGACTCTCGCGCTACGCTCTACGCAGTGCATGCGCTGCCTTTGTTGCTGGCGCCGTACGCTCCTCACATTGCTGAGGAGTTGTGGTCGCGCTTAGGCAACGAGCGGTCGGTTCATCTCGAGCACATCATCGTACCCGAAGATAAAGCACTCGCGGTCGATCAAATCACGTTGGTGGTGCAAGTCAACGGCAAGATTCGCGCGCGCATCGAAGCGCAGCCCGGCATTTCCGAAGAAGACGCGATCGCATTAGCCTTGCGCGATGCCAACGTGCAGGCGCAGCTGGACGGAAAACAAATTCGTAAGCAGATCTTCGTCCCTGATAAGCTGGTAAATCTCGTCGTGGGGTAATGCAAGATGAATTCACCCAAGCGCACGCTCAACGTTCAATGCTGCATCGTCGGCGGAGGGCCGGCAGGCATGATGCTTGGGTATCTTCTTGCGCGCGCCGGAAGAAAGGTCGCCGTGCTCGAGAAGCACGGCGATTTTTTGCGTGATTTCCGTGGTGACACCGTTCATCCCTCAACGCTGGACGTGCTAGACGATCTGGGCCTGCTCGACAAATTTTTAGCTATGCCGCATACGGAACTTCGATCGCTATCTGGACGAGTCGGCAAAGATACGGTGACCATTGCCAACTTCTCCGGCGTCCGGGGACGAGCGAAATTCATCGCTCTGATGCCGCAGTGGGATTTTTTGAACTTTCTCGCCTCCGAGAGTAAGCAGTACAGTGGCTATAATCTTTTGATGCGAACCGCTGCGGTCGACGTCATCCAAGAATGGGGGCGGACCGTCGGTGTCCGGGCCGATGCGCCCGACGGTTCGGTCGAATTTAGAGCCGACGTTGTGGTTGCGTGCGATGGCAGGCATTCAAAGATGCGCGACGCGATCGGCGTAGAGCCGCAAAATTTGGGCGCACCCATGGATGTCCTGTGGTTTCGCATTTCAAGAGATCCGAACGAGCCGCTCGTTGCACTCGGATACGTCGGAGCAGGTACGATTTTCGTAACGATCGATCGCGGCGAGTATTGGCAATGCGGCTACGTAATCCCGAAAGGGTCTCTGGAGCAAATTCGCGATCAAGGATTAGATTCGTTGCGCACGCGCATTGCTTCTCTCGTCCCCTCACTCGCACCAAAAGTGAATGAAATCAAAAGTTGGGACGACGTAAAACTGCTCGAGGTTCGCATCGATCGACTCGCGCAGTGGTATCGGCCCGGCATTTTGTTCATCGGTGACGCCGCGCACGCGATGTCACCCGTGGGTGGCGTTGGCATCAACCTCGCGATTCAAGATGCAATCGCTACAGCGAATATTGTTGCGCCGGCACTGGAGAAGGCGGCACCGGTTCCCGATGACGTGCTTGCCGAGGTACAAAAGCGACGCGAATGGCCGACGAAGATGACACAAGCCGTGCAATTGACGGTTCAACGCCGTATTATCGCGGCCGTTCTTGCATCGAAAGAACCTCCCCAAAAGGCCCCTTGGCTCGCCAAGCTCTTTACGAATGTTCCCTTATTGCAGCGCATCCCGGCGCAGATTGTGGGCGTGGGCTTTAGGCCCGAACACCCATCGCGCTGGTTGCTCGATCGGGCTCAGGCGTAAAATCTTGCCGGTTCCGATTGCGAACCGCGATATAAAGAAACAGCAGCGCGATTACCGGATACATCAAGAAACTCGCTTCGGTTCCAAGGACACCACCGGTAAGCCACGCCGGTCCCGAAAACGTTACGTTGAGCAGATGGCCGGTGGGAACGGCAGACCCATTTGGCGTGCCTATAACGAAGAGCTGCATGTAGTCATACGCAACGTGAAAGCCAACCGCGAACCACAGCGTACCGGTGCGCAACACGCTATAACACATGACTACGCTCAAGCTGAAGAGCGTAATGCAATCCCAAACGTTTTCGCCGGCTTTATAAAAGTAGTGATCCGCCGTAAAGAGCAGTCCGATGAGAACCGCAGCGGGCCAAAAACCGATGCCGCGCCAGAGCGTTTGCAATAAGTACGAACGGTACCACAACTCTTCACTAATACCGACCAGAAGATTTGCGCCGAGCCATGCAATCGCAAAGCGGAGAAGCGCAGTACCGGTCAAAGCCAACCCGTGGACCTGCATGCCGCCGAGCGCGATCATGCCGGCCGCAACGAGACCCGCACTGCCGATGCCGATGCCGAATCCCTCGAAGAAACGTCCCCTAAATGCTTGGGAAAACGGTAAACCGTAATCGTCAATGCGCCGGCCTTCATACCATGCAAGAATACCGGTGACGATCAACGCTATGACAAGCAGCTCGGACTCGCTCGCAGCAACGGCAAAAGGTGTTAGTCCCGGCGGGATCGGCAACCGTTCCATGAGCCGGTCGAAAACCGGCTGCAGAACCCAATAGGCTGCGACGTAATAAATGAGGGCACGCCAGAACGGTCGCAGGCGTCCTTCTGAAACAAAGACTCCAAGCATAGCTTTCACCGTATGCTTGGAGCCCTCAAAAAGTCCTCAGGCCGAAATAAATTCGGTTCGGAACGCCATCTACGCCGGGACGTACAGCGCCTTGAAGTACTCGTACGTTTCCCGCATACCGTCTAGCAGCTTGGTTTCCGGCGCCCAGCCGAGCTCGGCTTTGGCGAGTGCCGGATCGAATTGGGCGTCCCGAGCATCGCCGGGACGGCGCGGCGCATGCGTCACCGGCGCCTCGAATCCGCTAATCTGCACTAACGCACGATAGATGTCGTTTACGCTGGTCTTCACGTTCGTGCCGATCACGTAACACTTTCCTGAGCCTTTTTCCAGCGCGATAAGGTTCGCTTTGGCAACGTCTTTGACGAAGACGTAATCGCGAGTTTGCTCGCCGTCCCAATCGATGCGGATCCCTTCCCGCTTCAGGAACTTGCCGATGAAGATCGAGATCACACCCGCCTCACCGTTCGGATCCTGGCGCGGGCCGTAAACGTTACCGTACCGCAGTGCGGTGAAATCCAGCCCCTTCTCTTCCTTATAAAAGCGTAGATAGTGCTCGGCAACCATCTTTGTGATGCCGTAAGGTGACGTTGGATTTTGCGGCGTGGTTTCCGTGATGGGAAAGCGTTCCGGCGTTCCGAACGTTGCGCCGCTCGATGCGAAAATAACTTTCTTCACGCCGTGGCGCACCGATTCATCGAGAACGTTGATGAGGCCGATGACATTCACGTCGGCATCGAACTTTGGATCGCGCGAAGAGATCGCGACGGAGTGTTGCGCCGCGTGGTGGCTGACGATGTCCGGACGGAATTCTTTAAAGATTCGCGCGATGTTCTCGTCGCGGATATCCATGTGCACGAACGAAGCACGATCGGGCACATTGGCTCGGCGTCCACCGCCGTGTTCCCAGAGCGAATCGAGGACGAGCACATCGTGGCCTGCGGCAAGATACGCGTCGACGATGTGAGAGCCGATAAACCCGGCCCCGCCGGTAACGATAATACGCACGAAACTATCCCTTTCGCTCTAGTGTACTCCTGACCGCGTCGCAGATGTTCTACCCATGCCCGGGCTATCGCTCACCTGGTTTGCGGTCTATTTTTTGGCCGGGGCGCTCCTCGCCACGCCGCTCTCTATTGAAGTGCACGCAACGACGCTGTGCGGTTTGTGCATCGCGACCATCGCGCTCGTTCGCTGTGAGCCTCCGCACATTCGCGCGGCCGCATTAACCGCCCTCGTCTTTTCGCTGGGCTACACAACATACCGAACACAAACTGAACCAAAAATCTACGAAACTAGAACGCAGCGATTCAGCGGAATCGTGACAGCCACGAGAATGGCGCAGCCCGGGTTCTACGAATACCAGGTTCAACTCGACAACTCATATAGCGTTCTCGTAGCCACACGTACGGCTGAGCCGATCGGATCGCACATCGTAATTCGCGGGCGGCTCGAGCCATTCGACGAACCGCGCAATCCCGGCGAACCGAGTCAGCGCGACATCGAACGCGACAACGGCGTTTCCGCTCGAATCGCAAGTGCCGCAATAATTTCATCCGAGAATCGATCTTCGGGTTACGACGCACTCGTGTCGCGCGCAAAAGCGTGGGCACTGCAACAACTGCAGCTCCGTCTTGGCGATTCAAATGCGGCGATCGTTGCCGGCGAACTTTGGGGCGAGCGCTCCGCAATGCCACCCGATTTGCGAAACGAGTTCCAAGAGACGGGAACCGTGCACGTTCTGGTTACGGCCGGCTTGCACGTGGGACTGGTTGCTGCATTGGTGGCGTCGATTTTATCATTTGCCGGAACGTCGCGCACCGCAAGTTGTGCTTCGGCTATTGTCGTAGTGTGGCTTTTCGCAGCATTATCGGGGCTTCACATCCCGGCTTTGCGCGCTGCAACAATGACTACCGTTGCACTCACCGCTAGAGCATTCGGACGCGCGTCACTTTCGTGGAATTCGCTTGCTGCGGCCGTTCTCGCGGTTCTCTTGGTGGCGCCGTTCGATGTAACCACTGCTTCGTTTTGGCTTTCATTTTGCTGCGTCGCGGGCATCTTCACTCTCGCGCCGCTGCTCGAAGATGTATTCGCTCGTTTTGCCGATGCGGGCCGTTTCCGCGAAGCACTGATTCTGACGATCGCAACGCAAGCTGGTACTTGGCCCATCACCGCTGCTGTGTTTTTACAATTCACACCGTACGGAATACTCGCGAACTTGGCGGTTGTACCGTGTGTACCAGTAACGATGGCGCTCGGCGCACTTCAACTCGCAACGTCTTGGTGCGGACCGCTCGCACACGGATTTGCAAACATTAATAGCTGGGTGCTTGCGTGGATTGTCGGCGCAGTGCGCCTTTTCAGTTCTGCACCTGCCGCCTCAATCGTCATGACCCCTGCGCCCTTCTGGGCTATCGCGTTGTACGAAGCATCTTTGGCAGCGGCAGTATCATTCTTCCGCAAGGGCAGCGCAACGTTCGCGATTGCAATCGTCGCCGTTGCGACGTCGTACGTACTTTGGCCGCCCATCATCGAGCGGCCACTTCTGCGGATCACCGTCTTGGATGTCGGGCAAGCCGACGCCATTGTAATAGAAACAGCGGCTCGCCACGCGATTTTGGTCGATGCAGGCGGACGTTTGGAACGCGGTGCAAAAGGGAGCGAATCGCAAGCCGAGCAAGTCGGTGAACGAATCGTCGTGCCGTTTTTAATCCGCCGCGGCATCCATCAATTGGACGCGCTCATCATCTCGCATCCACATGGAGATCATGTAGGTGGCTGCTCACCGGTATTGCGAAAGATTCGCGTCGCGGAAATCGCGG
>CAZJLJ010000013.1:0-61906 GCA_964546935.1 uncultured bacterium | reverse complement strand
CCCCGTAACCACCGCACATCCTGTGCTTTACTCTGTCGCGTCCTCCATGCCGCGACCCCGTAACCACGTCGTTGCTGCGCAACACCGTGCCGCACCTCATGTGCTATTACTCTGTCGCGCCTGCCGGGCGCGACCCCATCCGTGGGCAACGCGAGGAATTATACGGCGGTAGTGGAGACCCTGTCAAAGCTTTTTTTGCAAAACGTGCAGGCGCAGGGTGAACCTGCCGGGCCGCGTTCTCGTTACTCCGAACGTGACCGACAAAGGAGCGCCGAATGAAGCGTCTTGCCATAGGGCTCATCGTTGCGATCGTTGCTGCGCTTGTGGCGCCGGCTCACGCGAGTGCCGATGCGCCGACCGGGAAGTCCCAAGCGCGTTGCAACAATCGCATTGCGGGTCAACTCGAGGGACAGGTGAACGAGTTTCAACGCCATCCACCGAGCGATGCAGAGTTGGATAAAGGTATGGCGTCCCTGGAGCGCTTGATTGCGGACCTCGCTCAGGAAGACGGTGTCCTGGAAGCGACCTGCACGAGCCAAGATCTGACCGGATTGCGAACCGACATTCGGACTTCGGAAGCGGTTGCTTATCTTCTGCAATCAGACTTGGCGCGGAGAAAGTTTGCTACCAAGTGCCCGGCAGCCCGCGATAAATTTGCGTCCGGTTACGTCGCGGCCGCCTGGCTCGCAGTACAGCGAATTATCCCGGAAACCGGGTCACCGCCGCCTTCGATGTCGGGCGTGACGAGCCAAGTTGCGTCCAAAGCCATGGCGGTCAATCTGTCGTTGCCGCCCCTCGCCGACGCGTCGGCGTACTGGGTTAGGCAAGTGCAAGATGCCGGGCGGCAAGCCGCCGGCGCCTGTCCCTGAATGATTTTGGGAATCGTTCGCAAATAATAATAGCCCTATGCGGGCTTCCTATTCGACCCGACCACGCGAGCAAATCGCTTCGGTCTTACGTTCCGAGCGCCGGTTTTTATCCGCTGCGGAGATTCACCGTAGCCTCGAAACGCGAGACGTTCGCGTCTCTCTGTCCACGGTCTATCGCACCTTAGAACACTTGCTTTCAAAGGGCGAAGTCACAATGCGCGTTGACGAGGCCGGCGAGTCAGCCTACATGTCATGCGAACCCGCACACCATCATCATCATGCGATCTGCACCGGATGCGGTCGCGTAGAAGATGTCGATTGCTCGACGATCGGTCAATTCGCCGAATCGTTGCGAACCGTTCACGGCTTCGAGCTGGATGGACACAAAATGGAGTTTAACGGACGATGCCGCGAGTGTCGCTAGCACGCATTCTTGCCCTCGTTGCGCTCCTCGGGCTGGTTGCGTGCAGCAATGCGCCGCAAGCGAACCGCGCCCGAACCGAGACCATCCCGGTCGTTACGTCGATTTCAACGTTCAACTCATTGGTGAGCGCCGTTGGCGGCTCGCGCGTTACGGTGCAAAGTCTGGTTCCGGTTGGGGCTTCACCGGAAACTTTTCAGCCGACGCCACAGACGATTGAAATGTTGTCACATGCAAAGCTCCTTGTAGAAAACGGCGTTGGACTCGAATCGTGGCTCGACCATACGATTCAAAACGCTGGATCCAAGTCTTTGCGCATCGTCCTGGCAACCAGAGGCCTTCCGGTCAAAAATGACAACCCGCATCTTTGGATGGACCCGCAAAACGCCAAGCAGTACGTACGCTCTATTCGAGACGGGCTAATCTACCTCGATCCATTGCACGCGGGCGAGTATAAAAAGAACGCTGCACGCTATAACAAAAAGCTCGATTCGTTAACCGCCTCGATTGCGCGACGCGTGGAGAGCATTCCGCCCGATCGCCGGTATATGATCGTCTTTCACAATGCATGGCAGTACTACAACGATCGCTTCGGCATCACGACACTTGGCTTTATCGAGCGCAATCCGGGACAAGATCCGAACCCCGAACAAATCGGCCGACTGATCGATCTGGCGAAGCAACATCATCTAAAAGCGATCTTCAGCGAACCCGAGTACAGCCCGAAACTCGCACAACAGATTTCTCAAGACGCGAACATCAAGATCGTGGACAATCTCTACGATGATTCTATCGGCAACGATCCGCGGGTCAGCGACTACATCTCGATGCTGAATTACGATACCGACGTCATCGTGAGTGCGCTTCGATGAACGCATGCGGCGGTGAAGCCGTAAGTGCGACGAATCTCCTCGTGAAATACGAGGGGTTTACCGCGCTTGTTGATGCAACGGTCGATGTACGATTTGGTGAAGCGCTCGGCATCGTCGGACCGAATGGGTCCGGAAAATCAACGCTATTGAAAACTGTCGCGGGATTATTGCGTCCCACCGCCGGCTCGTTGTGCGTCCTCGGCGGTGACCCGCGTTCGTTGAAACCGGGAACGATTGCGTACGTTCCGCAAGTCGAAGCGGTCGACTGGTCTTTTCCGGCAACGGTATGGGACGTCGTGTCGATGGGACGGTTTCCACGCAAACGTTTCTGGGAGCGTTTCTCCGCACACGACCGCGCGGTGGTAGCCAATGCGCTTGAAGCCGTGAATATGCTAAAGCTCGGAAATCGCCACATCGCGCAACTCTCCGGCGGACAACAGCAGCGCGCGTTTGTTGCACGTGCGATCGCGCAAGAACCTGAACTCTTGCTCCTCGACGAGCCGACAACCGGCGTCGACGCCGAGACGGAAGAGTCACTTCGGTATGTCGTGCGTGAGCTCGTTGCCGGCGGCATGCCGGTCATGATGACAACACACGACTTGGATCGCGTTGATGAGTGGTTCGATCGACTGCTGGTTCTCGACCGAACGGTGCTCGCACACGGAACGCCGGCACAGGTAGTGGCGTCCGGCGTTTATGCCAATATCCGCGAGCACACCCACACGCACGGCCATTTGCGCCACGACCACGCACCGCATGAAGAGCACGTTGCTCATCCGGAGATTCATCTGTGACCGACACGTTGCTCGCCCCGTTTCAATATCCGTTCATGCAGCGTGCGTTCATCGCGGCGATTGCCGTCGGATTACTCTGCTCCTCGATCGGAACGTATGTCGTGCTACGCAGGCTATCGTTCATCGGCGACGGCATTGCGCACGCCTCGTTCGCCGGTATCGTCATCGCTTACTTGCGCGGCATCGACTACAACATCGGCGCCACGATCGTCGCCGTTCTAACGGCGCTGGGAATAGGGTTCGTTCACCGGCGCGGCCGCATCTCGCTTGATACGACGATCGGCGTGCTATTCACCGGCGCATTCGCGCTCGGCGTCTTTTTGATGAGCCGGCAGAAGAACTACACCGTTGATTTGCAGAGCTTTCTTTTCGGCGACATTCTTTCGGTGGGACCCAAAGATTTGTGGGTTATCGTGGCGCTGGGTGCCGTCGTAGCGGCGACCATCGTCGTGCTCTTTCGACCGTTGTTGTATACGTCGTTCGATCCCGTCGTCGCTCAAGCGAGCGGCATGCGTGCAGGGCGCGTCGAGTATGTCTTGCTGGTTGCGATCGCTTTGACGATTATCGTCGCACTACAGTCTGTCGGTATTATTCTCGTCGCCGCATTGCTGGTCACGCCCGCCGCCGCAGCGTATCAGTTGACATCGCGGTTCGTTCCTATGATGTCGCTTTCAGCCGTGCTCGGAATCGCGAGCACCGTCGGCGGGCTCTATCTCTCGTACTATCTACGCAGTTCGAGCGGTGCAACGATTGTGCTGCTTGCGACGATTCTGTTCTTCGCCGCAATCGGATTGAAGTCGATGCGAACCGCTAGCGCACGGCGAGCGTAAACGGAGCAGCATAAATTTTCGATCCGCCCGCGAACTCTAACCACATTTTGTAGGTGCCGACCGGAAGATCGGGCACTCGCAGCTCCATCTGCGGACCACTCTTCACAGGACCGCCTTCGCCTTTCATGGACATCGACATATCCATGTCCATGTCGGATTTCGATCCTTTCACCGTCGGGTGGAGGTGCACGTATCCAAGATTCGCGGTGTCGATAAGCACCGCGTGCGCGGCCGCGCCTAGGTAAGGATGTAAGTCCTTCGCTAGCCGTCCGTTGCGGTCGATGGTTACCGCTACTGTTTGTTTCGTGTTAGCCGGAATCGCAGTGGACTCAAGTTTCACTGTGTACGGTCCGGCCGTTGCGGTTGCCGGTGAAGGCGTCGACGCAAAAATCGGCCGGTTCGTCGGTTCGCCCGCCGGCACGGTTACCTGCGCTGTCTGTTGTGCCGGAAGCAGAAACCGAAAGACCTGTTGACCATCGCCGGTTGGCGTTGTATCTGCGTAGGCAATGTACTCGCGCGTGGGATCGAGTGGAAGCGAAATGGTGAAATGCCCGCTCTTTGAATTGAAGGCGGGGTGAAGGTGCATAAATTGCCCGAAGTCGTCGCTGATAATCACGAGGTGCATCAGCTTTGTCATATCGACGTCGTACTTCCGAATCGTCTTCGTGCTTTGGCCTTGCGTTTGGTAGATGTCGAGCGTCGTTTTGGTGGGCGCTTGATGCACGTTCATCGACGACGCGATTTTCGGCGTTCCGTCTACCAGAGCAAACGTCCCGGCTAGCGGCGCATTGAGCGTAAGTGCCGCGACCAGCATCGCTACTCCGGCCCGCGCAAGACCTTCCATTTATCGTCACCCTCCTGTTGTAAGTATCCGCTTTCGGCGAGTACCGTTAAAACCTCATGCATCGCGGCGCGTTCGTTCTTGTTCGGCATGCCTGCCCAACGCATCGCCGCCTCGTTCAACTCGATCGTCGTTCCGGGCGAAAGTAAAGCGCGAACGAACGACATGCTAAGCTTCACGCGTTCCATTCGACGCGCGACTGGTTCGAGTGCTACTTCGAGCGGTTCGCGCTCATCTTCCGGCGCGGGAGCCTCTGGTGCCACAGCTTCGCTCTCCGCTGCAATCGGAACTTGCGGTGATGTAGGTGTGGACACGGGCATTTTCACGAAGCGGGTCATGGCTGCATCCGCGACTCCAGGGAACCACTCGGCGAACACTGTGCCGGCCGTTTGCCACGGGGAAACATTAACGCGCGCGCTGCGACGTTCGATTCCGCGAAGAATCCGTCGCGCCGCGCCGGACGGTTTTCCGTGCCACCACGCGTCGTTTGCGCCGAATCCCGACGCAACCGAAAAGCCGGTGTCGACGACGCCGGGATCAACATACGTAACGAAGACCTTACGCGAGCGAAGTTCACGTCGTAGTTGAATGGCCGACGCGCGTGCGGCCGCCTTCGCGGCGGGGTACGCGCCATACTGCGGTGATGGGACGCGTGCGAGTCCCGAACCGAAAAGCACGAAGCCGCCACGCGTTTTTTCGACGTGCGGCAATGCGGCTCGCGCTAAGCGCAGCGGGCCGGCAACGTGAACCTGCCACTGTATTTCAATTTGCGCATCGCTTTGCGCCAGTAACTCTCCCGGTGTTGCGAAGCCGGCAGCGTTCACGATGACGTCGATTCGACCGAATGCTTGCAGCGCTGCTGCAACGATGCGTTGCGGCGCATCTTTTGCCGCAACGTCCGTAGCGACAGCAATGGCGGTGCTTCCGCCTTTCGTTATGGAATCGAGCACGCTTTGCAAACGGTCACCGCGCCGGGCGACAGCGACGACACGCCACCCGTTTGCTGCGGCTTGCATTGCAAGCGCCGCGCCGATTCCCGAGCTTGCGCCCGTGACGATCATCACCCGTGCATCAGACGCGGGCGCAACAGGCACGGTAGAGTTCATGCAATCCTTTCGGGAGTTTAGAATAATATTCGGCCTCGTCGATCAGCGGCGGCGGAGCGGGCAACACAGGCCGGCACTCTTTGGCGATACGTTCTAAAACCTGCGCGACGGGTTTGTATGTCCCGTCGTTGCGCACCATGCCGAAATGCAGTTCGTGAACCGCACTATCGAACGGCGGCAAATCCGCAAGCGATTGTGCATAGTCGGCCCAACACCACCACATTGCTCCAAGTGCACCGCACGCATGGAGCCGGTCCGTAACCTCTTGCGCGTATTTCGCCATCTCATCTTCAGTGAGACACGCGTACGGCGCGGCGTTCGGTGGAAGGTCTTTCGCCGTAAGCGCCGGTTCGCCGGGCAGTGGGACGCGATCGTAAGGCGATTGCATTCCGGGCGGACACGTTGGATTTCCGTATTCACTGAAGAGCGTCGGCTTTCCGGAAAACGATTGCATCAACCGCTCGTAAAACGGGACGACGTCGTAATCCAAGCGGCCGCGCGAAAACGTGGAATACACGGAGTATCCGTGCATCGTCGCAATCGTCCACGGTGCGGCAATGGAAGAAGGGCGAATGTGACGATCGCGCTCGACGTCTTCGCCATGCATACCGCCGGTCACCGCACCATTTGAGGTTTTTTGCAGCACATAGGTAAGACGCGCGCTCCACTGGGCGGCATCTTCAGGCTTCGCCGGCTCACGCAGATTCGAAAATTCGTTGCCAAGATCCCAACAGTACAACGCAGGACTACCTTTGGCTCGTTCGCCAACCGTGGCAGCAAAAAGTTCTTGCGCTTGCAGAAGTTTGGGGTCGGCGTAAAAATCGCCGATTCCATACGGTGAGACGTTTCCGTTTGCTATCGTTCGAAAGCGGCCGTGTGGCGTATTGGGATCCAGGGACCACGCGGGCAGCCAATTGACTCCGCTCATGTGTCCGCAAAAGAGCGTGGGCATCGCGAGGAGCTGCGCATCCGCAATGGCCTGCATTAATTGATCGAAACGGCGAAGCGCATCGGGATCGATTCGATCCGGCGACGGCTGGAACGCTTCCCACAGTAAGAAGAAGCGAACGATGTCTAATCCGAGCGCCTTGATTCGCGCCATGTCTTCGCGGATTTCGCCCAAATCGAATCGTTGCCACATGTACATGGCCGAGCGCCGCGGCCAGTAGTTTACGCCCATCTCAAAGGCCGGCATGCGTAGGGTGTCCTTCATCCTTACTAGAACCGCCTGCCTCGATGGCGCAACCTAACCAAAAGCCGCTGGTCGGTATCATCATGGGCAGCCGCTCCGACTGGGAAACCATGGTCGGTGCGCGTGATACGCTTGAAGAGCTCGAAATCCCATGCGAAGTTCGTGTCGTCTCCGCGCATCGCATGCCCGATGAAATGTTCGAATACGCGCATACCGCTCGCGAGCGAGGCCTGCTTGCGATCATCGCAGGCGCCGGTGGCGCCGCGCACCTGCCTGGAATGACGGCGGCGAAGACGCTTGTTCCGGTCATCGGCGTGCCGGTTCAATCGAAGGCAATGAATGGGCTCGACTCGTTGCTTTCGATCGTCCAAATGCCGCCGGGCGTCCCGGTCGCTACAATGGCGATCAACGGCGCTATCAATGCGGCGCTCTTTGCTGCACGCATTATTGCGCTCAACGACGCTGCAGTTGCCTTACGCGTTGCGGGTTACGTGCAAAAGATGCACGATGCCGCGGTTGCGAGTACGCCATGATTCGAACGATCGGTGTCATCGGCGGTGGACAACTTGGCCGCATGTTTGCCGTCGACGCCAAGCGCATGGGTTACACCGTTATTGCGCTCGATCCGCAGCCGCACTCACCGTGCGGACAAGTCTCCGACGACCAAATTGTCGCCGCTTACGATGACATGGCGGCGGTCGAGGAGTTGGGGCGGCGCAGCGACGTCGTCACGTACGAATTCGAAAACATCGCAATTGAGTCGGTTCAATATTTAGAACAGCGCGGATATGTCGTTTCACCGTCGAGCGACGTGCTGCGCATCACGCAGAACCGTCTTCTCGAGAAACGATTCGTTCGCGAGTGCGGCATTCCCACTGCAAACTTCGCCGAGATCAATAACGAACAAGATCTAGAAGCTGCGGCTCAAAGCGTCGGCTTTCCCGGAATCCTCAAAACGGTGCGCGGCGGCTACGACGGGAAAGGTCAGTGGCGCGTTTACAACCTGGACGAAGCACGCCAAGCATTGAAAAATGCTAATGGCGTGCAGCTAATCTGGGAAGAATTCGTCCCCTTTGACATGGAGTTGAGTGTTATTGCGACACGCGGCTCCGACGATACCGTCGTGACTTATCCCGTTGCGGAGAATACGCACGACAATGGTATTTTGGCTATGACCGTCGCACCGGCGCGCGTCGATGACGATACCGCGGGCGTGGCGCGAGCGATGGCCGCAACGATCGGGCGTAAACTCGGAATCGCCGGAACCTACTGCGTCGAATATTTTCTTACCGAGGATGGCGAACTCAAGGTCAACGAGATCGCACCGCGGCCACATAACAGCGGACATTACACGATCGATGTTACGCAATGTTCGCAATACGAACAGCACGTGCGTGCGATTTGCGACCTGCCGCTATCGCCGCCGGAGTTGCTGCGCAGCGCCGTGATGATGAACATCCTCGGAACCGGAACCGGCGATCATCTGGAGGGAGTCTACGAATTACTTTCCGATCCCGAAATCGTGTTGCACATGTACGGGAAGCACCATGCCATCCCGCGGCGCAAAATGGGGCACTTCACAATGCTGGTTGATGGACCGGTGGACGATGCAGCGATCCTTCGCGCCGAACAGCGTTACGAGCGCTTGCGATGGACGTAGCGCGTCGCGGTATGCGTTTCGTCGTACGCACTGATTTTATTATCGACTAAACCGGCAGCCAGCCCGGCGCTGCGCACTTCCGAATCGTGCGGCGAAGCGCCTTTTCCCTTCGGGTGAATGATCCATAGAACGCCGGCAGGTTCGAGATGTTCGGCCGCTCGAGCGATCTTTTCCAGCGCTTTCACGCTGTCCACCTGGAGAAAAACGATGTCGTAACGTCCGCGAAGCGCTTTTGCAGGCGTCTTTGCAAGTTCAGCTTCCAGCAGCCGAATGAATTCCTGTGATGTTACGTCGATCGTGCAGACGCGGTGCTCGAGCCGAACGCCGAGCTTGTCGATCAGTGACCGGTGTGAATAGTCTTTATGCAGATGTTCACCTCGTTTGCGAGAATAGGTGCTCTATGGCGCAGTCGCCGCTTCGTGCTACGGACACCTTAGCCAACGAGCGTACGTACCTTGCTTACGTCCGTACAGGCCTCGCGTTTGTGGCTTTCGGTTTTGTAGTAGCCCGATTTACACTCTTCTCGCGACAGATCGCCGCGGTCGCGATCCACGTGCGAATCCCGGCAACCGGAGTCTCCACTTTTTTCGGCATCACAATGGTCATCGTCGGAATCCTTTGCGCGGTTTTCGGAGCGTGGCGATATGCGGCAACGGAAGCCGGCCTTAGGAAAAATGAAATCGTTTCGCTCTCGCCCCGAATAGCGTATGCCGGTGCACTCGTCATTGCCCTCGTCGGCGCACTGGTTGCAGTAAATCTCTTTCTTTAGAAGACCAGCGTCTCGGGTTTCTCAGGGATATCTGTGTAAGCCATCGGTCGATCCCACCAATCGTGTTTGCGCCATTCGAGTTGTTCTTCAGTCGGCGGCGGTGGAAGTTTCTGCGCAAGCGCTTGTTCGTAAGCCGCGAGGTAACGATCGATCATGGTATCGACCGTGAATTTCTTCTCAACTCGCGAGCGGCACGCAGCGCGGTTGAGGCCGGCGAGATCCGGTACACGAGCGACGGCATCCTGGATTGAGTCGCAGACGTAACCGGTAACGTTATCAACGACGATCTCCGGAATCGACCCCATATTTGCACCGAGCACCGGCGTCCCGCATGCCATCGCTTCGACCATCGTCAATCCAAATCGCTCGGGCCGCGTTGTCATATGAACGAGTGCCAGCGCATTGCTCAGCAGCTCGTTTCGCGCTTCTCTCTCCACCGCTCCCAAGAACTGAATCTGATCGCCGTCGATGTGCGGCAAAACGCGGGTCTTGAAGTACTCTTCGTCCTGCGGAATGGCCGCGATCTTTAGGCGCACTCCTGCGTCCTTGGCGATTTCAATCGCGAGATGCGTGCCTTTCTCGGGGTGGAATCTTCCCAAAAACACAAGATAGTCGCCGGGATTTGGGTTGAACGTAAACTCTTTGGGATCGATGCCGTTGTACGTCGTAGCCAAATACGAGAGTCCCGGATCACGATCGGAATTGCTGATCGAGCAGTAAAAACTTCGCCACGCACAAGCATAATATGCAGCGAGAATCTGCGGCGAGGAGAAGCCGTGAATTGTCGTCAACAGCGGCGGCGAAGTTGAACCGAGCGCATACGTCATCGGTTTCCAGTCGAAGTTGTTGTGAATCAAATCGAATTCACCGCCCCGCCGGAAGAGTTCGCCGATGTGTAAAGCGGAGAAAACTTCACCGTTCAACTCGGGATCCTGGTTCAACCCCACCGGTACGACGCTTTCGATTTTTCCGTCGAAGGCCGAATTGCCGGGCGCGAAGAGCGTTACGTCCAAGCCGCGCCGGCGCATACCGTCGGCTATATTAAACGCAATCTGTTCCCACGGCCCGTAGCCGGGCGGCGGCGTAGGCCATGAAATTGGCGCAAGAACAGCAAGACGAAGCCCAGTGAAGTTCATCACCGGGCTCGTTTACCCAATTTCGCAGTGTGTTCCTCGACGATCCGTTGAGCTTTAGGCCCACCGGCTTAGCGGCGAACGAGTGCGCCGGCTTTGATGACGCGCTGCGGGGTGCGGAGCGCACGAATATCTTCACCGGCGTCGTGTTCCAGTAGCAGAAGATCCGCCGGTTCGCCGCGCTCGAGCACGCCACGATGCAAGCCGACAAGCTCCGCCGCAACGGACGTAGCTGCGTGTAATGCCTGCTGCGGTGTCATGCCGAGCAGCGTGTGCATTAATTCCAGTTCGTACGCATAGTTGTAATGAAAGTTGAAAGGCGTCCCGGCGTCGGAGCCGCCGGCGATTTTTACGCCCGCTTTGTATGCGCGGCGGATATTCCGCTGCATCTCCGCATTGACGAACTCGCCCTTTTGGACGACCCAGTCGGGTTGTGTGCCGTCGTGAATGTGTTCGACGATGCAGGTCGGCGCAGCGAGCGTTGGCACCAGATAAACGTTGCGCGATTTGAAGAGTTCAATCGCTTCGTCATCGAGCATGTGCCCGTGCTCGATCGAATCGATTCCGGCGCGCAGCGCATTTTTGATGCCTTCGGTTCCGATTGCGTGCGCGGCTACGCGCAGATCGTGGCGGTGCGCTTCGCCGATTGCGGCATCCAATTCCTCAGGAAGCAACTGAGCATTGCCGGGAACGGCGCCCTTTGTGAGCACACCGCCGGTTGCGATCACTTTGATGCAGTCGGCGCCGGCCAAAAGTTGTTCGCGAACCGCTTTGCGCGCGTCCCATGGACCGTCGATCGCGCGTCCCACGAACCATCCGTGTCCACCGGTCATGCATAGAACGCTTCCCGCTGCGCGAATCCGCGGTCCGAGAATGCGAAACGCTTCTACCGCGTCCCGTACGTCGGCTGCATTCGCATTACTGCTGCCCAAATCGCGAACCGTTGTGACGCCCGACTCAAGGGTGAGACGCGCATTTTCAACGGCGCGTAGAAGCCGCTGATTCTGCGTCAGTGATGCGAGCGCGCCCATCGAATGCGGTTCGCCGCTCATCTCTAAATGAACGTGTGCGTTCACCAGTCCCGGAGTGACGCAGGCCGCCGCATAATCGTACGTACCGCCCTCTGCGGCCGGACGAATTTCGGAAATTATTCCGGAGCCGATGTGAATGTCGACGTTTCTTTTGGGCTCGGAGAGCGTGCCGTCGTAGAGAACACCCGCTCGAACGATCACGGTGCGGCGGCGGCCGCGGCGCGGGCGTCGGCAGCTTCCATGGCCTGAAACGCTTTGCTCGTCAATCCGTGTTCGAGCACGCCGGAAATGAAACGCGACGCAGCACGCACCTTTGCAAGATCCACGCCCGTCTCGATTCCCATCGAATGCATTAGATACAGAACGTCTTCCGTGCCGACGTTGCCCGTTGCACCGGGGGCGTACGGACATCCGCCAAGTCCGCCGGCGGAACTATCAAAGATTTGGACGCCTTGTTGCAGCGCTGCATAGATGTTCGCTAGCGCTGTGCCGCGCGTGTCGTGGAAATGAAATGCAATTTGTTCGAGGGCGATGTGCTTTAAAAGCGCCGGAACGAGTTCCTCGACTTGGCTTGGCACACCGACGCCGATCGTGTCGCCAATCGAAAGCTCGTCGCAACCAAGGTCCATCAGCTTCTTGGAAACGTCAACCACCATCCCGGGCGTAACGACGTCTCCGAAAGGCGAACCAAATGCGGTCGAAACATATCCACGCACCCACATTCCGTCCTTCTTAGCGGTTTTCACCACATCGGCGAAAGTAGAGATGGATTCGTCAATCGTCATGTTGATATTGCGTTTCGTGAAGGCTTCGGAAGCGGCGGTGAACACCGCGATTGCGTCGGCGCCCGAAGCTTTGGCTCGTTCGTAGCCTTTGAGGTTCGGAACGAGGACGGGATAGCGCACGCCGGGCGCTTTGTGAATCCGCGTAAAGACTTCCGCCGCGTCTCCGAGCTGCGGAATGGCTTTCGGGCTGACGAACGACGTGGCTTCGATCCACCGTAATCCGGTTTCCGATAACAGATCGATATAGCGGATCTTATCCTCGGTCGCAACGATCTCGTGCTCGTTCTGCAGCCCGTCGCGAGCACCCATTTCGACCAGTTTTACGGATTTCGGCAGTTTCATACTCTCTGCGACCCCATTCGGCCTTACGCGAGTTCCACCAGCGGAGCGCCGCCCGGTACGATTTGGCCTTCTTTGACGAGGATCGATTTCACGGTCGCGGGGACCGAAGCTTCGATCCGATGTTCCATCTTCATCGCTTCCAGTACTAAGAGCAGGGCGTGTTCCTCAACGTTATCGCCTTCGCGAACCGCGATCTTAACGATCTTTCCGGGCATGGGCGAAGCAATGCGTCCATCTACCGCGCCGGCACCCGCTCCCGTCGACGAGGCGTCCGCTGTGGGTTTCGCAAGCGGCGTGAAGCGATACACTTGTCCATCGAGGTCGGCAACATACCCGTCGCGTTCGATCGCGATCGAACCTGAGACCGGCGTGTCACCAAGCGTTGCGCTAATCCGCTCTCCATGCGCCTGTGCAGTCAGTTCGCCGGTGAGGTCGCCTTCGAGCATCCAATGATTACCGTTCAGCAGCGTGCAATCGACGCTCAGCGTTTTATCGCCGCTTTGTAAACGAACCGGCATGCCGACGTGCCCGATCCGCCATGGAGTGAGTCCGCGAAGAAGCAAACCTGCGACAATCAATATCGCTGCTTCTTTCGGCACGGAGCGAGCGGCGAAAATCGATTCGTCGAGACGCTCCGTAAGAAAACTCGTCGTCGTTTTTCCTTCGCGGAACCAGTCGTCGCGCACGATCCATTGCAAGAGCGGAACGTTTGCACGTACGCCGGAGATGGTGAAATCGCTTAGCGCTCGATCTATTCGCGCAATTGCATGCGGACGATCCGAGCCGAAGACGATTAGCTTCGCGAGCATGGGATCGTAATACACGCTGACTTCGCTACCGGCCGTCACGCCTGCATCGAGTCGAACGCCGGGGCCTTCAGGCGGCGACCATTGCGTTATCGTTCCGGTCGATGGGAGCATGTGATTCGCGGGGTCTTCCGCATAGATTCGGGTTTCGATCGCCCAGCCGCGAGGCCGCACGTCGTCTTGACTAATGGTCAGGCGTTCGCCGTTCGCGATGCGCAGCTGCCATTGCACGAGATCGACGCCGTAAACGAGTTCCGTTACCGGATGCTCGACTTGCAGGCGCGTGTTCATCTCGAGGAAGTAGAACCGATCGTCGGTATCGAGCATGAATTCGCACGTACCGGCGTTCACATAGTGAACGGATTTCGCAGCGCGAACCGCCGCGGCACCCATCTGCGCGCGCAGTTCCGGCGAAAGCGCGACCGACGGCGCTTCTTCGACGATCTTCTGATGGCGGCGCTGAATGGAACATTCGCGCTCGCCTAAATGAATCGTCGTTCCGTGCGAGTCGGCAAGGATTTGAAATTCGATGTGCCGCGGATCGCGCAGATATCGTTCCAGCAACACGGCGTCGTCGCCGAACGCCGCGAGTGCCTCGCGTTTCGCGGCGCTTAAAGCTTCATCGAACCCATCAATTGAGTCGACAACGCGCATCCCGCGTCCGCCGCCGCCGGCGCTGGCCTTGATCAGCAGCGGAAAGCCGACGTTGCCGGCTTCTTCGCGCAGCCGTTTCGGCGATTGATCGTCGCCATCGTATCCCGGCACCGTCGGTACGTCGAATTCCCGCACTCGATGTTTAGCGGCAATTTTGCTCCCCATTGCAGCCATCGCTTCAGCCGATGGACCGACGAAAATGAGCCCTGCGTCGGTGACGGCTTTTGCAAAGGCGGCACGCTCGGAAAGAAATCCGTACCCGGGATGAACTGCGTCGGCTTTTAGATCGACCGCTGCGGCGAGCACGGCATCGATATTTAGGTACGATTCGGTTGCCGGGGCGGGACCGACGCATCGTGCGTCGTCCATGAATTGCAAATGATATGCATTCGCGTCGGCTTCGGAATAAATGCCGACCGGCGAGATGCCCATTTCGCGTGCGCCGCGCGCGATACGGACGGCAATTTCACCACGGTTGGCAATCAGCAGGCGTGTTATCACTTCGCGAACTCCGCGGTGCGGCGTTCCAAAAACGCACGCAAACCTTCTTGTCCTTCGTCGCTCGTACGCCGCCGCGCGATTGCTTCCGCGGTAATGCTGCGAGAGGCATCGTAATCGCTCGCTGCGATTTGGAAGATCAACTGCTTCGCCGCAGCTGTTGCAAGCGGACCTGCCGTACGCAACTCACCGAGCACTCTATCGACGGCAGAGTCGAGCATGTCGTATCCAACCACTTCGTGCACCAAGCCAATTTGCATCGCACGTAATGCGCTGAACCGTTCGCCGGTAAGGAATAATGCGCGAGCATGCGTCGTGCCGATTTTGGAAAGGACGAATGGGGAAATGACCGCGGGGATGATGCCGAGTTTTACTTCCGTAAAGCCAAAGACGGTGTCGTCGCTTGCAATGGCGATATCGCAAACGGCCGTCAACCCCGCTCCGCCTCCAAGCGCAGCGCCATGCATGCGCCCGATAACGGGCTTGGTGCAGCGGTCGATAGCACGGAACATGTCGCTCATCGCTTCCGCATCTATGACGTTGGCCTCATAGCCGAGGTCGAGCGCGCCGCGCATCCAGTTGATGTCGGCGCCGCCGCAGAACGACTTGCCTTCACCGGCCAGCACGACTGCCCGGATGAGCTGGTGGCCGTTCAAATTGGTAAACGTGTCGCGCAGTTCGCGGATGACGTCGGCATTGAAAGCGTTGCGAACGTCCGGTCGCGCAAGCGTGACCCGCGCGACGCCGTCGTTGGTCGTAACGGATATGGTAGCCATGGCGGGCTCTGGAGTTCGTCCTATCATCCGGGGCTGCCTTGGCGGCGTATACTATCGGTATGCGGGAGATCTATCGCTACGCCGTTACTACGCGCTTGAGCCACTGGTTTTGGGTGATCGCATTTGCGGCGCTGGTTTCAAGCGGGCTGCAGATTTTCAATGCGGCACCATATTTGGACGCCTCGGATAAGTCGAACCCGTCGAAACGCGTGCTCTCCATCGATTCGCCCGCGGACGGCATCGGGACGACGACGCTCTTCGGACACACCATCAAGACCACCGGTTGGCTCGGCTGGACCGACGACGGGATGGGAGGGAAGGGCGCACGAGGTTTCCCGAGCTGGATCACGATTCCGTCTTTTCAAGATCTGGCCGACGGGCGGCGCTGGCACCTGTTTTTCGCGTGGTTCGCAATTCTATGCTGGCTTGCATGGCTCGCGTCCACTGCAATTAAAGGAAACCTTCGCGAACTGATCTTGCGGCCTTCCGATCTTCCGAAGCTGTGGCCTATGCAAGCGTATTATTTGCATTTGCGAAAAGAGCCGCCGCCTCACGGGATTTACAACCCGCTCCAGAAAGCAGCGTACACCTCGATCATGTTCGTCATCGCGCCGCTCGTCGTGCTAACCGGCTTAGCGTTGTCGCCGGGCATCGATGCGATCGCGAATCCATTGACGGCAGTTTTTGGCGGACGCCAATTTGCGCGGTTGTGGCACTTCACCGGAATGCTGCTGTTGATCGCGTTCTTCCTGATCCACACGTTCCAAGTTGCCACGCAAGGTGTTTTGAATCAGATGCGTGCGATGATTACCGGCTGGTATCGTTTGCGCGAAGACGACGGAGTAGGCTTGTGAAGCGCAAACTTTTTCTTGCAAGCAGCATTTCATCGGCGCTCGCGGCGTGCTCGCCGATCGGAACAGCGCTGAATCAGAACGCGGGCTTTCACAACGCGCTGAAGAGCGGCGAGTTCGTGAGCCACCATTTGATCGGCACACACGGGCTCGCGAGGGAGTATCGTGAATCCGATATCGACCGGAAATTCCGCGTGAACGGACTGGCTACCCCGAGCGATTCACGTTACACCGATTTGGTGAGCTCGCAATTTCGCAACTATCGAATGATGGTGGATGGAGCGGTGGAGCGCCGTCGAGCGTTCACGCTTGCGGACTTGCAGATGATGAATCAAGCGACGCAAATCACTCGTCACGATTGCGTTGAAGGTTGGAGCGCTATCGGGAAATGGAGCGGCGTTCCGCTGCGCGATTTGCTGGCCGCAGTGCGACCGAGAAGCGACGCACGTTTTGTCGTTTTTCATTGCATGGATGTCGACGACCAAAACGTTCCCTACTACGAGAGTCTAGATCTTCATCAGGCGTTGCACCCGCAAACGTTGCTCGCGCTTCGTTTAAACGATGCGCCGCTCGATCCCGATCACGGCGCGCCCGTTCGGTTACGCATTCCAACACAGCTCGGGTACAAAAGCGCGAAGTGGATCGATCGTGTCGAAGTCGTTGGAAGCTACGCGAATATCTACGCGGGCAACGGCGGCTATTGGGAAGACCAGGGCTACGAATGGTACGCCGGCATCTAAGGGCGAGCGCCGATTCGGGAAAATGCCGCTTTGTAAAGCTGGTTAGCCGGGGTCATCATGGAATGAAACGCCATGAAGCGTATACGTTCGACGATCTCAGTTGTTCTTGCGCTCGGCATTTTTGCTGCAGCGCCGGCTTCTTCGTTCGATCTCGCGGGCAACGGAAGCCGTTGGCACGCAGCGGTTTCTCAAACACCCGTCGGTCACGGAAACGGCCGGACGTTTTCGCAATGGTCGATTTCGATCTACCACGGAAACACACTGGCCTATCAGTCTCCGCGTGACGGCGGTCCGCTAACGAAAGTCGTTAAAGCGCACGGCGCCGACATGTGGTTTCCCGATCAGTCGGCCTCGATCGTCGGTGCGGCATCCTTGTTGGGCGGTACGGCGAAACAGCTCGTCGTGGAATCGCACGAGACGGGCGCTGATTGCGGCGGTGCAACGGTAACGGTCTTTCGCTACGACAACACAGGCAAAAAAGTCGTTCCCGCTGTGACGGTACAGAACAGTTGCGAATTAACCGCCAGTGTGAGCGGTAACGCCATCCATCTATCGGGCCCGTACTATGGGCCGAAGGCGGCGCTATGCTGTCCTACAAAAACCAAAGCCACCGCGACGCTTGTCTATCATAGTGGAAAGTGGATGGAGACGCCGCATTATTATCAGCTTTTCCCGAACTCTTTTCCCAAGTTCTAGGCTTCGGCTTCGGCCGGCGTAATTTCGCCGGCCGTTTGTTTTGTTAGCGCGATGGCGATTCCGGCAACGACCGCGAGCGATCCCATTGCTTCCCGAACGCCGAAGTGTTCGCCGCCGAAAATTACGCCGACCGTAACCGCGAGCACCGGAATTACCAGCGATGACAAGCCGACGATCCACGCGGGAATACGTTGGAGCAGCCACAGATTGAAGAAGAACGCAATACCGCTGCCTACGAGTGAGAGGTAGGCGATGCATGCGAGGGACGGCGCGCTGAAGGCTCGCGTCCAATCCGGATGCTCCGTTAAAATGCCAAATGCGCCGACCGCGATACCGGCGAGAATCATCGAGGGTGGAAGCGTCACAAGGGGTGCGTGATGCGCGTGGCGTTTCGCGTACACATTTGCGAATGCAGAAGAAGCCGCCGCTGCGATCGCCGCAAGTGCGTAGAGCGGCGATCCCTGCACCTGCGAGCCAAGCGAAATGATCGCGACGCCCGCAAATGCAATCAGCGCACCCAGCCAAATGCGCGGCGTCGTCCTTTCGTGTGCAAGCCAGTGCCCCATGGCGAACATGAAGAACGGGAGCGTTCCGAATAACACCGCGACTAGTCCTGAGTCGAGCCGCGTTTCCGCCGTGTACGTGAAGATGTAGTTCAAGCCGAAGAGAAAAACGGCGAGAACCGCGACGAGTTTCCACGGGATCGGTGGACGCGGGCGTGGCTGCCAGAGCGCAATTGCACCCAGCGCAAGCCCGGCGCTGACGAAGCGCAAACCGACACCGGTCATCGGCGGCACGTATTGAAGTGCGATCTTGATTACGAGCCACGTCGTGCCCCAAATCGTGCACATAGCGGCGTAAGCGCCGAATACGGCGGCGCGTTGCGTAGAATGCACGCGCTACATTCGGAAGATGCCGAAATTCGTTTGGGGCAACGGCGCGTTTGCGGCCGCATCGAGCCCGATTGCTAAGACGCGTCGCGTATCGAGCGGATCTATGATGCCGTCGTCCCACAGTCGCGCCGTCGAGTAGTAGGGGTTCCCTTCGTGCTCGTATTTTTCCAGAATCGGCGCTTCGAATTTCGCTTTTTGGTCGGGCGTAAGGTCGCCCTTCACCGTTGAAAGAACGCTTGCCGCTTGCGGTCCACCCATCACGCTGATACGTGCGTTCGGCCACATCCAAAGCTGGCGTGGCGAGTAGGCGCGTCCGGACATTCCGTAGTTTCCCGCACCGAAGCTTCCGCCGATAACGACGGTAAATTTAGGGACTTCGGCACACGCGACGGCTGTTACGAGCTTCGCACCATCTTTCGCGATGCCGCCGTTCTCGTATTGCTTTCCGACCATGAACCCGGTGATGTTCTGCAAGAAGAGCAACGGGGTTCCGCGCTGAGTCGCAAGTTCGATAAAATGCGCGCCTTTTAAGGCGCTTTCGCTGAACAAAATTCCGTTGTTGGCAAGGATGCCGATCGGATGGCCTTCGATGTGCGCGAAACCGCAGATCAACGTGGCGCCGTATCGCGCTTTGAATTCGTGAAACTCCGAACCGTCGACGAGGCGCGCGATGATTTCGCGAACGTCGTAACCGATGCGGCTATCGGTTGGAATAATGCCGTAGATTTCACGTGGATCGTACTTCGGTGGACGCGGCTCTTGACGGTCCCACTGCTGCGGCAATTCGCGGTGCAGGTTGCGCACGATTTCGCGAACGATGCCGAGCGCATGGTGGTCGTCGTTCGCAAAATGGTCGGCAACGCCGGAGACGCGCGTGTGCACGTCTGCGCCACCGAGCTCTTCGGCGCTGACCTCTTCGCCCGTTGCGGCTTTAACAAGCGGCGGACCGCCCAGAAAGATCGTTCCGGTTCCTTTGACGATGACCGTTTCGTCGCTCATCGCCGGCACGTAGGCGCCGCCGGCGGTGCACGAACCCATTACCGAAGCGATCTGCGGAATACGTTTTCCCGACATTCGCGCCTGATTGTAAAAGATGCGGCCGAAGTGGTCCCGGTCGGGAAAAACATCGGCCTGCAACGGCAAAAACGCGCCGCCCGAATCGACCAGATAGATGCACGGGAGATGGTTTTGCTCCGCGATCTCCTGCGCGCGCAGGTGCTTCTTGACCGTCATTGGGTAATAGGTGCCACCTTTCACGGTGGCGTCGTTGGCTACTATGACGCAATGCTGCCCTTCAACGACGCCGATGCCGGTGACGATTCCGGCGGACGGCGAGTCGTTGTGATACATATCGTAAGCAGCGAGCGCCGAGAATTCCAAGAAATCCGAGCCGCCGTCGATCAACAGGTCTATACGCTCGCGGGCAGTGAGCTTTCCACGCTTGCGATGCTTGGCGACCGCGTCGGGTCCGCCGCCGTTCCGAACGCTTAAAAGACGATCGCGAAATTCACTTACAAGCAGCTCCATGCGCTCCGCGTTTTGCGCAAAGGCATCGCTGCGCCGGTCTAGACGGGTTTCCAACAAGCTCACGGAGAGCGCTTTTCGGCATAATTTAATCCGCTTCCCCGCCTTGGCTAATCACGCTTTAAAACGTTGGTACGATGGCCGTCGTTATTCTTATTGTATGGGATCAGGATTGGAAGCTTATAACGGACCGTGGAATGCCCGTTTAGCGGCCCATTTGTTGCGTAGAGCGGGTTTCGGCGGTACGCCGGACGACATCCGGCGCTACGCCGGAATGCATCCACGCGAAGCCGTCTCGTCGCTGATTCATTTTGCGGACACGAGTGAGTTGCCGCAACAACCCGACAACGTCTTCGATCCGCGAGATCAGCTTCTCGCAGTACGAAGTGCTGATTCGGAAAGCCGGCGGCAAGCCTTCGCTGACGTCCGCAAGCAGATGGTAAAATCCGTCGGATCGATGCAATATTGGTGGCTTAATCGGATGTTAAGTACACCGGCGCCGCTCCAAGAGAAGATGACGTTGTTCTTACACGGACACTTTACGACTGCGGCGATTCAAAAGGGCGTTTGGCCGACTTATGTTTGGCAGCAAAACCAACTTTTCCGCAACTCGGCGCTAGGCAATCTCCGAATGCTAACCGTGGCGGTCAGTCAAGACCCGGCGATGCTACTGTATTTGGACAACGCGTCAAGCAATAAGACGCATCCCAACGAAAATTACGCGCGCGAATTGATGGAGCTCTTTACGCTTGGCCACGGGAATTACAGCGAAGAAGACATCCGTCAATCTGCTCGCGCGTTCACGGGGTGGACAATCGACCGGCGCGCTGGTACATTCGCAACGAATCCGCGCACGCACGACGACGGAACCAAGACGTTCCTCGGTCGCTCTGGGAACTTCGACGGCACCGATATCGTTGAAATTATCTATGAACAGCCAGCTTGTTCTCGGTTCTGGGCACAGAAGATTCTCAACTTCTTTGTCTACAACGATCCGGAACCGCCGTTGATCGACGCGTTGGCAAATGTGATCCGAAAGAACAATTACGAGCTTGCGCCGGTGATGTCTACAGTCTTGCAAAGCGATGTATTCTATTCACCTCGCGCCTATCGCGGGCTAGTGAAAAGCCCGGTCGAATACGTGGTCGGAACCTACAATGCGTTTGCTCTAAATGCAATTGATATGCCGGCACTGCGCGCGTTGCAGCAAATGGGGCAAGTGCTGTTCTATCCGCCCAACGTCGCCGGATGGAGAGGCGGCGCCACCTGGATCACGTCTCAAACGTTGATCGCGCGTGAGAACTTCGTAGCGGCCTTGGTGAATTCGCCGATGATGAGTGGCTCTTGGGTCGACCGGTCACCGATGAACGCGCAGGCGGCATCAAAATTGCTCGTATCGACACTTCTTCAAGACGATGCTCCACAAGAAGCATACTCGCAACTCGAATCTTATTTGGACGGAAGTACTACTTCTGCGCTTAAGAGCTTCTCCGCGGAGAATTTCCAAGAGCGCGTGCGTGGTGCGGCTTACCTAACCACAGCGATGCCGGCATACCAACTGAACTAGGAGTGTACGTAGAAAGCAATGATAAGACGCGCGCAGTTCCTTCTCGGTGCGTTCTCCGGGATCACGGTGGTGGCAAACGTCGATCATGTCTTCGCACGTGCCCTCGCCGACGCTCCGCTTCCGGGCCTTCCCGGCGGCGACGATCGCGTTCTCGTTCTGCTCAATTTGCAAGGCGGAAACGACGGATTGAATTGCATCGTGCCGCATGGAAATCCCCAGTACTATCAGCAGCGTCCAATGCTCGCGATCGCGCAAAGCGACGTTCTCGCGATCGATTCGAATGTCGGCTTCAATCCATCGATGCGTTCGATGAAGGCCATGTACGACCGCGGATTGGTCGCTGTCGTTCAAGGCGTGGGATATCCGAATCCCGACCACTCGCATTTCCGTTCTACGGAGATTTGGCAAACGGCAGTACCGGATCGTTACGAGCAAACCGGCTGGCTCGGACGGTATCTCGACGATGCGCAGCTTCCCAAAGAAAATCTATTCAACGGCATCGCGCTCGCGCAAGTCTTGCCGGAAGCAATGCTTTCAAAGACCGTCGACGTACCGGCTATTGCGCAACTCAATGGATACGGGCTCGTGAGCGACCGTAATGGAACGGCTCGTAAAACCTATAGCGAACTCGTCCGAGACAATCGGTTCCCGTTCCAATCTCCATACCTCGCGCACGTAGCGGAGATCGAAGACCACGCTCAACGCGGTTCCGAGGAGCTTCCTCGTTTGGTTCAAGGCTATAAGACCGACGCCAGCTATCCCGCGACGCCGCTCGGGCGAAGCTTAGCACTGGCCGCGCAGATCGTGGGCAGCAAGGTCGGAACGAAGGTCCTTTACGTTCAACATGGTTCCTTCGATACGCACGTGACGCAAAAAGCCACGCAAGACCGTTTGTTGTCGGAGCTCTCCGACGCGCTAAGTGCTTTCTACGAAGATCTCGCCGCACACGGAAACGACAAGCGCGTGCTCACGATGACGTTCAGCGAATTTGGGCGGCGCATTGCGGAGAACGCGAGCGGCGGTACCGATCACGGCGAGGCCTCACCGCTCTTTTTGATGGGCGGCGGTGTGAAAGGCGGCTTGTACGGGTCGCTTCCGGATCTCACCGACAACAACATGGGAAACCTTCGTTACACCACCGATTTCCGTAGCGTATATGCAACCGTTCTGGAACGTTGGCTCGGACGGCGTTCGCAGAAAATTCTCGGCGGAACGTTTTCGACGATCGGCGCGCTCGCGTAAAATTACGCGCGTTCGAGCGCTTGTGCGGCATTCGAAAGCGGCGTTGCGAGCGATGGAAGCTGTACGGCGAGCACGCGGAAAACACGTGACGCATAAGAAGCCAGCGAAAGTCGTGGATCTATTGCGCGCGCCACATCTTCGATCGGCGGCACGGGGCGATTCAGAATCATTGCGGTTGTCATTACGGGATTTGCAAACAGACCTACCAGCTCCAAACCACCATCGGTAGCGGCTTCAAGTGAGGGCGGAAACGCGCTTCCGCTCGGAATCTGCGCAGCCGCAGCCCGCATCCTGCCAACAGCTTCGCGGAGATGCGCGCCTGCGTCGCTCGATTCGTTACCGTCGATCGCCGCGAGCACTTTTTCGCGATCGACGCCGTGTTCGCTGGCTATCGCCGCGACGTCCGAATCCGCAAACAACCCGTCGAGCAGGGTTTTTCGCGAAACCGGGCCCTCAAAGAGGCGGTGCATAAAATCGTTGGTTGCTACGTAACGCACTACGCGACTCATTTGCTGACTAGGCGAAAAGAATACCTATGGATTTGAGCCCGGCCGGGTCGACCGCCCAGTTAGGTGCGCCTAAATATGGCCGAGAAGGCTCCCGCTCAATATGACTTTCGACGCAGGGTTAAGATTCAGTATGTAAAACTTGGGCGAACTGAGCTGGTCATTAAGGCTCATTAAATCCGGAAGGACGCAATTCGATCTAATGGAGTTCGTGGAGGGACACCAAGGATCGCTTCTCGTGTGGGTGCGGCCGTGATAGATTCAGGCTTTACGGCCGCGCTGCGCGACAGCGGTTTACCGCCGAAGGGCACGCCGAAGAACTATCTGATGGCATGGCTGCTTGTCATGCTTAAAGATCATAATCTTCATGGATACGAGATCATGAAAGAACTCAAAGAGAAGTTCGACGTGGTTAGTGATCCAGGGACCGTCTATCGAGCCTTGCGCCAACTGGAGCGCGACGGCTACATCTCGTCTTGGTGGGACCCAAAAGAGCAAGGCCCTGCGCGCCGCGTCTATACGGTGACCGACGCGGGTTGTGCCGCGCTCCGTCTTTGGAATGCGGCACTCGAACAGTATCGTTCGAATCTGGAGCAATTTTTCGTCCTGTACGCCAGCAAGCATCCGACGCTGGGAGATCGTAACCTAGCCTAACTTTGGGCTCTTCAATTCTCTTTCTTGGCAGCGGAGGCGCTCGTTTCGTCGTCGCTCGCCAGTTGCGCGCTTCCGGCGGCATGTGGCTGCGTTTCGGTGAGACGCAAATTCACGTCGATCCCGGCCCCGGCGCGCTCGTACGCGCGCTTTCGCACGTACCGCCGTGCAATCCGCGCGAACTAGACGCGATCGTCGTCTCGCACAAACATCTGGATCATTCAGGCGACGTTACGGCGATGATCGAAGCGATGACATCCGGCGGATTTCGCCGGCGTGGCGCGATTCTTGCGCCCACCGATGCGTTCGATGAGGAATCGGCCGTGCTGCCCTACGCACAAAAGTTCGTCGAACGGATCGAACGTCTCGAACCCAGCAGCGGACCGTATCGTGTTGGGGACGTGCAAATTCATACGTCCATGGCACACGTCCACGCCGTGCAAACTTTCGGCATGCATTTTTCTTACGACGGCTTGCGCGTGTCGTATCTACCGTGCGGAAGATATTTCGAGGGCTTGGCTGAGGATTACGCGACGCACCGCCCTGACGTTCTAATCATGAACGTGTTGCGATTCCGGGACAGCATGGACGTGGATCACCTTACTTGGGACGATGCGAAGAATATTGTGGAAACGGTGCAGCCGCGCGTTGCGGTTTTCCAACATTTCGGCACTAAGATGCTGGAACAGAATCCCGCGGCCCTCGCGCAAGAGTTGGAAGATGAGTTAGGGTTGCGCGCAATCGCCGCATACGACGGTCTAGAATTGGATATCGATACGGAGATCGCCGCCGTTGAACGTTGAGATCGTGCGCGTGCAGCCGGAAACGCTGCAGGCTTTTTACGCCGGACACGAGCGCGAGGCATTAAAGGCCTTTTACGAGTTCTCGGTCATTTGGCACGAGCAGTGCTACGGGTTCGCGGCGATGGACGGAGAACGCACGATCGCTGCCGGGACGCTACTGGTTGCAGCGTCGCTTGGCCATGTGGAGCGCGTCGTCGTCGATCCCCAGTACCGGCGAAAAGGCATCGGTCGCGCGTTAGTCGATCGAATGGCCGACGTTGCCAATTATTACAACTGTCACAAGATGACCGTTACGGTTCCGCACTTACGAAATGCGCAGAAATTTTTCGAGGCGTGCGGGTACAATCAGGAAGCCGTATTACCGCAGCATACCTTTAAAATGGACATGGCCGTCATGCGGAAATTTCTTCTCTAGGGTCATCGGTTGCTGCACGTGCAAGTCCGGTGAAATACGGATGCGCTGCGCAAATCGCCGCTGCAATTCCGGATGATCGCGAAACGTGCCGCTGTAAAAAATAACCGAGCCGGTGCTGCTCGTTGCGGTCACTACCGGACCGCCTCGTCCGATTGTCGCTTGCTGATCCGTGCTTCCCGGATGGGTGACGCCGCCTTCCCAGAAAATCTTGCCGGCGCTGGAGTGCGCGCCGATTTGTACTCCGTTGCCCGAAACGCCGAGAATCACGTCACCGCGTTCCGTTTCGAAGCGCGCAAGTCCCGGTTGAAAACTGCTGTTGTCGTACATGATCGTTCCGGTAAGGCTGGTCGCTTCGATCTGCGTTGCGTTGCAGTTTTCGAATCGCATGTTGCCGCGGCCGGTTCGCACGCGCAAACGCGAAAAGTCTGAATTCGTTGCGATCACCGGACCGTTGTTTACTTGAATCGCACCGGTTCCCGATACGTTGTCCATCGTGACCACGCCGGTGCCGACGTGCGCAACGAAAATGCCGTTGCGGTAGCCGTCGATAGAAACGCTTCCGCGCCGCAAGTTTCCAACTACGAGCGCCGTGCCGGCCGGCACAGTTAAGTTCACGTTGCCGGTACCGCGAACGATTACGGCGTCGTGCGGCGTATTGGTAATGTTTGGAAGAACGAACGGCTCCGGCGCCAATGCTAAATCGCCCGAAGGCGTGTGAATGCGTTGCGACCAGAAAATGATTTCGCCCGGCAAATGCTCGGTTACAGTTTGCGCCGGCATATGGCGCACTTGAACGCTTTGTTCGGAATCGATTTGTACGGCCGGTTGGTTCCACGTACGAACTGAAATCGAACCTTCTTCGAGCTGAATGAAAAAGACGGGAGATGAACCTGCAGCAAAGCGTGCCGTATCCGCGCGAGCGCTGCTGCGCGCAAGGACCATAAACGCAAAAATCAGCAGGAGCGCCGCCGCCGCCTGCTGCCATCGGTTCACCATCGCCACGCCTGAATTGTACCGTTGCGCGTGAAGCAGAGTCATGAAATCCCGGTGAGCACGCCAGACTCTCGAGGAAACGTTGCGCGGAAACGAGCGCCGCCGCGAGCACCGCGTTGCACGGTTACTGTACCGTTATGTACACGAGCGATCGACCGTACGATGGCGAGGCCAAGTCCCGTGCCCGGTATTTCACGCGAATGCGCTTTATCGGCGCGATAGAAGCGGTCGAATACATGCGGCCAATCTTCTTCGGGAATTCCGGGGCCGGAATCGTCGACTTCTACCCATGCTTGTGTCGCATTACCGGCAACGCGCACGTCTACGGTGCCGGCTTCAGTGAATTTTAATGCGTTGTCGACGAGATTTCCGATCAGTTGGCGCAGCAGACTAGCATCACCCAATACTACGATCGAGTCGTCATCGGCAGAAAAGTCTAGCGTCAGACCTTTCTCGGCAGCACGTTGCGCTGCACTGCGCACCGCTTCTTGCGCAACGGCTGCAAGCGAGAGCGGCTCTTTTGGAAGGGCGTCGCCGCGATCCGCTTTTGCAAGCGTCAACATGCCGTTGACCATCCCGGCCAGCGACGCGCTTTCGTCCGCGATTGTTTCTAGGCTTTCGCGACGAATCGTGTCGTCACGGTCGCCCCACCGGAGCAGCATTTGCGCGTTTGCATTGATCGAAGTCAGCGGCGTCTTCAACTCGTGCGAAGCGTCGGCGATAAATTGCCGTTCTCGCGCAAACGCTTCTTCCAAGCGCGCAAGCAAATCGTTAAAACTCTGAGTCAGCTCGCCTATTTCGTCGTTCCTTTTCGGCCAGTTTAGGCGCAAGTGCAAACGGTCCGAACGTATCTCGCGCATCGCTTGTGAAAGACGCGTGATCGGATCGATAGCCTGCTGCGCAAGAACGATTGAGAGCCCGATAACGGCGATCGCTGCCGCGATGAGAACCAAGATCACCGCGCGCCGCGTTTGCGCAAACGTGCGATTCAGTGCGTCGAGTGGTTCGGCCACATGGACGATCGCGCCGAAGTTCCCGCTTCGAATAATGCGGTCTTCAACTAAGAACGGTCGCCCGTCGAGCGAGACGGTGCGAAAAGCCGAATCGTGATCGAGATCCAGCGACGTGTTCGGTGGAATGCGCGATGCGCCTAAATTGGTAGTCTTCGCAAGCGGGTACCCGCCTGGACTATCGACTTGGATGAACGTGGTCGGCGATTCCCACGTCGCAAGGTTGTTGCTGTTGAAAAGCTGCGTTATCGAATCGGACGCGAGATCCTGAATCGCAAACGGATTCGGTTGCGGTTGCGCCGCCTGCACGATTTCGCGCATTACGTTGTCTACGCGTGAGCGAGCTTCATCGTAAAGAATTCCCTGGAAACGCCACGCGATGATGCTGCTCGTGGCGATCAGAACCGCGATGAGGATAATCGCATAGCCGGCGGCGATCCGCCATTTCAGGGAGATGGACAAGGACTAATCTTTGATCGTGTAACCTACGCCGCGCACCGTGGTGATGAGTTTTTCATCGAAGCCTTCATCTATTTTTCCACGCAGGTAACGGATGTAGACATCGATGAGATTTGAATCGCCTAAGAAATCGCTACCCCAAACGCCGTTGAAGAGCTCGTCACGCGTATGCACTTTGTTGCGGTGCAACAGGAGATACTCCAGAAGCGCATATTCTTTCGCGGTGAGCTGAATATTTTGGCCGGCGCGCGTAACTTCGTGGCGGTCGCGATCCATCACCACGTCGCGATACGTAATCAAGTTAGCCTTCGGTTGTTTTTCGCGAAGGCGTGCGCGAACGCGAGCAAGCAGTTCTTCGGTAGCAAAAGGTTTGGTTAGATAATCGTCTGCGCCGACGTCCAGTCCGGCCACACGGTCGGGAACCCGATCTTTAGCAGTGAGCATAATGATCGGGACGTTGCTCTTGGCTCGAATGCGCTTGGTAACTTCCAAGCCGTCCATTCGCGGAAGCATCAGATCGAGAATGATAAGATCCGGCTCCTTGAGTGCCTTCTCTAGGCCTGCGAGACCGTCGCGCGCGACCTCGACCTCGTAACCTTCGTGCTCGAGCTCGAGCTGAAGAACGCGACTAATCGCCGCGTCGTCTTCTATTACTAAAAGCTTGTAGGGGTTCGCCGGCTCATTCATGCCGACGATTTAGCGACGGGAGTGCTTCTCGCCCTTGTCCGCCGATGCCGCGAGGGGTTGGAATCCGGTGAAAATAGATAGCCAGACAGCCGTTGCGCCGCCGGCGGCCATCCATGCCAGGGTCGTGTAGTTGGCAAAGAACTGCTGTGCGACGTTCGCGATCGACTCCAGCGAGTGCACGAAGAGCGAGCCGCCGCCCCAGGCGACCAGAACGACGAGCCAAATGACCACAGCGGCGATAGTGCCGAGACCGAGCAAATCATAAACCGAGAAAATAGGCGCCGGACGGTAGACCGTGGCGGTAAGAATCGAAGCGCGCAGGTCTTCGGGCGGCTCCTCCAGCGGAAGGGCGAACAGCGCGCGGTCGAGGGCGTCTTCGTTATCGTAGTTCATTCTGTAACCTCCGCCGTGCCTAACAGCTTGCGAAGCTGCTCCTTCGCGCGAAATAAGTGTGTCTTTACGGTTCCCATCGGCAGCCCTAGGACCTCTGCAATCTCTTCGTATTGTTTGCCCTGCAAGTGATAGAGCGTAATCACGGTCCTGTATTTTTCCGGCAGAGCATCGATTGCGGCCCGAAGCCGCCGCGCCTCGTCTAGCGCAATGGCTTGCCGCTCGGGCCCGGGCCCGGGATCAGCCCATTCCGGCAGTTCCTCGTTGCTATAACGCTTTCGCCGGTTCAAACGATCGCAGCAGGCGTGGTAAGTGATCGCAAAGATCCAGGTCGAGAACTTGCCCGTCGGCTTGAACGTGCGGAGCGACCGGTAAGCCTTAAAGAAGGCCTCCTGGGCCGCGTCACGTGCTTCTTCGACGTCGTGAAGCGTCCGGTACGCGAGGTGGTAAACCGCACGGTCGTACCGCTCTACAAGAGTAGCGAACGCCTCGGGATTGCCCTGAAGCGTCATCGCGACTAATTCGCCGTCGTCGGGGCCGTGTTGCACGTTTACGCGCGGGGCCTCGGCAAGCAGAGCCGACATGTCTCACGTACGCCTTCGAGTGCCGCCGTGTTTCGTTCTGATCCATGAAACAAGTGCCCCGGCCCATCGTACGTGAGGCAGGAAGAAATCCGGAGGCACAACCCGATCATGTTAAGCTCAGCCACAGTAAAAGTCCTGAACAAATGCCTTCCAAATGGAGCACGGCCAACCATTCCGCAAGAGAACGAAACGCTCGCGGCACAGTCGTTACGTCCCACGTTCGACGGTTGGGGCCCAAGGCTGTAAGAGATGACGCGGACCATGAATTCGCGCTTTGCGCTCGTAGCGATGCTCGCGGCCGTCGAGGTTTTGATCCTCGGGTTGATCTTGAGTTCGTTACATGTCGGTGCATCGGGTTTTCACCGCGTCGATAGCGATTCCAAATCTTACGCACCGGTCAATGCCGGCCCGGCGCCCGAAGTGCAAATCGAAGACGGCGATTCGAGTGTGACGGTAACGCCGTCGACTGACGGACTCGTTCACATCACCGACGTTCGAAGCATCCACGGCTTCACGTGGGGCTCGCCGCGAAATCTCGCCGATCTCACGATTGCCCGCACGTTTACAGGCGTAACGATTACGAGGCATGGAACGGGATCCATAAACGGGATCTTCGGCGAGAGTTCGCAACGAACGGAAGTCCAAGTTCCCACCGGCGCGCACGTTCGCATTACGAATTGTTCGGGCGCCAAGGTCAGCGGACTACGCAACAGTCTCGAAGTGCATTCGCAGGACGGCCGTATTACGCTCGCCGACATTCAAGGTAACGTAGTCGCAAACTCCGATGACGGAAGCATTCATTTGCGCGACGTCGTTGCGAATTCGCTACAAGCGAAGACCGCCGACGGTCGCATCGAGGGCATGAACGTTGCGATCGACGGCGATGCGGCTCGCGCGACGTTGCACTCCGATGACGGATCGATCATTTTGAACGGACGTTTCGCATCGGGCGGCAACTACGATTTTTCGACCAACGACGGTAGAGTCGAGTTGGCGCTGAGTCCGAACGCCGACTTGACCATCAGCGCATCAACCGAGGACGGGCATATCTACGTCGACGGGTCGCGGTATGGGGACGGCGATGCAACGGCACACACGATTCGTTTGGGCAGCGGCACCGGCGCAATGCGCCTGGCTACTCAGGACGGATCGATCCATATCACGACGAACGGAGCTACCTAAACCACCATGAACATGGACGACCTAATCCCCCTTTTCGGCATTATCTTTCTCTTCGGCGCGCCCGTCGCCGCGTGGATCGTTTCCCGTGTGCTCGCGCACCAAGAGCGAATGGAAATGATGCGCCGAGGGTTCATGCCGCCACCCGACCCGCGGATGGCGAGACGTTATGCGCGGATGGGTTGGCAACAGCCGCCGGGCCCGGGCCCAGTGCCTCCGCCGTTCTCCAACGTCCCTCCGCCGCCGGGCGCCAATTTCTACGACCCCACCTATTACGCGCAGGCGCAAATGCGCAAAGGCATTACCGTAACGCTCGTTGGGTTTGCGCTGCTGATCGGACTCTCGTTCATCGGTGTCCGCGGTGACGGAACCTTTACAGGAGGTCCCTGGCTTCTCGGTGGTTTGATTCCGATGTTTGTCGGAATCGCGCAAGTCATCAACGCGGTGCTGAACGGCGCGCGACTGCCCGGCATGATGTCCGGCCGCTCCAGCGACACGTATGGAAATCAACCGACGGGATTCGGTCCGCGCCCCGCACCCGGTCCCGGACCGGGGCCGATTCCGCCCGAACCACCCGCGTCACCATATGCGGGATGGCGTCCGGGCCCGACTCCCGAGATCGAAAAGCCCACGCCGCCGCCCGACGTGCGATAAAAGTAACAAATAAATGCGACAAAAGACGCCGCCGGTAATGCACCGGCGGCGTCTTTGCTGCTGCTAGAGTCTGTTCGGAGGTGTTTCTCGCGTTATAAAGACGGAATAAAAACGAATCGGATTTCGGAGGTTACTTGCAGTTGACGAGTGCGATCGCCCAACCAGCCGTGGTTCTCGTACGAACGAGATATCCGTCCGCAGTCCGGTCGTACACTTGATATCCGGCGCGTAGCGCGTCGGCGAGTGTTTTAAAGACCATAAGACCTGCTGCCATCTGCGGACCCTCCTTCCCGACGATTTTTACGTCTCTGTTCTATATAACGGCAAATGTCGCATAAAGGTTCAGTGTCTCGCCCCGGATTTTCTCAGGTTTTGCAAAAGTACTGATTTCATTATGCCCACGATCTCCTCGGCTGTCACCGTACATTCGGCCCTAGTTACCGATCGCAAAGAACTTGCACCAAACGTCGTTCTAATAGGTTTCGACGCTCCGGAACTAGTTCGCGTGACCCAACCGGGACAGTTTGTAATGGTAGTTCCGCCTAGTGGAGAGTCTGCAGCAACGGCGTTAGGAATTTATGAATCCGACGGCCGGCGCGCAAGTTTAGTGTTCTTTGTAGTGGGTCCGCGCACGCGCGAGTTATCGGAGCTGCGCGAAGGCGATACGCTTGGTCTCGTGGGCCCACTTGGCAACGGCTTCACTCTTTCGCAATCGGTTCGCGACGTTGCTATCGTTGCGGGCGGCGTCGGCATCGCGTCGGTCCTATTGCCGGCGCAGGCTGCAATACGCGCCGGCGCGCGGGTGCGCTTACTCTATGGGGCGCGAACGGCAGATCTGTTGGTCGAAGCGGAGCGTTTTCGAGAAGAAGGCTGCGACGTGTTGCTCGCAACCGACGACGGCAGCGCCGGGCATCACGGCTACGTAACCGACGTCCTCGCGCAGCTTAGCGATCCGCCGGAATTGATTCTTGCCTGCGGACCCTCTCCGATGTTGCGTTCGGTCGCGCGCGTCGCGGGCGAAATGAACGTTCCGGCGCAGCTGTCGCTCGAAGAAACGTTTGCATGCGGCGTCGGCGGCTGTTGGGGATGCGTCGTTCCGATAGTCGGCACGAGCGCGCAGGCTCCGAGTTTTCCGCCCGCCCAGCAAGGCGGCAGCGACGTGGTGTACGCGCGCGTTTGTAAAGAGGGCCCCGTCTTCTGGGCGCACGAGCTTCGTTGGTAATTTGGGATGATTGATTTAGCTACTGTAGATCTGAGCACTAAAATCGGGAGTCTCGAGCTTCCATACCCGACGTTTATGGGCAGCGGCTGTTACGGCAGCGGTGAAGAGTTTGCGCCCTTTGTGGATCTACGGAAAATCGGTGCAGTCGTCCTTAAAAGCGTTACTCGCCAACCGCGTTTGGGAAATCCGACGCCGCGTCTTGTGCATACGCCCGCGGGCATGCTGAACGCAATCGGTTTGCAGAACCCCGGCATCGAGTGGTATCTCGAACACGACGTTGCAAAGTTCGCTTCACGTCCCTGTGCAGTGGTCGGCAGCGTTGCCGGTTTCTCGGTGGACGACTACGCCTATGTTTGCGAAAAACTCGCTGCGCGTGACGAGATCAAAGCTATCGAGCTGAACATCTCGTGCCCGAACGTTGCGCACGAGGGTGAAACGTTTGCTTGCGATCCGAACCTCACGGCAAAGGTCGTGCGCGCCGCACGTTCCACGACCGGCAAGACGCTGATCGTGAAGCTTTCACCGAACGTGACGGATATCGCGATGATCGCACGCGAGGCCGAAGCCGCCGGTGCCGACGCGCTCGCGGTTATCAATACCGTACGCGGTATGGCGATCGACGTGGATACGTGGCGCCCGAGGCTTGGGAACGTCACCGGCGGGTTATCCGGTCCGGCGATTCGTCCGATCGCGGTGCTTGCGGTCTATGAAGTTGCACGGGCGGTGAAGATTCCGATCGTCGGACAGGGGGGAATCGAAACGGTCAGCGATGCACTGGAGTTCTTCTTGGCGGGCGCCGCTGCGATCTCGATCGGTACGGGAAACTTTACCGACCCGCGCATTCCCGAGCGCATCGTTGAAGAACTGCGCGAGTATCTGCGCCGGAAAAACTTGCGTTCGCTAAAACAAATTATCGGCAAGGCCAACGTCGGCTTTGCGAATCCGTACCAATACGAGGGAGACGAAGGGTGAGCCAACTGATCGTAGCGCTCGACGTTCCGAGCGCTAACGAAGCCGAACGCTTAATCGACGAGTTGTACGAACTCGACGTGATTTTCAAAATCGGCATGGAGTCGATCTATGGCTACGGCGAACGCATCTTCTCGTATCTGGAATCGCGCGACGTACGCTACTTCGTAGATGTAAAGCTCCACGACATCCCGCGCACGGTCGGCGCGGCGATCAAGCAGCTGGTCCGTCCCGGCGCGCACATCATCAACGTGCACGCCCTAGGCGGCGACGCGATGATGCGTGCGGCGGTCGAGAGCGCGTTCGATACAGCGGACGAACGCGGATTGAGCCGTCCGCACATTTTTGCGGTGACGATTCTTACCAGTCTAGGTGCCGAAGATCTGGGTGAACTCGGATTGCAGGGTGGTCCGGCGGAGAATGCGATCCGCTTGGCGGCGCTCGCGCGTGACGCGGGCTGCGACGGCGTTGTGTGCAGCGCCCACGAAGTTGCCGATTTGAAGGGTTTTTTCGGTCATGATTTCCTGACTCTGACGCCGGGCATTCGCCCCGCCGGTTCGACGCACGGCGATCAGAAGCGCGTTATGACGCCGGCGATGGCAGTTGCCGCAGGCTCCGATTATTTGGTGGTCGGGCGTCCTATTACCGAAGCGCCGAACCCGCTGGAAGCTGCGCGAAACGTCCTTGAAGAAATAGCTGCCGCCGCCGTATGAAAGAACGAACGAGCACGACCATGGATTTATCAGAAGCGCTTCAAGAGCGCGGCGCGTTGCTGGACGGACATTTTCGATTGAGTTCCGGCCGGCACAGCAATCGTTTCATTCAAAAATTCCGGATTCTCGAAAGCCCGCCGCTTGTCGAAATGGTAGCGCGACAGATCGCCGATGCGTTCCGCACGGAAAACGTTACCGTGGTCGTAAGCGCGGCCGTTGGCGGCATCGTTCTTGGCTATGAAGTTGCGCGTCAGCTTGGGACCGATGCAATCTTCGTCGAGAAAGAAAACGGCGTAGCTACGTTGCGCCGTAGCTTCAGCCTAACACCGAAGGACCGGGCGCTCGTAGTCGAAGACGTGGTCACGACCGGAATGTCGGTGAAAGAAGTGTTGGACGTGGTGCGTTCGCACGGCGCGACGCCCGTCGGCGTCGGCGTAATCGTAGAACGCGGAGAGGCGGATTTCGGCGTGCCGACGCACGCACTGTTGAAGCTGCCGATCGAATCGTTCGAAGCCGCCGAGTGCCCGCAATGCGCGAAAGGCGAACCGATTACCGATCCGGGATCCCGCCGGAAGTAACTATGCTGATCCGCGATGCATTGCCGAGCGATAGAGATTTTATTGAAACGCTCGGGAAGCGCACCGTGATGGACAGCGTTTCGGCGGGTCGCAATGTCGATCCCGAAAAAGTGTTGATCAGCTACGACCGGCTATTGGATATTGTGAACGGCCAGTCGCATGTCGCCCTTATTGCAGAGGTCGATGGCCGCCGCGCCGGTTTTTTGCTTTTGCTCGACCAGCTTCCCGACGAGGTGACCGGCGGGGATCAGGGGTTCATCGCCTACATGGCCGTGGATCGAGCGTATCGCCGAAGCGGCGTAGGCAGCAAGCTGTTGCAACGGGCGGAAGATGAGGCTCGCCGCCGTTCTCTGCCGTATATGAGATTGATGGTTACCGAAGAGAACGAGCCGGCGCGAGGGCTCTACGAGCGCGCCGGTTACGTAACGGAACGCCGGCTGTTGTGCAAGACGCTGTAACGCCGGCGGCCTGGCGTCGCATCTTTCTCGGCATGGCCGCGATCGTCGTATTGATCGCGGCGTGGATCTTCATAGCGCACATTCCGCGCACGGTTACAATTTTTTTGATCGCGGCGTTCATCGCGTTCGGCGTGCAGCCGATTGCGCGACGCTTGGAGAGCGAGCGGATTCCAAAGGCGCTTGCCATCACGATCGTCTTTACCGTCTTGCTTATTTTGATCGTTGTCGGGCTAGTGGTCATCGTCCCGCTTACGATCGCGCAAGTGCAGGTCTTGGCCAACAATCTTCCTACGTACATTGCCGGCATGCAAACCTGGCTTAGTGCGGTGCAAGCTTCGCTGCAAAACCGCATTCCGGGACTGCACATTCCCCCCAACGCGTTCAATTTGGGAAATATCGGTTCGGTGCAAATGACCGCGCTCGCAAGCGGTGCGCTCTCCTCGCTTGGAGCGATCGTGATAGGCACCGCAACGGCGTTTTTCATCGCGTTCTCAGCTATCGTCGCGTCGTTCTTTTTCTTGTTGAACGATACAAATATCGTCGAAGGATTTGCGGCGATGTTTCCGGCGGACCGCCGGGAAACCGCACGGAAACTCGCGACGGAAATAAGCGAAACGTTCGGCAGCTACATTTCAGGACAAGCCATCGTCTGCGCGATCACCGGCATCGTGATTGCGATCGCCAGCGCTGCGATCGGATTCCGGTTCTCGTTGATTATCGGCATTTTGTCGGCGGTCGGTTACGCGATCCCGATAATCGGCATGGTCATCGCGCAACTCGTCGCGATCGTTCTGAGCGCTCCGCAAGGCGGCTGGATGATCCTGTGGGTGCAAGTGATCATGCTCGTCATGGGGCGCATCAGCGACAACATTCTCGTTCCGCGTATCATGGGTTCGTCGGTCGGCGTTTCGCCCATCGGCGTAATGTTCGCGGTTTTTGCCGGTGGAGAGCTCTTCGGCATTCCGGGGCTGCTCTTGGGCATTCCGGCGGCCGCACTCGTCAAGATTCTGTGGCGTTATTTTGTGGCGCCGTGGCTAATGGCGCAGATGGATCAACGCGCCGTACGATAAAGCGACCGGTTAAGGCGCGATGCGGCCGTCTTTCAAGGCCGCCGGTTCGAAGGGAAAAACAATCGAACGGTCCGGTTCGATCTTCGGTTTGCGGCTATCGAGACGTTCCAATAGATCCGCGATGACGTTGATGCGTGCCGGCTTCTTCTTGTCGGCACGGACCACGATCCACGGGGCTTTCGTTGTCGAGGTCCGTTGGAACATCGCGTTGCGCGCTTTACTGTAGTCCTTCCAATGATCCAGCGCCGCTTCGTCGATGGGACTGATCTTCCACTGCTTGAGCGGATCTTCGCGCCGCTCTTTTAAACGCTTCGCCTGTTCTTCTTTGGTGATGTCTAGATAGTACTTCGTAAGCTTGATCCCGGCGCGAATCAGCATATCTTCGAAGGTGGTGACCGTCTCCATGAACTCTTCGTACTCGTCGTCGGTGCAGAAGCCCATCACGTGCTCGACTCCGGCACGGTTGTACCAGCTGCGGTTGAAGAGAACCAGTTCTTGCGCGGCGGGCAAATACGGGACGTACCGCTCGAAATACCACTCCGTCTCTTCACGTTTCGATGGTTTCGGCAGAGCGACGACGCGCGTCTCACGCGGGCTGGCGTGTTGCGTGATTCGCTTGATGGTGCCGTCTTTGCCGCTTGCATCGCGGCCTTCGAAGATGACGACCGTCTTCCACTCGTGTTTGATTGCGCGACGCTGAAAATCCACGAGGCAGATCTGCAGCTCGCGTAGGCATTTCTTATAGTTTTTCAACGCTACATCGACTCGGGCGCAGAGACGCCGATGAGCTCTAGCACTTCGGCCAGCACGCTCTTCGTAGCGATGCAAAGTGAAAGCCGTGAGAGCCGCGTATCGCGATCCTCGGTCAAAATCTTGCACTCCGTGTAAAATTGGTGGAACTCGGAAGCAACGTCGCGCGCGTATTTTGCAAGCCGGTGCGGCGCCAAGTTCTCGGCAACGCCCAAAACCACGCGTGGAAGTTCGGCGAGCCGCTTCGCAAGCGAAAGTTCCGCGGGATGCTCTAAAGCGTCTAGGCCCGCGCCCGTCTGTGCGGCGCTAATGTCGGCTTGTTCGGCGTTTCGCAACACTGATGCAATGCGCGCATGTCCGTATTGCACGTAGTACACCGGGTTTTCGTTACTCTGCTCGACCGCAAGTTTCAGATCGAACGTCAACGGTGATTCGGCGGCCAGCATGATAAAGAAGAACCGCGCCGCATCGACGCCGGCCTCATCCAAAATGTCGTCCAGCGTAACGATGTTGCCGGCGCGCTTGCTCATACTGACCTGCTCGTTGCCACGCATCAATGTGATTTGTTGCGCGATGAGCACGTCCAAGCGTCCGGGGTAACCCATTGCGGCCGCAATGGCTTTGAGCCGTTCGATGTACCCGTGATGATCCGGCCCGAGAATATCGATTACGCGGTCGGCTCGCTGGAATTTTTCGTAATGGTATGCGACGTCTTGAGCGAAATAAGTTGGCCGGCCGTCGGAGCGGACAAGCACGCGATCTTTATCATCGCCAAACGACGTCGTGCGGAAATAGAGCGCCCCATCTTGCTCGTAGGTGAGGCCCATTTCGCTGAGCTTCGCGAGATCTTCCATTACGCGGCCGCTCTCGTGGAGCTCGCGTTCGCTTTGCCACAAATCGTAATGCACGCCGAACCGCTTCGCCGTTGCTTGTTGTTCCGCCACGAGCTCGTCGCGTCCGAACTTCGAAAAATACGGCAGCCACTCGGATTCCGGCACATTGAGCCAGCGATCGCCATCGTTTTCGGCAATTTTTTTCGCGATCGGGATTAGGTATTCGCCGGGATAGCCTTCTTCGGGAAATTGATAATCCGCCCTGAAGAGCTGCACGTAGCGTGCATAAAGCGAACGCCCGAGGGTGTCCATCTGACTACCGTGGTCGTTGATGATCCATTCGGTAAACACGTCGTATCCGCAGTACCGTAACGCCCGGGCCAGCGTGTCGCCGATCGACATCGTGCGCCCTTGGACTACGACGAGCGGCCCCGTTGGGTTCGCACTGCCGAATTCCAGCGAAATTCGCGTATTGTTTGGAAGAAAACGCCCGAACTCGCGTCCGTCGCGCAATACCGTTGCGACAAGCGTGCGCCACACGATCGGCGCGCAACGCAGATTGATGAACCCCGCGACCGGATCGACTGAAGAGAAAAGCGCGGCGACATTCGGCGCTTGCTCGCGCACGTCTGCGACCAGTGTAGCTGCGATATCGTTCGGTGACCGGCGCGCGACTTTCGAAAGCGTGAAGGCGACGTTCGTCGCGAAATCGCCGAACTCCGGACGGCGCGGCGCTTCGAAATTTACGTCCGCGGCGGGCGCATCCGGATAGCGCGCGGCGATTGCATCGCCAACTGCGCCGGCGAAGGCCGCAAGAGCGTCTTCGGGTAGGATGCCGGCGCTAGTGATGGTAGGGTTCATTCCGCGCGATCTTCGCCGCACGGTAGAGCTGTTCCAGCACGATCATCCGCGCCCACTCGTGTAAAAATGTTAGTCTCGAAAGCGACCATAAGAAATCGGCGCGTTGGCGCAGCGCGTCGCTTGCGCCGAACGTTCCGGCTACGACAAACGTCATGCGCGACACGCCTTCATGTGTAACGCCGGTCAGTTTCTGCGACAACTCTGCGCTGCTCAATTCGGTACCGGTGCGCTCCAGCAGCCATATGCGCTCGCCCGGCCGCACGATGCGCAGAATTCGCTCGGCCTCGTCGCGCATCACGGCTTGGGGATCGCTTGCGTCGCCGGCGCGAACCTCTATTTCTTCGTATGGAAAATAGGGGGCGAGACGTTTGCGGAACTCCGCGCATGCTTCGGTAACATAGCGCGTCCGCAGCTTATCGATCGCGATGAGCCGCAATTGCATAGGACGTTCCGTTTCGTTGAACGGCGCCTTCTAACTCCAAGACCGTCAGCGTTGCGAGCAGCTCGGGCGCCGCGGCATCCACGCGCGCGTTCAGTGTGTCTAGTTCGGCCTCGCCGTCGTCCAAAGCAAGAAGCAGCTGGGCAGCCAGACCGTCGCGCCGGCTGCTGCGCCGTGCGTTGCTTGGCGCGCTTGGACCGGCGGCGATTCGTAATACTTCCAAAACGTCGGCGGCCGAGCGCGCCAGAATTGCTCCATCGCGCAGCAACGCGTGGCAGCCTGCGACGTGCGCGCGATCGATGTCACCGGGAACGGCGAGTACGGGAATCCGGCCTGCTGCCCAGCTTGCAGTGTTCAGAGCGCCGCTGCGCGCAGGCGCTTCGATGACAACTACGGCGTCGGCCAGCGCCGCGACGATCCCGTTGCGCTGCAAAAACTGGTGCGGCTGCGCGACCCAATCGGGCGGAAACGGCGAAATCACCGCGCCGCCGCTCGCGATCATTCGTTGCGCGAGCTGCACGTTTCTGGCAGGGAAGAATTGTGCGAGACCCGAGCCAAGTACGCCGGCCGTCGGCATCTCCGCATCGAGCGCGCCTTCGTGTGCGCTTGCGTCGATGCCAAGCGCAAGTCCTGAAACAACACAGCAACCGGCTGCTGCGAGGTCGCGCGCAAACGTTCGCGCTACGCGCCGTCCGTACGCGGTTGCCGCGCGCGTACCGACGATTGCAACACAGGGCTTTTTAAGCGCTTCGAGCGAGCCCGAATACCAAAGCCCCTCCAGCGTGAGCACGCAATCGCGCTCGCCACGCAGCGACGCTATCTCGGAAAGCGGCGAGAACCGAACGATCTCCATCGGCGGACCATCACGCTCAATCGCGCCTTGCCAAGGAGGTTCGTCCTGTCAGGCTGCCCAGGGGGAATTGGCTTTCCATGCGTGAAGATGCCCCGCCGCAAACCCATGTCGGGCAGGCCGGGACCAGCCCTCGCTCTGGAGGATCCTCAGGTGGCAGCAGAAGCCTATTGCGTCAAATGCAAGACAAAGCGTCAAATCAAAGACGCTGTACAGATCACCATGAAGAACGGACGTCCCGCAACGGAGGGCAAGTGCCCTGAGTGCGGGACTAAGATGTTCAAGATCGGCGCGGCGAGCTAAGACTCTTACGTCGCTATCCGGCTCGATGGGGCCGGGCTGAAAAGACACTCGAAAACGCCCCTCGTGGGCGTTTTCTGTTGCGGCACTTTTTCGGCAAAGCAAGCTTTGAAGCGCACATCCTGTGCGGGCCGAAAAAGTTGCAGCCTTTTCAGCCCAGCCCCATCGAGCCGGATAACGACTCATGCGCCGGCCCTAAACCAAAGGGGCGTCCCGCACTCAGGGCAGGGGAGAAAAGGCAAACCTGAGTGGCCGGCACCCCACCGTCATCCTGGTCTTTTCGAAGGAGAGGCGCATACTAGGTAACGCTTGCTCGAACGCTTCGAGTCAGCAGCGATAACAGAGTTCGGGTCTGTTTTGCGGAAGCTAGGGGTAGTAGCGTATAATGGGGGGAGCCACAATATGTGGTCCCCGCGAAGGAAATTGCCAGCTGAACTGTCCGACTTGCCGTAAGAGCGAGACGCGTGTAGTCGACTCTCGCGACGACGAGACCGTTGTTCGCCGGCGGCGTGAGTGTCTAGACCCACGCTGCAAGCACCGTTTTACCACTTACGAGCGGATGGAAGCTCCGCGTCTTTTTGTTGTGAAGAAAGACGGGCGCCGGGAGCAATATAACCGCGAGAAGATCCTTGGCGGCTTGAGGAAGGCGTGCGAGAAGCGGCCGATCTCCGAGAGCCAAATGGAAGCCGTGGCCGCCGATTTAGAGCGCGATCTGTTCGCTCGCGGAGAGAGCGAAGTCAGTTCCACGATGGTAGGCGAGAAGCTGATGGAAGCGCTGAAGAACTTAGATCCGGTCGCTTACATCCGTTTTGCCAGTGTTTACCGTTCGTTCCGCGACATCGAAAGTTTCCGGGAAGAGTTAGCGCAGCTGCTTGCCAAATGACGGCAGCGATGACGACTCCGGTACGGGTAGAGCTAAAGCGACTGCCCGAAAGTGAAGGTTTGGCCCTCCCCGTGTACATGACCGAGCACGCGGCGGGTGCCGATTTATGCGCTGCGATAGATAGCGACTTAACGCTGCTGCCGGGTGCGCGGGCGCTTGTGCCGACCGGTTTCGCGATTGCATTGCCCGTGGGCTTCGAGGCTCAAATACGTCCGCGCAGCGGACTGGCGCTTCGCAGCGGCGTGACGTGTTTGAATACACCGGGAACAATCGATGCGGATTACCGCGGTCCCGTTCAGGTGATCCTTGCTAATCTTGGTTCCGAACCGGTTGTCATTAGACGCGGCGATCGTATCGCGCAACTGGTGGTTGCGCCGGTCGTCAAAGCACTTTTCCACGCAGTCGAGGAGTTGCCTGAGACCGAGCGCGGCGTGAACGGGTTCGGAAGCACTGGAGTGACTTCGTGAACGTCTATATCGTTGGCCGGGGCGCGGTGGGAACTTTTCTTGGGGATCGCCTGCAGTCCATCGGCGTAAACGTGGAATATGCGCCGCGCGAGCTCGACGCGGTGACGCCGTTCGACGCCGACGTAGCCATCGTTGCGACGAAGGCGTACGATACCGAGTCCGCTATCGAAACGTTGCGCCGCGCAGTCGTGCATCCGGAGAAGTGCGTCTTCATGACGCCGCAAAACGGCGTAGGTAATGAAGAACTTCTCGCTGCGGCGTTCGGCGCAAACAACATCGTGGCAGCGGCGCTGACGGTTCCGGTCGATCGCCGCGACGGCCACGCAAGCGCAACGCGTGAGGGCGGCCTTGCCGTTGCACCGGTCGGTGAGAGCGCATTCAACTGGCTCGTCGCAACGCTCTCCAGCAGCGGCATCAACGTGAAGGTCGTCGACGATTGGCGTGCGCTCAAATGGAGCAAGCTTGCGTTGAATGTCGTGGCCAACGCGAGTTGCGCGATTTTGAACGTGCTGCCGAACCGGCTCGTGCACTTCGAGAAAATCTTCACTTTGGAAATTCGCATGATTCGCGAAGTGAAGGCCGTGATGCAAGCAATGAATATTGCACCGGTTGACTTGCCGCGCTACCCGGTGAAGGCCTTGTTCGGAGTAGCGAGTCTTCCGAGTCCGATCGCCCGGCGCGTTATGACGACACGAGTAGCGGGCGGACGCGGAACGAAACCACCGTCGCTTCTTTTGGATTTGCGACAGGGGAAGCCGCAGACCGAAGTGGACGTACTCAACGGCGCAGTTGCGCGTTACGGTCGCGAGCACAACGTCCATACGCCGGTAAATGCCGTATATGCGCGAGTGCTCAGCGACATTGCCAACATGCCGCAACTGTGGGCCAAGTATCGAGAGCGGCCTGAGGCCCTGGTTGCGGAAGTCGAAGCCGAGATGCGGCGCACGAAAGCTTTAAGGAGTAGTTAGCCTGAATGCGCGATCCGAACGTCCCGGAGTCTCTTGAAGGATGGTGGATTCTCCACCGGATGTTCGCCTTCGATCGCCGCGCCTGGGATGGTTTGGCGGAGAAGCGGCGGCTGAAGTACGCGTCGCATGCAATGGATCTCTTCGAACACTTGAAGTCGGGGAAAGACGGCGACGCCGGACTCGCGCAGCTGATCGGCCACAAAGGCGACCTGATGTTGACGCACTACTCGCGAACCTACGACGGCCTTGCGTACATGCAAACGTTAGTCGATAAATTGGAGTTACGCGAGTTTTTGAAGCCGCTGGGCTCGTACGTTTCCGTGCTCGAAGTCGGAATGTACGATGCGACGGCAAAGATTCACGCCGAGCTTGCACAGCTGGAGCTTACGCCGAATTCGCCGGAATGGATCGCCGCGTTCGACGAGCGCGTTCGCAAGCAGGCAGAAAATCAATACATAGCGCCGCGCCTTTTCGCTCGAGTTCCGGATCGCCGTTACGTTTGTTTCTATCCGATGAACAAAAAGCGCGAGGGAAACGACAATTGGTTCATGCTTCCGTACGAAGATCGCGCGCGTTTGATGACGGAGCATGGTAAGGTTGGACGCTCTTATCACGGCCAGGTCACACAAGTGATCTCGGGTTCAATCGGCTTCGACGATTTCGAGTGGGGCGTCGACTTGTATGCCGACGATCCGCTCGTCTTTAAAAAACTCGTTTACGAAATGCGTTTTGACGAGGCAAGCGCGCGATACGGCGAGTTCGGTGATTTTTGGAGCGGCGTTCAGTTTTCGCCCGAAGAGTTGAGCGTCTTTTTAGACGGCGACGCTGTCCCGCAGCTCCATCTCAAGTAGCCAGAATTCGCTCGAGTTCCATGGCATCGTGTGGTGCCGCTGCGTCCACGTCGTTGTTGAAGTAGACATACACGTCTTCCGCTTGCTCTTGCAGCTCGCGTAATTTGCGCGCCCACCATTGCAGGGAGCCTCGCGGATACGAGCCGACGTAGAGCCCGGTATAGCCATGGAACCGAACGTATGCAACTTCTTTACTGGTAACCCATTTCGGGACGCGCAGGCCCGGGTAGTCGTGAATCGCAAAGCCAAGATTTCTTCTTCGTAAGACCGCTTCGATCTCCCGAACGAACCACGTGGCGTTGCGAAACTCGACGACGTACCGGTAGTGTGAGGGCAGCTTATCGAGGAATCGTTCGAAACGCTCGTCATCGCGCTCCAAGTACGGTGGAAATTGCACGAGGATCTGAGCGAGTTTGTCACGTTCGAAACACGCTGCGCGGTCCATGTAGTTTTCGATGAACCGATCGAGCTTCGGCGGCAGATCCCGGCGGTGCGTTATCAGCCGGCTTAACTTCACCGTGTAGCGGAAGCTGCTCGGCACGCTTTCACACCAAAGACGTACTTGCTCCGGTTTGGGAAGGCGGTATGTCGTAGCATTTAGCTCGACGGTATTGAAGCGTTCCGCATAATATTGCAGCCACTTACGTTGTGCCAGGCGTTCAGGATAAAACAGCCGACGCCACCCGCCGTATACCCACCCACTCGTACCGACGTAGATCATTCGTTTTGTTCCTACCCATGGAAACATGGCTTGGCGGCACATGCGGCTAATGGAGCGCCATGGGGCTTGCCAAATACCGCTACGGGGAGATGACGTGGCCCGAAGTTCGCGCGGCCGCTTCGGAAGAGCGCGTTGCCGTCGTTCCAATTGCGACGATCGAAGACCATGGGCCGCATTTGCCGATCGATACCGATCTGCGTCTGTGCAATGCCGTTTGTGAAGAGGCCGTTTCACGCGCCGCCGATCGCGCCGTTTTAGTTCCCGCCATCAACCATGGATACAGTCCTCATCACATGGATTTTCCCGGCGCCATCACGATCGGGGCGCACACGCTAATCGACTACGGCGTGGACGTGTGCCGTAGCCTCGCGCATCACGGATTCCGTCGCATTCTCATCGTTAATGGACACGGAAGCAATACGCCGTTCATCGATATCATCGCGCGGCTAACGGTGGTAGAAACCAACGTATTGGCGGCTGCCGTTAACTATTGGGCGGCGCCGGGCGTACGCGAAGTCGGTGAAGCCTTGCGCGAATCCGACAAAATCGGCGGGATGAATCACGCATGCGAATTCGAGACGTCGATTTATTTGGCTCTTCGTCCGGATTTGGTTGACATGACCAAAGCCGAGCGTGAACTTTCGTATCGTCCGAGCAAGAACTATTGGACCGACCTCATCGGCGGCGACGGGCCGCTCGTGATGATGGAGCACTGGTCTTCGCTTACGGAAACCGGCGTCATGGGCGATCCAACGAAGGCGACAGCCGAGAAAGGGCGCCGGCTTCTCGAGGCCGCGGCGAACGGTATCGTAGAACTCATCGACGAGATGCGAGCGCGACCGGCCGCGCTGCGGCGAGATCATCATTGAAAAGAGCGCTTGCGCTCGCACTTCTTTTTTGCCTTAGCGCGCCGGCCGGCGGATGCAGCCGGTCGCACTCGTGGACGGTTCCGGGTGTTCTTCGCATAGCTGCGCGACAGGATCCCGACAATCTAAACATGCTGCTAGGAACGCAAACGATCGGTTCCGATCTATCGATGTTCTACGCAGGTTACCTCTTCAATTTGAATGACCGCGACGAGCTAGAACCGGAACTTGCCACACGCGTTCCCTCACAAGCCAATGGCGATATAAGCCGTGACGGCCTCGCGATTACGTACCACTTGCGCCGCGGTGTGACGTGGCACGATGGTGCACCATTCAGCGCCGATGACGTGATTTTCACGTGGCATGCCATGTTGAATCCGCAAAATTTGACGGTCACGCGGTTTGGCTACGACATCGTGTCGCGCATCGACAAGCCGGATCCGTACACGATCGTCGTGCACTTGAAGCGGCGTTTCTCGCCCTTTGTGGCCACGTTTTTCACGATGGCGAATCATCCCGACTACATCCTGCCGAAACACTTGCTCGCACAGTATCCGAATATCAATCACGCGGCGTACAACGAAATGCCGGTCGGTACGGGACCGTTCCGGATTGCTTCCTACGTCAAGGGATCGAAGATTGTTTTCGTCGCGAACGACCGCTACTGGCGCGGACCGCCAAAGTTGAAGCGCGTCGAATGGTCGATTATCGGGAGCGACAACACCATTTTGACGCTCTTACGGTCGCACGAAATCGACATGTTTTATCGTGCGCCGGAAACGATGGCGGAGAGTTTGCGTAATATTCCCGGAACCCGCGTGAGTCTTTCGCCGTTTACGCGTTTTGCCGATATTGGATTGAACGCGTCGGCGCCGCAACTTCGAGACGTTCGCGTCCGTCAAGCGCTTGCGTATGCGACGGATAGGAACGCGCTGATCGAAAAAGTCACCCACAATATCGACATCGCCGGAGATACCGATCAGCCGCCATTTTTTTGGGCGTACAATCCCAATGTCGAGCACTACGACTATGACTTGCGAAAAGCGAAAGTGCTTCTAGATAAAGCCGGATGGAGCGAAGCCGCCGACGGCATACGCAAAAAAGACGGCGTGCCGTTGCAATTGACGCTCGTGAGCTTCTCCGGATCGGGTACGGCGGCCGCGGTGGAAGAACTTTTGCAAGCGCAATGGCGGCAAGCCGGCGTCGACGTAACGATTAAAAATTATCCGTCCGGACAACTTTATGCGACCGCCGGTATGGGCGGAATCGAACAGTCGGGGAAATTCGACGCGGTGTTCGAGAATTGGGCTAACGGCAGCGATCCGGACGAATCGATCCTCGTTACCTGCGCCATGGCACCACCGGCCGGATGGAACATCTATCACCTCTGCGATGCGCAGCTCGACGCTGCGGAACATACCGCTTTAACGGCCTACGATCGCGACGTTCGCCGCAACGCGTACTTCACGGTTCAGCGAGTTCTAAACGAGCGCGTTCCCTTTATCGTGCTGTGGTATCAGCGCCAATTCGACGTCGTTAACACAGACCTGAAAAACTACCGTCCCGCGCACGCCGTGACGCCCTTTTGGAATACGTGGGAGTGGTCGATTTGATGGACGTTATTCTGACCCGGTGTTACGGTAAAATCTACCGCAGGTCGTAACCAAGAAAGCGGAGGCTTCCATGCTGTTGCGGCAACTCTTTATCGTATCCGCGATTACGTTTTCATCTTTTCCGGCCGCTCCGCCGCCACCGCAAGCCATTCCGGTGACGACGAATTACTTTGGCCAACAAGTCGTCGATCGTTACCAGTATTTCGAAAATCTAAAAAATCCGGCGGTTCAAAAATACATCCGCCGGCAGGCAGACTACACGAACGCAGTCTTGTCGCTGCTTGGACCTGGGCGAGAGAAGATACGCGCCGACGTCACGAGGCTCTCGGACGCGGGATCGGCAGTTTCCACCGTCGTGCGCGTGAACGACCGCATTTTCTATTTGGAGCGCCCACCGGGAGCTAACGACCAACGTCTGATGGTGAAGGAAAGTGCGACCGCGGCACCACGGATGCTGCTGGACCCCGACGCTCTTGCGAAAGAAACCGGTTCAAAGGCGCATCTTTCGATCTCTAACGTTTTACCGTCGTTTGACGGCACGTACGTCGCCGTCGGTATCGTACCGGGCGGCGCGGAGATAAACACGCATCTGCGCTTCGTCAATACGTCGACGGGGACGCTGTTGCGGGACGATATTCCGCGCGCATGGGGCGGACCGTCGGGCTGGACGCCCGATGGAAAGACCGTCTTCTACAATCAATCTCCCGAATTGAAACCCGGAGAATCGCAAAACGACGCCGAGCTTCGTTCAATCGCATATCGCCATACACTCGGTTCGACTACCGCCGACACGCCGGTGTTCGGCATCGGAATCGATCCAAACGTGGCGCTCGTACCGACCGACCTGCCTTTTGTTGCGACGTCTCCGGTATCACCGTACGCCGTAGGCCTCGTTGCGCACGGGGTACAGAACGAGCTCACTCTGTACGCGGCTCCTCTCGCGGCATTTACGGAATCCAAAATCCCATGGAGAAAAATTGCCGACGTTAATGACGATGTAACGAGTTTTGACTTTAACGGGTCGACGCTTTACCTGCAGAACCATAAGAACGCTTCGCGTTACCAAGTCACGGCAATCGATCTAAGTAAGCCGGACCAAACGGCGGCCAACGCGGCAGTCGTCGTTTCGCCGAGCGAAACCGTGATTCAACAAATCGCGGTGGCTAAGGACGGATTGTATGTGCGCGGCATCCTGGGTGGTCTCGCGAATCTTCGCAAAGTTGCATTTAGTGCCGACGGAAAGCCGCAAGCGGCAGGCGACGTCAAGCTGCCTTTCGACGGCACCTTACAAGAATTTGCGACCGACGGTCGTGTTCCGGGCGCTGTTCTCGGGCTTGTCTCTTGGACCAAGCCGCTACTCGTGTACGCGAGCGATTCCAATGGCGCATTGACGGATACGGGCATCGTTAAGCCGCCGCGTATCGATACATCGCAATATACTTCTATAGAAGTGAAGTCGCAAAGCGACGACGGAACGCAAGTGCCGCTTTCTATTATCATACGACGAGGCACGAAGCTCGATGGAACGCATCCGGCCTTCTTAGAGGCCTACGGCGCGTACGGTTTCGATATCGATCCTTACTTCCTAGGCCAGCGGCTCGCGTGGCTCGACCAAGGCGGAATTTATGCCGTCTCGCACGTTCGCGGGGGCGGAGAATACGGTGAAGATTGGCATGTTGCCGGAAAGATGGCGACAAAGCAACACACCATCGACGATGCCGTTGGCGCCGCGCGATACCTTGTCGCGCAGAAATATACATCGCCGGCACATCTTGCAATCGAAGGAACGAGCGCCGGCGGGATCATGGTCGGCGGCGCGATTACACAGCATCCCGAACTATTCGCGGCCGCACTTGATGTTGTAGGAGAGACGAATCCGTTGCGCTCCGAAGCCGCGGATCCGAACGGCGCGGTAAATACGCCGGAGTTCGGCTCGCCGAAAACTGAAGAGGGCTTCAAGGCGCTCTACGCCATGGATCCCTACCAACACATCGTTAACGGACGCAAGTACCCCGCGGTGATGGCCGTCACGGGAATAAACGATCCGCGCGTGGCGCCGTGGCATCCCGCGAAGTTCGTGGCGCGCCTGCAAGAGGCGTCAACCAGCGGCCGTCCGGTGTTGTTACGCGTTGACTATGACGCCGGACACGGGATGCTGGCCGCTTCGCGCGCGCAACGAATCGCTCTGACCACGGACGAGTTCAGCTTCCTGTTGTGGCAGACGGGAAGCAGAATGTTTAGCGGCGTTCCCGTGCGTATACCGCGCACAACGGCGTCGCGTTCCAGTTCCACCAATCGTTAAGCATCGCGGCGGTTAGCCGAACTCGCGTAGGATCTCCGCGGTTTGCCGGTCTGCGGGGAAGAACGATTCGATGGCGAGTTCGGCAATCGTGATATCGAGCGGCGTCCCGAATGTCGTAACGGTGCTCAAAAACGAGAGTTCGCCGAGGGGATGGCGCAAACGCAGCGGTACGAACACTCCGTCGTACGCTTTTCCTTCGTGGTCTTCACCATCTTCGTATGGATATGCGGCCAACTCTTGATAGAGTGCAGCTAGCTCGGTGCCGCAACCGATCGCAAGTTGCCGCCTAAGGTTTGTTAGGATAAGTCCGCGCCATTCGCGCAGGTTGATAATATGCGGCGCCATTCCATTGGGGTGCAAACTCGCGCGCAACACGTTTGCAGGCGGAGCCAGGAGTTCGGGTGCAACGCCGTTGGTTAAGAGCGCGATGCCGGCATTGGCGTCGACCAGATTCCAATAGCGGTCGACCGCGAGAGCCGGATATGGCTCGTTTGCCGCCAACACCAGCCGCACCGCATTCCGTACGGATTCCAACTGCGGCGAATCGAGCGCGCTCTCCGAGTAGACCGGCGCATATCCCGCTGCGAGCAGCAGCCGGTTTTGTTCGCGATGCGAAAGTTCCATTTGTTCGGAAAGTAACACGATCATCTCGCGGCTCGGCGTCGAACGTCCGGTTTCCACAAAGCTCAAGTGGCGCGTGGAGATTTCCGCTTGCATCGCGAGATCGAGCTGCGTGAGGCGCCTGCGTTCACGCCACTCACGCAATAGTTCTCCAACGGATTGTGTTCTCACCCGGTTATCGTACCTTCACGGCGAGCGCGACTCCATTACGTCGGACGTAATAGAGTCTATGACGCGAAAATCACGCACCGCGGCCTCTCACCATGACAACGGCACGCTACCAATTCTTCCAGTTTCGCTTTCATGACTTTCGAACGCGCGATCTCCGAATCGAGCTCTTCGATTCGGCGTTCGATTTCCGTCTCAAGATCTTGAGCCGCGAGGCTGCGCACCGAGATACCGCTGTTGCGCAAGTACATCAGAATTTTGATTTCTTCGACCGCGGATCGATCGTAATCGCGAATCCCGTTTTTTCGGCGCGGCCGCTGAAGGATGCCGGTTGATTCGTAAAACCGGATCGCCGATGGCGCAATTCCTGCCGCTTTAGAAAGCTCGCCAATGGTCACCGTATCGATCCCCCTTGACTTGAAGTTCGCTTTAAGTCCTACGCTTGCGACTATGAATTCAACAAAAGCCTTTGGAAGCGCGGCGGTTTCGACCGCCGTTCATATCTTCGGATCGCTCACGTGCGCAACGTGCTGGACGATTTTCGGGCCGGCCCTGGCGCTGCTCTTCGGCAGTGCCGGTACGGCATTTCTCTCAACGCTCCGGCCTTACGCGCCGATTGCCTTAGCCATCTCGGCATGTGGGCTGGCGTACAGCGTTTATCAGCTCCGCGCGTCGCGGGGGCATTCGTCAAAACTCCCGTACCGCATGGCGGGGCTGTTGACGATGCTTTCGATCGCGGGCTGGTTCGGTTCGTCTGTGTACACATTAGTGACGTTCGTGAAGGGCTGATGAGCGTGCGAAGACAGAAAGCAATTGAGTGTACGCTTACCAACGGCGAGCGCTTCACCCAAGCAGTCTCCTGGCGCAACGTTGCGCGCAGATACGTGACGCGTCTTTCGGAACGGAGTAACGGCTACATTTTAGCCTTGAATAGTGAGGACGCGTCATCAATAGAAATCAACGCGCTGGTGGAGTCCGAACGCCGCTGTTGCGCATGGATGGATTTGACCCTCGATCCCGGGCCGCCCGCGACGTTAACTATTACTACGGATTCCCCGGGCGGCAAGGATGTGATTGCGGAAATGTTGGGCTTGCGTTGCTGATTGTGTGAAACATGACAGCACGTGTCATGTATACCGTGTTAGATATAACCTATGGCAACGTATGTATCGGGTTCGGCGGGCCTAGACCAAGATCAATCCGCTGCGCTGGAGAGATTCATGGCCGACATTGACAGCGTCATGGCAGATGCGCGGGTTTCCGCCGAGTATGCCACACGGTCCCGGCGCGCCCTAGAGGCCGCCTACCGTGCAGCGCTCGTTACTCGAAAGTGGAATCTCCTCGTTGCGATCCTGGCCGACGCGCTGGACGCGCTAGAACAGAGCGGCCGCGCAACGCCGTCGTCGTCCTACCGCCGCCTACGCTCGGCAGTCTTCGAGAACGCCGACCTGTTGCCGCCCGAGATGTCGGGCAACGCCTTCGCGATGAGGTAAAATAAGAGACAGCTCCCGTGACGACGGAGGAATTCCGCAATGAAATTCCCGGCTGTCTTGCTCGCGATAGCTATCGCATATCCCCAACCTCTCCCGGCTGCCGCACCTGAAGCCCAAGGTGGTTCGACTCAGGTCCCCGCGCAAACCGGATGCATGAATCAATGGATGTTCAACGGCGTGTGGCGCGTTCGCGTCACTCAAGTGGCGTTTCACCCGGCCGGCGACGATCCCAACGGCTGGGACGTAACAATGCAATGGAACAACGGAACTAGCATCGCCGGTCTAAGTCCCACCGACACGCGCAAACAAGATATGGTATTGGCGCTCGCTAACGGCGACACGCTTTCCGCAACCGATACAACTCGTGGAAACCTGAACCAGCAGAAGCTGGATTTTCACACGTTCCCAGCGTCCGGTCAGTACACGTATACGCAAACGTTCTACTCGGGCGATAAACTGGATGAAAACAACAAACCGGCAAAGTTACTGGTTACTTTCGACGCTGCTACGTATTTAAAAACCCATCCCGGCAAAGAAGCGAAGTTCTGGAACGTAAAAACGCCGAGCTACAACTATCGCATAGACTTAACGTGCTCGAAATAGTGCAATCGTGTCGGAAGGCCTACGATGGCTGTTCGTCCCGTTGCGATGATGATTCGTTATCGGTTGCTTCTTGAGCGGGGAGCGTGATCGCAATGTACGTCACGACGTCCCATGCATTGTGGATACCAATGAAGATGAGTAACATAACCGCACCGGCAAGTTCAAACAACGCGTTGGAATCACCAGTGCTAACGTACACGGCACTCACCGTAGTGACGACGTATGCGAAAAGCGGAAGGATACAGAACCACATCCAGTCCTCGTAGTCCGGCTGGTATACCGTTTGCTTCTTTACTTGGTACGTGATGCGAACGATGTACGCAACACCATAGAGACCGGCAAGGGCGAAAATTGTCGCAGGTGCAACCGGCGTGCGCCATGGTACAGCCGCTGCAGCGGCGATAAGAAACGCAGCGCAAAAATGCACGACGGTAGGCGAACTAAACACCGAGAACCCTTGAACGTTAGTTCGTGTGCGGCCACCGGCGCTCAGCGAGACTACCACGAACATCAATCCCGTCAAGGCGGCCGCCGACGACCCCGATATGACATAGAAATCGTGCCAACTCGTAAAGATCGAAGAAGCCTCGTTCATAGGCGCTTCATTGGTTCAAAATCGAACAATCTCTTTCGCTGGACGCCCTAAGGCCATGAAAATGCTTTACGCCGTGTTGTTCTTTCTCGCCGGCATTGCGCTTGGTTCGGGGTTGCGTGCGCCGGCAGAGCCGCCGATGACGCTCGACACCGCCTATAACGTCGTTCATTCACGTCGCTTTGTCGATCTTACGCACAGTTTCGCTCCCGGCATTCCACATTGGCCCGGTTTTGCTGACGAGCGCGTGAAAACGATCTACTGGTATACCCCGCGTAGCGGGACGCTGGGATCGGGCTTTTACGCGCAGGAGTTCTGCCACGTCGGTCAGTGGGGAACGCACGTCGACGCGCCTGCGCACTTTGCGCCGGGCGGACGAACCGTCGATCGAATCGATCCGAAGCAAATGTTCTTGCCGCTCGTCATCCTCGACGTTCATCAAAAAGTCGCGCGGAATCCGGATTACATTCTTTCGATGGACGACGTCCGTGACTGGGAGCGCGCGCACGGCGTAATTCCGAGCGGCGCCTTCGTGGCAATGCGGACGGATTGGTCCAAACGCTGGTCCAGTGAAGCTGCGATGGAAAATAAGGACGCGCATGGAGTAGCGCACTATCCTGGTTGGAGCCTCCCCGTTCTGAAGTATTTGTACAATACGCGGCACGTCACGGCGACCGGACACGAAACGACCGATACCGATCCGGGCACTGCAACCACGCGCAACGATTACTCGCTGGAGTCGTGGATTCTACATTCCGGCCATTACCAAATAGAGTTGCTCGCGAACTTGGAGCAGGTGCCCGATGCCGGCGCACTTGCGATGGTAACGTTTGGCAAACCTCGCGGAGGCTCCGGATTCCCCGCTCGCGTTGTGGCGATTTTGCCATGAACCCTCACGCATCTGAGCAATAATGTCTAACCGGCCGGGACCTCACCGCGAATAACGAGCGAGGCGATCTCAACGCGCGATCGCACTCCACATTTGCTTAGAATGTTCGAAACGTGGTTGTCCACGGTCTTGCGGGAAAGGCCGAGCAATTTTGCAATTTCGGCGTTGGTTGCGCCGGATGCAACGTAGCGAGCGAGCTCAACTTCGCGGCTACTTAATAGTTTGCGGCGGCGCACTCGCAAAACAGCCGGCGAGGCGGCAGGGTGGAGGAGCTCGCGAATTGGCGCCGCGATCGCCCTGGAACCGATAGCGTCAAATTCAGCGAGCACTTCGGTAAGGGCCTTGGTGTCGCCGGCTGCATGCGCGGCCTCCAAAGCATTTAAGCTTCGCGAAAAGCGTTGCGGATCGCGGCGCGTCACGGCCTCCAATAACCGCGCGTTATCGCGGCTCTTTTCGTGAGACAAACGCTCGTACGCGTTCACGTACTCCAACGCAATTTCCGCATGCGGGGTCCGCTGCATCAGCGCTTCGCACGTCGACCGGGCGTCGTCGAAGGAATCGGCTTCTTTGCGGTACAGCAATCGCGCGACTTGTACGGTTGCGGCAAGACGAAACTGCGCGCAATTTCCTTCGATCGAAGCATACCGCATGACGAATTGTGCGTGTTCGAGCGCCCCGGCAAAGTCACCGGTGAGCTCCAGTAACAACGCTTTTACACTACGAAGCGCAACGCGTGTCCATGACTCTGCTGCGGCCATCGAACGCATCGCCGCCTCGATCGATTCCGACGCTTCTGTAAAACGGTTGAGGTAAAGAAGAGCGGTCGCTTCCATAACGGCGAGCATCGCTTGCTCGTCGGCACTCAACGATGCAACGCGCTCCCGAAAGGCCGCTAGCCGCCCAAGTGCGCGTTCGGGATATCCTTGCGCCAGATCGATGTCGGCGATGTCGTAGAGGATCACCGCCATCCACGCGGGCGACTTTGGTCCGGGATGCGCGAGCGCAAACGTTCCCCATTTGAGCGACTCTTCGTGCCTTCCGGCAAGCGATGTTACGTACATAGCCGCCGCGCATCCGGAGAGCACCTCGCCGGTAAGCCCACGCGTTGCAGCCTCGGTGACGGCGCCTTCGATCAGCTCCACCGCGGCAACTGAATCCCCGAGCGCTGCGTGCGTAAGCCCGAGTTCAATTCGAATTCGCAAGGCCGTGACCACGTCATAGTCGTCGCGCACTTTTCCCATTGCTCGCTCGAACGAAGCCTGCGCGGCTGCCATCATGCCTGCGCCATACTGTAGTTTTGCAAGCATTCTGTAGAGTGGTCCAAGTCTACGCACGCCGCTTGCATCGCACTGCGCCAAAAAGCCGGCTAGTGCACTTGCCTGCGTCTTACGATCTTTGACGAACGGCGAAATAGCGGAGTAGTACGCGCTCTCACAGCGGACACGCATTTCCAATGGAAGATTTCCGAATGCATCGTCGAGCTGCTTTCGCCCTAACTCCACCGTGGGTGCATCGTCGAAAGGGCTAACGCGGCGGGCGATTAGTTCGAGACCGGCCGACGCTCGATGTATCGTCGTGTCTGGTCCGCAGAGTCGTTGAACGGCCTTGCACGCGCGCAGGCACGCGCCGCCTTTGCGTGTTGAAAGTGCATCAAGCGCAATGTGAAACTGTTGCTCCGCTGCAGCTTCGGTCAATCCAGCGGCTTCGAGATGCGCGGCACGTACCAACGGTTCAGCTTCAATTTCGGCAAAGAAACGGTGCAGGTCGCAAATGACTTTAGGCGGCACAGAGTCGAGTGCTGCATCGCGAGCGAACTGATGCGTGAGTGTATATTGAAGGAATTCTCGTCGCAAAAGTCCTGCGTCTTTGCATCGCTCCAATGCGCTGGTTAACCGGACCATCGGCAACGACGTAGCGCGGGAGAGCGCTTCCGCGTCGAGCGAGTGGATCGATACAGCAAGAGCGGCAAGAATTCGCCGCTCGTCGCTTGCTAACCGTTCGATGCGTCCGCGCATCGAGGCGCGTATTTCTAAGGTCGTCTCGCCTCCGTTGGTGGCGAGACTCTGCAAATAGAACGGATTTGCTCCCGAACGCAATACCAATTCTTCGATTTCATCATCGCTCGGTTCGAAATCGATTGCACGAACAAAAGCGCGAGCTTCGGCAGGAGTAAGGCTGGAGATCGGCCACCGTTCGAGTAGTAACCTTACCCGCAGCTTCGATACAAAACTCTCCACGGCTTCGTTGCCGGACGCTGCGGCGAAAAACCAACGAATGGGATAGTCTTGAAGCCGGTCAATGCAATACGCGAGCGCTTGAATCGATTGTGGGTCTGCCCACTGCAGATCGTCGATATAGATTTCGTATGGACCGGATTGCGATGCCGTCGCGAGCGCGTCGCGGACGTTAATCAATGCGAAGTCGCTCGATTGCGCACTTGCGAGCCAGTCTAAGCTTAGCAGCCCTCGGTCGCTTAACTCGCGGAGCAATACGCTCAAGGGCTCGAACGCGATGGCCGACGCGGCAGGGCTGCAACAAACATAAACTGCGTGATCGCCGATACGCCGCTGTAATTGCTGCAGCATCCACGATTTTCCAATGCCGGGCTCACCGATCAGAACATGCGCAATCCGCTTGTTTGAGAAAATTAGCTCGATCAATTCCTCACGCGTAGCTAGCTCCTCGCGCGAATCGCATATTAGGCCCATGGTTAGAGGTACGACTCTAGGGATATCTCCTCATGCTGGGTGTGGTGCACCGTGCTACGATGCGCGACATACTTCTCGCGTTGTTGTGGAGGCATATGCGTTTCAGGAAAGTATTTGTTGCAGCCCTTGGAGTTGCGACTATTTCAGCGGTAACTGCTTGCAGTAACGGATCATCTTCAAGTGCAGTCCCCGGAGGCGCGATGCCCGCGGTCCCGCAAGACAGCGCTGTACAAAGCGGCGCGATACCGACGACCGGCATCGGCGTTCAGCCGGTCAAAACCGGTTATCTTCGCGGCAACGAAAAAGGTCTGCGACTGTGGGGAGAACAGGCGCAGCAAATTCTGATCTCCGCCGGTCGTGATGCGTCGCGTGGAGCGCAGCAAATTACGGTGACGTCTTCCGACACGAATGTGTTGACCGTTGGGCCGCCTCGACGGCAGGGAACGTTCACGCTCCAAGCCGTTACTCATACCGACGCCTCGTCGAATTGCGCGTCGTGCAAAGTCGTTACACCGGGGAACGTCACGATTTCGATTACCGTCACTTCTCCGGGGAGCGCCTCGGTAACCGCCAAAGTCCCGGTGCACATCGATCACAAAATCGTCTACGTTTCGATGAATCCGCTTCCAAATGCAAGTTTCGGAAGCGTTGACGCACTCTTGCAATACTACGATGACAACGCCTCGCCCAGCGTGATCTGGGACGACTTCGCGGTACACAATGCTAACAGCGTCACAAACATCGAAGGGATCGCGGTTGGGGGCGACGGCACACTCTACGCCGCAAGTCCCGGAAACGGTGTTGCCGGTACGGGTGCCGTTACCGAATATCCGTCCGGGACTTCTAATCCCGTTCCGGTTAAAACGCTATCATCGCCGTCGCTGCTCGCGCCTTGGGCCGTCGCCGTTGACGCACCCGGAAATGTATATGTCGCTGACGCTTCTAAGAACGAAACGCTGACGCGATTCCCAGTCGGAGGTCCACCGGTCACGCTGCTGAACGGTTGGCCGCAAGGATCGCTTTTAGACGGTGTTGCTTCGGATGCGAATGGTGATCTCACGGTCACTATGGCCGATGTGGGATTCTATAAGAACCCCGGAAACACGAACGTCGGCGCCCTAGCCGTGATAAATGCGACGTTCGGCTCGAACTCGAATAAGACGCTTCAAATCAACAGCACGACATCCAACGGTGTAAACGAGCCGTATGGTGCCGCAATCGCTGCCGACGGCAACCTCTATGTAGTCAACGACTACTCGAGCATCGTAAGCCAAGGCTCGAGCGGGGCGACGATTCACTCAACGCTTACCCGTTACCGCAATGGGTTGAAAGACGCAAATACGCTTCCGGACGCGACTATCACTACGGGATTGGCATGGCCGATGGCGGTTGCGGTCGATACCGCGGGCACCGTTTATGTTGCAAACAATACGCCGTTACAGGGACACACCAATTCAAACTTCGTCACCACGTACGAAGGCGGATTCGCAAGCGGCGCGCGGCCACTCTCTACTGTCGACTTAGCGAAAACGTTACCGGCCTCGTATTCAGGTGCATTCCTCAATATTCAAGGCATAGCGGTCTATCCGGGTCCGTTGCAAAAGTGACGCTGAATGAATGCTTGCTCGGTTGTTTGGGCCGAAACCTGTGCACGACGATCGTTCCTATTTCATGGTAAAAATAGATGCGGGGACTTTTGAGAGGTACTGCTATGAGAAGGTTCCTTATCCTCATCACGTTAGCGGTGTTTGTTTTCGCGCCATGCACGGTGCGTTCGCAAACGGCGTCCGCGTCCACGAACGGCGTCGGTCCCAGCGGCTTTGATTGGGCCCTCGGAACGTGGTCGTGCACGAACAGTATGCCATCATCGGCGATGGGTGGCCCGAGCAGCCAGACACTTACCGTTACTAAGACCAGCGCCGGTGCGCTTATGTATCACGCGACGGCCCCGAACTTCGACAACGTCTGGTACAACGTCTATAAACCGAACTCCAAATCGTGGGTGAGCCCGTTCATCCTCGCAGACGGCAGCTTCGGCACCGAGTCGACATCACAAACCGGTCCGAAGATCGTCTGGATCGGCACGGCAACCGACCCCGGCGGAAACAAGATGCAGATCCGCGACACCAATACGTTTGATGGATCGAAGTATTCTGATTTAGGAGAATATCAGTCCGGCGGTGCGTGGAAACCGCAATATAACATGACTTGTACGAAGAGCTGAAAACCATCGCCCCGAGAAATCGGGGCCTTTTTCAGCTATCGTTGAGTCTGCGCCATAAATTGCTGTAAGTAGCTCCCCCAAACGGCCGGCAAAGTATGAGTTCCATGCCCCCGTGTCTCTGGCGTGATGGGCAACAAGATGAATCGCCCGTGCGGAACATGCTGAATCTCGCGCTGTAAGATTCCTAGCTCCGGCGGATTTATTTGATCGTCAGCGGAGTTGATCGCTAACAACGGCGCGACAATTGAGCCGAGTTGCGGCTCGGGGTCGTAATCGCTTGAGGCGGTTATCTGATAGAGTACGTCGTTTGCATCGTATCGCTTGCTCAACGAAGCCACGTGGTCGCGATAGTATGTGTCCGCGGCCGCTCGCGTTTGCATTATACTCTGATCGTACAGCGGCGCGCTGCCGAAGACCCACAGTAAATCCACGGCGCCCTTTAACCCATACGGCTCGCTCGTATAATTCCCGCCGTCGTAATCGGGCGAACTCGTAATGAGGTCTGCAATCATATTACGCCAAATGCGATTGCGTCCGGAGATCTGTATCGGCAAGCTCGCGAGCGGCATGAGCGCATCCATCATCGTTGGATACATCTCGCCCCACATCCAGGTTTGCATCCCGCCCATCGAGGTGCCCATCACCAAACGCAAATGATTGACGTGCAAGCCATTGACGAGCATGTCGTGCGAGGCGCGCACCATGTCATGATAACCATAGTGCGGAAACTTCGCTCGCATACCCTCGCTCGGTTTACTCGATTCGCCATGTCCGATTTCGTCCGGCAGTATAATATAATATTTTTGCGCATCTAAAATTCCGCCGGGCTTGAAAAGCACTCCGGCGAAACGATCGCTGATAAACTGCTGCGCGGATCCGCCCGTGCCGTGAATAATGAGCACCGCGTTCGTCGTCCGCCCCGACGCATCGGTACGCGGCGTGCCAAACGTTTCGTAGTGCAAACGCAGTCCGTTGAGCGTTTCGCCGTCTTGAAACGTGAATGACGGGATCGTATATGTGCCACTAGCCGGCGATGGATAGTCCGCGGCAAGTGCGGGCACAACACACAGGCAGCTAAAGATGAGGACGAGCAATGAAATGCGCTTCATGAGGGCCGCTGTTCGACGTTCCTCGCAGGCGCTCCGCGCTAGCGGCGCGGTGGTCTAAACGCTGGAACTCAATACGCGCTGAGCATTTGCTCAAACACCGGCGCGGGCTTCAGCCGATACCCGGACCCGAGCCGATTCTGAGAAATGTTTTCACAATGCAGTCCGACTACAGATTGCTGTTTCTGTTACGAACGGTGATCACCCGAGTTTAATCAGGTTGCACTTGTCTTGCTGATGAGAGCGTTGGCTTCGCTCAACGTCAATGATTGAACGTCCAAGCCGCTGAATTGATTCAGATCACCGAAGGCTTCAATGCGGATTGATGCGTCGACGCCGCCGGCTTTGACCGGATCGAATCCGGCCGCCGAAATCAGTCGTTCCGCGACGCGCGCGGCTACGGCGTCGTCTGTCGCATAGAACGAAACGGCTCGCGGATTGCGCCGTGATGCTTGTTCCAGCACCTCTGCCGCTACGCCGCAGAACGCCTTTGCGAAATGCGCGCCTGGCGGCAGCATCGACGCAATGATTGCTCCCGCTGATTGCCCGTCGGGTAGAATTCGCGCGAAACCTCCCTTGCCGTCAGGCTGAATCGGATTGGAGGGATCGATGACGGTCTTGCCGGCAAGAGCGGCTGCGTTCTGTTCGATCACTTCTTTCAAAACGTCGAACCACAAGGCTACGATGACGGCGTCGCAAGATGCGATGGCGTTCTCCACTGTCGCGGCACTTGCAAGCGTTCCGAGAGACGCGGCCAACGCTGTGGCGGCCTCTTGATGCTTTGCGGCAATGATTATTGGCGCTGCGCCGGCTACGAGATTCCGTGCCACTTGCGAGCCGAGAACGCCGGTTCCGATGATAGCGGTTGGCATAGCATTGATCTCCTTTGGGATGCATAATCGAGGTCCGTAGCCCGCCAAGCTATACCCGCCGGTAGCTTGCTACGCCGGATCATATCACCAAGATTAGGCGATTGAATCGGAGCGAACTATACTGTAGAGTTCGCATTATCTTCGCGATCGTTCAAGGAGGCTGCAATGGACGCGCTCTCACAGATGTTGTCTCTGCTGAAGGTGCGGAACTATTCGTGCGGCGGCTTTGATGCCGGACGAGAGTGGTCTCTCCAATTCGATCAGCACGGAGGCATCAAATTTTACGCCGTCGTTTCCGGCGAGTGTTGGCTGTCCGTAGACGGCGTGTCCGAACCGCTTCGAGTAAAAAGCGGCGACTGCTTCCTCTTGCCGCGTGGACGCGCTTACAGCATGGCTAGTGACATGTCGATAGCGCCGCTTGACGCGCGTGTATTTTTGTCGGGGGCGCAGAACGGGCGCATCAACTCATACAACGGCGGAGGGCATTTCCTTAGCGCTTGCGGACAATTCTCGGTTGCCGGGGATCACGCGGATATTTTATTGGGGGTTTTACCGCCAATCGTTCACGTCTACAAAGAGTCGGATAAGGCAACGCTGCGCTGGCATGTCGACCAGATGATGCAAGAACTGCGCGAACCCCGACCGGGAAACTCTTTGGTGATAGAACACCTCGCGCAGATGATGCTCGTTCAAGCGCTACGTCTTCACATGGCGGACGGTCCCAAAGGTGGGCCGGGCTGGCTCTACGCACTTGGTGACACAAGCATCGGCGTTGCTATGAAACATATGCACGAAGATCCGTCACGACGCTGGACAGTACAGTCGTTGGCCCAATCCGCCGCTATGTCACGAACGGCGTTTACTCTAAAATTCAAGCAAATGGTTGGAACGTCACCGATGGGGTACTTGACGCACTGGCGCATGCTCGTTGCCGCGGACAAACTAACGTATTCACGCGACTCCATTTCGATGATTTCTGCCTCGCTCGGATACGAGTCGGAAAGCGCGTTCAGCACGGCGTTCAAAAGGGTAATGGGCTCTTCGCCCCGTGAATATAGCCGCCGCCGCAGCCTTTCGAACGATCGCGAAGAAAATGTGAACTCTGTCGCATAGTTCGTTTCGCTACAATCGCCTATCTTCACATACGAACCGTTCCGCGCTCTCGCGGCGAAGTGCTCGCCGGCATCAGTTGAGAGGGACAATTCGTGAATGACAATGTGGCCGCCGTTCGTAACGCGTATGCCGTTGCCGAACGTAAAGATCTGGAGGGCTGGATCAACGTGTTCACGCCCGATGGAGTGTTCACCGACAATTCGATAGGTGAGAAATACCGAGGTCGCGCCCTTGCCGATCCCGTCCGCAACTACGGTACGGCATTTTCGAACATGCACCGCGAGCTATACCAGATCTATGCCGACGGCAATATCGTGGTGGTACAACTTGCGCTGCAAGGCACCCACGATGGCCCGCTGGAGCTTCCTTTCGGCGTGCTGTCCCCCACCGGTAAGCAGATGGACGCACCGTGCTGCGACGTATTCGAACTCGAAGACGGCAAGGTCAAACGCTTCGACTGCTACCCCGAGGGATCGATTATCTTGACTCAGCTCGGTGTCTTGAACAACCTGGGTGCCGCTTTACATACAGTTACGACCTGACTATGTTGACGGCATTAGCAACGTGCTTCGTCATACGT
>CAZJLJ010000012.1:60105-64670 GCA_964546935.1 uncultured bacterium | reverse complement strand
GCGAGGGTAAGACCGGCCTATGAGTTTGAACGATCTAGCGTCGCGAGCGGTCGTGCTTTTTGTGGATCAGCAAGAGGGCATTGCCGAGCTAGGCGCTTCAGCCGACCCGAAAACCGTCGGCAAAATGGCTGCTACGCTAGCACAGGCGGCGCACATCTACGATATTCCGGTCGTAGTATCGACCGTCGCATTAGGCATGGAGCCGAAGCTCATAAAACCCTTGCGTGAGGTTTTGGGTGACGAGCAACGCATTTTCACGCGCGGCGGAACCGATTCGTTCGACGACACGGTTATCCGCGATACCGTCGAGGCAACAGGGCGCAAAACGCTTTTGATTTCCGGCGTTGTAACCGAAGTTGCCGTTCAACGGGCGGCGTTGCATGCTCTTGAGGAAGGGTACGAAGTTCGCGTTGTGGTCGACGCGTGCAACGGTTACTCGGAACGAAGCGAAGAAGCATCGATGGAACGCATGGTGCATGCGGGCGTTGTGATGACATCGGTTCCGCAGACGATCGGTGAACTTGCGACGGACTTCTCCGATCCGAAAGCACAACAAGCGATCGGGCTTCTCATGGCGGGGTAAATCAGCTAGCGAAACAAAACAACGCTCCATTCGTACCTTAGACGATGGAGATGAATATGCGATCGGCGGTTCTTTCGTGTCTCGGGATTCTTGGCATTGCTCTCAGCGCAACGGCAACGGCCTCTGCCGCAGAATGGCAAGCTCAGCGCACGTTCGATACTAAAATTGCTGCTGCGAAGAGCGGATCGATTCTGGTACGTGGCGACAACGGAGACCTTCATTTTATCGCCGCCGACACAGATGCAATATCGATCCATATCAGAATCCGCACGCACGATCTAGGAAGTCTAGAGTCGCTCACGAGCAGCGTCGTAACGCCGCATCGAAGCGGCAACAACTTTGAATTCGATGCGAGATGCGGTTCCGGGAGATGGTTCTTCGGTTATACCAACGCGTGCGAAATCGACGAAACAATTACGTATCCGCGCGACATGGGCGTGAGCCTCGAGTGGGTAAACGGCGACATCAACGTTCAAAATCCTCGCGGGGATGTCACTGCTCACCTTACGAATGGCGACGTCATCGTCAACGACGCATCACAGTCGTTAGTCCTTTCCGCGCGCCATGGTGACGTCGTGGCCTCGCTCGCTCCCGGCTGGCATGGAAAATCGATCGCTCTGGACGTCTCCGAGGGCGACGTCGTGGTCAAAGTTCCGCCGAAATTCGACGCGTATCTTGACGCGGGCGTTCGGATGGGTGACATTTCGAACAGAGCCGGTCTTCCAACGAACGCACGAAATGCCTCGAGCGTCGCCGTCCACGCTCACGCCGTCCTTGGCGATGTTACAATCAAGAACCGAATATGAGGTAATCCATCAAGGGAGAAGCATCATGGCGGTTTTGCAACTGGACAAGCTGATGATGGAGTGTCTGCAGAATTGCACCGAATGCCACAATATCTGCTTACAAGTGGCTGTAAGCGAAGAAGTTGTCGGTAGGATTAGCGCCGAGGATCAAAAGCTGTTATTGAATTGCGCGGAGATGTGCCACACGTGCGCAGACTTCACGGACACCGTTTCCGCTTACCACCCCGCCGTTTGCCGGATTTGCTCTGAAATTTGTACGGCATGCGCTGAAATGTGCGAACGTAGCGGGATCGACGTCATGCGCCAATGTGCGGAAATCTGCCGCCGGTGCGCGGACTCGTGCCGGCGAATGGCGGAGCGTATGGCTTAGACCGGCAGTGGAGCTGCAGCTTCAATAAGCTTCGAGCGAAGCGCCGGAGGCAGCAGCTGACTGCGCTTCGTTACCCGATTCATCGCCGCAACCGTCAACGTCATTTCGGCGCAAGCGGCGCCAGTCGTTTCGTTGAAAAGCACGGTTTTCCAACGAACGCTTGAAGCGCCGACTTTTTCAATGTGCGTGCGCATGCTCAGCCAATCGCCCATGATCGCCGACGCGTGATACTCGGCGTCGGTTCGAACGCGCGGAAGCCAAAAATCCAGGTCCTCGAAAACGGTATTGTATGGAAAACCGAGTTCGCGGAACATCTCCATTTCGGCGTATTCGGCGAAACGCCAATAGGCGGCGAAGTACATGATCCCCGCGATGTCGACGTCGGCCCACTGAACTTGAAGGCGCGCTTCAAAGACTCGAGCGCCGGCGGGCAATGTGTCGCGGAATTTCACTTCATACTCTCGATAATCGAATGAGCGTAACGTGCCATCGGATCGACTTCTAAGTTGACGTGCGAACCCGCCGCCCGTTCACCGAGCGTGGTGCGTGCGAGCGTTTCCGGAATCAGCGCAATTTCAAACCATCCGTCGCCTACGGCTGCCACTGTTAGGCTTACTCCGTCTACGGCAATGAAAGCTTTCTCGGCAATCATGGGCGCTAGTTCGGCCGGACGTTCGATGCGGATCCGTTCGCCTTGGCCTTCCGGCGTGCGGCTGATGATCTGCGCATTTGCATCGACATGGCCGTAGACGAAGTGGCCGCCCATGCGATCGCCGACACGTAACGAATATTCGACGTTCACCTGTTCGCCCGGATTTAGAGTACCAAGCGAAGAGCGGTTCAATGTTTCGGGGACCACATCAAACGCCACGACATCACCCTCGACCGCGGTGGCAGTCAAACAAACGCCGTTGATCGCGATCGAATCTTTGATCTCGGGTTGCTCTTGAGCGACGCCTTCGCACCGCAGGCGCAGCGTAACGCCGCCTTCCTTTTGGGCGTCTAAACCGACCACCGAACCACGATACCCGATGAGTCCACTAAACACTTTTATCGTCCTGAAGATGTTGAAACACGCCGGAGATTACCACGTCTTCACCGACGCGCTCCACGTGGTCAAACCGCAGCCGCCGTCCCACCGTTGCAAGATTCCCGTCTGCAAGAACCGGCACGGCCTCACGATTGCTCAGCAGAATAGGAGCGATCGCCCAGTACACGCGATCGACGACGTTTGCCTCGATCAGTCGCGATGCCAGTGTAGGGCCACCTTCGCACAGTACACTTTGAATGCCGTAACCCCGTAAGGCTTTCATCGCTTCGGAAAGATTGAGTTGCGTGCTCGATTGGTCTCCTACGAAAATTACTTCTGCTACTTCGCGCAGATTGTCGAATCGTTCTTTGGCACCGGCCGGAGCAAGAACGACTGTTTTGGCGTAGTCTTCCAGCGGCGCAAAAACACGACTCGTTTCAGGGACCGTGTCGGTTTCACAGGCGATAACGCGCGTAAACGGACGCAAGCGATGTGAAGGCGGCCGAACCGTGAGTTGCGGATCGTCGACTCGCACCGTGCCCGCGCCAACCATTACGGAATCGTAAGCAATCCGCAGATCGCGAACGTAGAGGCGCTCTTCTTCGCACGTAATCCACTCTTGAATGCCGGGTTTCGAAGTAATCGCACCGTCGAGCGACATCGCCATCTTAAGGGCCAGATACGGCCTCTCATGGCGCACCGCAAAAGCGAACGGCTCGATCAACTCGCGCGCTCTTTCGTCATTTGTGACGACTGTTTCCACACCGTGTTCGCGCAACTGCGCCGCCCCGCCGCCGTTTGTCTTCGGATTCGGATCGAGCGCGCCGATGACAACGCGGGTTACGCCTGCATCGAGTAACGCTCTTGAACACGCCGGCGTGCGTCCGACGTGATTACACGGTTCAAGCGAAACGTAAACCGTCGCACCTCTAACATCGCCTGCCTGTACGATGGCGTTTACTTCTGCGTGATTCTCGCCGGCCTTATGGTGGTAGCCTTCGCCGACGATTTTTCCGTCGCGAACGATGACCGCGCCGACAGGCGGATTGGGCGCAGTGCTCCCGACGCCACGCGCCGCCAATTCATAGGCGCGTTCCAAATAAAGACGATCGAGCGGGGAAAGCGGCACGCCGCTCCTTACGCGAGGGCGACGACTACCGCCTCTTCAACCATTCCGCCCGCGGCGCGGATGATACTGGCACAGTCCTCCAGCGTTGCGCCGGTCGTGCAAACGTCGTCCACCAAAACGACCCGCCGCGACTGCAGCAGCGACGCGTCGCAGATGAACCGGCCTTGTGCCGCAAGCCTAGCCTCCCGAGTCCGCCCGCGTTGTGCATCGGAACCGGTTCGCCTAAGCACTGCAGCGACAGTGGCCCCGCTTCGCCGCGCCGCGTGCCCGGCTAACGCGACGACGTTATCCATTCCACGCACCCGCCTTCGCGCAGCTGTTGTGGGCACCGGAACGAGCACTGCTGAAGATTCACAAAGTGCGCCTAAATACGGACCGAGCGCATACGCAACATCGCGACGTCCATCTTTCAATGCGACGACCGCGCGACGAAGCGCTCCACGATATTCACCTACCGCACTAACGCTCAACGTCCGCAAACAACGCCGCAACGGAACCGCCGGCTCAAAACAACTCCGGCACAGCCCACTCCCTATACTATTGCACGCCGCACACTGCGCCGGAAACAACAATTCGATAATCCGGTTCATCCTCGAACTATCACGCACGTGTTGTTTAGCGCTAGCCCACTGTCATCGTGAGCTTAG
>CAZJLJ010000012.1:42780-60005 GCA_964546935.1 uncultured bacterium | reverse complement strand
CGCACATCGTGTGCTGCGTTCCCTCACCACTTCGTGTGGTGATCAGATGACTACTCGAGGCAACTTAACGGGGTTGCGGCACTTCTTCGTTCGCGACGATGGCTTCGTTTAGCGTGGTGCCCGGATCGACGATATAGCGGATGCCGACGATCGTGTCAGCTAGAGAGGCGTTGGCGCCGACTGTGGAGCCTTCCCAAATGATTGCGCGATTCAGGCTAGCGCCGTCTTCGATAACGACGCGGTCGCCGATCACCGACGGTCCTGCAATTCGGACGTTATCTCCGATTCTGGCGTCGGCTCCGATCCAGACGTTCGGATCCACCTTTGCACTACGTGCGATTTGGGCGCTGGGATCCGGCCCGTTCGCTCGCGTGTCGGGAATCTTGAATCGTCCGTTGACCAGGTCGCTGCTTGCGCGCCAGTATTCATCCGGCGTTCCGATATCGCACCAGTATGCATCGCGTGCATCGAAGCCGTAAAATGGTAAGCTTTGCGTTTGCAATTCAGGAAAAACTTGTTTGCCGAAATCGTAAAATTCAGCAGATGGAATGTGCGCGAAGATCTCCGGTGAGAACGCGTAAATTCCAGTGTTCACGAGCTTGCTGCGCTCGGTGCCCGGAGCCGGTTTCTCCTGAAAACCGGTGATGCGATTTTCTTCATCCAGCACCACGACACCGTATTGATCGACCCGCTCGCGTTCGACTAGCCCGATCGTTGCAATCGCCTTCTTCTCGTTGTGCATTTGCAGCAACCGGTCCAACGGCAAATCGGTCAAATCGTCGCATCCTACAACGACGAATTGCTCGTCGCCGAAAAAACGTTGGACTTGCTTCACACCGCCGGCGCTTCCCAAGAGCTCCGGTTCGTGTGAGTACTCCAGACGCACGCCGAACTGCGATCCATTTCCAAGCGTGCTCGTAATTGCGTCGGCAAGATAGTGGACGTTGATGATGATTTCATCGAAGCCGTACGCGTGCAGATAATGAATCAGATGCACGGCATTCGGCTTACCGGCGACCGGAACGAGCGGCTTTGGTACCTGCTTGGTAAGCGGATACAAACGCGTAGATAGCCCGCCGGCAAGAATCATCGCTTTCACGTGCTGGTTGTTCCCTTCCTCACACCAATCCCTAAGCGGTCAAGCGCAATCAGCCAAACGAAGTATGGCAACGCCAACTGACGGCGCCAACGGTGCGGCTCCCGAAGAAGCCGGTACAGCCATTCTAAGCCCATTCGCCGCCACAACAACGGAGCTCGCTCTACGCGTCCACTGATAACGTCGAACGAGCCGCCCACGCCGATTCCGGCACCGCAACCGGTCGCTCGCAAGTTTTCGGCAAGCCAAAACTCCTGACGTGGCGATCCCAAACCGGCAAAGAGCAGCTTCGCCCCACTTTTGCGTATTTGTTCGACGATTCCCGGGATGTCTTCCGTCGTGAAAAATCCGTTACGGGTTCCGGCAACCGGCAAGCCAGCGAAGCGGGACTCCAGAATCGCCGCAGCGTCGGCGGCGACGCCTTCTGCACCACCGAAGAAAAATACAGGAACGTTTTCTCGCGCAGCACTCGCGCACAGATGTTCCAGCAATTCGACGCCTGTAACGCGTTCGTGAATCGGCGCGCCACGCCGCCGGGCAACCGCGAGCAATCCGATCGTGTCGCACAGCGAAAGCGCGCTACGATTGACGATCTGCCGGAAAGCTTCGTCACTCTGCGCCAACACGACCATCTCGGTTCCCAGCGTAACGACTTGCGCCGCGGAACGATCGTCGCGGGCGTATTCGATGACGCGGCGCGTTGCTTCGTCGGCATCGATGGCATCGAGCCGGCAGCCCAGGATTTCGAGAGACGTCATTAGACCGTCGTTGCGTTACGGTATGGAGCGATCAGCGGCTGGAGTCGCGATGCTACAGCGTCCGGAATCGCATCGAGCGGCGAACGGCAAGCACCGGCATTGAAGCCGAGCTGATTCATCGCCCACTTTACCGGAATCGGATTGGAAGTCGCAAAGAGCGCATTCATCAAACCGAGGAGTGATCGGTGGATCTCTGCGGCGCGCGTTACGTCGCCTGAGCGGTACGCCGCAAGCATTTGCGCGTACTCGGGCGAGCAAAGGTGCGAAGCGACGCCTACTACGCCGTCGGCACCGACCGCAAGCGCGGGCAAGAAGAGATAATCGTCACCGGCCCAAACCCTGAAACCTTCGCCGCGATCGCGCACCACCGTTGCAATTTGGTTCATATCGCCGCTCGACTCTTTCACGCCCACGACGTTCTTATGCCGGCGTGCCAATTCGAGGAGCGTTTCCGGCAGCATATTTGCCGCCGTGCGTCCCGGGATATTGTAAACAACTAGCGGCAGCGGCACCGCATCGGCTACCGCACCGAAGTGTGAAAGCATTCCACTCTGCGGAGGTTTGCTGTAGGGCGGAATGACCACCAGGATCGCGTCGGCGCCGGCACTCTGCGCCTGCTTTGCGGCCGCAATCGTGGAGCGCGTGTCGCTCGTTCCCACGTTTGCAATCACCGCGGCGCGGCCGGCGACCGCTTCTTTCACCGCACCAATTAGCTCGGAACGCTCTTCAGCGTCGAGCGTCATGCCTTCGCCGGTAGAACCGGCGACTACCAAACCGTCGTTGCCGCGATCGACAAGCCATTTCGCCAACCGTTGCGCTTCGCGAACGTTCAATGCGCCTCGTTCTTCGAACGGCGTAATCATTGCCGTGATGATAGTGCCTAAGCCGCTCATCCTTGTTCCCCTGTTGCGAGCTGGAAGTAATCGTGAACCGCTTGTTCCGCTCGCGTGACGTCCGCTTCGGGAACAAGCACCGACACGGTGATGTTGCTATCGGTGGCGTGGATTATCTCCACGTTGGCTTTCGAGAGCGCGGTGACGATTTGATACACGACACCCGGTGTACCACGCATACCGGCGCCGACAATCGAGAGCTTCGAACATCCCTCGCGTACCCGTACCGCCAGGTTCAAATCGCCCAATAAACCACGAACGTCGTTGCCGCGATCGCCTTGAACGACGAACGCTACGCCGGATTGGTTGATCGAAACTTGGTCGATTGAAACTCCGCCTTCTGCAAGCCGGCGGAACATCTCCAGCTCCGTTTGCATCCGCTGCGTCGGGTTTTCGATATCACCGCGAATAACACGAATCCATGTGAGGCGGCCCGTTGCCGTAACGCCGGTAACGGGACGCGCATGGTGCAGCGAATCGTCGACGACTGTGCCGCGATCGGTTTGCAAACCTTTGATCGCGTACGGCGTTGCACGTTGCTCTGCATACGCGGCGGCTTTGTGGTGCATCACCTTTGCGCCGTGTTCGGCGAGCTCCGACATTTCTTCGAGCGACGCAGTGTCGATGGTTCGCGCCTCGGGAATGCGGCGAGGATCGGCCGTCATTGCACCGCTGACGTCGGTGTAAATGTCGACGCGCTCGGCCGCTAGCGCATGTCCGATCGCAATTGCCGAGAGATCGGTGCCGCCGCGTCCCAACGTAGTGACGGTTCCGTCGCTCGCTGCGCCCTGGAATCCGGCGACCACGGGTACGATTTCTTTCTGGAGTAGATCTTGGATGCGCGCCGGATCGACACCGGCAATGCTTGCGTCTCCATGAACGCCATTCGTTAAGATGCCGGCCTGAACGCCGCTAAGCGCCTGCGCCGCGATTCCGTTTGCGCAGAGATCTTCTGCGAAGACGGCGGCAGCGATCGTTTCACCGCACGCAAGAAGTAAATCGGCGTTTGCACTGCCGGCGCGGCCATCTATCAAAGTTAGCAACGTATCGGTGGCATATGGATCCGGTGCACGCCCCATCGCCGAAACGACGGCGACGGTGGCGAACCCGGCTTCGCGAGCATCGCGAATGCGCTGAATGGCAATCGCGCGTTGCTCCGGTGAAGCGACCGACGTTCCGCCGAATTTCAAAACTGCGGCTCGCATTGTCGCGTTCACTTTACGAACCCGCGTGCCAGCAGTAGTTCCAAGATCTGCACGGCGTTTGTCGCAGCACCCTTGCGCAGTTGATCGCCGACGCACCACAACGCGAAGTTGCGTTTCGACTCTTCGTCTTCTGCCCGGAGGCGCGCTACGTGCACTTCGTCGGTGCCTTCAACTTCTCGCGGCGTAATGAGGCCGTCGGCATGGAAGAGAACACCGGCCGCTGCGCTCAACGCCTCCGCCAATTCTTCGACCGATGTGTCGCGGTCGGTTTCAAACCACACCGCCTCGGAATGCGCCGTCCGGACCGGGACGCGAACCGTAGTTGCGCTCAACCGCAGATTCGAAAGGCCGAGCATCTTCCGCGTTTCTTCACGCACCTTCCGCTCTTCGCCGCTGTAACCCGATTCATCGAAATTGCCGACTTGCGGAATGACGTTGCGCGCAAGCTCCCGCGGGAAGACATGCGGCGTCGGTTCGATGTTGCCATCTACGACTGCACGTTCGCCGGCGAGAAGTTCATCGAGACCCGCGCGGCCTGCACCGCTCGCCGCCTGGTATGTGGCAACGCGTACTGTTTTCAGGCCTGCAGCGCGTGCCACCGGCGCTAGAGCGGTACAAAGAACGATCGCCGTACAATTCGCAACCGGAAATAAGCGGTGTTCGGCACGAACGGCTTCCGCGTTTACTTCCGGAATCACAAGCGGAACGTCGTTTCGCATACGGAACGTGGAACTGTTGTCGATTACCACCGTTCCGTTTTGAATCAATTCCGGAGCATACGCTTCACTTGCGTCCTCACCGCTAGCGAAAAACACAACGTCGAAATCTCGCAACCGTTCCGCGCTCGCAGTTTCAACATCCAGGGGCTCTCCGCGAAAGCGGACGGCGCCCCGGCGGGCGCGCGACGCGAACGGACCGACCCGCGCAACGGGTACGCGACGCTCTTCCAACACGCCAAGAATCGTTTCACCCACCACGCCGGTCGCCCCGACAATCGCTACGTCAATCATTCACCCTAGCCCCGGCGAAGTTTCAGCGAGAACGGAATCTAGGCCCACAACAAGCCCCTCTATCTGCATAACGGCGCGAATTGCGGCGAGCATTCCCGGAACGTAGCAATCCCGGCTCGATGTATCGTGACGGATCGTCAGCGTCTCGCCCTCGCCGCCGAAAAGCACTTCTTGATGCGCGAGCAGTCCGCGAAGACGGATGCTGCTTATCGGCACTTCGTTTGGAAAACCGGCCGCAACCATCTTGTCGGCGGTAAGCTTTGCGGTACCTGAAGGTTTGTCTAGCTTCTTATCGTGATGAAGCTCTACGATGGCCGCCGTAGGGAAAAAGCGAGCCGCCTGCTCTGCGAACCGCATCATCAACACGGCGCCGATCGAGAAGTTCGGAACCATCATTGCGCCGAGACCGCGTTCGGCGGCTAAGGTTGCGAGAGCGTCGCGTTCTTCGAACGACCATCCCGTCGCACCGATGACCGGGCGAACGCCGTGAACGATCGCTCGCATCGAGATCTCAGCGCTCTTCGGGTAAGTCGTTAGATCCAGCAACACGTCCGGCTCGCATTCGAGGACTTTTTCGAAATCGTCGAAGATGCGCTCGTCAGGCACCGCCCTGCGTGCAAATCCCCCGACGTAGGTAATGTCGGGCAGATTTTGCAGCGCAGAGTAAGCGACGCGCCCCATGCGGCCGAGCACGCCGGCCACTGCAACGCGGGTCATCTTAGGTTTAGATCTTTTCGAGCGGCGCGTATTTCAACATGAGCATCTTCTGGCCCACGTTCGGGAAGTCGATCGTCACCAGGCCGTCGCCGCCTGCACCCACGACGTTGCGAATCGTACCTTCGCCCCATTTCGGATGGCGCACGCGATCGCCGTCTTGCAGATCCATCTGCATGCCGGCACCGGCGCTTTCGTGAATCGCGACTTCGCGCCAACGGCCGCCGGCCGGACGCGGCAGCGCGACGCTATCGCTCTCCAAGACTTCGAGCCCCGGCATCTCTTCAATGAACCGGGACTTCGGATAGGCGTACGTGTTGCCGTAGAGTGCACGGCGCGAAGCGTACGTCAGGAAGAGCCGATCCATCGCACGGGTCACGCCAACGTACGCAAGACGGCGCTCTTCTTCGAGTTCCGTCATGTCCGTCAGCGCACGGCTGTGCGGGAAGACGCCTTCTTCAAGTCCCGTAAGGAACACGTGCGTAAATTCGAGACCCTTCGCACCGTGCATCGTCATCATGGTGACGTAGCTGGAGTCTTCATCAAGCGCATCGAGATCGCTGATCAATGCGATGTTCGCCAAGAAGCCGGTAACTGAAGCTTCCGGATCGTTGGCTTCATACTCGCGCGCAACGCCGACGAGCTCTTGGAGATTTTCGATTCTCGCGCGAGCATCGTGCGTCTCTTCCGCCTGCAGTTCGCGAACGTAGCCCGACTCTTCCATGATGGAGATAAGGAGATCGGCCACGCCCATGTCTTCGGGCTTCTCGCGGAAGTTGCGAATGAGATCGGCGAAGCGCTCGAGTTCTTTTAATTTCTTCGGAACCGCATCACGCAGCAAATCGTTGTTGAAGATTGCTTCGCCGACCGACATCGAACGCGCGGTTGCTGCTTGCACCAGGGCGGCGAGCGTTTGTTGTCCGATTCCGCGGCGCGGCACGTTTACGATGCGCTTAAACGCAATCGCATCGGCCGGGTTGACTATGTAGCGAAGGTAAGCGATTACATCTTTAATTTCTGCGCGAGCGTAGAACCCGACACCACCGACTACGCGGTACGGAATGCCGTCGGCAATGAGCGCTTCTTCGAAAACGCGGGATTGCGCGTTCGTACGATAGAGCACGAGGAAATCGCGATAGGCGGCGCCGTCGCGCACCATTTCTTTGATTTTCTCGGTAACGTAGCGTGCTTCGTCTCGTTCGGTCGCCGCCGGATAGACCGTGATGCTCTCGCCCTCGGCGCGACGCGTGAAAAGTTTCTTCGACGCGCGCGTCTTGTTGTTGGAAACGAGTGCGTTTGCGGCATCGAGAATTCGCTGCGTCGAGCGGTAGTTTTCCTCGAGCTTGAAGACCTTTGCGCCTTTGAAATCTTCTTCGAAGCGCAGGATCATTTTGTAATCGCTGCCGCGCCACGAATAGATGGACTGATCGTCATCACCCACGACGGTGATGTTCTTGTGCTTGTCGGCGAGCAACGCGACAAGGCGATACTGCGCTTGGTTGACATCTTGATACTCGTCGACCAGGACGTACTCAAACTTCTTCTGATACTTTTCGCGCGTCGCTTTGTCTTTTTCAAGCAAGTCGATCGTGCGAACGATCAGGTCGTCGAAATCCAAGCTGTTGGACTCTTGCAGGCGGCGTTGATACTCGGTGTACACGTTCGCCATGCGCTCGCCGAGGAACGACGTTTGCTTTTCGTGGAACTGCTCCGGCCAAATAAGCTGGTTCTTGGCGCGGCTGATTTCTTGCAGACACGCACCCGCCGAGATCTGCCGTTCGTCGTAATCTAGATCGTCTAGGATCTCTTTGACGAGCTGGCGCTGATCCGCGTCGTCGATAATGGCGAAGCTCGGCGAAATGCCGATTTTACTGCCGTCGCGGCGCAGCATGCGCACGCACATCGAGTGAAACGTACCGACCCACAAATCGCGTGCAACCGAACCGACCATGCGTTCGAGACGCGACTTCATTTCGCCGGCGGCTTTGTTCGTGAAAGTGACCGCAAGAATACGATCCGGAGCGACGTTGCGTTCGCTGAGGAGGTAAGCCATGCGGTGCGTAAGCACCCGCGTTTTGCCGCTACCAGCACCCGCAAATATCAAAACAGGACCGTCGGAATGTTCGACGGCCGCTGCTTGTACGTCGTTAAGTTTCTCGGACTCCAGGATCATCATCTCGCGAATCTTCGCCGCGGATGGCTATTTTGCCTGGAAAATCAGGTGATTAGCGCGCGACGCGTAGTACGGATTGCCGATGTTCCGCAAGTGCGTATGCTGCGGCCAGGTGCGCAAGCGTCGATTCGGCACCCATATTTCGGTTCAATCCAGTGGTGTCCAGACCGTCATAACAACCGCCGCCGCTCGCTATCGCGACACCAAGGCTATTTTTGCCGTAGTACCACGCAAGCGCCAATTCTGCAGCAATTAATCGCGACGGATCCTCATCGACTGCAAACGCAGCAAGTTCCGCATCGACCATTGCGACCGCCTCGAGTGGTTGTTGCGCGAAACGCGCGCGCTGGCCACCCTTTCGGTACCAGCCGTTGTTGCCGATCGGCACGAAGATGCCGTCTTCGAAGACGACGCCCTCATAAAAGTCTAGCGTCGCGCGGCCGGCGTCGACATAGGTCGCATCTTCCAGTACAAGACCGGCTCGAATCAGGGCCTCGGGCAATCGTGCGTTATCGTACGTCATCACGTGCTCGAACCACGTCCAACCGTCTTCGCGGCTTTCGCTAAGGCGTTCGACGGCACGATCGGCCAACTGGCGAAGCGCCGCGCGATACCCGGGTGCCGCTTCAGCCACGGCCGCATGCGCAAGGCCGATCATGGTGTAGGCCTCGGCGCGCGGAAAGTCGAGCCAGTCGATTGCTTGTAAGCCGCGGTCGAGCAGCTGCCGGCACACGCGCCGCAACGCGCCCGTGGGCGCATATCGTACGCCGTAGCCAAGCGACCAGAGCGCCCGGCCTACGCTATCGTGCGTGCCGACGGCATCGAGCCAGCAGCGGTCGTAACTCATGAAATTGTGGAAACGGCCGTCATCGAGCTGCGCGTCGTGTAAGAAGGACAGATAGATCGACGCAATTCGCGAAGCGTCTTGATCGCGCGGCGAGATGCGTCCGCGCATTAACGCGACGATAAACGCGCGCGCAACGTCGTCGGTGCAGTAGCCGGTAGAGCGATTTGGGATCGACTCGAACGCGTGCTGAATGATTCCGCAGTTGTCGGTAAGCGTGAGGACGTGATCGAGCGGAGGTGTCTTCAGTGCCATCTTTGTTATGCCGAGGTCACCAGCTGGAGATGCGCGGGCGGGCAAAGCTCCAAGAAGAGGCGCCCGTATTCTTCCGCGACATGCGGCCACGTCATCTGACGGCCGAAACGGTACGCCCGGCGTTCCGTAGAACGACGCAGCGACGGATCGTCGAGAAGCATCGTGAGTTTTTGCGCGATCGAGCTCGCATCGCGGAAATTGCATAAGAAGCCGCGGTTGTGCGCGAGCAACTCTTCAGCGTAGAGATACGGCGTCGAAACGATCGCTTTTCCGCAACCGACTGCGTACGCGAGCGTGCCGCTGACGATCTGCACGGGATTCAGATACGGCGTCAAATAAATGTCGGTCGCCGCTAAATAGCTCACCAGTTCGTCGAAATCGAGGTATTTGTCAACGAGTTGGACGTTATTTTGCAGGCCGAGTTGACGCACCATTTCCTGCAGCGATTCGCGATACGACTCGCCTTCTTGGCGGCGCACAACCGGGTGCGTTTCGCCAAGAATCAGGTACAGCGCTTCCGGATGGCGCCTTACAACATCGCGCATCGCTTCGATCGCGTATTCCAGGCCTTTGCCGCGATTGATCAATCCAAATGTGGAGATTACGCGGCGCTGTCCGATACCGAACGAGGCCTTCGCCGCATCGGTGCTTTGGAATGGAACATCGGGGACGCCATGATGAATCAGGCGCAAACGCTCCGGATCGATTCCATAAACGCGCTCGAGCAAATCGCGTCCCGTTCCCGATAACGAGACCACTTTCGACGCCTGCGAGCAAAGCGCGCGCGTGACGCGCAACATCGTTTCATCGGGTTCCGGCAATACGGTGTGGAGCGTGATAACGATCGGCTTCGTTACCGACTCCATCAAATCGACAAGCCATTCTCCGCGCTCACCGCCAAACAAGCCGTATTCATGCTGAATGTTTAGCAATTCGGCCGGATGGCTGTTGATGAACTTTGCTACTTCTTTATAGCTATAGCGGTCTTGCTCGGAGAGTCGCGCAACGACGTTGGTTCCGTACCGCCGCGCTTCACCGCCCGGCTCGTCGATCGCAATCACTTCGCTTTTCGTCCCAAACGCGCGATCGAACGATGTGACCACATCGTGCGTAAACGTCGCGATTCCGCATTCGCGCGGCGGGTACGAACCAAGCAAGAGCACGCGAGGGACGGCCGCCATGGCGAGCGTGTCGACGGTTCTCGGCATCATTGCGTAAGGGTCTCCTAAGGGCTGTCAAGGGTAAACGGCACCACCAGGAGCTGCAGAGGCCTAGGAAGCTCCTCCCTGTACCGACAGGGTCAGTTTACCCTGTGCCCTCTTGATTATAAACGTCTTACGTAGGTAACCCGGAAACGAACCGCCAGGTTTCTATCGCGGAGCTGCGGCGTCTCCACCGACCCGGCTACCGGGTTCCAGGACCGTTCCAGGGTCCACTTTGACGTCGTGGCCGATCACGCTGCCCTCGAGGACACGTGCTTCACGCCCGATTACGGCGTTGCTTGCGATGATCGCCCCTTCGACGATGGCGCCTTCTTCAAGTCGGACACCGTCCCACAGAACGGAGTTTCGAACGACCGCGCGGGGCCCGATGATGCAACCGCAACCGAGCACGACGTTGGGGCCGATGATCGCCGTCGGGTCGATCTCAACGCAAATATCGGCGTGAACGGGTTCGGTTACGTTTGCAACGCGTTGCACGACCGAAGCGCCTTCACCGCTGATACCCGGCTCGATTTTCAGCGGCATACGGCCTTCCATGATGTCTTGATGCGCATCCAAGTAATGTTCCGGACGGCCAAGATCGATCCAGTAGTCGTCGGTCGTGTGCGAGTAAAGGCCTTTGCCGGCTTCGATAATCGCCGGGAACGTTTCGCGTTCGATTGAGACGTTGCGTCCCGCTGGAATCATGTCGAGCACTTCGCGTTCGAACAAATAAGTGCCGGCGTTGATTTCATTCGTCGGCTCGGTGCCTTTGGGCGGCTTCTCGACGAACGCGGTAATGCGATCGTCTTCATCGTGCACGACGCAGCCGAAGGCCGACGGATCTTCGACTTTGATGAGGTGCAGCATGCCGATGCCGCCCTTCCTCTTATGTGCGTCACGCATTGCGCGCAAATCGAGGCTCGTCAACACGTCGCCGTTCAAAACAAAGAACGGGCCGTGGATGAATTCTTCGACGTTTTTTAGTGCGCCGGCGGTGCCCATCGGTGTTTCCTCGATCACGTAACGGATGTTCATTCCGATGCTGGAGCCGTCGCCGAAATAATCGATGATCGCTTGCGGAAGATATCCCGCGGGGAGCACAACATCATGAATGCCTGCGTCGTGTAAACGCTCCATCGTTCGCGCTAAGAAGGGCACGCCCATGATCGGGACCATTGGTTTTGGCGTCCCATAAGTCAAGGGACGTAAACGAGTGCCTTCTCCGCCGACGAGAACGATGGCTTGCAACGGGTGCTCCTTATAAAAAGAGAAACAAGAAACCGGTCGAGCGTCATTCGACGCTAAAGTTCTTTCCTCTACTAGTGTTCGTTAAACCGCCTCGCGCTCGGCTGGTGCGCAGTCGTTTGCGCACACACGGGCTTGCTGCGAAGCAATTCGCTCAAAGCTGTAATGCGTTTTTCGCGCGCGTAATGCGAAAAGTATTTTGGACTATAGCTGCTTACTAAGCTGGCAATCGAACGTGTGTTCGCATACAATTACGGTATGCCACGGAAACTTTATAATTGGAAGGAAATTCGGCACTATCACGACGCCGGTCACGGCTTTGTCGATTGTCAGAAGCGCTTCTTCAGTCACACCGCGTGGATTAAAGCCATCAAGCGTGGGAAGCTAATCATTCCCGGTTATGGATTTCGGGATTGCCGTCGTCGCTACGATTGGTCAGTTATCCAGGCTTACTACGATGAGGGGCATTCGTATCGGCGCCGCGAGCGTTTTGGATTCAACGCCGCCTCATGGGACAAAGCACGTCGGCGGAGAGATTCGGACGCGCCCGCTCGGTACGCGAATTGCTGAGCTTCTTATTACTAACGGAGGGAGCCGTCGCAACGTAAAATGGCGATTGATGCGGGCGGGGCTGCTGCGAAATCGTTGCGACGTTTGCGGTATCAATGAGTGGCTCGGCAAGCCACTAGCTGTTCATTTTTGATCACATCAACGGAATCAGGAACGACCATCGCTCCGAAAATTTGCGCATGTTGTGTCCCAATTGCCGTAGCCAAACCGAAACCTACGGCGCTCGAAACCGACGCCGACGGTCCTTGCAAGAACGTGGCAACTTCATGTAGTATAGCCGTCGTCGCTATTCCCGGTTAGTTCAGCGGTAGAATGCTCGGCTCTGACCCGAGAGACCGTGGTTCAAATCCATGACCGGGAGCCAAGCGGCCCTATCGTCTAGAGGCCTAGGACGCCGCCCTCTCACGGCGGTAACACCGGTTCGAATCCGGTTGGGGCTACCATTCAAAGAAAAAACGCTCGCATTCGCGGGCGTTTTTTGTTCTTGCCAACGCTCCCCATTCGACCCCTCCTTCGTCCTTTGACAACGCGCCTACGCGGATATACATTGCGAATGCGTAACGCCTATGAGGTCGCGGGGCGCTATTAGTCGATAGGCTCGACACGGAGAGAGATATGAACAAGGACATCAACGTCGTCCTAGTCCATGGCGGGTTCGTAGATGGATCCGGTTGGCGGGGTGTGTACGACATTCTTCGGCGCGACGGCTTCAACGTGGGCGTCGTGCAGAATCCTACGATGTCGCTCGAAGGCGACGTCGCTGCCACGAAGATGATACTCGACGAACAACCGGGCGCCGTTATCTTGGTTGGCCATTCGTACGGAGGCGCCGTTATTACCGAAGCCGGCACGCATCCGAAGGTTCAAGGTCTTGTCTATATCACCGCGTTCGCGCCGGACAAAGGCGAATCGGTGAACGCCCTGCTCGCTAATTTTCCGGCCGGCGGCCCTGTGCCGCCAATCTTACCGCCAAAAGACGGCTACCTGTTTCTCGACAAAGCCAAATTTGCAAGCTCATTCGCCGGAGACGTCGACCCCGACACCGCGGATTTCATGGCAAACTCGCAGGTACCGTGGGGCGTGAACGCGCTCGGCGGACAGATCACCGAACCGGCATGGAGGAGCAAACCGAGTTGGTACCTACGCGTCACCGATGACAGAATGATTCCGATTGACGCGCAACGGTTCATGTCCGAACGCGCCGGTTCGGTTATAAGCGAAGTCGGCGGTAGTCACGCAATTTACGTATCTAATCCGCGCGTTGTAGCTGGTGTCGTTGAAACGGCCGCGAACTCCGCCGTGCCTGTGAAATAGCACACGGCTCGAAATCAGGAATCAAACCGGCTGCACCGCCATGCCGCTGAAGAGCTGGAGTCGCGCCTTGCAAATGCTGCGGACGTTTTCGTATGCGATGGGCAGCAACTTGTAAGGCACGACTTCGTCCGGGCACTCGCGCAGTGCGGTCTCGACGCCGCGACGCCACGCCAGGCGCAACTCCGTATTGATGTGAACGATGTTGATGCCGGCTTCGATCGCTGCTTTCAAATCGCCCTCGTCCGTTCCCGATGCGCCATGCAATGTCAGCGGAATCTTCACGGCTTCTTTGATTTCGCGGATGCGATCGAGGTTCAACCTTTTACGCGTCTCGCCGGCGATCATGCTCTTGAGTAAGCCGTGCATATTCCCGACGGCGGGTGCGAGCACGTCGATCTTCGTTGCAGCGACGAACTGCTTTGCTTCTTCCGGCGTGGACAACACGCCCACCCCGGCAGGAATGCCTTCGTGAATTTCCGAGCCGGATCCGATATTTCCGATCTCGCCTTCCACGATAATGTCCGGGTTTATGGATTTGAGCATCTCTACGGCTTGCTTAGTACTCCGTACGTTTGCGTCAAAGTCTTGAGCTGACGCATCGAAGATCACGGAATCAAAGCCCGCCTTCGCAGCCTCAGTTGCGAGTTCGAGCGTATGCGTGTGGTCAGCGTTCAGAAAAATTGGATAATCGTACTCGTCGCGCAAACTCTTCACCAGGGCGGCAATTTGACGCGTGCCCATAAATTTGCGCTCGCCTTCGGATGCGCCGATAATGACCGGCACGTTAAGTTCACGCGCCGCCGAAAAGGCCGCACGTAAGGCGACGATTTCAGAAACATTGAAGTGACCGAGTGCGGTACGCGTTCGTTCTGAATCTTCGAGAGCGTTTCGCATCTGCTTCATGGCGAGTTCCTCACATTCTAACTATACTTCGAGCCTTGCCGCTGCCAACTGAGAGTCATTCGTTTGTCTGCTTACTCATCGGTATCGTTCAAGCACTACGCGTGAGAACTTCCGTTTTCCCGACGTTGTCACAACCATAGCGAGTTCCATCGCGCGCGAACATCGATGATTGATGGCGCCCCTTTCCGAAACGGACTAACACGGTATTGTGCTAGTGAACGCGAATGCCGGAAGCAATGTCGACAACTCCACCCGACCAGAACGAAGCTCACGAAATCCAAGCTGCCGCAGCATCAGAGAAAGTCGAGCGCGCGAAACTGCGTCGCGCTATCGAACGCCTGGGCTGGAAATGGGTCAATCGTGAGACCGTTTCCGTTCCGACCCAGCGCGAAATGCACGTCGGCCCGCGCCGGGTCATCGTGCGAGGCGGCGTTCCGATTACGATTCCCGAGAAATTAACCTCGGAACAGGGCGAGATGGCTGTTGGCGCAATCGTGGATCCAACGATCGAGCTAATGCAGCACACGCTCGAGCATACCGCGCGAAATATCCTAAGCGTACCCGACGATATTTCGAAGACGCATGTATTCGACCGGCCGTCATTCTTCTCGGCGCTTGAAGATGCACGCCGTAGCCTAACGCAAACATATCAACTCCTAGAAAATCGGCGCCTCGACGACCGAGTCGAAGCCGAGCTTGGCTTGAAGTTCTATCTTGCCGGGTTCACGACCGAAGAACGCACCTTTGAATATTTCGTCGGGCCGACGAATTCGGGAAAGACTCACGCCGCGATCGATCTTTTAAAAGAAGCGAGGAGCGGCGTCTATCTCGCGCCACTGCGTCTGCTCGCGCTCGAGGTGTACGAACGGCTAAACGAACTCGGCGTTCCGACATCCCTAGTTACGGGCGAAGAACGCATAATTATACCGAATGCGATGCACGTCAGTTCGACGATCGAAATGGTCGATCTCTCCCGGAAGTACGACGTCGCGGTCATTGACGAAACCCAACTGCTTGAGGATTCGCAGCGTGGATGGGCCTGGACTTTGGCAATCGCCGCAGTTCAAGCGAAGCGCGTGGTAATGTGCGGCTCGGAAGAAGGCCTGCGCGCGGCAAGGCGATTGGCGGAACGGCTTGGGGTAACGCTCTCAATCAGAAAATTCGAACGCAAGAACCCGTTGCGAGTCGTCCCCGCGGTGCCGCTCACAGAATTGCGTCGCGGCGACGCCGTTGTCGGATTCTCGCGTAATTCCGTCATCGAACTGCAAGGAGAGATTGCTCGTCTGGGATTCTCTTCGGCTGCAATTTATGGTTCGCTCTCGCCTCTGGTGCGCCGGCGAGAAGCCGAACGCTTTCGGAGCGGCGCCGCGGACGTGCTTGTCGCAACCGACGCAATTGGCCTGGGTTTGAATCTGCCGATTCGGCGAATCATTTTTGCGACATTGGAAAAGTACGATGGCGTCTCGGAGCGACGCCTCACAGCGCAAGAGATCCGTCAGATCGCGGGTCGCGCCGGACGCTACGGGATCCACGAAGAGGGCTTGGTAACCACGACGAGCCGTCGCGATATGCACTTATTGCATCAGAGCATCGAACGCAGCGAAACGATCGGCACCGATGGCCCGATATGGATTTCACCGACTGACGAACATTTGCGTCGTCTCTCGACGATAATCGGCACCACGCGCGTCGGACGGCTGCTGCAATTTTTCCAGGAACGCGTTTTGCGCGAAAAAGATAACGGAATGCGCATCGCGGACCTAAGCGACACTATTGAGGTCGCAAACACCTTAGAAATGACCGAAGGCGTGTTAACGTTGCCTTTCGAGGTCCGCGCCGTTTATAGCCGCGCGCCGGTAAGCACGCGCGGGCCGGGCCTTGCGGTTCTTGCGCGCTGGGCGACGCAGCACGCCGAACAGGGAATCGTCGACGGGTCGGAGTTGATGATCGAGGGCGCCGCGCGCGACCGGTTACTTTTGTACGAGGACCGCTCACGTTTGGCAACGCTCTACCTTTGGCTGGCTCAACGATTCCCGGAAGTCTATGCGAACCACGAAGACATCGCGCGTATGCGCGATAGCATCGACAACGACATTCACGCGGCGTTGCTCCAACGCGGAGCACACTCAAAGAAGACGCGAAAGCTGCTCGAGAGCACACGGCGAAAGCGACCCGGGCGTTCGCGTCCTCGCGGCCGGGGTTAATCTGGAGCGCGGTAGTGCATATTTGGGATAGTACTCAGTCGCAGCCGGAACGTACAATAGAGCGTGCAACGCGGCGTGTCCTAACGACTGCGAAAGCTGGAAAGTAGGTCGGCGATGCTCGTAACCATGCTACGCACCACTGTCTTCTTTGCGTTATCGTTTGCGATCGTGCTATCCACGAGTGCGCAAAGTCCCGCGCCAACTCCGATTTCTGCTACTGCAACCTCACAATTAACAGCGAAAATTGTGGCTATCGATCACACTTCGCGCACCGTTACGCTTCAGGACGCTCAAGGGAATCTTTATGATTTCCAAGTCAGCCCAAACGTAAAGCGTTTCGACGCTCTGAAAGTCGGCGATACGGTTACGTTCAACTATCAAGAATCGGTCGCACTTGCGCTGACTAAATCGACTTCTCCGATGCCGGCCGCTTCGGCCAGTCCGGTCGTCACATCGTATCCGGGAAAAAAGCCGGGCGGCCAAATCACACAGACGCTAATGACCACCGTAACGGTACAATCAATCGATAAATCTAAGCCTTCCGTAACGGTGAAGACGGCCGATGGCCGCGTAATTTCGATGCTGGTTCAAGATCCAAGCATTCTCAACGGAGTCAAGCCCGGCGATGTCGTGCAAGTAACGTATTCGCAAGCCTTGGCGATCACCGTTAAATAAATCCAAGTAAAGGGCGCAGGAACCGGGCGGCGTTACGCTTCGCCGCCTTCGGTCGCTGGGATTTGCTTGCGAGGGTCGGCTCCGGGACGATGCATTCCAGTTTTGGTATCGTCTTCTATCGGCGTCGCCGGGCGCTCGTCCGTCGTCTTCTCGCCTTGGTC
>CAZJLJ010000012.1:22363-42680 GCA_964546935.1 uncultured bacterium | reverse complement strand
TCGCCGTATTTCCTTTCACACTCCTAAGCTGCGCTAAAGCGATGAGTTTGACGGTCGTATCCGGAAATAGAAAGCATGTCGCACGACCACCATCGCCGTCATGGCGCAAAGCAGCCAAAAATCTTTTCACACGAGCGAGCAGCTGTGCTCGATGACGATGAACGCGAGGGATGGTTCGCGCGTAGCGACGTCGTTCAATTAATCGATGCGCCGCGCAATTCTACGGTGGTGGACTTTGGTACGGGTACCGGCCGTTACGCGATCGCACTGGCTGAAACCCGGCCGGACGTACGCGTCATCGCCTATGACGTTCAGCCGGAAATGCTTGAGATCGTGAAAGAGCGCGTTCAGAGGTTAAACCTAACGAACGTGGAGACGCGTTCCGAACTTGGCGACGAAATAGCCGATATCGTACTGGCGGCGAACGTGTTGCATGAAATCGGCGACATAGAAATTGCGACGCTCGCTCGCGCGACAAAACGTGACGGCGTTACGATCTTTGCCGACTGGGAAGCCGCAATCGAGCGTCCTACCGGGCCGCCGGCAAATCACGTTCACACGGCTGCCGAAGCTCGGGAGCGGCTTCTCCGCAACGGCTTCGCGTCCGCCGACCCGCTGGATACACCGCAGTTCCCGTATCACTACGTTCTACGCGCGACGCGCACCCCGTAATTCGTTCTTATTTGCGAAGAAGCGACTGCAACTGCTCGCGGGTCAAGCGCCAAGCATGCGCAAACATCGCATCGTCGTCCATATTCCGGGCGAGATGCGCCGTATTTTGATAGGAGATCAGTGTAAGTACGACGCTTTTTACGTCGACGGCGCCATCAATTTCGCCACTTTCCTGCGCCTCGCGCAGTTGCGCCTCAAGCAGTTTGCGCCAACGTTCAAGGTTCGTCGCCGCCCGATCGCGCAGGACGCCGGGCCTGGCTCGATATTCGTGCGCCGTGGCATACATAAAACATCCGCCGGGAAGATCCCGGGCTTTGATGTGCTCGAACCAGCCGTCGCACAAGGCTCTGACGCGTGCCATTGCGGATTTCTTCCGAAGCGCGGGCTCAATCGTCTGCTTGATGATGCGTTCTACCGAAGCATCGATCGTTGCAAGCTGTAGCGACTCCTTATCACCGAAAAGAACGGTGATATTTCCCTTACTAATCCCCACTTCAGCGGCAAGTTGTCCGAACGTAAGGCCTTCAAGGCCCTGCACGGACGCGATATCAAGCGCGCGTTCAAGGATCGCAACACGGGCACGGTCGCCACGCACGCGCCGTCCGTCGATCTTCTTCTCCGCGGCCTCAGCCATGGAGTGATATTCGGAACTAAGCGTCATCAATCCTGAAGCGCTCGCGGACTGCGCTGCATCGCCTTGACGCGTTCTTCGAAAGTCACTGGCGCCTCTAAGGGATACACGATGCGGCTGAAGAGGCGCATCGACTCGTCGTCATGATTCCGCTTTGTTCCCGAGCGCGGATCGACCGCTCGAAACGACCACCAAAGCAACGCTTTTAGGTCACCTTTGCCGGAACCGTACATGCGCGCTTCGACGTTAAGATAGGTTTCGTTGAAGTCGGTAAGGCGAGTAACTATGCGAACACGCTCCGAAAAGTGCACCGGCGACAAGAACGCGATTTTCGTTTGCGCGACTACCCAGCCGAGGGCGCGCTGGATAGCCCATTCCGTAAGGTCAATGCCGTAGATGTCGCGCAGATGATCTTCGCGCGCGTCAAGAAAGTAATCCGCGAATCGGGTATTGTGCAGATGCCCAAAAGGATCGCAGTCGCGAAAACGCACAGCGCATTCGCTCGAAGGCTCACGTTCGTCCAAAGCCACCGAGTCCGTTTGAATCATTGGGCGTTCCAGTTGGTACCATCGGCGAAAAACACCGAACGCACCGAACAACTCACGCTAGCGAAGGCGCTGGGAAAGTCTCGCGCCTGAAAGCGGTGATCGATCTCGATACCCCTTGAGAATGTGCCCCTGTCTTCGATCCGGCTCGTTATGCCGCCGCCGGTCACGTCGATTGCGACAAGAGAGACCGGCTTAACGTTTTGATTTACGAACGAAATTTCAACTGAGTCGGCGCCTTCGGTACGAATTGCGAACAGGTTTGTCGTCGTCGTTGGATCGGCTGTCAAACCGCAAGAACTTATGCGGACGGGTGGCGCGTCGAGATAACTTAGCGCTGGTGGAGGACCGGACGCTTCCAGCGCGGCCATCATAAAAATCGATGCTATGAACATGGAGCAGACGAATCTCCGTCTTAATCTATACATACGAACGTACGTATATATTGACTTTATACCTCGCACCCGCAACCCACGTCAAGGGTGACCACACGCAAGCGTTCCCTGCCTGGCCGCACGCCCAAGAATGCAAAGTGAATCTATGCAGGCACGGGCGTTGTTCTGTGGTAGCGTTCCATTCGTTCAGCCAAAGGTGGCGGAGGTTTTCAACATGGCTTCACAGAGCGAGCGTGCTATATTAGCCGGCGGGTGTTTCTGGGGTATGCAAGAGCTCTTGCGAAAGTATCCAGGCGTCATCTCCACTCGCGTGGGATACAGTGGCGGCGACGTACCAAACGCAACGTACCGCAACCACGGCACTCACGCCGAGTCCCTGGAAGTCATTTTCGATCCTTCGCAGCTCAGCTACCGGCAGTTGCTCGAATTCTTTTTTCAAATCCACGATCCAACGACGCTAAATCGCCAGGGCAACGACCGCGGGATGAGCTATCGCTCCGCAATCTTCTACACGACCGACGAACAGCGTCGCGTTGCGGAGGATACTATTGCCGATGTGAACGCGTCCGGTATTTGGCCTGGGAAAGTGGTAACCGAAGTAACACCGGCGGGGCCATTTTGGGAAGCAGAACCCGAGCACCAAGATTATCTGCAGAATTATCCCAACGGGTACACGTGTCACTTCGTCCGGCCGAATTGGAGATTGCCCGAACGCGCTAAAGCCTAAGCCGGTTTCCGGCGGAGAGGAACGCCATGGGATTCATCACACGTGGTTTTACCGGCAAGCGTGAAACTACCGATAAAAAATTGCCGCCGGGCCAATACTTGACGAAAGATTTTCCGGTCCTTTCTGCGGGCCCCACGCCGCGCATTTCCCTTAACAAGTGGGAATTTACGATCTCTACGGAGTCAGGCGAGACCAAGCGGTGGGACTGGGAATCTTTTCAAAAGGTTCCCACGGAAGAGATCACCGTCGACATTCATTGTGTAACACGGTGGTCGAAATTCGGCACGATGTGGGAAGGCGTGTCACTCGACACGCTTTTAGACGGGATCCAAACGTCGGCGAAGTTTGTAACCGCACATTCGTACGGCGATTACACGACAAACTTACCGCTCGCCGACCTGCGCGACGGTAAAGCATGGATCGCATTCAAGTATGACGGCAAGGATTTAGCACCCGAGCACGGCGGCCCGGCGCGTCTTCTCGTGCCGCACCTATACTTTTGGAAGAGCGCGAAGTGGGTTCACGGCATCACGCTGATGGCTAACGACAAACCGGGCTTCTGGGAAAGCCTCGGCTACCATAACTACGGAGACCCGTGGCGCGAACAGCGGTACTGGGGTGACGTTTGACTTGGCTTGCCGGCACGGTCACTGAACTCCGCGATGAAACGGCCTCCGCCCGCACGATCGTCTTCGACGTTCCTAATTGGCCCGGACATATTCCGGGACAACATGTGGACGTTCGACTAACGGCAGCAGATGGTTATTCGGCGGCACGTTCCTATTCAATCGCAAACGCACCGGATGGGACACGCGTTGAGATCACCGTCGTGCGCATCGAAGACGGCGAGGTGTCGCCGTACTTGACGCAGGGCGTTGCCGCCGGCGATCGACTGGAATTGCGCGGACCTATCGGCGGTTGGTTCGTGTGGCGTCCGGCGCAAATCGAACCGGTTCAACTGATAGGAGGCGGTTCGGGGCTCGTTCCTTTGATGGCAATGATCCGTGCGCGAAAGAAGACGGAAAGCAAGTCCCCGTTTCGTTTGTTGTATTCCGTTCGAAATCCCGAGTCGGTCTTGTATGCCGCCGAGCTACAAACGCTCTCACCGGACGTTCCGGTGACATTCGCGTACACTCGTCAGGTCCCAGCCGGGTGGGCAAGGACGCCGGGCCGGATCGACGCATCCACCATCGCTGCCGCGACGTGGGCTCCCAACGTGACGCCAATTTCTTACATCTGCGGCCCAACGCCGTTCGTCGAGTCGGCCGCAAATCTGTTGCGAAGTGCCGGACACGACGCGGCACGAATAAAAACCGAACGTTTCGGCCCCACCGGAGGTTGATCATGGATTCAACACAACAAGCGTATCTCGACGGCAACGCTGCGGCCGGCGAGTTACGAGATATCTTCGTTATGGACGTGACAACGGCGACGTGTCAGTGCAACTCGTGCGGAATGACTGGGACGTTTGCGCAGACACGCGTCTACACCATGGAACCCGGAATGGTGGTGCGCTGTAGCAACTGTGAGAACGCACTCCTGCGCGTCGTCAAAAGCTCCGGAAAAGCGTGGCTCGATCTACGCGGGCTGACGTTCATGGAAGTTACGACGTTGACTTCTGCAGATTGAATGCTCACTCGGGACGACCTGGACGCAATTGCTCTTTTCTCGGAACTAGCGGACGAACAACGTGATTATTTAGGGAAAACGAGCGCCGACATCCGGCTCCTTCCCGGCGAGTACGTCTTGCACGAGGGTGAAGCGCGGCCTGCGTTGTTTGTCCTGGTCGAGGGACGCGTTGAAGTAACGAAACTCGTCGACGGAGTTGAACGCGTCGTCGGCACTCGTGCACCCGGCGAGTCGTTCGGCGAACTTCCGGTAGTACTAAACACGCCGTCCGCGGTAAGTTTTCGCGCGGTGACGCAAGCACGCGTGATGCGGATCGAAGCAAAGGACTTTCATGCCGTCGCGGCCGCTTCACCGAGGTTTTCCGCAACCGTTACGGCTACGGCGCTCGATCGCATCGAAGGACTGAAAGATATCGCCGCAGAGCCGTCTCAACCGGCTCTCGCTGTGATCGGTCCGCAATGGGACAACGCAACTCACCTCGTGCGCGACTTCCTGCAACGTAACTCTGTAGAGTTCGATTGGATTCGTGGAGACAACGAATACCCTATGGTGCGCTTGCGCGATGAGACGCTTCTGATCGATCCGTCGATTCGCGATGTTGCAAGAGCGATCGGCTTGTCGGTCTCACCTCAGCAGCAAACGTACGACGTCGCAATCGTCGGCGGTGGACCGGCCGGGCTTGCGGCCGCAGTATACGGCGCGTCGGAGGGGTTGTCGACGCTACTCTTGGAACGGGAAGCGCCAGGCGGACAAGCCGGCACGTCGTCCCGGATTGAAAATTACTTAGGATTCCCGTTCGGTGTCTCCGGCGGTGAGCTCGCAAATCGCGCGCTGCAGCAAGCGAAGCGTCTGGGCGCCGAAATCGTTGTGACACGAAGCGTGGAACGAATCGATGCGGCCGCACATACGCTCTTTCTCGACGGCGGCGAAGCTGTGAATGCAGCTACGATTGTGCTGGCGCCCGGCGTGTCATGGCGACGATTGAACGTTCCGGCATTGGAACGCCTGCAAGGCCGCGGCATCTATTACGGTGCCGCGCCCGGCGAAGCAAGATACGTGCAGGGAAAGAACGTTTATCTTGTCGGCGCCGGAAACTCCGCTGGGCAAGCGGCGATCAACTTCGCGAATTTTGCCGAATGCGTGACACTGCTGGTGCGAGGTGAGTCGCTCTCCGCAAGCATGTCGCACTATCTAATCGAGCAACTGAAGACCAAATCGAACGTGCGTGTTGAAACGCATTCGCAAGTCGTCGACGCATTTGGCGACGATCATCTCACCGAAATAGCGATTGCAAACCGCCTGACCGGTGAGACCAATCGCCGCGATGCGGCCGCGCTCTTTGTAATGATTGGAGCAGATGCCGAGACGGCATGGCTGCCTCCGGCAATAGAACGCGACGCCGCCAACTATGTGATAACCGGCGCCGACGCTCGTACCAACGGCCGGTGGCCGCTCGAACGCGCACCGTATTTCCTGGAAACCAGCGCGCCCGGCATCTTTGCAGCCGGTGATGTTCGCTCTAGTTCGGTAAAACGCGTGGCTGCCGGCGTCGGCGAAGGCAGTATGGCTATTGCCTTCGTGCACCAATACTTAGCAACTATTCGCTAACGGCCGGCGCCGAGTGGCCCGAGCTACCTGCGTTAAGAGGGCACGTCTGCTCGTACATCACCAGGCCACGCTCAGCGTCACCCAAGCTTTGCGAAAACTGAGCGATCGCGACCGCGATGAACGCGAAGATCGCAACCGCGAAGAACGCCGTAAAGTCGAATTTTCGCAAGCTCCCAAAACCATTAAGCATCACCCAAAGAACGCTTTTGCAAGATACCCGGATGAGTCGGCGCCGGCACCACTTAGTACAGTGTCCAAGCGACCGTCACTAAGCAGGCTTCGGCCACAAGTGGAAGACGTGATTTAAACCGGTGACTTGGAGGATGCGACGCAGATTCGGCTTTGCGCCTAGGAGCTCTATATTAGTGGAACGCTCCTTCGACGCGCGTTCTTTGAGCCGCATGAGAAATCCCAAAAACGTAGCATCGACAAAGTCGAGATCTGCTACGTCGAAGACAATGTTCTCTCGGCCGGCGAGCCTCTTTTCCAGGCGAAGCAGCGTTCCGGCGGACGCAATATCGATATCCCCTGAGAGTTTCACTAACGAGACTTTTGTATCGATGTTGGCTTCATATGTCATTTTGAACCCTTCCAATACCTCGGCCACGAGCATATCGGCAAAGCCTGGGAGAAGGATTGGGTCTTTTCGGAGATGCCTCCAAGGCCGCTAATCGACAATTCAGTCGTCATGAGGCCATGGATCGTTATAGCGCTCACGCTTCTCACTGCTTGTTCCCGATCGCACCCCGCCCCGGCGCCCACGCCGCAGAGCGTCAGCGTCTCGGTGGCCCGCGAAACGTCGATCGCTCCCACTGAAACACTGGCGGGCACGGCCGCGCCGTACCAAAACATCGCGATTCAAGAAACGTCGCTTTCTGAACCCGCTCTCCGCGTAAACGTCAACGAGGGCGACATCGTCCATCGTGGCGACGTGCTCGCGGTGCTGAACACCGACGACCTACAAGCGAACCTCCGCGCCGACCTTGCAAACGCTCAGAGCTTCGGCGCGCGCGTCAGCCAGTTCACTTATCAAGGCGCTGAAACGATCGCACAGAGCAGCGATCAAGTGCGCTTCACCAGCGGCGCGCTTTCACAAGCGCAGCAGACTTTGAAGAACGACCAGATGAATCTCACTCGCGATCAGCAGCTGTACTCGCAAGGATACATCTCGCAGCAAACGCTCCAACAGCAGCAAACGATGGTACGAAACGATCAAGCCGCGATTCAGTCGGCAACGGCCAATTTGAATTCGTCGGTCAGCGCGGTACAAGCCAACGGCACTATGAGCCAGGGTATGCAGGCCTCGAACATTCAGAATTCACGAGCGAGCGAAGCGATGGCGTATGCACAGGCGGATCAGCTTCGTGCGCAGATCGCGCGAGGTACGATCGCCTCGCCGGTCGACGGCGTCGTCACGAACCGCAACTTCAATCCCGGCGAATATCCAGGTACGCGTCAGATCTTTACCGTGCAACAACTCGATCCAATGTACGCGGTGTTCCAGGCTTCGAGCGCGCAAATCGTCGGACTTGCCAAGGGCGCAACGGTAAATATTCACGCCGTTGACCAACCGCTGTTATCGTACCAAGGCAAAGTCGTCGCCGTGCTGGGACAAGTTTCACCTGGTTCGACCAACTTCGTGGTGAAAGCCCAATTCCACAATCCCGGCTACAAACTACGCTCCGGCATGGTCCTATCAGGAACGATTCAAGAAACCGCGAGCAGCGGTGTCGGCGTACCGTCGACGGCATTCACCGATGATTCGCATACGTCCGTGATGACGGTCGACCAGAGCGGAACCGTCCAAACGACAAAGGTGCAAGAAGTGCGTACGGATTCGAAGACCTCGATCGTTAGCGGTCTCGTCGCGGGTACCCGCGTTATCACCAATGGCCAACTCGGCCTCACCGACGGAACGAAGATAGCGGCGCGCTAATGGAACTCACCAAGCTCTTCCTACAGCGGCCGACGCTGGTTTTCGTCGTCCTTGCGCTCGTCGCGATTGCCGGGTTCATCTCCCTGCGCGCGCTGCCGGTCCAGCAATATCCAAACGTCGTACAACCGACCATCACCGTCAATGTCAGTTTCTCGGGCGCACCGACGACCGTTATGCGCACGGACATCGTTGAGCCAATCGAAAATCAGCTCGCCGGCACGCCCGACTTGAGCCGCATCACTTCAGTGGTTCAAGCAGGCACCGCTCGCATCAGCGCGATCTTCACGCTGACGTCGAGCGTCTCAACCGATATGGTGAACGTGCAAAAAGCGGTTCAGCTGGCACAACATCAATTGCCTACCCAAGTACAGCCGCCGACGATCAACATCAACGACCCGAGCGAATCGGTCGTCGTGACGTTGGAAGCTAGCTCGACGAAAATGGATATCGGGAAGCTTTCGATGATCGTAGTGAACAGCATCGCACCCGCGATCCAGCAGATTCCCGGTGTATCGCTCGTCACGGCGGGCGGCACCGTTACGCCCGCATACGAGGTCAACGCAAATCCATATAAGCTCGCGGCTGCGAACCTGACGTTAACCGACCTCTTTAACACGATCGCGAACGGCAACCTTCGCGCACCGGGCGGATACGTTTATGAACCGAATCGACAGACGTCGGTAGATATTCGTGGTGACATTCAAGACCCCAACTCGGTTCTCGATCTGCCGATCGCGGCGACCAGTACGGCAACCAGTGTAATTCCCGCCACCGCGGGCGCTACCGATCCGTGGACGACTGGGAACACCACACTGCGAGTTCGTGACGTGGCCGCGGTTGCGGACGGATACGAACCTCGCCAGGCCTACGCCCAGGTGAACGGCAGTCCCGGCGTCTTCATTCAGGTTCAAAAAACCGACACCGCCAGCGAAGTGACGAGCTCGGAAGCCGTCATCGCGGCATTGCCCAAATTACAGCGGCAGTTTCCGGATGTACAATTTCACGTCCTGAACGTTCAGGCCGTCTTTACGAAACAGCAAGTCGACGGCGTGGAGCGCACGCTGCTCGAAGGCATTTTGCTAACCGGTGTGGTGATGCTATTTTTCCTCGCGAAATGGCGTCACGCGCTTGTCGTGCTCGTTGCCATTCCTACATCGCTGCTGGTCGCGATCACGGCAATGAACCTGCTGCACATGACGTTGGACACCGTGTCGCTGCTCGGAATGACGCTAGCGATCGGCATTCTCGTCGACGATTCTACCGTCACGTTGGAAAATATCGACCGGCACTTCGAAATGGGGGAAACACCCTACAATGCGGCGTTACGCGGCCGGTCCGAAATCGGCATGGCGGCAATCGTCATTACGCTCGTGGACGTCGTGGTCTTCTTGCCGATAGCGTTTCTGCAAAGTCAAGTGGGCCAGCAGCTGCAAGAATTCGGTCTTGTGGTAGCGATTTCGACCCTCGCATCACTGTTTGTCTCGTTTACCATAACCCCGACGCTTGCGGGACGCTGGGCGCTATATTCGCACTGGAAACCGTGGCGGATCATCGAGGCCTTCGATCGCCTCTTCGGTTGGGCGCGCAACTGGTACTCGGAGCATGTCCTGCGATGGGCACTGCGCCGACCGTTCGTTGTAGTCGCGATTTCTCTCGTATCGTTCATCGCCGCGATTGCGCTCGTTCCACTTGGTCTAGTCGGCGAGACGTTCATTCCGCCCCAGGATCGGGGAGAAATCTTCATTCAGGCGATCTATCCGCCGGGTTGGCCGATCGACAAAGTGCGTCAAGGCGTCTTCGCTCTGGAGCGCACCGTGGACCAGAATCCGGACCTTGCAAATGAAACGTCCGTTGCGGGCTTCTACAACGCGCCGTTCGGCGGAAGCGTGCTTCAAACGAACGTCGCTCAGATTCACATTTGGCTCAAGCAGAATCGTCACAACTCCACCGATTGGTGGGTAAGCCAATACAACAAAATTGCAGCGCCGATCGTACCGCGTGCTCAAGTAACCGTTGTTCCGGTTATCTCTTCGAACGGTAGCAATCAACAACCGATCGACGAAATCGTTTCGGACGTCACGGGTGGGGACCCCACGCCTTATGCGCAGCGCGTCGAACAGTTGATGGCCAAAATACCCGGAACTGCGAACGTAAACAGTACCGCATCGTCACTTGCGCCACAGATTGCACTGCAGTTCGATCGCGCAAAAATGCGCACGCTCAACGTGAACATCAATACGGCTGCCACCGCGGCGGAAGCTTCGTTCGGCGGTGCCATTGCAACGCAGTTCGAGACTCCGCTCGGGTTGGAGCAGGTTCAGCTGATCTATCCGGTCTCGGACCAAAATACCGTAGCACAACTCCAAGAAGTTCCGGTGCGCGCCGACAATGGCAACATCGTGCACTTAGGTGACTTCACGCACGTCAGCGTTGAACCGTCTTCTCCGTTAATCATCCGAGTCGATCGCAACGACGTCGTTCACGTGAACGCGAACGTGGCGAATGGATACCAGCTTTCAAACGTGCAGAACGCCTTTACGAAGCAACTTCCATCGCTGCACCTGCCCAGTAACATTACGGTGCACCCGGCTCCGTTCGGACAGCAAGACTACATGAACCAGGTTCTAACGGGTCTTGGCGCCTCGCTGATCCTATCCGTCGTACTGGTCTTTCTATTGATGGTCGCGCTGTATAACAGCTACAGCTCGCCGTTCATCATCCTCTTCTCCGTCCCGGTGGCCGCAGTCGGCGCGCTTGGCGCGTTGCTAGCCACCCATCAGACCCTGAACCTCTTCTCGATGATCGGAACGATTTTGCTCGTCGGCATAGCCACGAAAAATGGCATTCTGTTGGTGGACTACGCCAACACCATGCGCAGGCAAGGCATGAACAAGATCGCAGCGATCCGCGAGAGCGCGCGTACCAGATTCCGCCCAATCGTCATGACGAGTTTGTCGATCGTAGCGGCAAATATTCCGCTAGCCCTCGCGCTCGAGCCCGGATCCAGCGTTCGCAGCAGTTTGGGTGTCGTGGTCTGCGGCGGTGCTTTGAGCTCGCTCGTTCTCACACTTGTTTTGGTTCCGGTAATGTACATATGGCTTGCGCCGAAGCGCATGCCGCAGCCTGAAGGCACCGGCACCAACGGCAAGACCAAAGTTGCACTCGCAAATGTCTCTCCGGTGATAGGTCAATCATGATCGTTCAAGATGTTATTTTGGCAGCTGCGGTAGCCTCTGCTGCCGCGGTCGCAATGCAATTTGCGGACGCGCAATTTGTTCCCGAAGTCTCCGATCCGCCTCAAGTGAAATCGGTAAACGGCGTCGCGTCGCTAACCCTCTCGGCGGTGACGGCCGACGGACGCGCAAGCATGCAATACAACGGCTCGCGCGCGCTTCCAACGATCCGCGTTTGGCCCGGCGACCAAATGAAAATCGCATATGTGAACGCTCTCGCGGCGCATAGCACGGAACAATGCGCGCTCGGGCCGTGCATGAACATGACCAATCTTCATTTTCACGGCATGGAAGTGTCACCGAACGCGCCGCAGGACGACGTTTTAGGTATGATGGCCGAGCCGGGACAGACGCTGCACTACGACGTCCATGTGCCGAAGGCTCAGGTTCCCGGTATTTATTGGATCCATACACATCCGCACGGAGAGAGCGCGGAGCAGGATCTCGACGGCATGTCTACGGCGGTTATCGTCGAGGGAATCGACCGCTACGCGCCGCAAGTTCGCGGGCTGCGGGAACGGGTGATGGTAGTGCGTACGCTCGATCCGCCGATGTCGCAAGCGGAGCACTTGCGCGAACTCACCGATGTTCCGGCTAAAGACTGCGGCACTTCGGGCGAACAAGTGGAAGGTTTTCCCACGTTAAACAACGCGGTTCGTCCCAGCATAGCAATTGCGCCCGGCGAGCGGCAGTTTTGGCGCATCGTAAATGCACAGCCGGATGGTTACTTGGATCTACAGCTGGACGGCAGTTCCTTTGACGTCGTCGGGCTCGACGGAGAGCCACTCGGGTATCGCAATCCAGACCGTGCGAATGTAAAGATGCAGCATGTTTTTTTGCCGCCGGCCGGCCGCGTGGAAGCAATCGTTACCGGGCCACCTGCAAACACGCACGCTACCCTGCGAACCCGATGCGTTAATACAGGACCCGCGGGCGACGTAAACGCAGCCGGCGTGCTTGCCGACATCGTTCCCACTCTTTCCAAAGCTCCCATGGAACAGGTTCCGGTTTCCGCGCAACCCGCGGTCCACAATCCGGTCAATGTTTCGAGCGTCGAACGAAACGCGCCGCAATTCACGGCGACTTTTACCGAAGGACACCACCGGTTCTATATAAACGGCCACCTCTTCAAGATGGATGATAAACCGATGGTGACTGTCCACGTCGGCAGCTATCAACACTGGCGAGTCGTGAATCACACCAAGGAAATGCACCCGTTCCACATCCATCAGGTGCACTTCCTAACGTACGCACTAAACGGTCACGCCATCGATCGTCCCGTTTGGCTTGACACGATGAACGTTCCGCCGAACGGCACGATCGATACCGTCATGGATTTCACCAATCCCGTTATCCGCGGCATGGCCGTGTTCCACTGCCATATCCTTACTCACGAAGACAAGGGGATGATGGCGAAGGTGGAATTCAAATGACAGCGCTGGCCTCGATCGCCTGTGCTGTGCGCGCACTGTAGCGCGGCAGCGTAATGGTGAACCGAGCGCCGTTGCCCGGCTCGCTGTCGACCGCTACCGTTCCCTGCGCCCGTTCGATCACAACCTTTGCGATTGCGAGTCCAAGGCCCGAACCGGGCACATCGCGCCGGCTCCCACGGTAAAAGCGATCGAAGACATGGGGCAGCGACTCGGGCGGAATTCCGGGTCCTTCGTCAGCGATCGTAATATAGATGTGGTTATCGTCGGCGGCGACGCTTACGGCGATCAAGCCGTCCGGCGCGTATTTGATCGCATTGGCAACTATGTTTACAACGGCGTGCGTCAATTCGCCGGCATCGATCCACGCGGTTGCGTCGGGCACGCTGCTGATTTCAAATTGAACGTCGGGATTCGAAGACACGATTGGCTCGACTACGGAAGCGACGAACTTCCCAACGTCGGTGACTTCGCAAATCGGCTCCTCGGCGGAATGCCAGTTTTCGAGCAGCATCAAACGCTCGACAAGCTTCCTTATGATTGCGATCTGCTGGTCCATCTTCTGCAAGATTTTCGGTCCGTCGTCGGGATGACGCAATTGGCCTTTTCGTAAGATTCCGATGAAACCCGAGAGCACGGTGAGCGGCGTACGCAATTGATGTCCCGCATCGGCGATGAATTGATGCGTGCGATGCTCCGCGGCGTCACGCTCGCGTTGTGCTTTGGAAGCAGCGTCGATCGCGCGATTGTAGGTGGCAATCAGATCGCGAAACTCTTCACTGCCTGACTCGGGCAAATGATGCGGAGCCGGTTCACCTTCGGCCATTGTCTGAAGCGCCTGGCGGACGACGAGAAGCGGACGCACCGTCTCGTACGCCATACGCTCCGCAAGGAAGAATAAAAAGAACAGCGCGACAAGCGCCGCAGCCCCCGTGAGACCGAAAGTGCGCCCTGCTATTCGCTCCACGCTGCCGACAGGGAATAGGGTGAACTGGACGCCGTTTACAACAATCCTGGCCGGTAAGTGGGTCCCAAGCAATAGAGCTTGGGGCGTATCGGGATAGCGCGGAAGGTCGTCCACTACCGGATTGGGAGACCAACGGACGGCATACCGTACGCGCGAACTCACAACGTTCAGCTCCCAGCCGGGGTGATAGGTTCCCGCAACGATGCTACTGATCTGAGCTTTGTTCCGGATCTCACCCACGTGATCGGCTCGCGCCGCAAACAAACTCGCGACATCGCGCGTCTGCTCTTCCAAACGCCCGAGTTGCCCGATAAAAGCGAACGCCCCAATGCCGAAAGCCGCGCTAAAGAGCACGATCGCCATCATCACGACGTAGGTTTGGCTTAGGTGGCGAGTGAGGCCACTACGCAGCATTTTTAGGCGTTCGCCGAGCGCAGCCGCGTTATGAGATCGTCCATATCGAAGGGCTTCGTTACGTAGTCTGTAGCGCCCAAAGCGAGGCCGCGTTGACGATCCGCTCCCCTTGAGCGCGCGGTTAAGAATAGGATGGGCGAGTTAGTGAGCGCACGAAGCTTCGGGAGCAGCGTAAACCCGTCGACATCCGGGAGCATAACATCCAAGAGGATGAGGTCAGGGGCCCAGCTCTCGGTTGTCGAGAGAGCGGACGATCCAGACGGGGCGACGGCGACGTCAAAGCCGGCCGCACCCAAACCGTAGGTCAGCAAGTCTCCGACATCGGCTTCATCATCCACAACAAGAACTTTTACGCACGAAGCCATACGCTAAGTATATTTCCCGAGACTGGGAACGCATCGCGCGGCTTCCCAGAATCGTTTTAGAAAATGCCGTATGCTAGGGTAAGGCGGAGGCTTGCATGCAATGATTTCGGCGTTTCCTCGAATCCTCGCGGTCGAAGACGAACCGGAAATAAGGGAACTTTTAGAGTACGGCCTTGCAAATCAAGGCTTTGAGGTGAAGGCGGTCGCAGACGGACGCGTCGCCACGGATGCCATCAAAGATTGGGCGCCCGAAGCTATTCTTTTGGATATCGGGCTGCCGGGCATCGACGGCTTCTCACTGATTGCGAGCCTGCGCAGACTAACCGACGTGCCGATTTTGATGCTCACCGCCAGATCCGGAATCCCGGATAAGGTCTCGGCGCTGACGCGCGGCGCCGATGATTACATTGCAAAGCCGTTCGATTTGGAAGAGCTCGCCGCGCGAATCCGGGCACGTTTGCGCCGGCCGCGAATGGAGACGCGGGACGTTGTCACTTATGCGGATATCGTCATCGACGTGAGTCAGCGAAAGGCTGCACGGGCTGGCAGATCGTTGGAACTCTCGACCCGCGAATTCGATCTGTTGTTAACCTTGGCGCGACACCCCGAGCAAGTCTTTACGCGCTCGCAGTTGTTGGATTTGGTTTGGGGCATCGATCGCGACGTTACGCCCGCGACCGTAGAAACCTATATTTCATACCTTCGTTCGAAGGTCGACGTACAGGGCGGCCCGCGGCTGATTCAAACGCTGCGCGGCGTCGGTTATACGATGCGCCTCGAACGCTAACTTCCTCATCAATAGGCGCCGTTCACGCGTTAGATCGAGTTTATGAAATGTTCTAATGCGTACGTAATTAGGTAACTGATCGCGACGAGAACTGTAAGGCAAACGACGAGGCAAATTGCAAAGTTGCGGCCGTCGTTTTGCGCGCTCGTGTTAGCGTCGTCGAGCTTCATCGACAAGGGACGGCGCTCGGTTACCGTGCGCTGAATGAATTGTGCGGGCTCCAGAAGGCGAATGACCATCGGCCGTTGCGTCGCGAGGAAGTAAGAACGATCGCTCATGACGCCGACTCTAGCTACGTTCGCTTGGATGTGTCTACGGATCAAACCATGATTATCCCAGCCTTCGCCTCTAAGCTGCAACCGTACACTTCCACTTAGGGGTTTTACGATATGCAACGTGCATCCCAACTGCCCCGCCTTGAAGACCGTTCGCTAGAGCACGAACCCGTTGTAGTCGACGTTTCCAACGCCGGCAACGTGGACCCGGCGTCTTTAGATTGCCTCATTAAACTCAGTCGCTTCGCGAGTGGCGCTAATGGGACGAGCGTTCGAGTCGTCAGTGCGAACGGAAACCTGAGAATCATCTAAGAGCTGCCGGAGAACCGCGCGATATAACCGTGTCGTACAAATCAAGAGGTAATCACCATGCGCGGCATCCAGATCTTTCGTTCCGTAGCAGAAGCCATTCGAGCCGGCTTTGAGATCCAGTCGATATATCCAGACTCCGAAGGGTTTCTCCACGCGCGCACACACACGCCGGCGGGCTGGGCAGCGGCACTCGTTCGTCCATAACGAAAAGCCATCCCAATAGGTCCTCGTCATGAAATTTTTCGGTTACACCTTTTTAGCGGTATTGTTCAGCATCATGGCCGCTACAGCTGCGCCAAGCTTCGCGCAGACGGTCAACGACGAAAGTACTCCTCAAGTGCACGCGTTTTTCGAGTACGAGTACGCGCTCCAAGCTACGTCGCTAAGCATCAGCGATTCGCACCGAGCGAAGATAGAGTCCATCGTCGAGGCATTCGGCAAACGTCAACTCTCCGAAACAAACGCCGCGCAGCAAATCACCGCCGTTCTCTCATCGGACGAAACAAAGTCGGTTGTCGCGATCGAACAGTCGTTCTTTGCAGCGATGCACGGAATATTTCGGAACGCTTCAAACGATCAAGTCTCCGGGGCAGCCATCGTTAAGGATGACACGCCGCTCGATTCGGGTCGCTTCCTGCTGCTGCTCTTGTACGTCAATCCTTCGCAGAACGGCTCAGCAGCGCAATAAGACATCGCTGCGCACCGATTGAGAAATCTCCGAAGTTTTCCAGAGTACCCGGAGCATAGAGCGGTATGTTCCGGTTCGTTCAAACACAGAAGCTGGAACGGGAGTTTTACTCGTAATGACACAACCTACGGTCGGCATCGTCGGACTCGGGAAAATGGGAAGCGCCTTTGCGCACCGCTTCCTTGACCAAAGCTATCGGGTCGCGGTTTGGAATCGAACGCCGCAACCCATGTCCGCGCTGGCTAACGCCGGTGCAATTCCATACACGTCCCTAAGCGGTCTCGCTACATCGGTCGACGTTGTGATAGTTATGCTTTGGGGAGATCTAGTTGCTCGTGCGGTGACGCTCAGTCAAATTATCCCCACAATGCGCCCATCGCAGATGTTGATAGAGATGTCCACACTTTCGCCGGACATGTATGAAACGCTGGAACGGGCGGCACAAGAGCGCCAAATTGACTTCGTTGCTGCGCCCGTTTTGGGTAATCCCGACGCCGCGCGGGAGGGCACCTTAAACGTGCTCGCCGGGGGATCGGAATCGCCGGTACGTCGCGCGCATCCCATCCTCGCCTCGTTAGGAAATGTCACAGAGATGCCCTCGGTGCGCGCAAGCGGTTTCCTGAAGCTCGCAAATAACTCGGTACTTGGCGTTGTTGCGGAGACGCTTGCGGAGTTGTTACGCCTCTGCGAGGAGGCGGGCGTCGATCGCGAACTGTCGGTGCGATCGCTCGCCGGTGCATTCCAACGCTCGTCACAACAGAAGCTGCCGCAGTTGCTTGCCGGTGATTTCGAGCCGCGCTTCTCGCTCGAAGCGCTCCTCAAAGATCTTCAGCTCGCGCGCAAAGCCGCGCAATCGCTGCGCGTTCCGCTTCCCATCCTCGATAGCGTAGTGCCCGACGCAGAGCATGCCGTCGAAAACGGTTTAGGTGACCGCGACTACATCATCCTTGCAAACGCGCGCGTCCGGGAGATCGCGTAATGGAATTCACTGAAATCAAAGGAACCGGTATTCGGCCTTCGCGCATTGGCTTGGGAACTTGGGCTATTGGCGGATGGATGTGGGGCGGTCCCGACGACGACGCTGCCGTTGCAACGATTCATCGTGCTCTCGATTCCGGAATCACCCTCATCGACACAGCGCCCGCGTACGGACAAGGACATTCTGAAGAGGTCGTTGGCCGCGCGCTTAAAGGACGCCGCAGCGATGCGATAATTGCAACGAAGGTTGGGCTGGAATGGGATGCGGAAGGAAACGTCAGCCGCAATTCATCCGCGAAACGGATCCAAACCGAAGTCGAAGATTCGCTCCGCCGTTTGCAAACCGATTACATAGACATCTATCAACTTCACTGGCCGGACCCTGCGACGCCGCTCGAAGAGACAGCTACTGCAATGCAAGCATTGCTTGATGCGGGCAAGATTCGCGCAATCGGCGTGAGCAACTTTTCGCCGGCGCAGATGGATCAATTTCGAAAGTATGCGACGCTGCATACCGTTCAGCCGCCGCTGAATTTATTCGAGCGCAACGCAGAGCGAGACGTGCTTCCGTATGCAGCGGAGCACGGTATCACGTCGTTGACCTACGGATCGTTATGTCGTGGTTTACTCAGCGGCGCCATCAACGAAAAGACGCAGTTCAAAGGCGACGATCTCCGCCGGACCGATCCCAAATTCCAGCCGCCTCATTTCGAACAATACCTGCACGCCGTTAGGCGGCTGAACGAACTCGCACAACAAACGTTTGGCAAGCCCGTCATCGATCTTGCGTTACGCTGGGTGCTGGATCAGCCGGGTGTCGGCGTCGCGCTTTGGGGCGCAAGGCAGCCCAATCAGCTCGAGCCGCTTTCCGGCGCGCTCGAGTTCAAGCTTGGCAAATACACCAAAGAGGAAATAGATCTCATCGTACGGCTGGAAGTGCCGTTTGCGATTGGGCCCGAGTTCATGGCGCCGCCGGAAAACGCGGCTGCATAAAAGTAAAAAGCCCCTCGTGACCGAAACACGCGAAGCTCCGTATCAATGATGCGGGGCTTCTGCTTCATAAGCACTAATGCGCGATGAGGAGCTATCACGGAAGGAGCGCGAGTTTGAACGTTGGTCAACGGTGGTCGGAGATCCGTACGGGATTCGAGCGTCCCTTCTGGGTTGCAAACACCAGCGAAATCTTCGAGCGGCTCTCATACTACGCGGTCTTTTCGACGCTGGCTCTCTACCTCAATCAAACGCTCGGGTTTCCCAGCGCCCAGGCGGCGAGCCTCAGCGGCATCTTCGGAGGCGCCGTCTGGGTTATGGCGATCTTCGGCGGAGCACTCGCCGATCGCATCGGGTTTCGGCGCGCGCTCTCATCGGCGTATTTCATTCTCACTTGCGCGTACTTTTTAGTGGGCTCAATCGGTGCGCCGTGGCTTGCGCCGGTTCGCGCCGTCGTTCCGCTACCATTGCTCGCGGGCATCATTCTGTTCTTGCCGGCACTCGGCGTCGCGCTCGTAAAGCCGTCGGTCGTTGGAACGACAGCGCGTGCATCAAGCGAAAACGTTCGCTCTATCGGCTATTCCATCTACTACACGATGGTCAACGTCGGCAGTACGCTTGGCCCGTTCTTAGCCGGATGGCTGCACTCGAGACTGCCTCCACAAGACGTATTCTTAATTGCAGCGCTCAGCGTCTTCCTCATGTTCATCGTGGTTCTGGTCTTCTTTCAAGAGCCGCGCGCGCACGCCGAGTCGTCGTCTGCATCGCTGGCGCAAACCGCACGTGACTTCCTTACCGTAGCCGGGAACGGTCGCTTCGTGCTGTTCTTGTTGATTTTCTCGGGATACTGGATCGTTTACTGGCAACAGTTTCTGATTCTGCCGCTCTATATCAACGATTACATCGACAAGAATGCGAACACACCGTTGATTCTCATCACCGATCCTCTCTTAGTGATTACGCTCACAGTTGCGATCAACACGCTAACACGCTCGATTGCGTCGTTTCGGGCGGTGGTTCTTGGCACGCTCGTTACATCTGTTGGATGGCTGCTTATCGCCTTTCACCCGAGCGTATTGACGGCGGTGCTGAGCCTCGTGGTCGTGGGACTTGGCGAGATCATTCAATCTCCGCGGTACTACGAATACATCTCGCGTCTCGCGCCTGAGGGCAAACAAGGAACCTATCTGGGCTTTGCCTTCTTACCGATCGGTATAGGTTCGCTCGTCGGCGGTTGGTTCGGGGGTACTTTGCTCGCGCGGTTCGGAACAAGCGCGCACCCGACTACGATTTGGTTGATTGTAACGGCCGTCGGACTATCGACAACCGTGTTGCTTTGGCTTTACGACCGCTTCGCAGTATCCGCGAAAGCGCCGCAAAGGACTCAGTTACCAGCGGCGGAGTAGCGCTTATTACGATGAGCGCAAGGGTAGCAGCGCTCGATACTAGGCGCGGCAACTCCCTTCATGGGGCTGCGCGGCCGTGCGACCATTCACTCTATGAGAGCGACGGCCATCAGCAGATTCGAACACTTCTTCCGGTGGGTAGCAGAACTCGACAATGGGAGACGGTCTTCAAAGTCTTTGACCTTTTGTTGTAGCGAATTCCACGACGGCGCGCTCTATCAGAACCGGCAAGTCCTGGTAGTTTTCGACTTGTATCTGCATGCCGTTCAAGAAGAACGCCGGGGTTCCGTTCACGCCTTCTTCGATTCCCGCTTTCATCGCGGAGCAGC
>CAZJLJ010000012.1:5825-22263 GCA_964546935.1 uncultured bacterium | reverse complement strand
AACGCCGGGGTTCCGTTCACGCCTTCTTCGATTCCCGCTTTCATCGCGGAGCAGCCCCGAGGCTCCATCGGCGACCTTCGGTTGATTGACCAGATCGCCTGACGTTGCAAGCATCACGCCCAGCCGCACGACACGCTTGATGCGCTCTAGCGAACCGAGATGCTCTTTTGCAACGGCCAAAGCATTGAGTGCGGCAAGGCGCGCTGCTTCGTATCCGTCCTCATCGTTGAGTTCTGCGCCAATGCGGCCGCGGTATTTCGGCTTCTGATCGAGCACAGGCAGCATCCCCGTCAAAAAAAGAAGGTTGCCGCTCTGAACCGCTTCAGCGTAAGTGCCGTATGGCTTTACCGGTGAAGGAAGTTCAAGATTGTCTAAGGATGTCATTACTTTTCCTTTATCACGAGCTCAGATCGGTGAAGCGGCCACCGCGTTGCGGTCTTGAGCCAGCGGACGTACGCCGTTTATCACCAAGCGCTTGAAGTGCTCGGTCGCCACGTGCGAATCGTAAGCGGCTTGGTCTCTATACACTTCCCACAGGGCGAAGATATTGCGCTTTTCGACGCCGCGCGCGACTTCGAAGTGAATAACGCCTTCTTCTTGGCGCGACGCCTCGCGCAGCTCTCGCAGCATCGCTTCGGCTTTATCAGCATCTTGCGCAGCGAACGTGAAGTGAATCGACGAAACGATCATCATTGCGCTCCATTCCAAATTCGATCTCATGCGGGCAGCAGCGTTCCTTCAGAAAAATCCGAGCTGATGGCTTTGGGCAACTCCACCAACGCCAGCGGATTTCCACCGGATTCGTAAAGCACGCGATCTCGAATCGCAGCCGAGAGTTCGGGATTTCGCGCATGCAATAATGCCCGAGCTGCGCCATCGGTCAGCGCTTCGACGTGCAGTTCCGATACGCCGTCGATGAAAGGTGTTTCCGAGACGTCACGGCTTGCAACGAGCAGCACGATCGGCTCGGACTGTAAGCGACGCGCAGACCAAACTGGAATTCGCTGGCATAAGCCGAACCGCGGTTTACTCCGCCGCTAGTGTTGGCGGCGAACTCACCGACGTAGCGGCCGAAGACCATCGTTCTTGGAGATGCGAGCGGAATCGGGGACGGCGAGGGCGATGCGTTTGAGCCGGTCGATTGCGCATAAGCGATCTCTCCATGACACAACACGGCAAAAACCGGTGCGGCGGCCACCCGAACTCCATATTGCACTCTTTTAGTGACTCCCGGAAAACGTCGAGAGTTGCCGGCGAAGACGAGCTTTGACAATGCAAGCGCTTGTTTCCCGATTTACGACGAAAGTTCTCTGCGTTGCACGCCACCGCAACCCAGCGCGTGCAGTTATACTCAATACTATCGCGACCACTTCATTGTAGTGCTTCGAGTTGGCGTTCATTTCTGCGTCACCAAATCTTCGGAGGCTCCAGAATGTTTGATTCATTCTCCCCGAACCGTCGCAAGTTTCTCGAGACCTCGGCAGCGCTCGGAGCTGCGAGTTTGCTTTCTACAAATTCCGCGGTGGCCGCGCAAGGCCAACCGGCATTCGAAGAAGCGCCGAACGGCGTTCGGCCGTTTCGCATAAGCGTTCCGCAATCGGAGCTTGTCGAGCTGCGCCGGCGCATCGCGGCAGCGCGATGGCCTACACGGGAACTCGTCGCAGACGATACGCAAGGAGTTCAACTCGAGACGATGCGCAAGCTCGCGCAGTATTGGGCGACGGACTACGATTGGCGTAAGGGCGAGGCAAAGCTGAATGCTCTACCACAGTACACCACCAAGATCGACGGCCTAGAGATTCACTTTATCCACGTTCGTTCGAAGCACCAAAACGCGTTGCCGATCATCATCACGCATGGATGGCCCGGCTCATTCATCGAGCAAACCAAAGTAATCGATCCACTAACCAATCCCACGGCCCACGGTGCTAGCGCATCGGATGCTTTCCACGTTGTGATTCCATCCATACCGGGTTACGGGTACTCGTCTGAGCCACGGACGCTCGGATGGGACCCAGTGCGCATCGCACGTGCGTGGTTTGTGCTTATGAAGCGCCTCGAATACAACAAGTTCGCAGCTCAAGGCGGTGACTGGGGTGCAAGCATCACGCAACTGATGGCTTTGCAATCGCCGGCAGACATAGTGGGCATTCACACCAACATGCCGGGTACCGTGCCTGCCGATGTTTTGGCGGCAGCGACTTCAGGCGGGTCCGCTCCCGCGGGACTTTCACCGGACGAGCTGCATGCGTTCGAACAGTTAAAAGACTTCTATACGAAGCATCTCGGCTACGCCATCGAAATGAGTAACCGTCCGCAGACACTCTACGGATTGACCGATTCGCCGATCGCGCTTGCGTCGTGGATACTCGATCATGACAAGGACAGTTACGAATTGATCGCATCGGTCTTTGACGGACAACCCGCCGGCCTGACCCGCGACGATGTGCTCGACAACATCACTATGTATTGGCTCACAAAAACGGGGATCTCTTCGGCGCGCCTGTATTGGGAAAATAAGTTGGGCTTCTTTGACATCAAGCACGTTATGGGACCAGTCGGCGTGAGCGCGTTTCCTCATGAAATCTATACCGCGCCTCGAAGCTGGGCGGAGAAAGCGTATCCCAAGCTCGTTTATTACAAGAAGCACGACGTCGGCGGACACTTTGCAGCCTGGGAGCAGCCGCAGCTGTTTTCAGAGGACGTTCGCGCGACGTTCCGCTCGCTGCGAACCAGCAGCACGTGAGGAAAGAGCCTTGCCTAACGAAATCAAGCAAGACCGGCGCAAATTTCTACATAACGCGGCAGTGAGTTTCGTTGCGGCAGAACTCGCGATAGATGCAATCGCACAAGCGTGATTCACAACTACCGCTGGCGCATCGGCCTTGCGAAGGGTGAAGCGAAATACGACAATTTGGAAAACCGCCTTTTTGCGGGTCCCACTATTTCGGTACCAACCATCACGATCTCGAGTGATTTCGACGGTGCGGCTAAAGACGGATCGGCCTGTAGGAGTAAATTTACGGCCAGGTACGAGCACCGGATTCTCAATGGCGTCGGTCACGACGTGCCGCAAGAAGGTCCGGCGTCTTTTGCTAAAGCCGTTGTGGACGTTGCTGCTTCTTAGGTGTTCAGCAACGACTCCCAATCTTGGGGAACGGCTCCCTCGGGCCCGGGAACGGGCTGGCTAGCCGGGTGCGACTCCGGCGGCGCTAAGCGCGGTCCCTCGAAAAACTCGCGGCTGCGATAATCGTAGAACCAATCTTCACCGGGCTCAAAGCTTCGAATGATCGGATGATGCGTTGAGGCATTGTGCTTGGAAGCATGTTGTTCCGGCGAATTATCGCAGCACCCGATGTGCCCGCATTCGGCGCAACGTCGCAAATGCAGCCACCAGCCTCCGGCGGCTAAACATTCCGCGCAGCCGGTTCCACTGGGCTTTACCTTTTCATCGATTCCATCTCGTCCCGATTTCATAAGAAGCCTCCGGAGAAGTATTCGCTAGCGGGCACGCATCTCCACGCCGAAATTATAGGCATGGGGATTTTAACGCGGACGTTGCCGCGGCTCGCTCCACGCGTCATCCGCCGGCCCCGCCTCGAGCGCCGGCTGGCAAATGATGCCGGCCTTCCGGTCCGGCTCATTGTCGCGCCGCCGGGAACCGGAAAAACGACGCTCGTGCTGCAGCGTTTGTCGGAGGTTCCACTCGCCGCGTACTGCTCGGTGCCGGCGCATGCCTCGGAGTTAAGCCTCATCACCGCAATCTGTGAGGCGCTCGGCCTCGCCCCGGTCAACTCGTACGTAGAGATGCTGGTGGCTTTACGTGCGGCCGCCGTCGAACCTTTGGAGCTCGCGATCGACGACATCGATCGCGCCGCCCCCGAGGCGCGAGCCCTCCTTTCAAAGCTGATCCAAAACCTACCGCAGCACGTCTCTCTCATCTACTGCATGCGTTCGCGTGAGGCCGTAGACGTGAATCAGTGGGTCGCTCGCGGGATTGCGTCTTTCATCGATGCAACGCGTCTCGCGTTCGATGCACCTGACGTGACGGCGCTTTGTGATTCATCACATGTTCCGTATTCGAATGCCGACATTGCGCGGTTGATCGATGAAACGGACGGGTGGGCCGTCGTCGTCGGCGGCGCTATTCGTGCAGCCGCCGAAGATGAGCGTTCCCTCAGCGACGCCTACGAGCGCTGGCGCGCACGGTATGGTGAAGTTTTTTTGGATTTCGTTCTCGGCGAAGCTCAGGATGCGGCGCCTCAGGATCTGGCGCGTCTGCAGACGCTGATGCGCGGCGGCCTGCTCGACGATCGCAATGCGCTGCATCATCTGGAAGCTAAGGGACTCTTCGCGTTCAACGACGGAGGGAAAGTGCGGTCGTTCAAAGCCTTGCAACATGTACGCGACGTTCCGATTGCCGACGTAGAAACATCGATTCCGCTCGTCGTTCGCATGCTAGGACGCTTTAGCGTGAGCATTCATAGCCGGGAAGTCGAATGGATTCGCCGGCGCGATCAACAGATCGTAAAGTACTTGCTGGTCCATCAAGGAGCGTCTGCGACAAGATCCGAGCTAACCGAAACGTTTTGGCCACGTGTTGAGAAGCAGTTGGCCTCGCAGAGTTTACGAACTGCTTGCAGCAACATTCGTAAGGCGATCGCCTCGGTCGTTGGATACGGCCGGGTCGAACGGTACTTCCGTGCCGCGACGACGATTTCGCTCGACCTTTCAAGCGTCGTCACGGACGTCGGCCGTTTCACCGCTCACGTAACCGCGGGCGATGCGGCGTACGACGCCGGCGCGTTTGACGAAGCGGCGATGCATTACCAGTCCGCGGAGAAAGTTTACGGCGGCCGGCTTTACGACGAAGATGCGGTGGAACCTTGGTTCGCACAACACGCCCAAACACTCGAAGACAAGCTTGGCATCGTCCTCGAACGTCTTGCACAACACGCTTATTCAAAGGGCGATTTAAAACACGCAGCTGAGTTCGCCTACCGCGCAAAACTGATTCGCCCGGAACAGCAGGGCGTGTTGCGCTTGCTCTCGCGCCTCGACGGACGGCAGTACTCTGCCTAGCCGCGTCGCCCTAACGCTGGCCTTCGCTCTTGCGCTTGCAGCGTTTGCTGCGGGTTTTACGAGGGCCGCGCACGACGGTTCGCTCTTCGGGGATTTCCGTGCGTTCGTTTGCGGTGGTTCGGTCGTGCTTCACGGCGGAAATCCGTATCTAGCTGCACCACTTTACGCATGCGAATCGTCGCCTGCGCCTGCACGAATCTACAGCGCGCGCGACGGCGTCGCGTTACCTGCGCCGCTTCCCGGGTATGCCTTCGTCCCCTTTGCGCTGCTCTCGATGCTGCCTATCGCAATCGCAACCATCGTGTGGTTACTTATGCTTCTCGCAGCGGTTGCACTTGCCGTGCGTTCGTGCGCGCAGCTCGGTGTGTCTGCCGCGGCAGCATTGGCGGCTTTCGCATTACCGCTCGGCCTCACGGTCTTGCCGTACGGCGAAATCGTACCGATTGCTCTAGCGGCATGTTGCGCGTGTGCCGTAGCGCTGCGTCGTCGATCCTATGGCCCGGCGGTAGCGTGGGCCGCCATCGCGATGATCGAGCCGCACGTGGGCCTTCCCGTTCTTCTTGCACTCGTAGGGATCGAGGCGACGCGGCTCCGCGCCGCATTTGCGATCGTCGTGCTTGCTACGCTTCACGCATTGCTTGCACACGATGCAGCGGTCACGTACTTCACGCAGCTCTTGCCGCAACACGCACTTGCGGAATTAATGCGTTCGTCGCAGTACAGCTTCTCGTGGGTCCTCGCTCAACTTGGTGTTATGCCGGGTTTTGCACTCGGAATCGGGACCGTGGCGTATGCGTTGGCGCTTGGCGGCGGAATTATGGCCGCAGCTCTAGTTTCCCGTTCTACCCGTTCGCTCGACGCTTATGCGATCGTTCCGCCGGCGTTTGCTCTTTTTGGCGGGACCTTCATGCACATCGCGCAAACGGCACTGGCCTTACCTGCGGCGCTCTTGTTGTTTACATGGTCCCACGGCCGGCTACGAACGCTAAGTGCCACGGCGCTTCTTCTGCTTGCTATCCCGTGGAGCGCCGCCATACACACGCCGTTTTTCGTCCTTTTCGCCGCCGCTGCCGCGACGATCGTGGCCACGATCGCCCTGAAGACAACGCCCATCGTGTCGCTGCGAATTGGACTCGCTTCAACCGTCGTTGCAGCGGGCCTTAACGTCGCGAGCTGGTTTCCGGGCTCGCCGGCCGATCTCCCAATGCCGCACCTCGATCCCGCCTTTGCTGAAGCCGGCTGGGCGGCGTGGGTACATGCCCACGATCGTTACGCCGGCATTGCGGTGTGGTTCGCGAAATTGCCGACATGGGCAGGCCTGATCATTCTCGCGTGTATTGCATTACAGATTCAAAGACACGCGCTGCCGTTCGCGGGCAAAGAGCGTGTACGACCGCCCGCTAAGGACGACGCGCCAATCGCCGTTAGCCCGTAAGGCACGATCGAGACGTCCATCGCTTTTTGCAACGATCGTATCGATCCCGTAGCGATCCAACACCGACATCCGCCGCTCGCTCGATGAAAGAACCGTGTCATACGCATCCCACAGTGGAACGGGAAACGGATCGCAGCGGCCGTCGATAAAAGTACGAACGTTCGAATATTTCAAAGCTAGACTGCACCAACCGAAGTCTTCGCAAAAGAGATGCCGCGTACCCGGAAGCAACGCCGCTGCGGCAACTTGGCGTTCCGGCAATTTCGGAAGTTCATGCGATTCAATCGCTTGTGCGCGAAGCCCAATAATTGGAATCGTCACGGCGATAGCGGCACCGGCGATCGCCGTTATCGCTCTTTCTCGAAGCAACGCAACAATGCGCGCGTTATCGCTTAGTAGATGCGTTAGAAAGCAGGCTGCATACGGAGCAAGAGCCATGGTGGCTAGCGGAATGTTCCGCACCGCTCCAAAGGCAAATACCGTAAAGAACGCCATGACCGGAAGATGGCGCAGCATCGCCCGCCGATCGGCGATCGTCGAGCCCCATGCTGCTACCGCGACCGGAACAAATCCTAAACTGAACGACGGGTCGCTGATACGTGGCGCACGCCATTCGATGATCATATGGCGAATCGGGCTCTCAATCAAATGGAGAGCATACAGGAATAAGCCGAATCCGAAGGGCGTTACCAACGTTGCAATGGCGCAAGCGCTAACCAGTAGCATCGCTTTCGGTGCCCGGAGCGCCGCGTATACGGGTGCTAGGAAGACGCTCGCGTGAAGGTTCGCCCAAAAAAAGACTACGACAAAGCTATACCATCGTACTCGCTGCTCGTATTCAAAGAACAACAGCAACGACGCAAAGAGCGGCCACGCGGCGATTTGGGCGCGGATGCCGAACATCTGCTCCATCGCGATTGCGGTGCAAGTTGTAACGATCCAGATCGACGGCCACGAAGCGCCCAGAACACGAGCGCGCATGGCGCATAAAACCAGCGTCACGCCGGCACCTACAGCAATGGCAAACGCAAAGATCGGGAAAACGCCGCCCCGTATTGCGAGCGTCAGAAGCGTACTGAATAGCCACTCCTGTGCGACCCAGGGCGCCCCCGCGGCCGTGAACGTTTCATGGCCAAGCGAGCGTGGAAGCTGATGCGCATCGAGAATCGACGCGCCCAACCATTGCTGCCACGCGATGTCGCCCTCGGTATGCTGCACTCCGAGCGCCGTTATACCGAATTGCGCCACGATAAGCAACGCGATCCAAAGCACCGCCCTCATTAGGCCGCGTCTTCTTCCACCAGATCGATCCGATCGCCGAAGCGCAGTTTCGTATGCTCGGCGGTACCTGCTCCGAGCTCCACCGTAACATGCGCGTTCGGCGCAACGAGAATGCGGTTCGGACGTACGCCACGTACGATTTGCACGATACGCAAATCTCGGTTTAGAAAGACGACGTCGATCTCGCAACCCATGAAAAGCGTGTGCACGGCGCTGCAATCATCGAACCACATCCCCCGTCCGGCCGGCACGATACGCGAGCGTAGCAGTCCAATCGTTCGATCGAACGGGTTTACAGCACGAGTGACAAATCCGATCGTCGTACCGTTCTCGCAATTCAGCAGGCGGTAGTATTTCATTTCCACATCCCAAGCGGAATGGCGAGACCGATCGCAGCCGCTAAATACGGTGCAAATGCAATCGGTCCACGTGCGCTGCTCTTTCTTCGCGTGAGCGCAACCGCAACGACGCACGCAATTGCAAAGGCGAGGAGCGAAAGTTGTGCGCCTAAGACGCCCCCGCCGAGTGCTGCCAGCTTCACGTCGCCCCATCCCATGCCGCGTCCGCGTGAGAAAACTGCCGCAGCCGCAAATGGAAGAAAAGGAATGAACGCCGAGATGAAGATCCACCATTCGTGTGTCCAAAGCGCGACGGCTAGGATCAAAGCCAGTGGAACGAGGGTGAAGATATCGGGGACGATCCCCGTCCGCGTGTCACAACACCAAATGGCGACTAATGCAACGCAGACGATTGAAACCAGCACTAGTTGAGCCGGAACCGACGTATGGGTTGCGCAGAGCGCGCCTATTGCAGCGCACCCAAGCAACAGTGCTATTACGGGGGGCGTTTCCGGAGCCGGGCCGTCCTCAAACCGAACGATGGTGTCCGCTACGGCATTGCCAAGCTGGACACCGATGAACCCCGCGATGGCGAAAAACACGGCCCCTAGTGCAGCGGCGACAATCATCATTTTTGCGCGAAATAGTTGGCAGCCAGCGCTCCGAAGATCACCACGAAGAGCGAAGGCAAGAGAAAAGCTGCGAGTGGAAAGATCATCTTCACAGGCAATTTTGCTGCATGTTCTTCCACCAGCATGATGCGGTGATTGCGTACGTCCTCTGCAAGTTCGCCGAGTACGTAAGAAATGTTCGTCCCCAGGCGTTCTGCTTGGACGATCGCTGTAACGGTTGTTGAAAATTGCTGGTGCGCAAGTCGGTCGGCGGCAGCCTTTAACGCATCTGCACGGGATCGTCCTAGCCGTATTTCCGATAGCGCAGATTTGATTTCGTCGCCAAGCGCGCCGGGCGCCGCATCGACGGCATACGCCAGCGCTGCGTTCACGGAAAGACCCGCCTGCACCGTCGTCGCAACCATGTCGAGTAGATCGGGAAGCGTCTTCTGTACCTGCTTCTTTCGCTTTTCAATTGCACGATCGAGCGCACTGATCGGAAGATATGCACCGGCACCGCCAAGCAACGCGAGCAAAACGCCGTCGAGCGGAACGCTGGGATGAACGACAATTAACAAGGCGAAACCAGCGCCGACACCGGCGGCGCCGCCCGCGGCGATACGCATGCCCATGCGCGCCGGCGTAACCGTGTACCAGCCGGCTTCCAACAATTTGCGTTCCAGCCGCCCGCGCCGTTCTTTCGAAAACATCATTTCGAAGCGCCGCACGTTCTGAGGATCGCGCATAGTGGAACCACGGGCGCTCAGCTCCTCCAGGGCACGCGTCAGCGGACTCGTTGCGGGGATGAGCGAGATAGCGAACAAAAAGACGGCGCCGGCCCCGAGCAATGTAATGACGACCGCCATCACACGTCGACCTGTAGAATTTTTATGAAAGAAAAGATTCCAAGAGCCTCCAGAATCGCGACAACGACGAGCGCCATGTGCCCGATATCGGTGAAGACGAGCGCGCGTCCCATTGCCGGCTGCGTAAGGACGATGAAGCCGGCAAGTCCGGGCGGAAGCAATGAGAGTATAACGGCGCTGGCTCGCCCCTCGGCCGTCATTGCGTTGATCTTGCGCTGAATGCGCCGCCGATCTTTGATGGTGTCGGCTAGATGCTCGAGAATTTTGCCCAAGTCGCCGCCGGTCTGCGATTGAATACGAATTGCGCGTGCCATCATGAGCGTCTCGTTGCTCGGCATGCGCTCCGCCAGATCGTCGAGCGCGTCGTACACGCTCATGCCGATGTTCGTTTGTCCCACGATACGCATGTACTCGTGACGCGCGGGATCCTTCATCTCTTCGATGACGATCGTCAATGCCTGGCGCAATCCGAGACCGACACGTACACCGCCGGCAATGAGACGCAGCGCCAGCTCCAATTGCTGTACGAAGGCGTTTAACCGCCGGGTCACCGCGACGCGGACGAAGCCGACGAAACCGGCGATTGCAACGGCGGCGCAAACCGGGAGCAGCAATAAGCCGATCACGATGCCCGGACGCATGAGGAGTGCGATCAGAACCCAAAGCACTGCGGCTACGGCGGCAACGTAGATTACAAGCTCTTCCGGCTTCCTGTAGATGCCGGCGCGATCGAGTTGCACGGTCAGGCTGCGCATGCGGTTTACGCTGTGCGACGAGAAGCGCTCCCAGACGCCGTAAAACGCCAAAGACGCGATCGCTATCACGCCGAAAACGATGCCGAACGGCAGAACGTTGGTTACCACAATGAACCTGCCGATGCGAGCGCCGAAAGCTTGCGTACGTCGAACTCAACACCGTATTCATCGAAGCGTGACATGGATTGCGGTTGTACGCCGGTATATTGGAACTCGCCGAGGACTTTACCGGCCGCATCGACACCGCGTGAACTAAAGCGCACAAGCTCCTGCATCGTTACGACTTCGCCTTCCATACCAACGATTTCACTGATGCTGGTGATCTTTCTCGATCCGTCGCGCATGCGCGCGGTCTGAATGATCACATCCACGGCGCTGGCGATTTGCTCGCGAATGGCGCGAACGGGAAGGTCGAATCCCGCCATCATCACCATCGTCTCCAAACGTGAAAGAGCGTCGCGCGGCGTGTTGGCGTGCGCCGTTGTGAGGGAGCCGTCGTGCCCCGTGTTCATCGCTTGCAACATATCGAGCGCTTCACCGCCGCGGCATTCGCCGACGACGATACGGTCGGGGCGCATGCGCAGCGAATTCCGAACCAGGTCACGGATCTTGATTTCGCCGCGGCCTTCGATGTTAGCCGGGCGCGCTTCCAGGCGAACTACGTGCGGCTGATTCAAAGAAAGTTCGGCCGCGTCTTCAATCGTCACGATTCGTTCGCGCTCGGGAATGTAGCTCGAAAGGATGTTAAGGAAAGTGGTTTTTCCGGAGCCCGTTCCGCCACTGATAACAACGTTCAGGCGCCCCTCGATACAGGCGCGCATGAAATCGATCATCTCTTCGGTCGCGGAGCCTTTCTCGACTAAATCCGCGGCCGTAAGACGACGCGTGCCGAACCGGCGAATCGTTAGGGTTGCGCCGTCGATGGAAAGAGGCTCGATGATTGCGTTTACACGGGATCCGTCGGGCAGGCGCGCATCAACCATCGGAACCGATTCATCGAGACGCCGGCCAAGCGGCGCGATGATGCGCTCGATCACGAGGCGCAGTTGCTGATCGCTGGTGAATCGCTTGACGGTACGTTCGATCCGACCGCCACGTTCGATGTAGACTTTGGCGGGGCCGTTCACCATAATTTCCGTGACGGCCGGATCGGCCATCAAGTCTTCGAGCGGTCCGAGCCCCAGCGCTTCGTTCACGATCTCTGCTTTTAGCGCCGCTACGTCTTCTGCACTGTCGACGTTGGGATGCTCCGCAAGCATCTTCTGCGCGACTTCATCGATCTTGGACCGCAGCTCGGCCATCTTTGCCGCGTCCGACGTAGCGCGGCTGGCGTCGAGGAGATCGACGTTTTTAGCCAGGGCTTCGTGAATCTTCAGCTTCAGGCGCTCGCGCGCAGTGATAACTTCCGCACTGCGTTTTGTAGATTCGGCCGGCGGTGCGCCGTCATTGGCGTTCGCAATTCGCGGTGCATCCGGCTCCCGCGGCTGCGTGCGTCGATCTTGGACGAAATCACGCGCGGACGGCGAGAGCAGCAACGGTGAATCCGGCGGAATGCCGCGAAGTACGCGCTCGAACGCCGTCATTGCTTTTTGGTACGAACGATCGCTGCTCGGCGGCAACTCCGCGACTACGGGAAGCTCCAACGAACGTTCGATTTCGTGTCGCGAAAGGTTGGCGCCGCCCGACCGCGTGTTGATGACAAGCAACATTCGCGTTCTAGGAACGCCAAAGCGCCGTAAATCGTCCAGCATGGAGCGGGCGCTGGTTACGCCAAGAAGCGTAGGTTCCAGCACAATGAGGAAACGCGTTGCTCGCACTGCGAACGGGCGAACCGGCGCGGCGAATGGAATCGGCAAGTCGGCGAGCACGAGTTGCGCATTCTGATCCAACGTAGCAGCGGTTCGTTCAACGTCATCGAGCGATACTGTAAAGGCTGCCTCGAATGACGGAGCGATTTCTGCGAGCGTTACGCCGGAGACGCGGGTCGAGGCAATGGGTGAAGCCTCGCGCGCTGCATCAAGAGCGCGCACTGCATCGAAGAGCACCGCGGTGTTTCGGCGTCCGGTGAGATCGCCGTCGACCACGGCAACGTCGTTACGTCCCAAATGCGCCAGCAGCGCGCAAATGGTGGTCGAGCCGCTTCCGCCCTTCGCGTTGACGAACGCAAAAGTGCTTGCCGTCACGGCGCGTCCTCGGCTTGCGCTCCGGCGCTTCCATTGATGATGGGAACGCTGGAAACGTAACCACTTCGTGGGCGTGGTGTCTGCACGGGATCGCGGGCGACTTGCGGCGCCATCTGCGGTTGCGGAAAGTGCAGCGCCTCGGCCGGCAATGAGTTCGGCATTTCACGCGGCGAACGCAGCGCCAGACGCAGAGTCGTATTCACGTCTGCCATCGCGAGCAAATCCGCCTGCGACGGTGTAACTTCTAGCGTCACGGTCGTCGAATTTGCTTCGTTCGGCGACGGTGTTGCGGAGGAATATTCCAACGTATCGCCGATCGCCAGAACGCGTGATCCGCGCAAAATCGTCGCAGCCGGCGGCGGTTCCGAAGCGTTCTTCTGCGGGACGGAGATCACATCAACGCGATCGCCGGCTTGCAGCAGCCCGCTGACACCTTTAACCTTGTCGATCTCGATCGAAACCGCGCGCATTCCGGGCTGCAAACGCACGGGAAGCGCTTCCGTCGCGGGCCGTCCGATCTTCGAAGATGTTATCGTTGCGCCGGCCGGGATCGTAATCAGTGCCAGCGACCCGACAAGGTTTTGCGGATTTGTGATCGCATCCGGATCGACGGCGCTAGAAGGCCGCATCACTGTCGTCAGCATTGCTTGCGTAATCGGTGCGCGCGCCGGAATCTCCGTAGCAGCGACGATGACTTCGCGAGGCGCACCGCTCGCCTGACTTTGCGATTTCAACGCGGAGAGGTAGTTCAGCGTCAGCCATCCGGTGCCGACTGCAAGCAGAACCGCGATGAGGAGAGACGTTCGCCGAACGTTCATGGGAATCTCCGCTTAGGTTGAAAGATGCGAAAGCGTTACAAAAAGTGCGCCGGCCAGAATCGCAAGCGCATACGGCATTTTCGTTCCGTCGGAGATCCTTGCCGGCGGAACACCGGCGATTAACGGGAGTGCAAGCGCACCGACGTTAACGATCGTTCTGCGCAATTGACCGTGACGCGTGGCAACGATCAGCGCAAGCACGCCACCCGAAAGAACTGTCGCAATGAGGAAAGGCACGGCTTCGTGAGCTCCAATTGCGGCGGACGAGACCGCTATCAGTTTCACGTCTCCGCCGCCGATGAATCCACCGGCGTGAAGCACCGTGCCCGCGAATAATAGAACCGCGAGAATCGCCGCGAATGCCAGGAACGCGGACGGTCCTTGGCATGCAGCGGCGACCGCGCCGCCGATGCAAAGCGCAGCGGAGAGCGCATTGGGTATGCGGTGAGTCCGCACGTCGCAATACGCCGCCGCCACGCAAGCACCAACCACAGCGAGATCGGTGAAGGTCAAGATTACAGGGCGCTGTTGACTGAGCCGAACGCCGAGTTCACTTTGCCGCCGATAATGCCGACGACGGCGATACAAACTGCGGCGATCAGCGCAACGATGACGCCGTATTCCACCATCGTGGCGCCTTCATCATCGCGAAACATATTTGCGAACATCTTGGTCATGGCGATTCCTCCAAAAGAAGACTGGAAAGAGTGCGTTAGGGCGCCCCGTTCAAAACCACATGTGTTGCTGCCGACTCCGTTCCGGCCGTTGCGACGAGCGTAACTTCCGAACCGGTAAAGTAGTCGGGCGCCAGCGGAACGACGGCCGCGAAATGGCCGCTAAAGTCGGCCTGGACGCCGATGCGCTGGAGCAGCACCGTGGGAAGATCGGGTGCGAGTGCGGCGAGCACGGTGAGCGTTATGCGGGCATCGTGCGGCCCGCTACCCTGGACGAGAAGCGCCCGGCGTCCGGACATCTCTCGCGCCGAAACCACCAGCCCGGAAGAAGCGTCTAGTTGCCCCACGACGGGGGTCCGTGCGGACGCGTCCATAGCTGCGGGCGCGGTGAGAGGCACCGCTACCGTTGCGAGGGCGAGTACTGCAAGGATGCTCCGCATGAGACGAATTGACACCTCCGAGACCTGCCGGTGACGGGATAATCGCACCCTTGCTCGGTATTTTTCAAGCTTTCGGACCCCTGTTTACTATATCTTTACCGTTTGGCTATTGCATGTTAACGCGTTAACGGTTTGTGGAGGAATCGTTCGCATGCTATAACTCCTCTACGTCCCGGAGGAGCCAAATGACCGAACGCTTTTTGCGTGCCCTGGCGATGGCAGTCGCGACCCTAGGAATCGGGCTCGCGCCGATTGCGACCGTTGCCGCCGACTCCGTCCTGTCCGTTGAGACCGGACGATCGACGGTGTTGACCACGCCGGGACTCGCGCGTATTGAAGTGGGCGACGCCCGGATCGCCGGCGTGGTGGCGATGGGCACGAGTCAGACTGTCATCACCGGAAAGGCGCCCGGCCACACTACTGTCGTGGTTTGGACGACCGGCGGCCGTTCGTCGTACGAAGTCACCGTCACGCAAAGCCAGCTCGACGATATAGCTCAAGTGCTCCGCGCGACGATCAACCAGTCCGGAATTGAAGTCCTCAGCTTCAACCACTCGATCGTCGTCCGCGGCAACGTGCCCGACGGCAGCCGTTTCCAACAGATCAACGACGTCGTCGCGCGATTCGAACCCTACGCGCAACGCGAAAAGGACGTGATCGTAAACGCCGTCACGGTGCAGCAACCGATCTCGGAGTTGCGGCGTTCGATTGCAAGCCTTCCGGGCGCGTCATCGGTCCACGTCGATCCGGACGGCAAAGGCAACATCATCGTCAGCGGTTCGGTGAAGGACGCGACGACGGATCAAGCCATCATCGAGCACGTCCGCGGTTTGGCCGGCCCGTATCTCGCAAGCGACGGCAAACTGATCGACCGCATTGCGACGCAAACAACAAGCCAGGTCGACATCAAAGTCTACATTCTTGAAGTTGACAATACCGCGCTGCGCAATCTCGGCCTCCAGTTGCAATCCGCTCACTTTTTAGCTGATGGAACCTACGTAATCGGAGGGCCGTCATTCCCGGTCGTCGAGCAGCCACAGCCCAGCGGCCACGCACTCAACGTTGGTCCATTCTTCCGCACGATCACTTTGGCGCCGACGCTCAACCTGTTAATGCAAGAGGGCCACGCGCGCATGCTGTCGTCGCCCGACCTCGTCACGATGCCCGGGACCAATGCTACATTTTTGGTGGGCGGCGAGATTCCGATTCCCTACAACGGCGGTCCCACCGGGCAAGTCGTTATCCAGTACAAAGAGTACGGCGTTCGTCTGAATATCATCCCGACGCTTCTCGGAAATGGAAGCGTCGAAACGAAAGTAGCGCCCGAAGTTTCCAGCCTTGACTTCAGCAATGCGATCATCGCCGGCGGATTCACGATTCCGGCCCTTCGCGAGAGCAAGCTCTCCACTGACGTGATCACCCAACCCGGCGAAGCGATCATTATGGGCGGTCTGGTTCAGCGCATCGAGCAGCGCTTCGTCGATAAGATTCCGTTGCTCGGCGATATCCCGGTGCTCGGAAAACTTTTCCGCTCGACGCAGTATCAGAATCAACAAACCGACGTCGTCTTCGTCATGACGCCCGAGGTCATTACGCGATGATCGCGATGCTGCGCAGCATGCTCACAGATGAGAGCGGTGCGGCGCTGGCGGAGTACGGTATCATCGCGGCCGCACTAGCGGTCCCTTTCATCGTTGCCGCTACCGCAATCGTCGGAACCGCCTCCACGACGCTAAGCTCGACTACGAACGGCATGCAAGCCGTGGGAGCCAACCCTCCATGACTCAAACGTTTGCTCGTGGAGCCGCGCTACCCGAAACCGCGATGACGCTCGGCATATCGCTCATACTATTGCTCGGCGCCGTTCAAAGCACTGTCATCGGATATTCGCAAGTTTCTGCCGACGGAGCGGCTTTCGTTGCGGCTCATACAACGGCGATGGATGCAACGTCCAG
>CAZJLJ010000012.1:0-5725 GCA_964546935.1 uncultured bacterium | reverse complement strand
CCGACGGAGCGGCTTTCGTTGCGGCTCATACAACGGCGATGGATGCAACGTCCAGTGCGCCGAGCGTTGTGGCGACCACGTATCCCCGCCTCAACGCCGACTCGGTTTCAGTAAGCCAACCCGGGACGGGTTTGCAGCAAGCGACTATTTCAAAAAAGGTCGACGGTTTTCTGATGATCCCGGGACTTGCAAATTCCTATCAGTTGTCGGGTGCGGACGTTGAATTCGCACCGGGAAACTCGGCCCAAGCCCCGCAAGATTTTTCGTTCTCGATAGATGCGGTGCTCAACAACTACTGTCCCGATTCGGGTGCGTGCTCGCCACGCACGATTTGGCTCGCGCAAAGTGTGAACACGCAGGGAAGCGGAAACGGATGGAACGGCGCATTTACGGAATGGCGGTGCCACCAACAGTATTACGCTTCGATAAACTGGCCGCAACAACGCCCCACCGGCGGGTTGAAAGGCTCAGCGTACGACCCCGAGTCACACAGCAGCTTGGAGTATGCAATTTATTCTTGGGACGGTTCGCACGCATGCAGATGACACGCCGATACGAACGCGGGCAAACGCTTCCGTTTTGGGCGATCGGAACGATGCTCGTCTTGAGCCTGCTTTTCTTTCTGGCCAACTACGTAAATGCCGTAACGTGGCAAATCCACGCGCAGAACGCAGCTGACTCGGCGGCTTCCGCGATGCTTTCGATACAGGCGAACGTTTGGAACGAAGAGTCCACCATCCTATACTCCGCCGCGGTCGACGAAAACCGTATACGTTACTTGAACCAGGCGATTCTGAACACGATCAGCGGAGCGGGACAATGCGATCCTACGCCGGGCGCGTCATGCGATCTGGATTACCAGTCACTCGTAAGTGAGTACAATGTTGCGTTGAACGGGTTCACGGACGACGTGCATTTGATCGGCCAGGCAGATCAGCTCTCTCAAGGTGGACAACAAGCGGATGAACGCAAAGCGCTCAATGCATTCGGTTCCGGCTGCGGTTCATCCGGCGGCGGTGTGGACTGCAGTTTTGCCTATACATCGCTGGATGCGAGTCAGCTCTCCACAAAAACCCACGGCAAGAATCAATTTGCACCCCAACGAGTCGATCTCGTTGTCTGCCATAACGTTCCATACTTTTTGCCTCAACTGTTTTCGTTCGCGTCGGGCGCGACGTATCAAGCGGTCGCGCGAGCAGCCGCTGCAGTAATCCCGGCGAACAGCGAAGCGTTCGACCCCGGCTCAACCATTAATCCGGCGACGGCTCAACCGTACCAGCCGCAAGAGCCGCAGTGGGCGAACGCATTTCAGGCGCCGCTTTACACTGTTGATTTTTCTTCGCTCGTCGTGCACTTGAACTGGTACACGGCCGCAGGCGTACACCCTTACTCCGGGTCGATCTCATCGGGGAGTTACTCATGTCTGTAACGCGTGGTTCGCGCGGACAAACTCTTATTGAGATGACAATCGTGCTACCGGTTGTGCTCATTGCGCTCTTCGGTATCATCTACGTCGCGCGTTTCGGAGTCGTTGATGAGCGTGCGCAGCTTGCGCTCCGTTACGGCGGGATCACGGGGTTCATTACCGGCAGCGGCGCATACAGCGCTGCGAATATTTACGCAAACCTGGATCCTTCTTCGGTTCCGCAGCCGTGCCCGACGCCTGCGATGGGAGCGTTTAGCGACAGCTCGCCTTTTCCGGGACCCACAAGCGCACCGTTTTGGCAACCCGACGCGACCGGCAGTACCGCGCCTTGTTCACCGGCGGTTTTTGGAATGGGCGGTGCACAGTTTCTTGCGTCACACTATTTCAGCGCGACGTCGTTGAATGTTTCCGCGACCGTCAACGTTCCCTCGTACATTCAAAGTCTGCTGGGTCAAACGTCGAGCGTTTCCGCAAGTGAAACGTTCGTGCATCCCGCGTTTCCGGGCATGATTCTGTATTGCAGTAAAGAGGTGAGAGATCGGGTCGTCGGCGCGATTACCGCTCAAGGTTCGAGCATTCCGCCGACACCGATTCCCAACGGTGCGCCGAATCCATCGCCTGCGCCCAACAACAACGGCGTTTGCCGATGAGCGATCTTGCGGTTCACCGGCGCAGCTCGGCGCCGGCATATGGTTCACGTGCGGACGTACCTTTCGGATGCGGGAACGTCGTTGCGCAAACCGTTTTCGCAGGATTCGATCGAAACAGTGGTCGCGCGTCCTATGCACTACGAATCGCCAACAATAGCGAACACTCGCTGCGTACGGTGATACGTTTTCCGGCCTCGCCGCTTGCGTCCACAAGCGAGTTGCACGTTGCACCGTTTTCGATCCTCGATACGCTGGTGCCGAGCAAAAGTACGCGCCACGACGATCGCGCCATCGTCGAAGTGTGCGGTTCGAATCTTCGCTTCACGCTCGATGCGAATGCTGTTACACAGCGCAAGAGTCACGTTCGTTCTTGGATCGCGGCTACCGGGGTCTGCACGGGGCTTGCGCTTATCGCTGCCGCACTCTTTCATCCGCACGGCGTCGTTGGGCATTCGCCGCAAATCGCACCGCGGCCGGTGATCCATACCCGCGTGGTCGTGCGACACGTCGTTGATAAACCGCTCGTCGATGATTTGGAAGTGACTCCTTCCGCTATTCTTGCGGGGTCCTTGCTTCACGTGCGATACGGTGCACGCGGCAATGGAAATATTTGGCTGCTCGACGAGGATGGACGAGTCTGGGCGAAACACGCCATCACCGCAACCGGTGAAACGCACTTCACCGTTCCTCAAAGCGCCGCGGGCAGGAGCCTTCGCGTCGTTCTATCAGCGCGCCGTGGCGCACAGCATGCGCAAATGGCTGCAACCGTCGCCGTGCTTCCCGACGGCAGTAATGTATTTTCCGCAAATCAAGGCGCTGCCGTGCCACCGGGGCCAACCGTTACGCCGGATCAACCCAAAGCGGGCGACCCGGTATACATTCATTTTCCATCGTCACACGGCGAAGCACTGGTCTCCATTACTGACGCTAGTGGTTCGATCGTTGAAGAGACCGACGTTGCGCCATCCGAGCGTGAAGCAGTGCTTCGTGCACCGGCGGCCGCTGCGCCCGCTACGTATGACGTGGTCGTCAGCATCACAGACGGCAACCGCCAAGAGCAAACTGTTCACGCATTAACCGTTCTGCCGTAAGTAAGCGTGCAGACTCCGGCAAATACGCCGCGGATTTTCACGACGTCACAAGCGGAGACAATAAATTCCGTGGACCCGGGTTTTCGGCTGGTACGGGTTACGATCTGCCGACAGGACTCGGAACGCCAAAGGGCGCGAACTTGATCCCCGACCTCGTTACACCCTAGTCCTATTCCTGCGCCGAAGGTGGGAACTTCGTGAAATGTTTCCGCGTTGGAAAAGCAACGAAGCTACCTTTTCGTCTTCTGCACGAGGTTACCCAATGCTCCATCGGCTCACAAGAACAGCTCTCGCGTTCGCAGTCGCAGCGACGATCGCGGCAGGTCCGTTAGCGCGTCCCGCTGCTGCCAGCGTAGGCTCGACTTGGACAACGATTGAGGCCGCCGCAGCACTTATCGGCGGCATCGTGCTCTATAACAACTATCAACACAAACGACAGGCGGCCACCAGAGTTGTCGGCTACACTCGTAACGGCGGCACGGTGTACGGCGATGGCCGCATCGTAATGCCCGACGGAACAACTATCTATCCCGGCCGGAACGGACGCTATTCATGGGGACAAAGTGCCTATTACGTCCCGGGTGCAACGGGCTATTCGTATGGTCCCGATGAAAGAGGCGAGGGTTCGTACCGCCGCGCGAATTACTACAACGGAAACTATCGCGACCGCGACGATAGAGGCCGCGGTCATCACAAACACCATGAAGGTAACGAACACGGCGACCACTAGAATTTCAACTTGAACGCGTAGACAAATAAAATAAACGCGCGAGCAGGCAATCGCTTATCGCGCGTTTTGCTTTTGCGAGGTCGCATCTTCAAACCGTCGAAACAACCGAAGACCTTCCGGCGCGCCGGCGCCCGTGAACTTTGTTCGAGGAGGGTCTTTTGTGCGAACTCTCGCGAGAATCTCTGCGCTGCTTCTTCTTTCTTTGCTGCCCGCGGCTTGCGGCGGCAATGGCGGCGCAATTCCTTCAGGCACCCAACCCATCAATCAACCCAACGCAGGTGCGCTAAGTCAAACAACACAGAGAAGAAGCATCGCGGATATCAACGGATGGCAGCCGCTCTTTACGGTGCTTCCGCCGCAACGCGTTAACTTCTCGACGCTCGAAGCTCAAGCGGCTGCATCGGTAACAATTCCATTCTTTACGGGATCCATCGTCTCACCACTGGACCATAAGAGTCACAGTTATCGGATCGTCGGAACAAATCCGAATTCAACTAAAATCTCTACCAACGTTGCATACGTTCCGATTATCGCTCGCATACATTTCGGCGACGGCACCGTCCTCGATCCAACGCTGCCGGGTTGCAGTGATTCCATATCCGTGGCAAACCGCTTTTTCGGCGGTCCCAATTTCGTGCCGGCAAGTCTTGTGTCGAACGGCGTTGCAGTCGGCAACACCCAGATCACCGACGCGTTTCAGCGCGCCGAGTTCTGGAGCATGGTAAAGGGAACAAACTACCATACGCTGCTGCAGGCTGCGGTATCACGGCGGATCGTAGACGTAAACGCACCGGCCGGCTCACGCACTGTGGGCGGCGTGTGTGCCGGTACAAAACACCGCATCGGTGAAATACCCATCGGCGGGTACGACGCGATCGTTCAACACCTTGCCACCTTGTTTGCAACAACCGCGCAAGTACCGGTCGTGCTCTCGTACAACGTCTTTGAAACGTCTAACGGCGCATGTTGTATTTTAGGCTACCACAGCGCCTTCGGGCGATCGGCGGGAACGCAAGTCTATGCCGTCGGCGCGTACAACGACGCCGGTATCTTCAACGTGCCGATCGAGGACATTCATGCCTGGACTCACGAACTCGGCGAGCTCTTCAACGATCCGTTCGTAAGCAACGTAACGCCGCCGTGGGGTCACGTCGGACAGGTCAGTGGATGCTCGAACGTGCTTGAAGTCGGCGATCCGCTTACCGGCAAGGCGTTCACGCTGCTGGTAAACGGGTTCAGATACCATCCCCAGGAGTTGGCATTCTTCTCTTGGTTCTTCCGCACAACCTCATCCGGTACCGCAGGCCTTTATTCGTTCGAAGGAACGTTTAGGACGGTACAGGGCGCCTGCGTCTAGCTAGAAGGCCTCAGCTAATGCAAAAGCCCGCTGGTGAGCGGGCTTTCTTTTTTAGAGCTTCTCGGTCAGCGTAACATAAACGTTCCGAGGTTGAACGATAACGATACTGTTGGGGTTAGTAAATGGATTGCCGTTGAGTAAGCAGTTGCGATTCCATGCCACGCCGGTGGGGCTGAACCCCTTATTGACGATGGCTTGGCCATGGAACGGTCCGCTACTGTACTGCAGCAGGTTCTCCACTGCAACACCTAGCGAAAGTCCGTTCCGCAGATTGTACGATCCATTCGCATAAACCGTGGCGAAGGCGGGTCCGCCCCATGGATTATTATTGCCCTCCTGAACCAGATTGAGGGTGAAAACGACAATGCATGTGCTTTTCATTGCTCCGTGAGAATTTACCAAACACGGTAAGTACTCACATTCGAAACATTTATTCAAAGCTCACCAGTCCCCGCGCAGAAGCTGTTGAGC
>CAZJLJ010000011.1:0-64735 GCA_964546935.1 uncultured bacterium | reverse complement strand
ACGCTTGCGCCGCCATGTGCCTCATCGGCGCCGCAGTGAGCTTCGCCGGCATCGACAACGAATCTCTGCGCAGAGTATGACTGACATCGTGACAAGGTAGTCTCGTTTAGGGGACGTCGAAGCGTGAGGTAAGCTCGTGTACGCGCGAGCGCAGTTTTTGCACGTTCGTGCGATTTTCGAGGTCCGGCAGTGCGTCGACGATGATGCGCGCGACTTCGCGGCATTCTTCGCGGCCGAGACCACGCGACGTAATCGCCGGCGTGCCGATGCGAATTCCGCTCGTGATCATCGGTTTTTGCGGATCGAACGGAATCGCATTTTTGTTTACCGTGATTCCGATCTCGTCGAGATACGTCTCGACTGCGCGTCCGGTGAGCCCCTTCACCGAAACGTCGACGAGCATCAAATGCGTGTCGGTACCGCCCGCAACGAGACGCAAGCCGCCCTTCACGAACTCTTCCGCCATCGCTCTGGCATTGTCGATAACGTTCTGTTGGTACGTCTTGAAAGAAGGCTGCAGCGCTTCTTGGAACGCGACTGCTTTCGCGGCGATCGTGTGCATCAGCGGTCCGCCTTGAATTCCAGGGAACACACTCTTGTCGATTGCCTGCGCCCATTTTTCCGTGCACAGGATGATGCCGCCGCGCGGTCCGCGTAGCGTTTTGTGCGTTGTCGACGTCACGAAATCCGCAAACGGAACCGGTGATGGATGTAATCCGACAGCGACGAGACCGGCGATGTGCGCCATGTCGACGAGCAGCGTTGCACCGACTTCATCCGCGATCTCGCGGAACGGCGCATAATCCATAGTTCGTGGATACGCACTCGCACCCGCAATGATCATTTTCGGTTTATGTTCGCGCGCAGCCGCACGAACTTCATCAAAATCGATTAGCTCGGTGTCTTTGCGAACGCCGTAGGCTGCCGCATTGTAGAGCTTTCCGCTGAAACTGACTTTCGTGCCGTGCGTGAGGTGGCCGCCGTGCGCAAGCGACATTCCGAGAACCGTATCTCCGGGCTGCAAATGCGCCATGAAGACCGCCATGTTTGCTTGAGCGCCGGCATGCGGCTGAACGTTCGCATGATCCGCTCCGAAAAGTTTCTTCAACCGTTCGATAGCGAGGTTCTCCGCGACGTCGACCCACTCGCATCCGCCGTAGTACCGTTTGCCCGGATACCCTTCGGCGTACTTGTTGGTCAGCACGCTGCCCATCGCTTCGCGAACCGCACGGCTCGCGTAGTTTTCGGACGCAATGAGTTCGAGGTTTTCCCTTTGACGTTGTTCCTCGTTTTTGATCGCGGCGAAGAGTTCGGGGTCTTCGGCTTCTATGGTGCTCGGCGTAAGGATATCCATGGTGTCCTATCTTGCGTTACAGGAGAGATTTCGGCGTCTCGGCGCCCGTTACGGCGCCTGTTTCTATCGCTTTGATGGTTTTCTCGCGTTGCGAATCGGTAAACTCGAAGAGTTGCTCGACGCGATGCGCGTGGCGGCCGCCGTCGAACGGCGTCGTCATAAAAACGTCCACAAGGCGCTCGATCATTTCCCAACCCGTCAAACGCTCCGAAAGTGCCAGGACGTTTGCATCGTTGTGACGGCGCGACAATTCGGCGCTCAGCGGCTCTGTCACAATTGCGGCGCGCACGCCGGGAACTTTATTCGCGGCTATCGAGATGCCGATGCTCGAGCCGCAGACGACCACGCCACGGTCGGCCTGCCCGCTCGCCACCGCTTCACCAACGGCATACCCATACTGCGGATAATCGACCGGCGTCGTATCGTGCGTTCCGTAGTCGATTATCGTGTGTCCGGCATCGCGCAACATCTTTGCGATCCGGTCCTTGTACTCGAAGCCGGCGTGGTCCGCGCCAAGCGCGATCTTCATAGCGAAGGGCTCTCCCTGTAGCGGTCGAAGGTCGGACGCCCAATGAAGCTGGCGTGCACAAGCGGCACTTGTTCGCAGTTATTCGATTCCGGCGAACTTACGCAACTTGAATTCCTCGATTTCTGTGCGAGCGAATTCGCGTGCGATAGCGTCGTCTTGGACGTGCGGCACTTTCCGCGAATCGACGACGACTACCTCGCCCAAATAAAGAAGATGGCGGCGGATTTAGGTGTGACTATTGCCGCACTTGCCGATGAAGCGTTTCTCACCGGCGATCCGGCAATGATGGATGCTCGCGTCGCACAAGCATCGGCTCTGGGCACGCCGCTTCTGCTTTCACGTGTCGCTCAGGAAACCGTCATGTCGTGGAGCCGCCAACTGGAACGGTTAAATCATGCGACCGGCGCGGCGAAGGCGGCAAATATTACGCTTGGAATGCGCAACGTCGCCGGAACGTTCGCGGGCTCCGTTCCGGAGGTGAAGCGGGTGAGCAAGGAAGCGGACTCGGCGTGGCTGAGGTATGCTCTCGATCCCGCAGCCTTCGACGGTTCGAGCGACATCGATGCCGTGCGCCCGAACGCCGTGGCGTTCTATGGCACCCTAACGGCCGGCGACGCAAGCATTTCGCAGTTTCTGGATCGCTTCGGCGACTTCCGCGGGCCGCTTGTTCTGGACGCCCCGGGCTCGCTCGACGTGGATGAAATGCGAAGCGCGACCCGCCGATGGCGCGTCGCGCTTGCTCGATTCGAACTCAACCGCAATTAACGTCTGCCACGCGAGGTAACTGAACCTGCGTTCTCGCAGGTGGGTGCGGCCCGGGCGCCGGCAAAGCAGGTACGAGACCCAAGCCCTGCCGTCGTATCCGGAGCTGATGCTCCCGATGTATACCAAGTCGGTTCGGCACCTATGCATGGTGCGCGTTAAGCGCAGTCGAGCCTTAATAACGTACCATCGGCGTCAAGTCTTGACACGCACGCGAGTGCCGCTCTGCGACTCTTGTCAATATCTACTTGCGCGTGAATGCGAATTGTCATGTATTCACGTGAAATCGCGCACGTTTCTTACGTCCATCATGGCTCGCTTGACGTCCCTGCAACCGCCGAAAAATCATATGAGTCGGCAAAAACATATCTCTGTAAAGACGCGCTCGAGCGGCGATTGTTTTACCGATTAGAGCACGCGCATTCCCACCATTACACCCTCGCCGTGAATCATCGCAACGACGACCATTACGATCCAAACACTAATACGATTGCGTGGGATCCGTACAGCGCGCTTCGTACAACGGGCGGAGGCCGGCAATCGCCGGCGCTGGGACTCGGTCATGAGGTCGATCACGCCGTCGAGAACGCACGCATCGCCGATCGACTCCGCAATACGCACGACGCGCAATTCGACACCGCAGAGGAACATCGCGTTATCATGGGCAGCGAAGCACACGCGGCGCGCACGCTGGGCGAAGGGGTGCGTCACAATCACGGCGGAGCGACGTATCGCGTCGCCTCACCCGTTGCGCGCTAACGAGAACGCCTCTTTCCCAGAATCGGCTCGTATACGGCGAGCGCACGATTTCGCGCCGTCGCATGATCGATGATCGGCTCCGGATAATCGATGCCGATGCGGCACGAGACTTGGGCTTGGAGCAACGGCGGCATCTCCCACGGTGCATGCACGTATGAAAGCGGAACGGAAGCCAGTTCCGGCACCATTAGGCGAATAAACGCTCCATCAGGGTCGAACGTTTTACTTTGCGTAACCGGATTAAAGATGCGAAAGTACGGCGCCGCGTCGGTTCCCGTCGATGCGGCCCATTGCCAGCCGCCGTTGTTCTGCGCCAGATCTGCGTCGGCGAGATGTTGTTCGAAGTATCTTTCTCCCCAACGCCAGTCGATAAGCAGATGCTTCGTCAAGAACGAAGCCACGATCATTCGCAGACGGTTGTGCATCCAGCCCCTTTGATTTAACTGACGCATTGCCGCATCCACGATAGGATAACCCGTTTCGGCACGGGTCCAACGCGTAAAGCGCTCTTCGTCATTTACCCACGGAATGCGCGCAGCCGCATGGAGAAACGGTGCGCCGTCGACGTGCGGATACGATTTCAAAATCATTTGGTAGAACTCGCGCCAAATCAATTCACCAATCCATTTTTCGATTTGCGCGGCGCCCGAACGTTCAGCGGCTTCGAAAGCGCGTGTAAAACAGGTCCGAATACCGATGGTTCCCGCACGCAGTTGCGGCGATAAATGGGACGTTCCGTCGACGGACGGAAAATTGCGGTCGTCCTCATAGCGTTCGCCGGCACCATCCGGTGCTAGGAACGCATCGAGCAGACTGGATGCATGCGGCTCACTGCATTTCGGGAACGCCGCAGAAGAGGTGAACCGATATTCTTCCGGCGTGGGAACACTCCGCGTGGCCCCAATGAGATCGCGACCGGCCAACTTGTTTCGCAGCAACTCGGAGGAGAAAACCGGTGGGTTCGGTTTCTCGAAATAGCGTAGGCGCCAGCACCGGCTATACGGCGTAAAAACCTTATACGCTTCACGGCTAGCGTTGCGGATTTCTTCGGCGCTGAAATACACGTGATCCAGCGAAGCATGCACGAAAAGCCCCGCGTTACGCAACTCCGCAGAGACACGCGCATCGCGTGCAATCGCGGCGGGCTCGTAATCTTCGTTATAGAACACGGCTTTCGCATCGATCCGCCGGGCAAGGGCGATTAGCTCTTCCGCAAACTCGCCTTCCAGCAACGCGAGCTCGCTCTCACGCTCGCGCAGATTGCGACGCAGCGAAGCCAGCGCTTCAAAAAACGTCTGAACGATCGGTGCTCCGACCCGGTCCCCGCCCAGGAGTAACGGATCCAAGACAAATGCAAGGCAGAGCTCTTGTGATTGCTTGGCTGCCAGTGCGAGAGCCACGTTATCCGATAGACGCAAGTCTCGGCGAAGCCAAACGATGGCACGTGAATGCAATTCCGCCATGACACTCCTAGGATCGTTCAGGGCAAAGTGTGAATGCGCAGCCAATGGCTTTAACGCTTTCTGTTTCGCCGCTTAATTTAACGCTCAAACATCCGTTCAAGATTGCGCGTGGCGCGGAAACCGTGGCGCGTACGGCACTAATACGCGTGCGCTCCGGCTCGCTCGAGGGCATCGGCGAAGCAACTCCGATCGAACGATACGACGAGTCGGTGGAAAGCATTTCCACGTACTTCGAGCGCTATCGTCCCCCGGTGGACGACCCATATCAGCTCGAGACGCTGCTCGATCCGACAATCCCACCCGCTGCACGTGCCGGTTTCGATTTGGCCTTGCACGACTTAATCGGAAAGGATCTCGGCAAGCCGCTTTACGCGCTGCTCGGACTCGATCCGTCGAAGACGCCGGTGACCTCTTTCACTATCGGCATCGCCGATCCCGAAACAACGCTTCGAAAACTTGCGGAGATCGGCGATCATCCGATCCTGAAAGTCAAGCTGGGGTTGGGCAGTGCGGACGAGCAAGTTGAAACCATCGCGATGATCCGCGACCGTTACACCGGTACGATTCGAATCGATGCAAACGAAGGTTGGGACGTCGAGAGCGCCATCGCAATTTTGAAGAGACTGGGGCGCTACGAAATCGAATTCTGCGAGCAGCCGATTCCGGCGGGATCGCCCGAAGGACTGCGTGCGGTGCGCGAAGGTTCGCCGATTCCCATCGTTACGGACGAGGATTCGCTCGACGCAAACGATTTGCCGAGTCTTTACGGCTGCGTCGACGGCATCAATGTGAAGCTTGCAAAGTGCGGCGGCATTCGTGGCGCGCTGGCAATGATTCATACGGCGCGTGCGCTTGGGATGAAAGTGATGCTGGGCTGCATGGTAGAGAGCGCGATTGCCGCGACGGCGGCCGCGCACATCTCTCCGCTCGTCGATTGGGCCGACATCGACGGGCCGTTCTTGACGAAAGATGATCCGTTCACGGGCGTTGCGTACGATCGAGGAAAACTCGTTCTGCCCGATGAGCCGGGCTTGGGCGTGCGCGAGCGCGTCACGGCATGAAAAGACGGTATGCCATCCTAGCGCCGAATCGTTTTGCCGACGATGCGAAGACTGCGCACGGCGTCATCGCGTATGGCGCCGACGAAACGGTTGCTGTGATCGATCCCGATTGCGCAGGACGTTCGGTCCGCGACGTGCTTCCGCATTTGCAAAGCGATGCGCCGATCGTCGCAACGGTCACCGAAGCGATGCAGTATCGTCCGACATCGCTGCTAATCGGCACGGCGCCGCAAGGCGGCGCGCTTCCCTCGACCTGGCGCGCCGAAGTGCGCACGGGACTTCAATCGGGCCTCGAACTCGTCAACGGCCTGCACGACATGTTGGGCGAAGACGAAGAATTTCGCACCCTCGCGGGTGCCAACGGCGCATCCATTTGGGACGTGCGCAAACCGCCGAACGTTCCGCTCTTCTCCGGCGCCGTTTACGACGTGGCTGCGCCGACGTTGCTGATGGTCGGCAACGACTGCGCAGTCGGAAAAATGACGGTGGCGTTAGAGCTCGTACGCGCAGGCAAGAATGCCGGAAAGCGCGCGGAGTTCGTACCGACCGGACAAACCGGCATCATGATTGCGGGCTGGGGTATCTCTATCGACCGCGTGATAGCCGATTTTGCGCCCGGCGCCGCGGAGCAACTCGTGCTGCAAGCGGCGCGGGAAAATCCCGACCTCATCGTTGTAGAAGGCCAAGGCGGAATCAACCATCCGGCATATGGACCCGTTACGCTTTCGTTGATGTACGGTAGCGCACCGGACGCGCTCGTGCTCGTGTGCGATCCGCAGTTGAAGACGGTTTCGGGCTTCCCGACGCCGGCGCTTGGCTATCACGAGCTGATTCGAATCCACGAAGCCATCCTCGCGACGGTGAAGCCTGCACGTGTCGTCGGCATCGCGTTGAATACCCGGCTGCTTTCCGATGAAGAAGCGCGGCGAGAAATCCAACGCGCCAAAGCCGAAACGCTGCTGCCGGTCGACGACGTGGTGCGTTTCGGACCCGACATGCTCTACCGTGCGATTGCGCCGCTGGTCCGGCGCGAGCAACCGTTGCGCGCATGAAAAAGGTCTTCGCCGCAGTGGCGGCCGCCGTTCTCCTTACCGCGTGTTCGAAAACCGCCGTGGAATCGAACGGTCACAATTCGTGGACGGTTCCCGGTGTAATACGCTTGGGCGACCCGGAAGAGCCGGACAGTCTGAACTTGATGTTTGGGCACAATGCATCGACCGACTACGCAAGCGCGCTGCTCTATTCGTTTCTTCTGCGTTTCGACGACAACGGAAATTACATTCCAGATCTCGCAACCGTCGTGCCGACGATTAAAAACGGGGGCATAAGCCGAGATCAGCGCACGATAACGTTTCATCTCCGGAAAAATGCTCGCTGGTCGGACGGCGCCCCGATCACCGCAAACGATTGGCTGTACACGTTCGAAGCGGTGCGAAATCCCAAAAATAACGTGAAAACGCGCTATGGCTGGGATGACATTGCTTCCGCGAATGCCCCGGGCCCCTATACGCTTGTCATTCATCTGAAAAAGCCCAGCGTCGCGGCGTTCGGCGACCTGACGATGGGCGGTGCCGCCTATCCGCCGTTGCCCTCGCATCTGCTTGCGAAGCTGCCCGATTTGAACACGGCGTCGATCAATAGCATGCCGGTCTCCAGCGGGCCGTTCGTCCTGAAACAATGGAACCGCGGTGCATCGCTCGTCTTCGAACCGAACCCATACTACTTCCGCGGCGTACCGAAATTGAAGCAGCTGATCTGGAAAATCATTCCCGATACGAACACACTGTTCAGTCAGCTGCAGACGCACGAAATCGACATTTATCCTACGGTCGATTCGAATGCGGTCGCACGGCTCAACAGTATTCGTGGCATCACGATCTTCCGCCGCACGATCGCGAACTGGCGCCATCTGGACATCAACACGAGCGTACCGCAGTTAAGCGACGTGCGCGTGCGACAAGCAATCGCCTACGGCATCGATTGGAAACGCATCAACGACACCGTCTATCACGGCTACAATCAATTGGCCGTCTCCGATATCTATCCGCAATCGTGGGCCGCACCAAAGCTTCCGCCGTATAAATTCGACCCGGCAAAAGCGAAAGCGCTGCTTTCCGAGGCAGGGTGGAAAATGGGAAGCGACGGCGTGCTGCACAATGGTTCGCTTGCGATGCACTTGACGATCTCCGCGACGACGAGTGCGAAAAGCAACGAGCAATCGGAAGTCGTCATGCAATCGCTCTTGAAAGAGCTCGGGATCGACGTGACGATTCGCAACTATCCGCCAAGCCTGATGTTTGCGCAGAACGGCCCGCTCTACACCGGCAAGTACGACATGGAATGGTCGATCGATACGAACGGCCCCGATCCCGACAACGCCGGCCTTTGGAATTCGCAGTTCATTCCGCCGAAAGGCGCCAACACGACATGGCTTCGCGATGCGCTAGTCGACGAAACGAGCTCGGCGGCCGCATCGACCTTCGATCAAACCAAGCGCAAAGCGCTCTACCAGAAGGAAGAAGAACGCTTGCGCGAGCTCGTTCCCGCGGTCTTTTTCTACTGGGAGACCTCGTACTACGGCGTGAACAGCGACATGAAAGGGTTTAAACCGGCGGCATTTCTCGCCGACACGTGGAACGCATGGGAGTGGCAGATCTAGCGAGTTTCGCACAAGCGGTAAACATCCGCGAATCGGCGCAACTCTTTTTCGAACCGGCCCGCATGGGCGTCCTTAGCTGGAACACCTACGCGCCGCAGGGACGCCTGCGCTTTCGTCTGTTGCGTGCACACACACCGGCGAGCGCGTGGTACGACTATGCCGAGTGGCATCCGCACGGACGCAAATCTTATAGCGCCGAAAGCGATCGCGACCGGGTCAAAGTTGAAGTTGATTTGATTCGTGCCGATCAGCCTTTCGACGGAATTGAAGTGCAAGCGGACGGAGTCGACTTCAACCTTGTTTCGTTTGCGTCGCCGGTGCGAACAAAACCGTCGCTACCGTTTGCGCGGAACGCCATCATCCTAGATGTGCCTGCGCGTTCGCAGTACATTGTCGAAGAACAACGCGGCTGGTGCAGTCCGACCAGTCTTTCAATGGTCAACGCATACCACGGCATTCACGAACCGGTCGAAGACACGGCGCGCGCCGTGATGGATGCCGCGTACAATGGAACCGGCAACTGGGCGTTCAACGTAGCGCATAGCGGCAGCCTCGGATTGCGCGCCACTGTCGCGTTCTTGCAAAACCTCGACCACGCGCAACGCCTGATTGAACGAAACATTCCCGTTATTCTGTCTTACTCGTGGAGCAAAGGCGAATTACCCGGCGCGCCGCTGGAACACTCCGATGGGCATCTCGTGGTGTTGTGCGGCTTTACTGCCGACGGCAATTGCGCCGTCAACGACCCGGCTGCTCCGGGCGTACGCGTCGTGTATCCACGGGGTGCAATCGAGATGCTGTGGCAGCGAAATGAAGGCATCGCATACGTGATCGCTCCCAACGGCGTGGAGTACGCCGACGTGCTGACCAGCCCCGCATGACTGCGCGCTCAACGCAACCGCACGAGCGCGTTCGCGATTTCGAAGAGCTTCGCGACGCGCCGCTTCACATTGCGCTTGTAGAGCCGGAGATTCCGCCGAATACCGGCAACGTGGCGCGTTTATGCGCGGCGACCGGCTGCGCACTGCATCTCGTCGAACCGCTCGGCTTTCGCATTGACGACCGCGAGCTGAAACGGGCGGGGCTCGATTATTGGCATGCGCTGGGCGTTGTGATTCATCCGTCGCTCGACGTCTTTCTCGAGACTACCAGCGAATTGAACCGGTGGTACTTTTCGACGCACGCAAAACGTACATACGCCGAAGCGACGTTTTCGCGCGGCGACGTCCTCGTCTTCGGCCGCGAAACGAAAGGACTGCCGAAAGCATTGATCAGAGCACATCCCGAGCGCGCGTTACGGATTCCGATGCGCCAAGACAGCGTCCGCAGCATTAACCTCTCGACGGCGGTCGGCATCGCAACGTACGGCGCGCTTGCGCAACTGAAGTTCCCCGGGCTTGAATAATCGAAATCTCCGCCAAACGGCTCTTGCTTGCCTGGCAGCCATGCGTTCTAAACTAAAATTATGCAGTGTGGCATTGGGCGTTACCGGCAAGTAGCTCTGGCGATTCCTTTCATCTTTGCATTGACCGGATCGATTGCGGTAGAGGCAGCGCCGTCAAAGACCAACGTCTCTGAAAATTGGAACGTTCAGTTCGCACCGCCGAGCGGTTGGGTCGCCGAGAAGACGCCGAAGTCTTCTATTCCGGGTGCGCGAGATGTAAGACAATGGCTCAGCTTCGATCGCGGTGACGAGGAATTCGTAGAGCTTGCGAAGCGTCCAATTGCTGGTCTCTCGGCCGCGGGGTTTGCCCAATTTCATCGTGAGTGGCTGAAGCATTGGAGTGAGTCGATTTACGTAGATCGTTCTCAAACGCTCTGTAGCGGCCAGCCTGGATGGTATATGAAGTATTCGCGCAGCGAAAACTATGTCGCTGAAAGCGTTTTTATTGCGGATGAGTCGAACGTATACTCGGCGTCTTACATCTATCCGGCGAATTTAAAACCGAGTCCACGCGGAGAACAAGCACTGCACTCGTTGTGCCTGCAGACGTACAAACAAAGTGTGCCGGTCGTTTTGCCGGTAACCTTCTCCGTGCCGCCCGGTTGGGTCAGCGTTGATGTGTCCAGCAAGCGCAAACGCCGGCCGGAATTGCTTGGCTACTATGCCGATCCGAAAAACGCTCGTTTTTCACAAGCTATAATTTTGATGCAGACGCCGGACCAAAACGCTCAAGTGCCGGCCGGCGCAATTGCAGACACCGATTCAACGCCGAAAGCAAAGGTTACAATTTCTCGTGGAGCGGTTTCGACCGAGCGTATTTGCGGCGATAGCGTCGCCCTGTCGATGCATTACTCCGGCACGATAAACGCTAGGAAGATCGAAGGAGAAGAGCTGCTTCTGCTGGGGCCCAAGATGTATCTGGCTCTCTATTTCCGTCTCGCAACGACACCGCCCTCACCGCAAGCGCATGCGGCATTGCGAACGATCTGTCCACGCCCGGCGAGCGAAGCGTAACCGGAAACCGCCAAGTTACATCTTCGCCAGATGTGCCGGCTTTTGCATAAAGAGCGAACCGGCTAGGGAAAGAACGGCAAAACATCCGATCGCAACAAACACTTGAACCAGTCCGTAACTGTCGCCGATCCAGCCGAAGAACGGCGCTGCGAGACCGCCAACTGTTACTGCAAGACCAAGCGTCACGCCGGAAGCGATGCCGATGCGCTTGGGGAGATACTCTTGTCCCATCAGCACGATAACGCCGGCTGAAAGCCCGAGCGACGTGCCCAAAGAGATGGCAAGCGATACGAGCAGCGGGTAAAAGGGCGCGTACGTTCCTGCGACGGCAAGCGCGAGAGCAAAAACCGCGGTCAACACAAGCGATATTGAAACCACGCGCCGGCGATCGATACGATCCGCGATGCGTCCGCCGAAAACCGTTCCGAAGGCGCCGCCGAAAAGCAGCGCTGCGAGGGCGGCCGATGCAAGCGTTGGATCTGCGTGCGCAATGCGAATTGCAAAGATCGGTGTAAACGTTACCGCGGCCAAAAACGTCATCGAACGCAGCGCGACTACAACCGCTAGGATGGAGAATCCGCGCCAATCGTCCTCGCCGGGCCGTTCGCGATGCGCGCGATGCGCAACTTGACGCGCGTGCTCGAATCGCGGCAGATCGCGCCACACAAAAAAGAACACTATCAGCGCCGGAATCAACAGTACCGCGGTTCCATGCAGTCCGAAGGCCAAGATAAGCGGGGTGACCGCAAGCGGACCCACCGCGAATCCGAGATATCCGCCCAACGTAAACCAGCTCATGCCCGACGCGCGCCGCGCTCCGGCAAAGTAGTTCGAAAAGCGCGAGCCCTCGGGATGAAAAGCGGCGACGCCGACGCCGGAAATGAGTGCGCCGGCTAACATCAGGGGAAGCGTCGGCGCGAGACCGATGAGGGCCGTCCCAATGGTCGCGACCAGCAGCGCAACGGGGATGACCCACGCAAGGGACCGTCGATCCGACAGATGCCCGAAGAGCGGCTGGACGACCGACGACGAGAGATTCATCGCCAGAACCAGGGTGGCCGCGGTCGCGAGCGACAAGCCCCGGTGCGAGACCAGCCACGGAATGATCGCGGGCAGGGCGCTCTGATTCGCGTCGTTCATGAGATGAGCGACGGAAAGCAGCGTTATCCCGCGCCGGTCGGCCGTCTCTCCAATAGAAGCTTGCGCGGTAGTCGAAAGAACGGCCATGGAGCAAGCATGGCATGCGAGCTATCATAAGTCCAATAGATTATTCCGCTCATTTTGATAAGATAGACGCATAATGGAATTCAGGCAGCTCCGCTACGCCGTTGCAATAGCGCGAAAGCTAAGCTTCACTCGTGCGGCCGACACGCTCGCGGTCGCTCAACCCGCGCTTTCGCAACAGATTGCGACCCTTGAGGCCGAACTCGGCGTGCGAATTTTCGATCGGACGAACCGGCGGGTCGCGCTGACCGACGCCGGCCGTGCGTTCGTGGCGCGCGCCGAGCGAATTTTGGGTGACCTTGATTCCGCCGTCGAGGAGATGACCGCTTACGCCGGCGGCTTGCGCGGCCGCATCGTGGTCGGGACGTACCAATCGTTTGCGGAGTACACCCTGCCGAAGCTGCTGGGACGCTTCCATGCCGGGCACCCCCGCATCGAGGTCGCATTGCGCGAGGGCATGGCCGACGATCTCCTCGCGGGGTTGCGCGATAGCTCGATCGATGTCTTCATCGGCGACCTCGGTGACACCGATCCGCGCGCTGCGCTGGAATTCGACCACCTGCCGCTCTACGAAGACGAGATCGCGATTGCCGTATCGGCCTCACACCCGTTGGCACGGCGGTCGTCGGTTCGCATTGAAGAATTGCGGGACGAAGCTTTCGTGATCTTCCGGCCGGGGTCGTCGCTTACGCAACGACTATTTGCGTTGGCACGTGGAGCAGGCTTCGATCCACGCGTCGCGTTCGAAAGCGTGGACTCGCTCACCGTGCGATCGCTGGTTGCCGAAGGCCTAGGGGTCGCGCTTTTTCCGCGAACGCTAGGAAACACGCCGGGGCCGAACGTCTCGTTGATGTCGCTTGCTCCGGACCCAATTGTCCGCCGCATGTCGCTCGTTACACGAAAAACGCCCTACGCGCCCTCGGCGCAACGTTTTATCGCCTTCATGCGCGAAGAGATTTTCTTCTAGGATTCCAATGGCTAAATCACTCGAGAGTATCAATCACGCGATCGTATCGTGCAAGCGTTGTCCGGAGTTGCGTTCGTACTGCGCAACGGTCGCGCGCGAAAAACGCCGCGCATACGCAGACGAAATGTACTGGGGCAAACCGGTGCCGGCATTCGGCGATCCGAACGCTCGCGTGCTACTGGTTGGGCTTGCGCCGGGCGCGCACGGGAGCAATCGGACGGGCCGGCCTTTTACCGGCGACGCCTCGGGCGATTTTCTCTACCCTGCTTTGCATCGCGCCGGTTTCGCATCGCAACCCGTTGCGAGCGATCGCGACGACGGCTTGGTGTTGCACGATTGCATGATCACGTCCGCCGGACGCTGTGCGCCGCCGCAAAACAAACCGACGCCACAGCAATTGCGCAACTGCGAACCGTTTCTCTTCGATGAATTCGACGCACTCCAGAAACTAAAAGTGATTGTCGGTCTTGGAAAAATCGGCTTCGACGCAATCGTCCGCGTGCTCGTTCAACGTGGATTTACGTTCGACCGGAAACCCGTTTTCCGACACGCTGCCGAATTTGTTGCGACGAACGGGAAGCGAAGCATTACTTTGATCGGCACATTTCATCCCAGCCGTCAAAATACGAACACCGGAAAACTCACCGTGCCGATGTTCGATGCAATTTTTGCGCGCGCGAACGCACTACTCGACTAGGAGGCAAACATGAAATCTGCGGCCCGGGAGCAGGCCTTTGCAACAAGAGCCGTAGCTGCGACGCAGCTTCACAATCCGCCGGGCGCAGTGGCGCCGCCGATTTATTTGTCCACCACATTTGAGCGCTCACCGGACGGCGCCTATCCGACCGAGTTCGAATACTCGCGCGAACGAAATCCCAACCGAACGGCTTTAGAATCAGCGCTCGCAGCGCTTGAGGGCGGAGAGGATGCGGCGGTTTTCGCAAGCGGCAGCGCGGCGTTGATGACGCTATTCTTATCGCTTGGGCCAAACGATCACGTGATCGCGCCGCACGACATGTATTTCGGCATACGGGAAATGCTGCGGCACACGTTTTCCGCGTGGGGTTTAACCGTTACGTTTGTCGACGCGACGCAGCCTTCGGAGATCGAGAAAGCGGTTCGGGCCAATACTCGTTTGATTTTCGTAGAAAGCCCATCGAATCCGATGCTGAAGGTAGCTGATCTGCATGCGATCGTCGATATTGCGCGAGCCCACGAAATCATCGTTGCGTGCGATAATACGATCGCTACGCCGGTTTTTCAGAGCCCCTTAGCGATCGGATGCGATATCGCCACGCATTCCACCACAAAGTACATCTCCGGTCACCACGATGCGCTTGGCGGCGCATTGATCGCCTCGAAGAAGAGCGAGTATTGGGAGCGGATTCGGTTTAACCAACGCATTTGCGGCCCCGTCAGCTCGCCCTTTACCGATTGGCTCACGCTGCGCGGCATTGCGTCGCTGGACTGCCGGGTGAAGGCGCAAAGCGAATCGGCTTTGCGCATTGCCACATCCTTGCATTCGCACCCGGAGATTGAAGATGTGTTGCACCCGGGGCTGCCGTCGCATCCGCAACACGCAGTTGCAATGAAACAAATGCGGGGATTCGGCGCATTGTTTTCAATCCTCGTGCGCGGAAACGCTCAACGGGCAATCGACGTCACGAAGAACGTAAGGATATTCAAGCGCGCGACGAGTTTCGGTGGTCCGGAGAGCTTGATCGAACACCGCGCTTCTATCGAAGGACCGGCATCGACGACTCCGCCGAATTTATTGCGCCTGGCGATCGGGCTGGAAGATTCAAACGACCTTATTAAAGATCTGGAACGGGCACTCGCAGCGCGCTAATTAAGGCGTTGCCGATGGCGTTGTAACGGGCCGTCCGCACGGGTCGGTCGTTTCAGGAATTCCCCACTTACTCGTGTGTTGCGTCGTGCGCGTATCGGCGCGCGGAACGCCGAAGATTTTGCGGGCCTCTTCAACGGCTTTGTCTTGCGAGTCGCGATCGGGTGCGCGCACGATCGTAATAGCCGCCGGCGTTCCGTCGATGTTGGCCTGCAGCATCATGTCCACCCCGTCAAGCGTTAGCTCACGCGTTTCACACGCGCGAAGAGGCAGAGGCGACGCCGAGGCTTGCGCATCGCCCGATTGATGTTGTGCGCCGCAACCGGCGAGCGAAAGCAGCGCTAGAGAAAGGAAGAGGTGCGTCCGCATGAATCGACGGCTTTGTCGGGCACCATCAGGTTGCCCGTTTTTGCCTTCTTGAACGAAACGATTTGCACTGGGGGCGCATTCACGCCGGCGGGTCCGTAAACCCGCTCCAGAGCAAGCCGCAGATCGTTCATCGATTCCGGATTCGCTTCGGAGTTAACGGCATCGTAGCGCTGAACCGCACCATTTCTAGCGAACAGTACGCGGATTGCGACGCCGTTATCGCCCTTGGCGACCTCTTGGCCGCAGGACGGCCCCGGCGTGACCGCAAGCGCGCGCGCCGGCGCAAACGCCAGCCACGAGACCGCGGCTGTCAGGGCGCAAGCAAATACGAGTCGAACTCCCACGCCCCAGTTATCGGCTGTTCGGCTGCGGAGGCAATGCCAGCCGAAGGTAAAGATCGCGCAAGAGCTGCTCGGGCACTGGGGTCGGGGCGTCCATCATGAGGTCGCGGCCGACCTGGTTCTTCGGGTAAGCGATCACCTCGCGAATGTTATCCTCGCCCGCCATGAGCATCACGATGCGGTCGATGCCCAAGGCCATGCCGCCGTGCGGCGGCGCCCCGTACTCGAGCGCCCGAACGAAGAACCCGAAGCGTTCCTCGATCTGTTCCGGCGTCATGCCGAGCATTTCGAAAATCCGGCGCTGCAATTCGGGTTTGTGAATACGAATCGAGCCCGAGCCCAATTCGTACCCGTTCAACACCATATCGTAGTGCTGCGCACGCATCTTCAGCGGGTCTTTATCGATGAGATCCCACTGGTCTTCGAGCGGCGACGTAAACGGGTGGTGCGCCGGCACCGGCTTGCCCGTTTCTTCGTCGATTTCCAAATACGGGAAATCGAGCACCCAACAGAACGCGTAGACGCCCGGATCTCGCAACCCGCAGCGATCGCCCACCAAATTGCGCATCTTGCCGGCAACCGGTAACGCAACGTCGGTTGAATCGGCGAAGAGCAAAATGGCGTCGCCGGTTTGGGCACCGAGTGCTTGACGCAACTTCGCGACGTGTTCTTCGCTGATGAATTTCTGTGCGGACGATTTTATGCCGTCGGCACCCAGCGCAATCCATACCATGCCTTTGCCACCGAGCTGCTTCGCATCTTCCGTCAACGCGTCGAAATCGCGACGCGAAAGTGTTGCGCCGCCCGGATACCGGAGCCCAACGATTGCGCCGTTCGAATCGATGACCGATTTAAAAACGACAAAGTCCGTGCCGGCAAAGACGCCGTTGACTTTTTGCAGCTCCAACCCGAAGCGTAGGTCCGGCTTGTCGACGCCATACTTAGCCAGCGCTTCTTCGTGCTTCAAACGCGGAAACGGCGGCAGATCGACGTTTAGAACGTTCTTCCAGACGTGGCGCATGGCCGATTCCATCACTTCGAGCACATCTTCTTGCGTGCAGAACGAAAGCTCGACGTCGACTTGCGTGAACTCCGGTTGACGGTCGGCGCGCAAATCTTCGTCGCGCATGCAGCGCGCGATTTGCATGTACTTTCCGAAGCCGGCAATCATCGAAATCTGCTTTAGCAATTGCGGTGACTGCGGCAATGCATAAAAGTGACCGGGATGGAGCCGCGAGGGAACCAGATAGTCACGGGCGCCTTCCGGCGTGCTCTTGATGAGCATCGGCGTTTCGATTTCGATGAACTCGCGATCGTCGAAAAAGTCGCGAATCGCCTTAATGGCCCTGTGACGCATACGAATGTTGCGTTGCATCCGCGGACGGCGCAAATCGAGATAACGGTATTCGAGGCGCAGGTTCTCGTCGACCGGGTCGTCGCTATTCACTTGAAACGGCGGCACTTGCGAACGATTGATGATCTCCAGAAAATCGACGCCGACCTCGATTTCGCCGGTCGCAATTTTTGGATTCTCGGTACCGGCGGGACGATGACGCACCGTGCCGCACACGCGGATGACATCCTCGTTGCGCAAGTGCTCGGCGTCTTTAAAGCTTGGATGCTGCGGATCGAAAACAATCTGCGTAATGCCGTCGCGATCGCGAATGTCGACGAAGATCAGGCCGCCGTGGTCGCGCCGGCGGTTCACCCAGCCGTTCAGCTCGACCGTTTCGCCCGCGTCGCTTGCGCGAAGGCTGCCGCATGAAACTCGTCTTGTAACGCTGCTTGTCATTCCTTGCCGTCCAATGCTTGTTTAATTCCGGAAACGTAATAATACTGTTGCACGAGGTTACGTGCAAATTTCGAGTCTTTGGCGCGTGCGTCGAAGTAGCCCAAGACCGCCGGCACGCGCGTGAGCAACGCATGCAATCCGAGCGAAACCGGCGTCATACCGAGGTTCAGCTTCACCCCGAAATCGGGATGCTTACGATAAAACCGCACGGTCGAGCGCCCTGCGAGTTTCATCTTCTCTTTTTGATCGTCGTGCGGAACGTCTTGGCAGTGGTAGTTCACCGCGTTCGGTTCATAGAGAATCCTAATCCCGGCTTTTTCCAAACGGTATCCGAGCTCCAAGTCCTCATGACCGTAGCCTGTAAAGCTTTCATCGAAGGAGCCGACGCGCAACAAATCATCTCGGCGCACCGAGGCGTTCCCGGTCAAAAAGTAAAGCCAGGGCAACTGTTTGCGCGTAGGCTTGTGGAGGAATCCGCGTTCCTCGGGATGGTCGCGTTTGAAGGCGTAATCGTCGAGGTCTTTGACTTGAACTTCCAGACCCACGACGGCGAGGTTGCGCTCTTCGCGGTGATGGCGCAGATGCTGCGAAAGCAGATCGGGCGACGCAAGAATATCGGAGTCGTTGAAGAGCACGACCTCGCCCTGCGCGGCCGAAATGCCCGCATTACGCGCCATCGCGCGCCCGGTGTACGCACCCGGCAAATGGCGCACGTTCGGATGCTGCTCCGAAATGCCGGCAAGATACTCACGCGTCCCGTCCGTGGAGTTCGAATCGCAGACGAGCAACTCATAACGCTCCGCCGGCAAATCTTGAGCCAGCAGCGTCGGGATGACATGAGCGAGCGTATCCAACCGGTTGTAGGTCGGAATGACAACTGAAATTTCAGGCATCGATTAGATCGGTCACACCGCGGAGAATTTGTTCGCGGAACTCCGCGAGCGACGATTCATCCGCCGTGGCCGGTTTGCGAACCAGCACGCTTGGCACGTGATAGGGTGCCCATTCTTGCGAGTTCAACCGGAAGTACCGATGTTCGAAGGCGACCACTGTGGGCCTGCGCATTGCGCTTGCGACATGAGTCGCACCGGTGTCGACCGTTAGCACGCAACGCGCCCGCTCGAAAAGCGCCGCCCACTGGTAGAACGGCAGGCCGTTCGCTACCGTGAGACCGGCTTGTTGGAAGGCCGGCACATAGGCTTCGCATTCTTTTGCCGCGCTCAGCACGATAGGTAGGCCAAGACATTTTAGTTGCGCCATGAGTTCGAGCGTACTGGCAAGCGTGCTGCCAGTCGTGAACCAGCGCATTCCGAGATGCACCACAAGCGGCGAGCGGGGAAGGCCGTTCAACGCAGCCCTATCTGCATTGGTCACGTTCACGCGAAGCTGCTCGACGCGGGTCGTCGCACCACCGAGCGAAACCAACTGCAGCAACTGGTCCACCTCGTGCGGCACGATTCGGAGCGGCTCGCGGTCGCACAGGTCCGGATCGGCAGGCGACACCATGGCACGATTGACGTAAAGCGGCGTTGTGAGGCGCGCGAGCCATCGGCGCACGTACGTATACCCGACGCGCACCCTCGCCTTGGTAGCACCAACGAGCTGCAGATCTTGCGAACGCGGCGCAAGCGCGATCGCCAGATCGTAGCCGCGAAAGTTCTTGCCGAAGGCGTCCGGTTTTACTTCGCGCGGAAGATCGACGAGTTGGTCGATGTCGGTGGAACGCTCCATGACCACGTGGTTATACGGACTCGTAACCATCGTGATGTGCGCATTTGGAAATGAAGCACGCACCGTGGCAATCGCGGGAGTCGAAAGAATCAAATCGCCGATTCTGTCGGTGCGCGACAGCAGTATTTTCATGAGTTGCGATCGCGAAGCGCTTTTTCGAGTTCCTCGAAGTACGCATCCCGTGCGAGTGCTTGCGCGGCGCGCAGCTCTTTCTTGGAAAGCGGACGGTCGACGCTAAGATCGCCTAATGTCTTCCGATACTTTTTCGCGGCCTTGATGCCGCGCATCCAATCGTGCAGACCACGCTGCACGGGATTGATCCCGGTCGCGAGATAGGTGCGCCAGTGCGGATGGATTTCCGCAAGTTGAACGGCGGTTCGCGCTTGCGCTCGGGCTTGCCGGATCATCTTTTCGACGTTGCCGCTGCGCGGGCGCGGTTTCCAATGGTAAACGAGCGCTTTCGGATTGAAGAGCGCTTTTACGCCCCCGAAACGCAGGCGCAATCCCACGTCGATATCTTCCCAGCCGTACTCCGAGAACGATTCGTTGAAACCGCCGATCGCGCGAATGGTCGCGAGCGGCACGGACACGTTTGTCGTCCAAAAATAATTACCGCTATAATGGCGGATGTTCCAAAGCGGCGGCGGGAGATCTTCGAAGCTCTCAACGTTTATTGCACCGCCGCGCACGATCGCTTTCGGTTTCTCGGCGTGCGAGCGAAGATGCTCTTCAACAAACGTTGGGATCGGCAACACGTCATCATCGATGAAAACGATGCGGTCGCCCGTCGCTTGAGCGATCCCGGCATTGCGTCCTTTTGCAAGACCCGAATTCGGTTGATTGATGACAATGAAACGGCACGTGGCGCGCCGCTGCGCTCGTTCGATCACTTCGAGCGTGTTATCGGTGGACCCGTCGTTGACTAGCACGACTTCGTACTCGGAAGGGGCAACAGTCTGTTCGAAACACGCGTCCAACACGCGTTCAAGTAAATGAGCGCGATTGTACGTGCAGAGTTGAATCGAAGCGCGCAAACGGCTCTCCTACAGACCCGCGCCGCTAGGCGTAGCAGCTACCAATGATTCCGTTGCGGCAAGAATTCGCGGCACGTCTAGGTTGGCGATGCACGCGTAATCGGGACAGGTCTCTTTGGTATCGCCCGGATGGCACGGATACGAAGCGCGTACGACCGCGGTGCACTCTCCTAACGGAGCCCAGCGTTCCGGAAAATCGGTCTGGAACGGAAAGATGCCGACCGTCGCTGCACCGGCTGCCGCGGATACGTGCATCGAGCCGGTCGTAATGCCGACGAAGGCACGCGCGCTTTGTGCGAGTGCTCCGAAACCGCCTATGTCAAGCTTGCCGGCGATGTTTACGACCCGATCGCCGTGGGCGTCGCGCACGATCGCTTCATTGATCGCAGTATCTGCGTTCGATCCGCTGATTAGAATGGTGCTCCCGAACCGTTCGCGCAACGCGCTTGCAACGGAGGCCCAGCCGCTCACCGGCCAAATTCCGCGTTTCGGCGCGATGGCGTTGGTGGGGTGCAAGATGAAATATTCACCCGGCGCTGCGCCCAGTTCAGAAAGCAAACCCTCTGCCTGCAGCTTATCGTGAACGGTTGGTACGAACTTGGGAAAACGGTCCGCAGTGTCGCAATCCAAAGCGCGCGCAAGATCGAGTAGAATGTCGCTCCAGTGCGACGTTACATCGCCGCGTTCGCTACGGATGGCAACGCGTTTGGTAAAGCGGAACGAATAAAGGCGGCGCGCTTGCCCGACGCGGACGGGTATCCCGGCGAGCTGCGGCACGTGCGCGGTGCGCGGCGTCGCCCACGTAACGACGCACGTATCGTACTGACGCTCGCGGAGCTGCGCCGCAAGCGTTTTCTCGTCGCCGCCGTCGTCGACGTAGACATTGTCTAAGTCCGGTACGTGTTCGAGCGTGGAACGATGGCCCGGCAGCGTCAGAGCGTCGACGCGCTCGTAACGCGAATGAAGCGCCCGTCCAACGACGGACGCGACGAGCGAATCACCGATTCCGCCGCCCGCACAGTAGAGCAGCGCCCGCGCGCCTCGCTTCATTTTTCGTCGAGGACCCGAATGAGTTCGCGCGTGTACATACCGTCGAGAAACTGCGCGCGTGCAAGCGACTTCAGAGCCGGTGGAGCGTTCTCCGTCGTGGCGATGCCCGCGTAAATAGCCAACAGCGAATCCGGCAGCAAATAGCGTCCGCGCACTAAGTTGACACCGTACGCACCGGTTGCCATGCGAGCTCGCGGCGACGGCTGTTTCTGCAAGAACCGGCGCGCCATTCGCGCCTTCTCGAGCGCTTTTTGCGTTTCGACTTCGAGTGTGTTTTCTTCCGGCGTTTTAATATGCCAAAGATATGCATCCCAGGCAAATTTCCAACGCATTCCCGCTTCGCGCAGACGAACGCCCAACTCCGTATCTTCCCAACCGTATAAATTGAAGGCTTCGTCAAAACCTCCGACGGCATCGAGTGCGTGTTTCGGCACGGATACGTTGCAGGTGCAAAGAAACGCGCGCGAATAGTTGCCCGCCGACGGTTTGGGCCGCTCATCGTAGGAACCGACGTTTAGAATCGGTCCGTTTACCACCAAATTACTCGTCGAATGCGCGGCTTCGTGGGCCGCTAAAAATCCGGGCGGCAATTGCACGTCGTCGTCGCAGAACAAAACTAAATACCCGCCGGCAACGGCTATGCCGCGATTGCGCGCCTTGCCGCGATTGGGTTCGGGCTCGTAAACATATGTAACCGGAAAAAGGCCACGCGCCGATTGGCGTTCGGCGACGGCCTTTGTTCCGTCCGTGGAGCCGTTATCTACGACGACTGCCTCGAAGGACGGCGCGCCGATCTGCGTCTCGAGCGATGCAAGCGCACGCTCGAGATACCGTTCGCGATCTTTCGTTGCAATAACAATCGATATCCGCATAACCTGCTAAGAACCGCCAAGCTCGAGAAGCGATTCGGCCATTCGATCTGCCGCCCCCACGTGATCTTCGTACAACGAGGAAAGCCGCTCTTTGGACCGCGCGAGCCAATTTGCGTCGAGGTACCTATCGAGCGCAACACGTGCAACGTGGCCGGCCGTCTGCGTCCCGTGCAACTCTTCGATCAGCATCTCATTTGCGTCGATGTTCGGCTGCGTGTGGTACTTGAATCGCCGCGACACGCCGACAGCGGCAGCACGCTTCAGCGGTATACCGATTAGGGGAATCCGATCCAGATATGTCAGAGGACCGTTAATCGTAATTACTTCGGGCGCATTCAACGGCGTAATCGTAATCATGGGAATCCCAAGCGCTGCGAGTTCGATGCACTTCGTGCCCGGCAGCGTTATGACCAGACGCGCACGCGTCGCAGCGGAAAGCGCATTGCGCAACACCGGGAAACGTACGTTGCCGTCGAGTGAAGCAAGCTCGGGACCATCGCGCCCTTCCACCAATTTTCCGGACTGGGCCCAAAGCCGTGGATGGCCGCCGCCCTCTATCGCCTTACGCACGTCTTCGATCGGCGTAAAAGGCGAGATCCCAAATGCGATGCGAGTTCCCGGTCGCTCGTTCACGATGCGCAGTGCAGCAGTGAAGAAGAACGGTACCATGTTCTCGACTTCGTAGCCGCGCGAACCGGGCATGATCAAGATGCCGTCTTCGGGGATGCCTTCTTCCTTCGGCGCTTGCGCTTCAAGCAACGCGCCGTCGATGGCGAGGTTGCCGACTTGTAAAATGCGCTCGCTCGGCACGTTCCACGCGCGCAGCTGCTCGACGCTCTTCGTATCGACAGCGAACGCGCGCTCCCAACGATTCGAATAGCTTTTCTTCGAAAATTTGTATGTCGCTGCGCGCGCACGCAGCCGGCGCGAGAGCCGCATCGCGTGCATCAAATCACCGCCCATATACTGCACGAGATCGACGCGGTCGGGCACGCCTTCACTGCTCCGTCCCAGCGCAAAACGCACGTACGTTTTCGGGTCGTAGACGTGTGCGCTCGGGAAGAGTTTATGCGCCAGTTCCGCCTCGTATCCCGTTGCATAATCGTCGGGAACGAGAAACAAATAGATGTCGGTATCGGGTGCGCGCTCGTACAAGCGTCGCACGAGCGGCCTTACCCAGCCGGCGACTTCGCCGGGCCCGTTAGCGGTGAGCGCGATGCGCACGTCACACTCCGTAGCGGGAGATGATCTCCGCGATAACGTCGGTGGTGCTATGTCCGGCAAGATGCGGGGCAAGCATAATTTCACCGCCGTGCTGGCGGACGACGGTGCGCTCGGGAAGTTCTTCTTCGCGATACTGCGCGCTCTTCACGAACACGTCCGGCTTCAATTTGTCGATGATCACTTCGGGCGTCCGTTCAGCGAAGCCGACGACGACGTCGACGCTCCGTAACGCCGACAAGAGCGTCGCACGATCATCGAACGGTACTATAGGGCGACGATCACCTTTGAGACGCCGAACCGATTCATCGGTATTGAGACCGACGATGAGCACATCGCCTTGTGCTCGCGCCCACGCAAGATAACCCACGTGTCCAGCATGCAACACATCGAAACAGCCGTTGGTAAAGACAACTCGGCGGCCTTCCAAGCGCTGTTCTTCCCGCCAGCGTACGGCTTCTTCGGTCTCCATGACGCCGCCAAAGAGTTTACGAGTGTCCATGTTCGACCAAAGACAGAATCTCATCAGCGGACGCGGTTGCGGTTCCCAGTTTCTCGACGACCGCGCCTGCCGCGAAATTCGCGAGCTGAACGGCACGCTCGATCGATGCACCCGCCGCAAGCGCAAGCGAAAGCACCGCGATAACGGTATCGCCCGCACCCGAAACGTCGAATACTTTGCGCGCAAAAGACGGGATGTCGAAACGCTCCCCGTCGCGACCGAAAAGCGACATGCCGTGCTCGCCTCGGGTAATCACAATGTAACGGCATTGCATCCGTTCGAGCAGACGCGATCCCGCTTCGCGCAGCGATGCGTCATCTTTGATCGTTACGCCGCTTGCGGCGCTCGCCTCGTGCGCGTTCGGCGCGAGACATGTCACGCCGGCAAAGAGCGAGATATTCTGTGGCTTCGGATCGGCGAGTACGAGGGAACATGCCGATGCCGCCTCAACGATATCGCGTGATAACAAGCCCTTTGCGTAGTCACTGAGGATCACGGCGTCGCTCTGCGCGGCGCGTTCGCGAACGTACTCGACGACGCGCAGGCGATCGGCAGCACGAAGCGGCGCGCTCGATTCCCAATCGGCCCGCACGACTTGTTGATTGTGCGCCACGACGCGCGTTTTACGCGTGGTCGGGCGGTCGCCGACGACAAAGACGCCGCTGTCATTGACCGCTTCATCGCGTAACATCCGACGCACGTCGGCTGCAAAAGCATCGTCGCCGATCGTGCCGACAAAGTCCACCGCTGCGTCGAGCGCCCGCAAATTGTTTGCAACGTTGCCCGCGCCGCCAAGCGTGAACGAGTGATCGGTTACCGCAACGACCGGGACCGGCGCTTCGGGCGAAATGCGGGTAACGCTGCCCCAGATCCACTCGTCGATCATCAGATCGCCGACAACGAGAATGCGGCGGCCACGCATCCGATCGAAAAGCGACCGCGCGTCGTTCACGAGCAACGTGGGTGCGCTCACGCGATGCCGTCCTCGAAAATCAATCGCTGCTCGACGAGATCGCAAATGATGTGCGCCATCACCTGGTGCACTTCTTGAACGATCGCCGCGTAGCCGTCGGGACCCATCAGCACGAGATCGGAGATCTCCGCGACGGTGCCGCCGCCGTTTCCCGTGAACGCGATTGGAATCGCGCCTTTCTTCTTTGCAGCCTCGAGCGCGAGCACGACGTTCTTCGACGTGCCGCTGGTCGTCATGCCGATTACGATGTCACCCGGCTGTGCGAACGCTTCGACTTGCCGCGAGAAGATGAAATCGTACCCGTAGTCGTTGCCGACGCACGTTAGCGTCGACGTGTTGACCGACAGCGCTTCACTGTAGAGACCCGGACGTTCCCGTAAGAATCGTCCGGAAAGTTCGGCCGCCATGTGCTGCGCCTCGGCTGCGCTTCCGCCATTGCCGCACCACAACACTTTCTTTCCGGCGCGCAAAGCCTCGACGACGGCATCGGCAATCGCTTCCACTTGCGCTTGGTAATGAGGTGCATCGAGTAGATTGCGCCGCTCGGCGATTAATTCGCCGAAGCCGCGCCGCCCTTTGACGTCGGTCACGGTTGAATCCAAAAGAGATCCTCGCCTTGCGAGACTAGTTCCCCGTTCTCCGGGAGTATACGTAGAATTGTGCCGGCGTAATCGCTCTGAATTTCGTTGAAAAGCTTCATCGCTTCCAAAATACAGAGGACGCTTCCGGCTTCAACGCGATCGCCTACGTTTACGAACGGCTCGGCATCCGGTGACGACGCAGAATAAAACACCCCGGTAAGCGGAGCGGTAATCCGTTTGGCGTTGGCGGGCAAAGCGGAACTGCTAGGCTCTGCCGAACCGGCAACGGGTACCGGCGCATGAGCGAGAGGCGCCAACGGCCCGCTGACGATCTGCGTTCCGGCTTCCCGGCGAACGAGTTCGTACACCGCATCGCCCACCTTCACTTTGATACGGTCTAAGTCGTGCTCGTGCATGATTTCGAGCAGCGATGAAATCGTTTCGTGTTCTTCTTCGTATGCCATCTTCAATCGTTGCCTTCGCCAAGCTCGGCCGCAAGGTCTGCTCTATCGAGCGAGAGCCGCCGTTCGGTGCGCGTTTCGAGGTCGCGCAAAATCAACTCACCGGTCGCAAGTTCCTCGGAACCCAGGATCGCGGCGTATCGGGCGTTGTTGCGATCGGCGATCTTGAACTGTGCCGAGATCTTCCGGTCATCGAAATCCATAAAAACCGGCACGTTGAGCTCGCGTCGCCAACGCATGACCAACGGAACGAGCACCGTACGTGCCTGTGCTCCGAGCGCAATCGCTTGTACCCCTTGCCGTTTTGAGGAAGGTTCACCGCGCAAGGCTTCGAGCATCATGAGAAAGCGTTCGATGCCGAGCGCGAAACCGACCGCCGGAACATCGGGGCCGCCGAGCGATTTCACGAGTCCATCGTAGCGGCCGCCGCCGCAAACGGTGGACTGCGCTCCAAGCGCACTCGAGACGATCTCGAAGACCGTTCGCGTATAGTAATCCAGTCCGCGCACTATTCGCGGATTAACGACGTACGGAATGCCGACTTCGTCGAGATACGCTTTCAGTGCTTCGAAATGTTCGCGGCACTCGTGGCACAAGACCGATTCAAACGTCGGCGCCGTCTCGACGAACGGACGGTCTTTTTCATCCTTACTATCAAGCAAGCGCAGCGGATTGCGTTCGAGCCGCCGTTGCGAATCGGCCGAAAGCTCGTGCAAATGCGGTCGGAAATGCTCGAGCAGCGCCTCTCGGTAACGTGGACGGCAAACGTCGTCGCCGATCGAATTGATGTTTAAAACCGCGTCGCGGATTTCGTAGCTGCGCACGAGTTCCCACGCAAGCGAGATCACCTCGAGATCGGCTTCCGGGCCTTTGTAACCGGTGCATTCTACGCCGAATTGATGCGCTTGACGGTACCGGCCCTTTTGCGGGCGCTCGTAACGATAAATCGGGCCGATGTAATACAGACGCTGCGGACCTTGCGCAAACAAATTATGTTCCAGCGCTGCGCGAACGACCGGTGCCGTCCACTCGGGACGCAACGTCATGCTGCGATCGCCTTTGTCGACGAACGTGTACATCTCTTTTTCAACGATGTCGGTCGTCTCGCCGACGCCACGCACAAATAACTCCGTCGATTCAAACGTGGGCGTGCGAACTTCGCTGTATCCGAAGCGCATTGCCAGTTCGTGAATCCGGGATTCGAGGGCGTACCATTGCGCTGATTGCGGCGGCAGAATATCTTGCGTGCCGCGCGGCGCCGTGATTTTGGACGGCATGGCCTGACCCTGGTTCTAAAGGACCGGAACGAATCCTAGACGGGGACCGTCGTTGCGGGATTAGTAGGTATGCGCGCTGCGATATACGTCGCTGCGGGACTCGCGGCGGCGGCGTGCGATCCGGAAATGGGGCGGAGTCTGCTGGCCGGCACGGCTGCGACCTTGTTTGAAGCAACGCCGTATCTTTTGACGGCGTCGCTTTTGGGCCCAATCCTCGGGAGCCGGTTTCCGGCATGGTTGCCTTTTGTAGGGTGCGGGTGCGGGCGTGGTCCTGCTGCGCGATCGCTGCCCGCGGCAATTGCTGCTGCGTTTCTCTTCGGTCCATGGATTGCGGCAGTCCGGGTCGGGGCAGCAACGGCGGTCGGAAGCATCGCGCGACGTGAACCCGGCGCATCACATGAAGAATCGTTTCTCGATGCTTTGCTGCGCCTTGCGCCCACCGCGCTGATCGCATCCGCCGCTTCCGCAGCGTTCCCGGCTCTTCATTTCACGAATCAATCGCTTGCAACGCAAATCGTCTTCGGCATCGGGCTGGGATTCGTCGGGGCGCCGTGCGCTCTCGGAGCCGTTGCGATGGCAGGAACGCTTCGCGCACACTCACCGGCGGCAGCGCTTGCATTCCTCTGCGTTTCAGGAATTGTGGATTTGCGCGTGTGGTGGCAGCCCCACTTCAAGCACTGCGGTGACGACGCGATTGCATTCGTTGTGGTGGCTGTCGCCGCTGCTGCGGTTGCGTTTCAACACGGCGCTTCGCTCGTTCATCCGCGTCTCGCGACCACGCTTGCAGTCGCCGCAGTTGGAACGCTCACTTCTGCGTACTTGAAGCGCCGCGATAGGAACCCCAATGCGAGATGGGTACCGGCGATCATGCTTGTAGCCTCGGTGGCCGGCGCGCCGCCACCGACCTATTCCGCGACCGAAACGACAATGGCTGACGTATTTCCCGGCGAGCATCTGGACTTCACCGGACGACTCGTCACGAACGCGACGTCGGCTTCCATCGTCCGGTTTGCGATAACGTGTTGTCGCGCGGACGCACAACCCATTGGCGTCGTCCTTGCGAAACGGCCGAATTTTCGCGACGGCGAATGGGTCCGTGCAAACGGTATCCTTCGCGAAACGGCAGAAGGCTTGCGGCTGGTCCCGCTCAGCGTATCCGCCGTCGCGCCGCCGCTCGATCCGTTCGTCTATCGGTGAACGACCGCGGGAAGAACTGCCGCATGGGCATTCAGCTCTTAGGCTACGCCGCAACGCTCGTGGTCGCCGTCACGCAGGTTCCGCAGCTTCTGAAGATCTTGAGGACACATGACACCGAAGGTCTTTCGAAACACACGTATGCGCTGATCCTATTCGGATCGATCCTCTGGATCCCGTACGCGTTTGCGATTCATTCGATTCCCGTCGCCATCACCAATATTTGGCTCGCGCTCGTCTCCGGCACCATTCTTACACGGATCGTGGCCAATGAAGCTCGACACTAACACTGTTACGTTAGCGTAGGAACCTTACGAGGTTCCAGGACCTCGACCGGGATGCCGTTGGGATCCTCGACGAATGCGATGGCGCGCGTTCCGCCGGGCGACTTGTAGACGTCCTTGAGAATCTTAACGCCTTTTGCTTTCAATGACTCGATATACGGCTGAAGGTCCCCGTCGGATTCGATAGCGAGATGTTCGTAGCGATTCCCGATTTGATACGGCGGATGTTCTTCCAAATCGTAAACGAGTTCGATGTACGAGTTCCAATCGTTACCAACGAAGGCCATATCTGCGTTGCCCGGATAGTGGAACGGCCCGTCTAGCAATGTGAGTCCAAGTTTATCGCGGTAAAATTCGATCGACTCGTTCATGTCGTTGACGAAGATCGAAGTATGTAAGAATCTTGGCATGCGTAACGCTTCGCTTTCTGAACCGGAAAGCGCCTTCGGCCGGCTCAAAATCAGAAGTTTAATGCAAAAAGTAGCGATAGTTCGAGAAGACGAGGGAGACGCCGAGTCGATCGGCGGCCGCGATGACTTCTTCGTCTCGAACCGAGCCGCCCGGCGCAATGATTGCGCTGCAGCCTCCCGCTGCAGCGGCTTCCAATCCGTCGGCAAACGGAAAAAAGCCGTCGCTTGCGCAGGCCGCGCCCTTGGCTTCCTCGCCGGCTCGGTGCGCCGCGATTTGAACCGCGCTGACGCGATTGGTTTGGCCGGCGCAGATGCCGCGCGTCGTGCCGCCTTTCGCAATGACGATCCCGTTTGATTTCACGTGGCGCACGATGTCCCACGCGAAAGCAAGATCGTGCCACTCTTGCGCGGTCGGCTGACGCTTCGAAACCACGCGCCATTCTTCGGGCGGCGCTTCGGGATTGTCGTCTTCGGCAAGCACGCCGCCAAGTGAACTGCGCACGCGCAGTTCGCGTGCCAACTCGTCGGGAAGCGACGGAACGAAACGCATTACGCGCAGATTTTTTTTCTTACGCAAAAGCGCTAGCGCGTCTTCATCGAATTCGGGCGCCGCGACGATTTCGAGGAAAAATTTCGAGAGCGACTCCGCCGCTTCGAGGTCGATCCGTCCGTCGGTTGCGACGATACCGCCGAAAGCCGAAACGGGATCTGCCTCCAGTGCATCGGCGACGGCTTTTCCAACGCTCGAACGCTGCGCAACCCCGCACGGAACGGTGTGCTTCACGACCGCAGCGCGAATGAAGCGCTCGTGCTCGCTGCCGAAATCGGCACCCAGCGGCGCGCGGGATAACATACGCAGCGTCCCGTCGAGGTCCAGCAAGTTGTTATATGAAAGCGCTTTGCCGTGCAGCTGCTCCGGCAAACGATCGCCGCGATCGAGATAGAAGGCGGCGCGGTTTTGCGGGTTCGTTCCGTAACGCAAGCGTTGCTTTAACGGAAGCGTTAGCGTCAAAGCACCGGGCAAATCGCTCGGCAGCACCTTGCCTTCGGTCGTTAGATAGTGCGAGATCGCCACGTCGTACTCGGAAGTGCGCTCGAACGCCGCCACCGCAAATTTACGGCGCAGGGAAGTCGGAATTTCGCCGCCTTGAAGGCCCGCCAGAAACTCGCCGTACTGCGACGGGTGCGTCAACACCGAAACGTATGCAAAGTTCTTCGCCGAAGCTCGCAGCAGCGAGACCCCCCCGATGTCGATTTGCTCGATTGCTTCAGCGAGCGTTGTACCCGCTTTCGCGACGGTCTCTTCGAACGGATAGAGATTCACGACCACCGTGGTAATCGGCGCAATCGCGTACTTCTCTGCTTGCGCGACGTGCTCAGGATTGTTGCGATCGTAGAGAATCGCACCAAAAACCTTCGGATGCAGCGTTTTCACGCGCCCATCGAAGAGCGCTGGAAAACCGGTCATGTCGCCGACGTCAAACGCCGGGATTCCGTTCTCTTCCAGGTGGCGCTTCGTTCCACCGGTAGCATAAATAACCGTCCCGCGCTCGTAAAGCGCGCGGGCTAGTTCGACGGCGCCGGTTTTATCGGAAAGAGAGAATAGCGCCGCGGGTTTTGTGGTGTCAGGCAAGGGCGAGCTCCGGTTCGCGTTCGGTCAGCGCAGCGGCGATCACCGAACTGACGCCGGGCTCGCGCATCGTAACTCCGTACATGCGGTCGGCAAGTTCCATCGTCTTTTTATTGTGCGTGACGATGATCATTTGGAAGTCGTGCGCCAACTCACGAACCATGGTCGAGAAGCGATCGACGTTCATGTCGTCGAGCGCCGCATCGACTTCGTCGAGCAGATAGAACGGCGACGGCTTCACTTTGATCAGCGCGAAGATCAGCGCCGCGGCCGTCATGGCACGTTCGCCGCCCGAAAGCGCGGCGAGCGCCATCAGTTTCTTGCCCGGCGGTTGAACCGAGAGTTCGATTCCGGTTTCCGAAAGATTCTCGGGGTTCGTCTGCCACATCTTGGCTTGGCCGCCCGGGAAGAGCTTGGTGTACATCTCGGAAAACGCTTCCGAGACCTGGTTGAAGACTTCGTTGAACTGCGCTTGCGATTGCGCTTCGATCTCTTTGATCGACTCGAGCAGCGTTTCACGAGCCTTCGCCAAGTCTTCGAGCTGCGTGCGCAAGAACGTCTCACGTTCGCCAAGCTCTTCACGCTCGGCTTCCGCGTTCAAATTCACGTTGGCCGAAAGGCGGGCAAGCTCTTCGCGCAAACGCGGCAGCTCTTCGGTGACTTCGTCCGATTCTTCTTTGTAACGATCTTCGACGTCGCGCATCTCCTCGTCGGTCGCGGGATTTTGCGCGAATTGGGAAACCAGCATGCCGAGCTCTGCTTCGATCTCGGCTAGACGCGTGCGATGGCGCTCGCCGCCCGCCGCAGACTCGCGTTCTTCGTGCTCGGCAGTGCGCAGCGCCGATTCGATTTCCAGCATTTCGTTGGCCATGGCCTCGCGTGCGCGTCGCGCAACGTCGAGTTTCGCGTCGAGGTCGCTGACTCCGGAACGCAATCCTTCGATATGCTCGTGCATGTTGCGCGTTTGCGCCATCAACTGTCCGATCTCGGCCAGCATCTGTTCGCGCGCATGTTGCGCGCGCTCGCTGTTTTGATCGAGCATGCCCAAACGGCCCTTTGCAGCGTCACGCTCGGCCATCAGCGCGGCGGCACGTTCGCGCAGATCCGCGGCAAGGCGCGTCACTTCAGCTTGCGCTGCTTCGGCTTGCGCGATTTGTTCACGTGCCCGTGCAAGCTCGGCCTCGAGCCGCTCGCGTTCTACCTGGCCCTGAACCTGGTCCGGTTCGTCCGTTTCGAAGACGCGCTCGCGTTCGCGCGACTCCTGAGCACGGGCCGTGAGCTCCGCGACGAGGTTGCGTGCATTTTGCACCTCGCCGTTGGTGCGCTCGAGCTCCGTAGAAATCGCAGCCATTTCGGTGCGAACTTCCGCAATCTGGAGTTCCAATTTTGCCAGCGCGTCGCGGGCTGCGCTACGATCCGCAGTGGCTTGTTCCGAGCGTTGCGTTGCGTCGTGCGCCGCGCGCTCGAATTGATCGAGCTTCGCTCGCATTTCGGCCAGCGTTTCACGCAGCGTCTGAGCTTGAACGCGCCGGGAGAGAATCGATTTTTCGCGGCGGAAGCGGCCGCCCGTAATGGCTCCGCCGCCGGTAATTTGTTCGCCGGAGAGGGTGACGATCGTGTCACGGAAACCACGTTCCCGGACCAAATGAATGCCGGTTTGCAGCGTGTCGACAACGAGCACGTTGCCCACGAGGAAACGGACGACGCCTTCGTACTTCGGCTCGGTGCGCACGAGTGTATTAGCGTAACCGATCACGCCGTGCGTGTGCTGCAGGTCCGCCGTCATGTGCCGAGCATCACGATTCGCCAGCGTGTCTAGCGGCAAGAACGTGGCACGTCCCTGTTCGCTCCGATTGAGAAATTCGATCGCGCGTTCCGCATCTTCGGAACGTGCAGTGATGATATTCGAAAGACGCGCCCCGAACGCAATGTCCATCGCGCGCGCATACCGCTCGTCCGTCGTGATCAGGTTCGAGACGATGCCTTCGATCCCGCGCAGTTCTCCGCGCTGCCATGCTTCGACGACGGCGCGCGTACCGGGCACGTGTCCTTCGAGCGACGCTTCCAGTTCTTCGATCGTGTGCAAACGCGATTCAGCGGCTTTTACTTCGCCGGTGTGTTCGCGATGCTGGCGTACTGCATGCGCAAGGTCTCCCTGCGCTTGCGCGACGGCTCGTTCCGCTTCTTCAGCGCGCGTACGAGCATCCATATGTTGCTCTTCCAGCACGGCCAATTGGGTCTCGCGCTGCGAGTAGTTGTGCGTCGCCGTACCGGCGGCAATCTCGAATTGCGAAACGCGCTCGCGGGCGGCGTGCGCTTCTTGGTCCAAGCGTTCCGCCTCGGCGCGCAGGTTTTCGCTTTGCACGCGACGCTCGGCCTTCCGCGTTGCAAGTTCGGCGGCGGAAGCTTCGACTTCACGAAGCCGCGTGAAGATTTCATCGAGTTTCTTACGTGCTTCGGCCAGCGCTTTTTGTGCGGCCAATTCGCGCTCGCGCGCTTCTTCGAGTTGGCCGGCGAGCGGCGTTAGTCGCTCTTCTAGCGATGCGATCGATGCCGTAAGTTGCTCGCGTTCGGCTTCAACGCGTGCAGCGTCTTCCGAGGTTTGCGTCGACTGCTTCTCAAGCGCTTCGCGGCGCGCCAGCGCGGCGGCGTAATCGGCTTCAAGACGCGCCAGTTCCGCACGTTTCGCTTGCGTCTCGCTGCGCAGCTCTTCGAGCTGCAATTCCTGTTGATAGGCGCGCGTACGCAGCTCTGCGAGGTTTGCGCCGAGCTGCGCGGCCTTTGCGGCCGCAACGCTGCGCGACTCTTCATTCTTTTCGAGTTCCACGCGCAACGTCTCACGCTCGTGACGGCGCGATTCGCTCGCACGAATATAGGACAAGAGTTCAAGATCGCGCACGCGAGCGTTTACTTTGCGATACCGCTTCGCACGACGCACTTGCGTTTCCAATTCCGGAATGCGGCGCTCGAGTTCCGCAATCAAGTCGTTGATGCGAATCGCGTTTTGTTCCGTTTGCTCCAAGCGGCGCATCGATTCGTTCTTGCGCGCTAGGAACTTATTGATGCCGGCTGTCTCTTCGAAGAGCGCGCGCCGTTCCGTCGGTTTGCTCGTCAGAATCGAATCGATTTGACCTTGCGAAACGATCGAATACGAACCCGGACCAAGGCCGGTACCCATCAACAGCTCGACGATGTCACGTAAGCGGACCTGATTGCGGTTGATGAAATACTCGCTCTCGCCGGCGCGATACGTACGGCGAGTAATTTCGACTTCGCTATAGTCGGTCGCGAGCTTGCGATCGGTGTTGTCGAACGTCATCGAAACTTCGGCGAGACCAAGCGGCTTGCGCTTGTCGTTGCCGGCGAAAATCACGTCCTCGAGTTTGCCGGAACGCAAGCTTTTGCTCGACGTCTCTCCCAGCACCCAGCGGAACGCGTCCACCATGTTCGATTTGCCGGACCCGTTCGGCCCAACGATTGCCGTGATGCCGCCCGAAAAATCGAGCGTTGTGGGCTCCGCGAACGTCTTGAAACCGAAGGCTTTGATCTTTTTGAGCTTCATTCTTTACCGGGGCTTCCCTGATCGGCATGGTGTAACGCAAGCAAGGCTGCTTCAGCAGCAGCCTGTTGTGCAGCCTTCTTCGAGGCACCCGTCCCGGTTCCCAACGTCTTTTCGTTTACGGTTACCGTCGAGGTGAAATGAGGCTGCTGTGGCGTGCCGTAGTTCTGCTCGGAGTACCGCGGCGTGGCCGAAAGGTGTTCCTGCGCATAGTGCTGCAGGCGGGTCTTCGCGTCCAGCAAGGCATCGGGGGCATGATCCAGATGCTCGATGTGTTGCGTAACGACGAACGTGCGCGCCTTCTCCATGCCGTAGCGCAAAAACAGCGCGGCGACAAACGCTTCGAAAGCGTCGGCGAGAATCGACGTGTTCTGGGCTCCGCCGGCATTGCGCATTCCGGCGCCGAGTTGAACCAGATCCTGAAAACCCAAGCGGCGAGCCGTGCGTGCGAGCTGCGCATCGTTAACGATGGCCGCCTTTCGAACCGTAAGCCGGCCTTCGGGCTCCTGTTGGAAGTGCTCGAAAAGCCAATGGGCCGTGATGGATCCGAGCACGGAGTCTCCGAGAAACTCCATGCGTTCGTTCGACGCGCCGCCGTTCTCTTTGGCATAGCTCTCGTGAACGAAGGCCTGCTCGATGAGCGTCAAGTCTCCCGCACTCCGAACACCCGCGCCGCGAAGCAGCGCGCGGAGGCGCCGCCGGTGCGCTTCGCCGCTCATGCTCCTTAGTTTCGGGGTTTTCCGAAGACAATCACGCTGTTGTGGCCACCGAATCCAAACACGTTCGAAAACGCAATATTTACCGGAGCGTTGCGCGCAACGTTCGGCACGTAATCAAGGGTGTTATCGGCATCGGGAAATTCGTAATTGATCGTCGGTGGCATCAGGTCGCTCGCGACCGCCATAACGGTGGCAACGCCTTCCAATCCGCCGGCCGCACCAAGCGTGTGCCCGTGCATCGACTTCGTAGAACTCACCGCGACCTTCGTGTCTCCTCCGAAGACTTTTTGAATCGCCTGCGATTCCGCGGTGTCGCCAAGCGGCGTGGATGTGCCGTGCGCGTTGATGTACTGCACGTCCTCGGGTTTCACGTTAGACGACTTTAGCGCACGCTGCAGCGCAAGAATTACGCCGTTACTCTCGGGATCGGGTGCCACCAAGTTATATGCGTCGGCCGATTGCCCGTAGCCAAGGATTTCAGCGTAAATCTTCGCGCCGCGTGCTTTCGCATGTTCGTAATCCTCTAGCACAAGAATGCCGCAGCCTTCACCCAGCACGAATCCGTCGCGCTCTTTATCGAAGGGACGGCTCGCCTTGGTGGGATCGTCGTTGCGCGTTGACATGGCCTTCATCGAACAGAAGCCGCCGATCGCGAGCGGAGAGACGCAAGCTTCGCTTCCACCGGTGATCATCGCAATAGCGTCGCCCTGCGCAATGGCATTGTACGCCGTGACGATGGCATCGTTTGCGCTGGCACACGCGCTTGCGGTCGCAAAGAATGGACCGCGAAATCCGTACGCCATCGAGATGTGCGCGGGTGCCGCGTTCGCCATGAGCATTGGTATGAAGAAAGGCGACGTTTTGGCCCAGGTGCCGTATTGCGCGGCTTTTTCCGATTCGGCTTGGAAAGTTAGAATGCCGCCGATTCCCGTGCCGATGACGCCGCCGACGCGGTCTTTGAACCCCTGATCCGCCGGTAAATTAGCATCATTTATCGCTTCTTTTGCAGCCACCAACGCAAACTGCGAAAAGCGGTCCATCCGGCGCGACTCTTTTTTGCCGATCTGCTCCTCGCCGTTGAAGTCTTTCACTTCTCCGGCGATGCGCGTCGTGAAATCCGACGCATCGAAGGCGGTGATGGGACCGATGCCCGACTCGCCTGCCACGAGGCGGCGCCAAAATTCGCCCGCAGTATTTCCTAGAGGGGTAACGGCGCCAAGGCCGGTGATTGCTACACGTCGCTTATCCAAAACCCCACCAAGTTACGGCGAGGCGAGGTCGGCCCCTCCAAGTGGTAAACTACAGCTATGAGACATCTTCGTCTGGTCACCGGGGTACTAACCGTCGCGCTGCTCGGCAGCCTGGCGCTTCCCACCTCCGCCGATCAGACATTTTGGAATTTATCTACCGGCCGCGCCCCGCAGCCACCGCGAAGCACCGACCCGGCGCCCGCCATCGGCGATATCTATTACTATGGATGCGGCGGCTACGGCGGGGGCGGCCGCAGAAGCGGCATCGCGCAGCAAGAGCAGCCCCGGCCCTATGGGTTCGGATTTGCCCCCGAACGAAATCCGGCCCCGCCCGTGTTCCAAGCCGGCTACCCGCAGTATCCGCACACGACTTTGCCCGTTCGAAATCCCGGCCGGAACGGAAGCCGCCCGGGGATGGGCTTCGGCCAAGGCTGTGGCGGGAATTTCGGATACGGGGGCAACGGATCCGGTAGCAACGGGTACGGCCGGCTTCCCCGGGTGAGCCCTCGAAATCCCGGCGTCCCGCCGCGGTACTATCCGCAGCGCCGGCAGCCAAACACCGCGCCGCATCCTATGCACGAGTAGTGCTTGTCAGGAACGGGACCCTTTGCTATACTCACGCGGCTATGTTCCAGTTCGACCTGCAACTGTTCGCGTCCAAGAAGGGCGCCGGTTCTACCCGTAACGGCCGCGACTCGAACGCTCAACGCCTTGGCGTGAAGCGTTACGGTGGGCAGCACGTGCTCGCGGGCAACATTCTCGTTCGTCAACGCGGCACGAAGTTCTACCCCGGCGAAAACGTCGGTATGGGCAGAGACTATACACTCTTTGCGCTGGTCGAAGGCACCGTTGAGTTCAGCTCACGACGCAACAAGCAGCACATCAACATCCGTCCGTTGTCCGCTGCCTAACCCTCTAAGTAAGGATAACTGAAGAGGGCCCCACGGGCCCTTTTTCCTTTTCTAACGCCATGAAATTCATCGACGAAGCAGCGATCACTGTCGCAGCCGGCAACGGCGGCGACGGCATCGTCGCATGGCGGCGTGAGAAATACATCCCCAAAGGCGGTCCGGCCGGCGGCGACGGCGGCCACGGCGGAAGCATTTTCCTCGAAGCAACGCCCGAGCTATCAACGCTCGTCGAGTTCCGTTATAAGCGCGCGTTCAACGCGGAAGCCGGCAAACCGGGCGGCACCTCCAACAAGTCGGGAAAGAGCGGCGACGATCTGACGATCCTCGTCCCGGTAGGCACGCTGGTTTACCGCACGCCCGAAGGTAAGCATGAAAGTTTTCTCGCGGATCTGGCTCACGCCGGCGATCGCGTTCAGGCTGCCAAAGGCGGGCGCGGCGGATTGGGCAACCAGCATTTCGCAACGAGCACGCGGCAGGCGCCGCGCATCGCCTATAACGGCGAGCCGGGCGAAAAAGCGTCGTTGCGTCTCGAGTTACGCCTGCTTGCAGATGCCGGGGTCATAGGCGTTCCGAACGCCGGAAAATCGACGCTTCTTTCGGTTGTTTCCGCGGCTCGTCCGAAGATTGCCGACTATCCGTTTACGACGATCGAGCCGCAGCTCGGCGTCGTTCGCGTCTCCGATGAAGAGTCGTTCTTCATGGTCGACGTTCCGGGACTAATCGAAGGCGCGCATGAAGGCGCCGGCCTTGGCGATCAATTTTTAAAGCACGTGGAACGCACGCGCGCACTGGTGCACCTCGTCGATGGCGCGAAACCGCTTGACGAACTCTTGCACGACAAAGAAACGATCGAGCGAGAGCTCGGTGCGTGGAATCCAAAGCTGCTCGAAAAACCAACGCTGCTCGTCGTAAGCAAGCTTGATTTACCCGACGCACAAGAGACGTTGCGTGAGCTGCAAGAACGTTTCCCCGACGCACGCGGGATTAGCTCGGCGACGAACGAGGGCGTTCGCGAGCTGGTGTACCTATTGTCGCAAACGATAAAGGAAGCCCCGCTGCCGGAAATTATCACGCCACCACCGGCATTGATTGAACTCGTCCCGCACGACGCTTTTACGATCGAACGCGCGCGCGACGGCACGTTTGTTATAAGCGGCGAACGCGTCGAACGGCTTGCTTCCATGACGAATTTCGATTCTGATGAAGGCCTCGCGCGATTCGAACGTGTGCTTGCGAAAATGGGAGTCGAGAAAAAACTTCGCGAACTCGGCGCAGCCGAAGGGGATACCGTAAGGATCGGGCAGTACGAATTCACGTACTCATGAGACTCGGTATCTTCGGCGGCACGTTCGATCCAATCCATAACGGCCATCTCTTCGTAGCAGAATCCGCTCGCATTCTTGAAGGCCTCGATCGCGTGCTGTTCGTTCCAACGAACAATCAACACTATCGTTCGAAAGCGGAAGTAACCGCAGATCATCGCTGCGCGATGATTCTCGGAGCGATTGCAACCAATCCGCGATTCAAACTGGACGACACCGATTTGCGGCCGGACTCGAGCGGTTACACGGCCGATTTGCTTCCCCACCTGCGCGCGAGGTATCCCGACGCGCAATTCACGTTCATCATCGGCGCCGACTCGCTCGCGAACTCTACGTGGCAACGTTTCGATCAAGTACTCGAGAATCTCGAACGCTTCGTTATCGCGCCGCGGCCCGGCGTTCGCCCAGATGCGCTGCAGCGAATCCTCGACGCGGTTCCAAAACACTTGCGCGAGCGAATCGCAACGCTAAACATGCCGGAGATTCCGGAGTCCGCCACGCTGATTCGTACGCTGCTATCGCAAGGCCGCAGCGTTCGTTACTTGGTGCCCGAGCCGGTGTGGCAGTACATCGTCGCGCAGAAGTTGTACGGAACGGTGAATGTTTAGACTTGCGGGGATTGCCGCGCTTGGCATCGCGCTCACCGCGTGCTCAAGCGGAAATTCGAAACAAGCGCCGGATAACGGCCGCGTCTGTCAGGTCTACAGCGGGCAGCAGTCCCACGCCGAGGTGGTGGCCTCCGGGACGGTGGTCGACGTATTGGGTTTGCGCCGTGGACCGAGCGGCACGCATGAGGGCTTCTTGCTGCGGCTCAACGGGGCGTGCGATCTGCTCGTGAAAGTTGAAACGAACACCGATCTAACCGGACCCGTACCGCTGCAACCGGGAGAGAACGTCCAAGTCAAAGGCCAGTACGAGTACAACGCGATGGGCGGCGTCATTCACTGGACGCACCACGACCCCCGCGGCCGGCACGACGGCGGCTACGTGATCGCCGGCAGTCGAACGTATCAATGACGCTGGAACGGGTGACCTTGGCGAGCGCCTCGCCGAGGCGTCTGGAATTGCTCTCTTCGCTTGGCCTTGACGTGATCGTGCGGCCGAGCAAGTATGAAGAACCAGACGATCATACGCTAACACCGCTGCAGCTGGCGCAGCGGCACGCGATTGCAAAGGCGCAGGACGTGGCCAAGCATTACGGCAGAGACGAGCTCATCGTAGCGGCGGATACCGTCGTAGACGTCGACGGCGTTGCGCTCAATAAGCCGAGAGATGAAGCCGAAGCAGTTCGAATGCTGCAGCTACTATCGGGACGCGAGCACTTGGTTCACACCGCTTTCGCGATTCTACCGCCCGGGAGCGAGCGGGCGGTCGAAGAGTCGTCCACCACACGGGTTCGCTTTTATTCACTAACTTCCGAAGAAATCAACGAATATGTTGCGACGGGAGAGCCGATGGATAAAGCAGGTGCTTACGGGATTCAAGGCCGGGCGGCATCGCTTGTCGAGTCGATCGAAGGCGATTTTTACACCGTCATGGGGTTCCCGCTCGCACGGTTCGTCCGGACGCTTCGCAGGTTGGGATTTATGCTTCCGGTAACGAAACAACGCGCAATTAGCTAAGGCTTTTTTCGAGGGGCCGACATCTTTACGTACCGCGACGAGCGCAGACTCTTTGCGCTCATAACCGTCATCATCGTAGCGGCGTTACTCGCGCTCGTGCAGATTAATGCCGAGCGTTCGGGGCAAGTTAGTCCGCTCGAAACCGTCGGAACGTCATTGGTATCGTTCATTGAGATGGCGACGTCGGCCGTCGCCGGTGTCGCGCGGGGCGGAACCGGCGCGGTAATCGAGCTGCCGCAACTCGAGCGCGACAACAAAACGCTGCGCGAGCAAAACAAATCGCTCGAGGCCGAAAACGAACGCCTCCACCAGCTGGCGGCGGAGTACTCCTCGGAAGTCTCGGTTCAGCCGGTCGTCAATCTTTATCCGCACGCAATCGAAGCGCGCGTAATCGGATTTCCGCCCGAGAACACGTCGCGGTCGTTTACGATCGATCGCGGAAGCAACGCCGGCATCCACAAGGACGACGGCGTCGTCGGCAACGGCGGCATTGTCGGCCGCGTCGAATCGGTGCAACCGTTCTCCAGCAAGGTAATCCTAATCACCGACTACACAAGCCGCCTCCCCGCCATTACGCAGCGCGGCCGGTACTGGGGCATCGCGCGCGGCAACCTCTCTAGCGTGCGCGTCGAGTACATTCCGCAGGATGCGCCGATCAAACTTGGCGACCTTGTGGTAACCGGTGAAGGGCACTCGTTTCATGCCGGCGTTCCCATTGGCCGCGTAGCTCGCATCGAACGCGGCGATACGACGCTTTACCAAACCGCTGTCTTAAAGCCCGCCGTCAATCTCGGCACCCTCGATCGCGTTGTCGTCGTCCCGAAATAAACTTTTAAACCACGTACCGTTCATCGGTCCCTCGTGGTTGACTGCGTCGCTCTGGCTGGTGCTTGCGCTGCTTGCGCAAGTGACGCTCATGCACTACGCGATTATCCGCAATGCAGAACCGAGTTTCGTGCTGGTCGCCGTGGTGTGGTTTGCTATTCGCGTGAATGCGCAACGCGCCGCAATCTACGGACTTGCAGCGGGGCTTTGCGAAGATATTCTTTCGGTTGATACGGGCGGTGCGTGGACGATCTCTACGACGCTCGTCGCGATCATCGCCGGTGCGCTCTCGCGCGGCTTCTTCGCCGATTCGATCCCGCTGGTATCGCTAATCACAGCGATTGCGACGTTGCTGCGTTCGTTGATCTTCTGGGTCGTAATGGCGTTTGAAGGGTATCCGAGCGGGCTCGCTACGACGCATTTCCACCAGGCACTTTGGGAAGCGCTTTTCAACGCGATTCTGATGATCGTTGTGATGTTGGCGGTTCGCCGCTACGAGCAGGCGTAAAAATGATTACCGAACGCCGCCGTTTTCCTCGTATCTCTTGGCAGAAGTCACCGTGGCGTATTGCGGGCTTCGCGAGCGTTGTGTTCTTAGCGATCGTTGGAATCGTGGTGCGTTTGATCCAGGTCCAAATCGCTCAAGGCGAGATGTACCAAACGGCTGCGCAAGCAAACCAGGTGCGCTTGATCGAGGTTGCCGCGCCGCGTGGACTGATTTACGACCACACCGGAAAGGTGATGGTGCGAAGCCGGCCATCGTTTGTCGTCGGTTTGATTCCATCGGAAGTGACCGACGTGAACGGCGAGCTGAAGACGCTTGCGCGTACGTTGAACGTCAGCGAACCGACGTTGTGGAAGCGGTTGCTCCACCATCGCGGCGTAAACTATGAAAACTTCGACCAGGTTCAAGTTTACGAACCCTACGGGCCGGTCGTTTTGGACGCGTATCTATCGGTTGCGACGGTCGCACGGCTCTCCGAAGTGCTTCCCGATCTACCCGGCGTTGATTTAGAAGTCCAGCCGATTCGCGACTATCCGTTCAAAGGAGTCGGCGCGCATCTTTTCGGTTACGTGGGACAGATCACCGAACAAGAGTACAACGAACGAAAACACGAGGGCTATTCACCAAACGACGTCGTCGGCAAGGACGGCTTGGAAGCGGTTTACGACAAATATTTGCGCGGCGAACCGGGCGGCCAACGTGTTGTCGTTGATGCCACCGGGTCCGTCGTGCCAAGCATCAAGCTCCCTTCAAAGACTGCCGTTCCGGGCGATAAAGTCGTAACAAACGTCGATCTTCGTTTGCAGCAGATCGTCGATCAGGCACTTGCCGACGGTATCCAAAAATGGGCCGGCAAACGCAGACTCTCAGGCGCAGTCGTCGTGGAAGATCCATGGACGGGCGGCATTCTCGCGATGGCGAGTTTTCCGGAATTCGATCCGAACGACTTTGCCGACGACAACTACAAGATGGTCGCAAAGTATCTCTTGGATCCGGTCGATCCGCTGTACAACAACGCGATCGGCGCCGCTACGCCCACCGGCTCGACGTTCAAGATGGTTACCGGCTCGGGTGCGATCACCGCAGGCGTTGTGAAAGTCAACGAACCCGTCTATGACAGCGGTGCATGGAATTGCGGCGGGTACGTTGCGCGCGACATTGCTTCCGGGGGACTGGGACGCACAAGTTTCATTCCCGCACTGGCGGCTTCTTCGGACGGATACTTCTACCAAATGGCGTGGCGGCTCGGACGCGAGCGGTTGCAGAAGTATGCCATGGCATACGGCTTGAGCAAGAAAAGCGGCATCGATCTGCCTGGCGAAATCAGCGGCAACTGGCCGACGCCCGAATGGGAAATGAAAGTCTTCCACGTTCCGATGGAACCAAGCGAAGTCTGCATGCTTGGCATCGGCCAAGGCGCCATGCAAGCGACGCCGCTGCAGATGGCCAACGTCGCCTCCACGGTGATCAACGGCGGCACACTCTATAAACCGCAGGTCGTGCGTGAGATTCGTTCGCCGAACGGCGAGCTAATCAAATCATTTCCGCCCGAAGTGATTCGCCAAGTTCCGGTTACGCAACAAGCGTTGGCCGCAGTGCGCGCCGGTATGGCGAAGGTCACCGATCCCGGCGGTACGGCTTACGGCTTGAAGATCAAAGATTTGCCGTTCTCCGGAAAGACCGGAACGGCTGAAACGGGCGAAAACGGTTCGGGTGCAAACACCACGTGGTTCATCGCGTGGGCGCCTTCGGATCACCCGAAGCTCGCGATGGCCGTCTTTGTCGATCGCAGTGGTGGTTATGGCGCGAGCGTTGCGGCGCCGATTGCGCGTGACATTCTCGTGAAATACTTCAAGAAAGATCCCGGCTTCACGTATTAGCGCGCGCCGATAACAAGCAACGCGCGCTCTGCAGCGTCACGCACGACCGGATCGGTTTCTTCTTTCAGCGCTTGATTTAGCAGATCGACGCACCATGGCTGCGCGACGATTGCTAAGCGCTCGATGATATCCAAGCGCAGCTCCCACGGCAGCGGTTCCGGACCGGCAATCTGTTGCGTCCACGTAATGGGTCCCGGGCTGGTTTCGGGTTGCTGTTGCGTCCGGCGAGTCAGCCAAGTGCCAAGCGCGAAAAGCGCCGCACCAACAAAAAACAGACCGGCAAAGATTTCGACGGCGGGGCTATTCGACAGCAATGTGCGCGGCGCCGCGCAATGCCTCCAGCACTGCAGCGAGCGATTCATCGAGCGTGCGGTTCACGCTCGACGTGAGCACACGATGAAACTCCATCATTGGAAGTTCCGCTAACACCGTAAAGACGTTCAGCAACTCAGCCCGGTAAGATTCGAGCGCATCGGATTTTCCGCCATCGTAATAAACCGTCGTTCCCAAAAGCTGGGCGTTAATCAACCACGGCGTTACCGCACCGAGCGGCAACCCTTCCAGGTCCGCTGCGAGCGCACGCACGACTTCCAGCTCGACCGCGCCTTCGATGCGAACCAGGCCCGCAGGCGGTTGCGGCGGCACCGACGTCGGCGCCAGGGTCAAATCGCCGACCAGGTTGTGCATCGCGTCGCGGCTCTCGCGATCTTCTATATCTTTGCCCGTAATAGAGAGACGCGGCATACGCAAACGCACGAAGAGTTTTTCCAACGGTGCGCGCAGCGCACGGCTTGCACTCGCGAACGAACCGCTGAGTTGCGGTGACGCTCCGACGGCGTGCTCCGGTAAGAGCATGCGCATCGCAAAAAGGTGTTGTACCAAACCGCCGGCATCGCTGCGCTCCAGCATCCGAATCGTGTTGCTCAAGCGCTCGGGCGAGAAATCGACGTATAAAATGGGAACCGCAGGCGGCTCTTCGACGGGCGATGGTTGCGGCGCCCCAAGCTGCGGCATAGGCGCCGGTTGGAGCGACTGCGATTCGATCAAATCCGCGATTGCGCGCGGCGGTTTCTCCGCTTCCGGTGCCGGTGCAAGCACCGGTTCTTCTGCAACTTCGCGAGCGACATCTGTGGGCGGGAGCGGCGCCGCTTCATAAACAGGCCCTTCAGCCGCGAACATTTGCGCGATCGAAATGGGCGTTCCAGCGGTCGACTCACTGAGTGCGGGTTTCGCTTGCACGCGAACGGTCGGTGCAGCAATCGCAAGCGTTTTGCCTTCGTCCCACTCCAACACGGCACGCGTATCAAGCGGCGTTCCAGCGGTAAGCGGCGACATCACGATCATTTCCCAGCGGATGCGCAGCTCGACGTTCGGGTTGACGTCGGCAAGAACAAGGCCGCGTTGCGACCACAGCTGCGACATACCGGAGTCGTCCGTGACGGAGACGCCGTTGATCGAGCTCGACGACGGCACGTACACCGCGAGGTTCGTTGGAACGGCACGAATCGCGAGCCGGTTTGCCGGACCGTCGCCTTCATTGCGCAAGCGGATTTCGTAATACATCCGCTCGCCGGCATTTACGTTTTCAGCCGGAATCGCTAAGAGCTGCGCGCTTTGCGCGAATTGCGGTTCGGCGAATGTGGGAACATCGAGTGCCGGAAACTGCACGGGACTGATGCCTTTTCCGTGCAGCCACGCATCGATGGTTAGCGGACGCGCATTCGAAACGGCGCGAAGCAGACGCAAGGTAATGCGCGCTTCATGCGTGCTTTCGGCTGGAACGTCTTGGAAGGCGACGCCATCGCGATCGCGACGCGCATCCACGGCACGTTCGACCGCAAGCTCAGGCGGCAACGTGAGCGAAAGGCGTGCGTCGCGCAAAACATCGGTGCCGCCGTTTGTAACGCGAACGACAACATCGATCGTACGGTTGGGACGCAACGCTTCGTGCGATGCTAGTTCCCACGCTACGGATTCGATCGCGGGACGCGAACGCACGACCAGCGTTGCAGTGCCAAGATCGACCGCACCGCCGTCGTGTTCGAGTACGACGCCAAGCGAAACATTGGAGCGATCGGGAACCCGCGAACCGATGCGCGCGGAAACCGTGAAAATTCTTTCGTGGTGCGGTTCAACGACGCCAAGGCTCAACGGCTGTTCGTATGGTGCCGATTCATCTTGCCCTTCGGCGATGCGAAGATCGGTGAGATAGAGGCCCGGAATCAATCGCAGGCGCACGTCGTTTTCGGGCGCGGTGCCGTCGTTATACACGTGCACCGTAAATTTCACTTCATCCCGCGCTTGCGCGACGCCGCGATCGGCTTCGACGAAATTTCGTGCGCGACTGAACCGCGGCGCAACTCGCACCGACAAACGGCGCGCGAAACGGCGTTCGCCGTTACGCCAACGCAACGTCGATTCAATCGGCAACGCCGTAGCGCCGGGCGTGCTCGGAACCGCAACCGTAGCGGTGATTCCGGCTTCCGCCATTCTTCCGGCCGAAAGCGAGCCGATCGAGAACACGAGTCCGGGAATCGATTCGTCGCTAACGGGTTGGCCGTCGACGTGCGCTGAACCGGGCGCGTAAATCAAGCCTTCCGGAAGCACAAAACTCATCTGCACGCGCTCGGCGATGCCCGTTCCGGTATTCATCGCGCGCAAAATCATCGGTACGCGCATGCCCGGCGTCACAACGTCGTCGGAGAGAATCGTGAGACTGGTCTCTTCTCCTTCGAAATCCACCGGCGAAGCGACGACGATCTCGGCCGAAGCAATTCCGAATTCCGATGTTTCACGCGAGCCGACGGTTCCGGCTGCTTTGATTCGCGTTCCATCGATCAGCGGAGAATCGATCGTTGCCTGATACTCGACCAGAACCGACTGTCCGGGTGTAAGGCGTTCGCTTACCACCATCGAGCTGTCGTAATCGAAAGGCTCGCCCTCGACATTCGGAACGACGCGTCCATCGATTCGTGCGCTGCGCGGAACGTACGTGGTGTATTGCGGCGTCGGCAACACCAAGGTTACATCGTGCGCGCTGGAAGAGCCCGAATTGATTACCGTTGCGCGGATCGAAATTACATCGCCTGGTTTAGGCAACGGAGGCGCGGTAATCGTTACAAGCGTTCCCGTTCCACGCAGTTCGGGACGGCTGCGAACCGTAATGCGTTCGATGTTCGAACCGACGAGCGAGGTTTGATCGGTGACGAGCGCCGCTTGAAACACGAGTTCGCTGCCGTCTTCGATCGTATCGTTTACACGGAAGGTGCAGGTAACGCGGCGTTGCGCGTTCGGTTCCAAATCGCCGGCGAGTGCGCCGTTCGCATCGACTAGCGATCCCGCGTCCACGAGCGGGTGGTCGTCGACGGTGTCCTCTTCAACAACGTGCACTACGCCTTGCGGATGAGCAAAGCGAACGCGCACGCCGGTTGCCGGCGCACCGCCCAAATTTGAAAAAGAAAATATTGCGCGAACCAATTCGCCCGGTGCGACGGTGCGATCCGGCTCTAGGACCAACGTGCGCAGACTCTCGACTAAAGCCGGAGAGCCTGGGGCGAAAATGCCGGTCAACGAGGTCGACACCCTGCTACCTTTCCCTCTCCGACCAGGCGCAACCTAGGTCCATTGCACCATCGGTGTTATTGGAGGAGCGCTAATGTTCCGGCGATGCGGTCAGCACGTTCGCCGGGATGTTCCGATAAGTATCTCTCCACGACCGTACGGCGGCCGCTCGTCGCTAGAGCGTGTGCCGCCGCGAGCGCCACCGGTTCCGCGGGGTCGGTCAGGGCATGTTGCAGCAACTTCTGCGACCGTTCATCTTCGAGCAACGCTACCGCGAAGACCAAATCGCAACGCGCGGACTCCGAAAGGCCGGCGAATTCATCGCCGGCCTCATGAGTCCAATCGGTGTTTACTTGCAAGTCACGCGCGGGGCGTTGCACGCGCTCGGCTTCCGGTCTTCGCGGAGCGAGAAACGCGTATGCCCCGATCGCGATGGCCGCGACCAGAATGACGAGCAATGTTCCCGTTATCGCCGTCATTCCAGCCCGTTACCCGGCATTCGAGTAGAGCGCCGTGCGAACGACATCGAGCGCCGCGTCTAGCGCCGTATCACGACGGCGCTGCAGTGCGTCGAGGAATTCGGACGCTTCGAGATCGGCGAACGAATCCAACCGCTCTACGAGCATCTTCCGGTAATGCGCAAGCTGTGCCGTTCCGTCGGGTAACATGCGCGCAAGCACGGCCCACGGTATTGACGACGCTAGCTCGGCATCGGCAAGCGTGTCCGCAAACTGCGCGATACCTTCGACATCGAGCGCGCCGCGCATCACAATCGGCGAAGCCGGCGTTTCGGCCGGAATACCGCGCGCAGTGTTTACGTCGTGCACGAGCCGTTCGACGGCAGCGCGCAGCGACGGCGTTTCGATGTCGCGCGGCGCGATGACGTAGTTCGGGAGTCGCAGCTTGATGAAGAGACGGTCGAGTTCTTCACGCAGCATATCGCGTACCGCGTTCACCGATCCGACGTGCGAATCGCCGATCGCATCCGGGAAGAACGCGCGCAACGCGAACAAGTGCGTGATGAGTCCGTCGAAACGGGCTTCCTCTAAAAAGCGCAGCGTCCGCGTCAACCGTTCGCTGCTGAATCCCACCGCAACACCGACACCGGTACCCTCGCCGACGAGGAGACCGTCGACGATGCCGCCTTCCTCCACGTCGCCACTTTCGCGGTGACCGTTGAGCGCCGTCAGCGCCGGCAGATTCGATCCGGGGATCCAGTCGCGATGCGTGCCGTTCGCTTCGCCGACCGGCGTCGCGGGCGGCAGCTCCATGAACCGGTCTTCGGTCAGTGCGCGCGGTCCCGACGGCGCGTTGCCGAACGAAGGCCCGATCATGCCGTCGAGTCCGAACGGCAAACCGGGAATTGCATTCGCAAAGACCGGCGTCGCACGAACTTTCAGTTCGTTGGAATGAACGGCATCGTCGCGCTCACCGTCGTAGATGATGTGCGCAACGCGCGAGATCGCCTCGCCCGCGCCGAGACCATTGTGAATCACGTCGCGCCAGCGAATCGTGGCTTCAACGCCGGGGTCGACGTCGTTTAGCACGATACCGCGCTGGCTCGCGAGCGCCGTCAACGCACCGATATCGCGAATCGGCACGTCGTTCACCGTGGTTGAATTCGGCACGTAGATCAACGACTCGGGCTGCGCGACCAAAATTTGCACGCGCCGCGCCGGGCCGTCGCCGCCGTTGCGAACGTGCAGCGTCCATTCGATGGTTTCGCCCGCATCGACGACGTCGATCGGCTCGCTGCGCAGCGTTCCGACCGAAAAATCCGGTTCTGCGGTCGTAACGATCGTCAGACGGTCCAATGGGACGGGCAACATTGCGTCGGCCGTTAGAACGGCATCGACGGTCACCGGAAATTCACGCGCGAGACTACGCAGTAATCGTAATCCCAAGCGCGCAACCGCGGTGCCGCCCGGCGCTATTTCGCCGAAGACGAGTTTCGATTTTTCGCGCGTCGCACCGTCGACTGTTTCGAGCCGGGCTTCGGGCGAAACATACAAGCGTACTCGCACGTTGTGCGCTACGTCGCTGCCGACGTTCGTTACGTGAACCGCGACATCGGCGAGCTGATTGGGACGCAGCACTTCATCGGTATCGAGCTGCAATCCCGAGGATTGAACCGCGAACGCGGGATGCGAATCGACGCGCCATGTCGTTTCACCGAGCGATGTTTCGCCCAGCTCGCGACTGTGCGCGCTCGCACCGATGCGAAGTTCGCTGCGATCCGCGTAGGGCGAACGCACGCGTGCGCGCACCGTGAAACGCCGCTGCGAGTAGGGTTCGAGCGTTCCGATCTCCGCCGCATCGGTATCCATCGTGACGCGCGAATTCTTTTCGAAAAGGCGCACGTCTTCGAGCGCCGGATCGACGCGCAGGTGCAAGACGACGTCGGTTGCCGCGGCGCTTCCGTCGTTCGAAAGCAGAATTGCCGCTTCGACTTCTTCACCGGGTTTGATGACTTCGCCGTGTGCGCGCGCGATGGTATTGCGGCGCGACGGCAACGCGGGCTCAGAACGAACGACAACCGTCCGCTCGAACCGGCGTTCCGCCGATTCTTCCGTCGACGGCTCCCACGAAAGGACCGCCGTAACCGGTAGGGCTGCCGCGTCGGGCAACGGCGATGCAATCATTGCTTCGCAACGCAACTCTACGCGCTCTTCGGCGTCGATTCGGCCGAGGTCGAAGACGAGTTGATCCTTTTTGCGCTCGCGAATCGGACGGCCGTCGATCTGAACTGCACCGCGAACGAGTGTAAGCGCATCCGGCAGTTCGATCGCGGCGGTGACGCTTTCGGCCGCAGCAGAACCAGCATTATAAGCGGAGAGCGTTAGAACGACACGTCCGCCCGGACGCACGTCGTGCGCCGGTTCTGTCGTGAAGGTCGTACGGTCGTCGTCGAAATCAGGCGTTGCATGAACTACCAGCGATGCCGGCTCGAGTTCGAACGCAGGCGTCTCTTGCGAAGCTATTTCGGCCTTCGCGACGATCGGCGTGCCGTCGGGTAACGGTGAGTCGATACGCACGCGGTACACAAGCGTTGCGCTTGCGCTTGCCGCGAGCGACTGCACGACGACCGGCGCGTAAATGCGATCGAATGGAACGCCGAGATCGCGTTCGATTTCACGTCCATTCACGCGCACCGAATTTGGCACGTAACGCGTATGTTCGGGAATCGGCGCGACAACAACTAGGTCGTGTGCGCTCGATTCGCCGGCATTATGGAAACGCACCGTAATTTGCGCTTCCGAGCCGGGTCTCGGCTCTTGCCTTGCATCAATCGAGACGCCGGTGGAGGCGTTCTGCAGTTGCGGCCGGCTACGCGCGATGAGTCGAACGATGTTCGAGCCAACGGGCGGCACTTCAAAAGAAGCAACAGCCGCTTGGAGTTCAATGGTGGTACCGTTTTCGATGGCGCCAGCAACGCTGTACGCAAGTTCGATTCGCCGTTCTTCGCCGGGTGCTACGTCGCCGATATGCGCACCGCTGCGTGAAAGCAGCGGTGAGTTGCCTTGCTCGTCGTCTAGATCGACGCCGTCGAGCTGGCCTGTACCTACGAGATAAACGAGTCCGTCGGGAATGTTGAAACGTACGCGAACGCCCGATGCCGGAGCGCCGCCTTGATTGCGAAACGTGAACGTGGCGCGCACCGTCATTCCAGGTTCCAACTCTCGGTCGGGCGAAACGACGAGCGTTCGGAGACCCTCCGGCAACGTCGTTGCTCCTGGTGCGAATACTTCGGACAGGGTGCGCATGCGGCCGAGTTCGCCAAGCATGAAGCGCCCCCTTGATAACAACAGCAACGTTAATTGAAAGATAAAGAAGGATACGCCTTAAATGCTCGCAGTTCACGACAATCGAATCGCCGACGCCGTCTCGCGACTCGGCGCAGAAAATGCGTTTCAAGTTCTTGCACGCGCTCGCGAAATCGAAGCGACAGGCCGTCGCGTCGTGCACATGGAGATCGGCGAACCTGATTTCGATACGCCGGAACATATCAAGCGAGCGGCTATTGACTCGCTTATGGGCCACGACACGCATTACACGCCTTCGGCCGGCATCATTGAATTGCGTGAAGTTATCGCCGATTACGCAACGCGCTTCCGTAAGATGCCCTCACCGTACACGGCCGCACAAGTTACGGTAGCTCCCGGTGCAAAGCCGATCATCTGGAACATTCTCAGCGCTATCCTGAACCCGGGCGACGACTTCATTTACTTTGATCCGGCGTATCCCGCATATGGATCTGCGTCATCTTACCTGCAAGCCAATGTCATTCGGATTCCGCTGCGTGAAGAGCGCAACTGGCGCATGGATCTAGACGAACTTGCAAGCCGTGTATCCAATCGTACAAAAGCCGTCGTAATCAATTCGCCGCACAATCCGACGGGCGGCGTGTTGCTGCGTTCGGACTTGGAGCGCATCGCGGAACTCGCTCAGAAGCACGACTTCCTGGTTATTGCGGACGAGATTTACAGCCGCAATTTCTATCTCGAAACCGAGTTCGTTTCGATCGCTTCGCTGCCCGGGATGCAAGAGCGCACCATCATCGTCGACGGCATGTCGAAGGCATACGCGATGACAGGCTGGCGTCTCGGCTACGCGATCATGCCGGAAGAGCTCGCAAAGATCGTCACGCTCTTCAACAACAACACGTTCAGTTGCGTCGCCACGTTCGTGCAGAAGGCCGGCATTGCAGCGCTTACCGGTCCCGATGAACCGATCCACGAGATGAACGAAATCTTCCGGCAACGCCGCGACCGTCTTGTTTCGGGATTGAATAAGATTCCGGGCATCAAGTGCACGCTGCCTGAAGGCGCGTTTTACGCATTCCCCAACGTAATGGAGATCACGCAAGACGACAAGGCGCTCGCGAGTTTCATGCTGGAAGAAGCCGGCGTTGCCTGCGGCGGCGGTTCTTCGTTCGGCCCGGCCGGCAAAGGATACTTGCGTTTCTCATACGCGGCGTCGCTCGCCGACATCGACTACGCTCTCGAACAAATCGAGAAAGCTCTACCGAGATTTAAGGGCTAGTTACCTTCGGATCACAAACTGGCAGACAGCGTCGCTCAAAAGCGGCGCTGTTCTTCTTTGCGGGTATATGGCGCTTACAAAGATGACAACGCTGTTGCGGCTCTTTCTCTCTCTTATCGTTGCGTGTGCGATCGCTGCGGTCGTTTTACTTGCAACACACTACCACGTCTTTTTCTTCCCGTTCATCTTCGTCGTCGGCGCACCACTTTGGTGGATTTGGAAACCGAAGTCGAGTGGCCCCCTGAACCCGTAGCGATGTAGCAACCGCATAGAAAGGCCCCGCGTTCGTTTTGAGCTCGGGGCCGTTCATTCTCTGCTGGAGGATTGGAGTTTACTGTAGGGTCATGCTTCCGGTGCTCGAGCAATTCACGGCCAGCGAGTTTCCGTAGTATTCGTCCGAACCGACGGTTGAGAGAATGCTGCCCGCCTGCGGATAGTTACTGGTCGTGTAGGTGAAACCGCTTACGGTGCCGGCCGAGTTGTCCGTCGGCAATAACTTTGCCGCAATCGTCGTCGATCCGACATTCTGGCATTTGATGTTGATATTGTGCCCATAAAGAGCGTGCCGGTCCGTGCCTGGAGTCGAGAACGAACTTGCGGGCGTAATCGTAACAATGTTGTTAGAATCCGTCTCGACAACTTGGAAGCTGCCATTGTCAAGCGGAACGACGGTCGTGCCATCGGCTTCCAATTGCTGCGGAATCGCGGTACCGTTTTCGTCTGAAACCATTACTGTCATGGAATAGGAGCCATCCGCATTCGGAGTTCCCAAGCCTCCGCAGCTGCCGCCTTCGATGCAGATATACGCCGATTCCATAACGCCTTCAAGATAGAGCGGCGTAGAACCGTTGGCACCTGGGCTAAGATTAATCGTTGTCTGCCCTTCCGCGGCCGGCGCAATAGGAAACCTAGTCGTGCTCAAAGAGCACAACTAAAAACTGAAGCCGGGAACCCTTATTTTTATTGGCGTACGACGATTGTGTAGCACGCTAATGAGCGCACAATTGGTACCCATTGCTTCAGTTCCTCGCGCTCCAGGACCAAATGACTACGCGTCTCAAAATAACGCATTTCATTCGATAACTGCAGTTATCAAGTCGCGGTAATTAACGCAATTTGCTTTACGTCGGCTTGATGTTGTTAATGCACCAATGGAATTCTAAAGCGCTAAACGTGCGGATATGTTTGAACCGCAATGAATTGCGAATCGATACATCGAGATCAAAGACTAGGCGAAACTTCGTCTACAGCCAGAACCGCGGTCAAAACATAATTCTCAAAACGGTATTCGAGATGGCGTAACACTTTGATCGATTTTACGCGGCGCGGGCGGAAGACGGCCACGCATTCGCCCTCGGGACGGCGTACGCTGCGATAAACGATTCCATCCACGGCATTCTTCACGTAGAGCGGTCTCGCATATTTTTGCGATGCCGTATACGAGTTCGGATCGTAAATCGCCGAACGTAGCGAGCGCGGGCGCACGTCATCGAACGAACCGTCGATGCGGGCGCGATACACACGCATCTGCACGATTTCACTTCGTAAACCGGCGTCCCGCAAAAATCGCGCGCGATGGTAAGCGGTTTCTGCGATTGCGGTCGCTTCGTCGTGGGCGGCGTAGAAAACACCGTAGCTGCCGTCGGAAAACCGGCTTGGCATCGTGTGTGTGAATGCCGCCATGACGGGCGTGCTGCCGGCTCCCGAGATCCGATCTTCCGCGCGCACCATCGAGAGTTCACCTGCAGCATCAAGAACGCGTGGATTCGTCGCGGCTTCCAACTCGAGGACGACGTCGAGATCTTGCGGATCGGCCACTTCATCGAAAATACCGACAACAGGATAGAGCGATGGAATGATTCGAATCGCGCCGCGCCATTCTAGGCGCGCTACCATCCGCGATAACCGTCCAAATAACGCCGGACGCGGAAGAGATTCGCAACCTTTCCGGCGGTCATAATCGCGAGCGGTGAAGCGCCCGCGAATTCCGGATCGGCGTTAGGGTTATGCAGCCACGCAATACGTGCGTCGTGCCGTGGTAAAAGAATGCGCAGCGCTTTATAAATACCAAGGACATACGAGATGCGTTCGAGCGTATCCGGCGATAGACGGACACTGTCGGGTCGCTTCAGATACGCGTAGTACGTTGAGGCACGCAGACCAAGAAGTGCTTGCCGCTGTTTCGCCGGCAAACCCCAATCGTTCGCAATTGCATCGAAGGCACGTAATGCCGGACCGGATGCACGCGCGCTATCGTGCAGAATTGCCGATGCTTCGTCAGTGCGAGTCTCCGCGGTCGAATGCATACTCCCATTTTAGACAGTATTTGAGAACTCGTCCACAATGAGAAACGCCCGCGAGATGGCGGATCTGCGACTTTAGAACGGAGGAAGCGAGTTAGGCTTGCCTAAATAGCGTGCCCGGCGATGTTGTTAGGTAGACCTAAATGGCTTCTTGGTATGGCACTCGCGGTATCTGCGTTCTGGCCGCTGAACGCGCGCGCGATCCCGCTTTTCGCGCATCAGTACGGGGTTTCGTGCCAGAAGTGCCATTCGGTCATTCCGCACTTGAACGAGTTCGGCGCGGCATTTTTGGCATATGGCAACCGGATGCCCGGTGTGAAGCCCGGACCTGCGTTTCCGCTAGCGACCAAGGTAAATCTCGTCGACTCCAGCCGGAACCAAGGCCCCGGCCCAAACGGTGAAGGGTTGCCCAAGGCGATTGTGGATGAAGTCGAGTTTTTCACGGCCGGGGCGATTGGCGAGCGGGGAGCGTTTTTCGGGGAGCAATACGCGGTTAACGGCGGGATGCCCGGGCTGCTTCACGATGCGTGGATTAGCGACCGCGTGAACCCCTGGACCGCCAAAATCCCGGTCTACGTACAGGGCGGCCTCTTCACGTTGCCGCTGCCGGTGGATCCTGAGACCTTCCGCGATACGTATCACGATTACACGCCTTACACCGAAGTCGTTGGAGCGAACCCATTCTTCTTCAAAGATCCGAAGATCGGGCTGCGCGTGGGCGTGGGCGACCCGCTGCGTGGGCTAAACGTCCAGCTCTTTGCGGGGCCTGGATACGACCTCGTGAGTGGACTTCCCAAAACCGGTGTTGATACTCAAGCTTACGTGCAGGACGGCATGGGCAAGTTCACAGTGACGGCGTGGCGCTACGACGGCACGCGTCCGATCGCCGGCGGACCTCACGATCGCTTTTACCGGATGGGATACGGTTTCACGTACGGTCAGTGGACTCGGTTCTCGAGCGAAGCCGTGTTCATTAGCGGTTGGGACTCGAATTGCGCGAGTGCCGGCCTCGCCGGGTGCGCCTCCAGCGGCGGGTTCGAACAATTGCGTTACGCATTCAACCGCAAACTCTATGCCGAAGCGCGTTATGAGGGAACATACGACCCGGTTGGAGGTTTTACGCGTGACGCAGTGCTGCTTTTGGGTTACGGCCCGACCGAAACTTCCCGCATCACCATTGAAGACGTTATCGCACACGTTCCGCAAACGACCAACACGATGAACATTCAACTTACGGTGGCCCGCTAACGTGCGATTGCGTGCAAGGCGCTGCGTTTTCGCAATCGCATACGGTCTCGCTGTTTTGCTTGTACTGCGCAGCCCACACGCGGCTGCAGAGCCGGCGGAGCGCACCATAGACGCCGCAAGATCGAAAGCGCAGTTTACGGTAACGCATATTTGGGTGGAACATGTCACCGGAACGATCCCGATCAAAAGCGGCAGCGTCACGTTAGCTCCGGGTTCGATAATCCCGACTAGCGCGACGGCAGTGCTCGATGCTACGAAGCTGCAGACCGACGAACCGGACCGCGACGCTCAGCTTCGATCCTCCGATTTCTTCGACGTGCAGAAGTTTCCGACGTGGACGTTCACCAGCACATCGATCGCGCCGCACGGCGCGAACGCTTTCACGATGGACGGAAACCTTACCATCCATGGAATCACCCAACCCGAGCACCTTTCGGTTACGGTTTCCGGTGACGCAGCGCATCCCGTTTACCACGCAACCGCGCAAATCGATCGTCATGCGTTCGGGATGAGCGTAACGCGTCTCGATCCAACGATCGGCGGGAACGCGGACATCGCGCTCGACGTCACGTTGAAATAAGCCCCGCGCGACACTCGCTCTTTACTCGGTTCTCATTTTTCCCGACGTGCAGATGAGAGGGGCGTAAAAACACGCCGCTCTTTAGCGTGCACTAATGTTCGATGCTTTCGACGCTTCTATGCTCAGGGAGCAAACGCACTCTTTTTTTATGATTACGAGGACAACGGAATGCACTCGAAAGCTTACATTATTCTCGCGCTAACGATGACGACGGCGCTCGCTGCGTGCGGTGGTGGCGGAGGCGGGACGGCGTCGACCACGCCGCCGGTCAATTCCGGCGGCAACGGCAGCGGCTCCGCGCAAAGCGCACAAACGCAATCGGAAAACGCAATCAATACCGCAAATTCGGTCGGCGATCCGGTAAAGACTCTCGGGAACTACAACAGCTCGATCGTTGCAAATCTATCGTACAAGAGCGGCACGTTTCAACGCGACGCGCTTGGAACGTGTAACAACAATGTAGAGTTTTTCGCGCCGGATAAGAACGGCGATGCAAATTCAACGGAAACGCAATTCTTCTACGATAACGCGTGCACGCAGCTCGCACGCGACGTCGTTCGCATTTATACCATCAACGGCAACTCGGAAACGGTCAATCGCACCGAGAAAATCTATGCTTTGAACAACGCCACGCCGAGCGCGACGCGGACGTCGGCCGTGACGTTCGGCAACGCCTCCTTCGGACAATACGGATATCCCGTCATTGCGAACGGATTCAATCGCCAAGCGCAATCGGAACTGGACCTTGCCGGCGCAAAAACAATGATCGGCGACGACGAACTCGTCGTTCTTCCCGCGAGCGGAAACACGAGCACGTTCTGCGGTGATTCGGCCGGTTATAACGCCACCGGCATTCAGAAGCTAAACGAAACGTTCGGATGGCAAAGCGCCACCCTTTCGGGTGGAGCGCGCACGGTGAACAGTGACGGTTCGATTACCTGGACGTCGACGCACACGGGATCGACGTTTAAAGGCGCCATCGGTTCGCTCTCCGTCGGCATCGCCGCCGCGAACACGACGTGCCCGATTTCAACGCCGGAGTTCACGCTGAACGGCGGAACGCAGGGTGGGCAATATTCGATTCCGGTCTCGACGACGTTCAACCGCGGAATGCTCACGAACCTTACCGTAACCAATGCAACGCTGGCGAACGGCAACACGCTGAACGTAACGACGAACAGCAATGCTTCGCCGACAAGCGATCAGTTCATCACGGGCATCGTGTCGAATGGCGGTACGCAAATTGCAACCTTCAACGTGAATACGTTCGGTGACGGAACGTTAACGATCACGTCGAGCGGTGCTCAGTATGTTATGACCGACTGGCACGTCATCAAATAAGCATCGACGCGAAGAAACAAGAATGCCGTCACTTTGTGCCGGCATTCTTTTATTTTACAGAAGTTTCATTGCGCGTTTCACGTCGGTGACAACGCCTGCAGCAACCTCTCGCGTGCGCGCTGTGCCGTCAGCGATGATCCGCTCAACTTCACTCGGATCGTTTCGATACACCGCGAGCCGATCGCGCACCGGACGCAGATACGCATTGAGCTGCTCCGCAAAATCACCCTTGTCGGCGACGCATCCAAGCGCACCCGAACGGCAGCCTTCCGCAATGGCATCAAGCTTCAACGGGTTCACGAATTTCCACAACGCGAAGACCGGGCAGATTTCTGGCCGTCCCGGGTCGCCACGACGCACTTTCTGCGGATCGGTTACCATCGAGCGCACTTTTTTCGTTGTCGTTTCTTCATCGTCCGCAATCAAAATCGCATTGTCGTACGACTTCGACATTTTGCGTCCGTCGATACCGGGCACTTCGGCAAAATCCGTCAACGTCGGCTGCGGCTCGACCAGTACTTCGCTTCCGTCTCCGTACAGGAAGTTGAAACGGCGTACGACTTCTCGCCCGAACTCCAAATGCGCAACTTGATCGCGACCGACGGGCACACGTTCACCGCGCACGATCGCAATATCGCACAACTGCAAAAGCGGATAGCCAAGAAATCCATACGTCGCGATTTGCTGTCCGAGCGCTTCGATTTGGCCTTTGTACGTGGGAACGCGTTCGAGCCACGAAACTGGCGTAATCATCGAAAGCAACGTGTGCAGTTCGGCGATTTCAGGCACTGCAGACTGCAGGAAAATCGTCGATTTCTTCGGATCGACGCCGCACGCAAGCCACACCGCCACCATTTCAATCCGCGAGTCGCGAACTGACTGCGGATCTTCATACCCGGTCGTGTACGCGTGGAGATCCGCAATTTCGAAGTACGAATCCGCCGTCTCGCAATAATTCGCCCATTGCGCCAGCACGCCGACCAAATGGCCCAGGTGCAGGCCGCCGGTGGGACGCATTCCGGACATCACGCGTGGTTTGGCAGAAGTTGCTATGGTGGTCATCTCTCTCTCTACTTTGGTTCTGGAAATGAAAAAGCCGCCTCGTACCGGCGGCTTCATTTGCTAAGCATCGCATATCGCGACCCGCCGGTTGAAATCAATCGGTTGCGGGCCGCCACCATGCAAGAACAGCGAACATTGTTCGCATGGTAACAGTGCTCCGCCGCATCGTCAATACGCGACGCGCAAGCCGTGAAGCGTTTTCGCGCTGAGAATTTTACTACGGACGAACTGCCGCGCGGTCTCTACCGCTCCGATGAGCGGTTTGCCGCGAGCGAGATTACACGCCAGCGCCATGGCGAGCACACATCCGGTACCACGCATATCGTTCGGCAAGCGGCCTCCGCGAAAACTGACAAGGCCGTCTTCGGTAGCCAACGTGTCGACCGGTTCACCCTGAAGGTGGCCGCCCTTCAACAACACTGCGCGCGCTCCGCGACGGCGCAACGCGATGGCGGCATCGGGGATGGAGTCGAGCGGAAGGTCCGCAAAACCCAGCAGTTGCGCGGCCTCGGGAACGTTCGGCGTGAGCACCACGTTTGGCAGCGTCGCGAGCCGTTCGCGAATCGCATCGACCGTGGCCTCGTCGGCCAAAACGCCGCCTCGGGAGGCTGCGATGACGGGATCGACCACTGCCGGAATCGGTGCCAAACCGTTCACAACCCGCGCGACTTCAATGACGGCCGCGGCCGAAGGCAGAGCACCGACGCGTATCGCGCTGAGAAGTCCAACCGGCACAGCCTCGAACTGCGCCCTGAGCGTTTCGGCGGGAATCGGATGAACCGCATGCACGCCGCGATCGTCTTGAGCGCTCACGCCGGCCACCACCGTCACAACGCTGACGCCGAGGTCGCCTCCCACCCGAAGGTCGAGGCCAACGCCGGCGATGTTCCACGGGTGCGTGGTGCCGATCGAAAGAACGACCGGCGGCTCGCCGCCGTCGACTACGGCGCCGCGTTCCACCGTTGGACCAGTTGCTGCGCCGCCTCGAATGGAACATCGGCTTGCACGATCGCGGAGATCACGGCTGCCATCGCGACGCCCGTTTCTCGAACCGCGGCAAGACGCGGTGCGTCGATCCCGCCGATCGCTGCAACGGGTAACGCCGCGGCTCCGGCCACGCGTCGCAGACCTGCAATCCCGATCGGATCGCCTGCGTCGCCCTTAGAAGTCGTCGCGTAGACAGAACCGACGCCGATGTAATCGGCGCCCATCCGTTGCGCGGCTTCCGCTTCAGCGACAGTTCCGCACGAAAGGCCGATCAGACGATCGCCGATTGCGGCGCGCACCGGCACGATGTCGATAAACCCGTCGTCGTCCGGGCCAAGATGCACGCCGTCGCAATCGTAGTCGACCGCGGCGCGCCAATCGTCGTTCACGATCAAGAGCGCACCGGCATCGCGGGTCGCGTCACGTAACGCGTGCAAGTTTTCCGCAACGATTCCGTGTTTTGCGCGATATTGAACGACGCGTACGCCGGCACGCAATGCGTCGCGCGCAATTGCAACCGGATTGCGTTCGCCTTCGTTGACGATCAAATAGATGCCGTGCAGAAGTGTTGCACGCGCGTCGCGCGTTAGCGCCGGGGCTTGATTCGGCGCCATAAAATCACATTCGTTACGAGGTACAAAATGAAAACAATCGTGATGCCGACGGCGAGAAACATGTTGCCGCGCTGCAATGCCATTGGAACGATCAGCACGAAACACAGCACCGCAAACATCAAAACGGTGATTATTCGCGTGAACGGAATGAACATCGATCTACTCGCCGAGCAGCAAATCGCCGAGCCGCATGAGTTCGTTTTCGTTGTTGAAACGAATCTCGATGCGACCGCCTTTGCCGTTACGCACGAGTGCGACGTGCGTGGCGAATCGTTCGCGCAACCGCGACTCGAAATCGTGCTCTTCCGGTGAAAGCTCGCGCAGCCGCGTCACTTTCGCAGGCCCGGCTTGCGGCGTTCCGCCGGCGACGCGCTCCAAAGCGCGCACCGAGAGCCCCTCGTTGACGGCTCGTTCAGCCAGGGCGGCACGTTTCGCGGCCGGGGCGCTCAGAAGCGCGCGGGCGTGACCCGCCGATAGCCGTCCGTCGTTCAGCATCGCCTTGATCGGGTCGGGCAGCGCGAGCAGACGCAGCGCGTTTGCAATCGCCGGGCGGCTCTTGCCAAGCCGGTAGGCAACTTCTTCTTGAGTGAGACCGTACTCGTCGATCAGGTACTGAACGCCCGCGGCCTCTTCGAGTGGATTTAGGTTCTCGCGCTGCAGATTTTCGATGATCGCGACTTCCAAAGAATCGCGGTCGTCGGATTCGCGCACGATCGCCGGAATGGTCGCTCGCTGCAGCGCCGCGCAGGCGCGCCACCGCCGCTCTCCCGCAATGAGCTCGAATTTATCACCGCGCTTGCGGACGATAATCGGAACGAGCACGCCGTACTCCGCAATCGACGTTTTTAATTCTTCCAGCGACGCGCTATCGAAGCTTTGCCGCGGTTGGAACGGATTAGGCGTAATTTGCGCAACCGGGACGTCGCGCAATTTTTCTTGCGGCGTTGGCGCGAGCGGAACCGGTGCGTCACCCAGCAGCGCGCCGAGACCTTTTCCGAGTCCGCGTTTGGGTTGGCTCATGCGTGCACTTCCGATTCGGTCATTTCTTTTGCGAGAGAAAGATAGGCTTGCGCACCGCGACTCTTCACGTCGAAGAGAATCACCGGCTTACCGAACGACGGCGCTTCGGAGAGACGCACGTTGCGCGGAATCTGCGTTTTGAACATTTGTTGCGGAAAGAATTTCTCGAGTTCGTCGAGCACTTCCAACGCCAAGCGCGTGCGACCGTCGAACATCGTAACCAGGACGCCGCTCACGTGTAATTCCGGATTGAGAGCTTCGCGCACGCGCCGTACGACCGCCATCAATTGCGAAAGCCCTTCCAGCGCGTAATACTCGGCCTGTACCGGAATGACGATTTCTTCAGCAGCGGTAAGCGCGTTAATCGTTAGTAGACCGAGCGACGGCGGACAATCGATTAACACAAAATCGTAGCGGCCGGCAATCGGCCGAATTGCTTGACGCAAACGCGTTTCGCGCGAAAGTCCGGAAACAAGTTCGATCTCCGCGCCCGCAAGATTGATCGTCGCGGGAACCAACGCAAGATTGTCTATTTCCGTCTTTACAACGACGTCGTCGACAATCGCTTCTTGCATCAACACGTTGTACACATCACGCGACAACGCCGACTTGTCGATGCCAAAACCTGTTGTTGTATTGCCTTGCGGATCGGTGTCGACGACAAGGACGCTGTGACCGTTAACGGCCAGAGCGGCGCCAAGATTTACGGCCGTCGTGCTTTTACCGACGCCGCCTTTTTGATTGACCAGAGCGATGATACGACTCAACGGGACTCCGCGGAATTGTTTACGGGTGAAACAGCACGCTGCTGTAAGTACTCGCGTAGAAGTGCGAGCAACGTCTCGCGCGAGTTACGTTCGGGCTGGTCCGTGACCTGCTCGAAGAGCCATTGTAATGTTTCACCGACACGCCGGTCGCCGCGAAAGTTACGAGGTGCAGCGCCCATCGCGATCAATTCCGTGATGATATCATCACCGCTCACCGCCAAATCGGCGATGGAGAAGGGCGCTTTTCGTTCCACTTCAGCCCATACGCGCGCTTCGAAAAGCTCGTTCGACTCGTCGCGCTTCGGCATCCCCGACCCCTTGATGTCGGCCTGTCGCACGGCGAACTGCCGTTGGAGATGTTGCAGGCCGATGCGACGGATAAAGCGTCGCACCGCCGCGTCGGTCAAATTCGGGTCCTGATTGTACATGTGGTGGCGCACCAGATGCTCGACCGTTTCCACGGCTTCATTCGGAAAGCGAACGCGGCGTAACATCTCTCGCGCCATCTCCGCGCCAACGATTTCGTGCCGGTAGAAGTGCGGGCCATCCTTCGTTCGCGGTTTGCCGACGTCGTGCAGCAGGGCCGCCACCCGCAACGTAGCGTCCCCGGGCGACGTCGCGTCCATCGTCTCGAGGTTGTGTCGCCACACATCGTAGGCATGCCACTCGTTCTGCTCGCACCCGATGCCCTCGAGCAGCTCGGGCCATATATAAGCGAGAACGCCGGTCGATCGGAGCAGCTCGATCCCGACAGACGGGCGGGGCGCGCGGGCGAAGAGCTTCTGCAACTCGTCGTAGATCCGCTCGGGGGAAACCGTTTCGACTAACGGAGCCGACGCGCGCATTGCTGCAGCAGTCTCCGGCGAGGGCGTGTACCCGAATCGTGCCGCAAATTGAGCGGCACGCAGCATCCGTAGCGGATCTTCTTCGAACGTTTCGGGCGTCAAAATGTCGATCCGGCGTGCCTCGATGTCGCGTTCACCGCCGAACGGATCGACGAGCGCGCCGTCCGGCAACGAGCGCGCAATCATGTTCATCCGGAAATCCCGTCGCGCGAGATCGTCCTCCAGCGGGATATCGGGACCGCTCTGGACGTCGAAGTCACGGTGGCCGTGTCCCGTCGACCGTTCGCGCCGCGGGAGCGCCACGTCCACCGTTTGGCCGTCGATGGTCACTTTCAGCACGGCGAACGCCGCACCGACGAGGTCAACGCGACCGACTTGCTCGAGCCGGCGGCGGAGATCTACGACAGGTAAGCCAGTGACGACGTAGTCGAGGTCCTTTGCGGGAATTGCAAGGCCTTCACGCGCAGCCCGCAGTTCGTCCCGCACGCGACCGCCCACGGCGTAAAGCGACCCTTCGGGCAGAACCGCCGCGAGGCGGGCATCGATGGCTTTGGCAGGCAGCATCGGACCTATCGTACCAACTTCGCGAAAGGGTGTTTCACGAGAAACTTCCCGGTGTAACAACTTCCTCAGAAATTAAACCGTAGCGCTCGCACATTGCGCGGAAGCGCTCGTATGAATGAGGGTCAATCTCCGGCCAGGGGGCCCGCATGAGCATCGGAACAAGGACGCGCCGCAGGCTTTCGCCTCGGAACATCAGCTGCATATAATGGCGTCCGCTGTGATGATACGGCCCGTAGAGCCCGGACCATCGTACGCGGTCGTGAATCCAGCGGAGCAACGGCTCGTGGCGAACATGCATCTTCAGTGTGACCTGCGCTTGGCGCCCGTCGCCGCCAAAATGCCCCTCACCCATCAAGATCCCAAGGATAACCCCTTGCTCGAACGCTGTCAGCTCTTCCACGATACCTCCCTGCTGTTTCACCGGGAGGTTCCCCGTGAAACGCGAGGTGGCCTTCGCCCTACCGAGAAGCAGCCTGCATGAGGATTGGACTCAGCTACGATCAGGGGACGCCGAAATATCGGCTTTACGCGGACAGGCTGCGTGAAGCCGCGGCGACGACCGGAGCCGCGGCTGAGATCGTCTGGCTCGCGTCCCCAGGACGCGGTGTCGACCCGGCAGCCCTGCGATCGATCGACGCGCTGGTCCTAACCGGCGGATCGGACGTAGAGCCGCAGCGTTATGGCCGTGGCGACGCAGCGGCGGTCTGTCGAACCTTCGACGGTCGAGACGCCGCCGAACTCGAGATACTCGAGAGGGCGCTCGATCGCGAAGTGCCCCTGCTGGCGATCTGTCGCGGCATGCAACTCTTCAACGTCTACCAGGGCGGCACGCTGGACCCGGACATCGTTGCCGCCGGGCACCGCCTTTCGGATGACGAGCGCCACGATGTCCGGCTGGAAGCTAATTCGATGCTAGCCGGGATCGTCGGCAGCAGTGCGGGCAGCGTTACATCCTCGCATCATCAAGCCGTGGCCGACGTCGGCCACGGGCTTCGGATCGTAGGCCGGCATGCGGATGGGACAGTCGAAGCGATCGAATGGGCCGAACCATCGGGACGGCCGTGGCTCGCGGCGATCCAGTGGCATCCGGAGCGTATGCGCCTAAATGAGGCCTTTGCCGGGCCGCTCTACCGAAATTTCCTCGCGGCCGCCGCAGCCGGCGTGTCGACTTACTGAACGACCAATTCCCGACATGCGCCTGCCGTTCGACAGACGCCTAGCGGCTGCTCAGGGGTGACAGGGGCGTCATAGACAAAGAGGGCGTTTTTCGGGGATTCCGGTGCGCCGTGGGAAACGTATCGACGTTTCCGACAGCTTGCGCACGACGGCGATGCGCCGGTCCTCGGCGTCGTTAAGGCTAACATAGCGCTCGACTTTGCCGCCCAGCATGACAGCCGCGTCTT
>CAZJLJ010000010.1:52426-64788 GCA_964546935.1 uncultured bacterium | reverse complement strand
GCGTCGATTACGTCTTCGCTGGGAGCTTCCGATTGCGCTTGACCATTGGTCGCTGCGCCATCGGTAGCCGCACCGGCTTCGCCGTTTGGAGAAGTCGACTTGTACAACAGCTCCGCCATCTTGTAGCTGGCCTGCTGCAGCTTCTCGATCGCGGGTTTGATCTCGGCAATCGTGCCGTTTTCGCTGATACGTTTCAGATCTGAAAGCGCCGTCTCGACTTCACCGCGTGCAGCAGTATCGAGTTTGTCGCCAACTTCCTTGAGTGACTTCTCGGTCGAGTAGATGAGGCTCGAAGCGTTGTTACGCACTTCGGCTTCGTCGCGCTTCGCTTTGTCGGTTGCGGCTTGAACTTCAGCGTCGCGAACCATGCGCTCGACTTCGTCTTTCGAGAGGTTGGTCGAAGCAGTGATTTGGATCTGCTGTTCTTTGCCCGTGCCGAGGTCCTTAGCGCTAACGTTCACGATGCCGTTAGCATCGATGTTGAACGTTACTTCGATCTGCGGAACGCCACGCGGTGCCGGCGGAATGCCTTCCAAACGGAACCGTCCGAGCGTCTTATTATCGGGTGCCATCGGGCGTTCGCCCTGCAGCACATGAATGTCGACCGACGTTTGACCGTCTTCGGCAGTCGTGAAGATCTGCGATTTCTTCGTCGGAATCGTCGTATTGCGCTCGATGAGCGTCGTCATGACGCCGCCGAGCGTTTCGAGTCCGAGCGAGAGCGGCGTAACGTCGAGAAGAACGACGTCGCGAACTTCACCCGCGAGCACGCCCGCTTGAATCGCAGCGCCGACCGCGACGACTTCGTCGGGATTGACCGTGAGATTCGGCTCTTTGCCCGTGAGCTTCTTGACGAGCTCTTGGATAACGGGCATACGGGTCGAACCGCCAACCATTACCACTTCGTCGATTTGCGAGATGTCGATCTTCGCATCGGCAAGCGCGTTCTTGAACGGCGCAATGCAGCGATCCGTTAGATCGGCCGTCAGCTCTTCGAACTTCGCACGCGTGAGCGTGATGTCGAGATGCTTCGGACCCTCTTGATCCGCCGTAATGAACGGCAGGTTGATCGACGTTTGCACGACCGATGAAAGCTCGATCTTCGCTTTTTCAGCAGCTTCCGTTAGACGCTGCATGGCCTGCTTGTCTTTGCTTAGGTCGATGCCTTGCTCTTTGCGGAACTCGCCGACAAGCCACTCCACGATACGATGGTCGTAATCATCGCCGCCGAGATGCGTGTCGCCGTTGGTCGATTTGACTTCGAAGACGCCATCGCCGACTTCGAGGATCGATACGTCGAACGTACCGCCGCCGAGGTCCCAAACGAGGATCGTCTCGTTGCCTTTTTTATCTAGACCATACGCCAACGCAGCTGCCGTCGGCTCGTTGATGATGCGCAACACATCAAGACCCGCAATCTTGCCGGCGTCTTTCGTTGCCTGGCGTTGCGCGTCGTTGAAATACGCGGGAACGGTGATGACCGCTTTGGTTACGCGTTCACCAAGATAGTTGCTCGCGTCGTTGACGAGCTTTTGCAGAACCATCGCCGAGATTTCTTGCGGCGTGTAATCCTTGCCGTCGATCTTGACGCGGTAATCGCCTTCGCCCATGTGACGCTTGATCGAAGCAATCGTGCGATCCGGATTCGTGATCGCTTGACGCTTCGCGAGCTGTCCTACGAGGCGTTCGCCGGTCTTCGTAAATGCTACGACCGACGGGGTCGTGCGCGACCCTTCAGAGTTCGGAATGACGACGGGCGAAGAGCCCTCCATCACGGACACGACGGAATTGGTCGTGCCGAGGTCGATGCCGACCACTTTAGCCATTAAGTTGTACTACCTCACAATAAATTTGGTGCAGCGTCCCGGACCAGCTTTCTCCCGTAGTACCGCAGCTCTCGAGCCGAGGCGAAGGAACCGAGGTTGAGTTCCTATCGCAACGATCCGGCGATGCCGGCGATACTGGGATGCGCCTTGCCACTTACGGCCAACGCACCATTTGCTTACCGACCCATTCTACATGAGACGAGGCCGGTTTGTTTCTACCCCAATCGCACCGTGCGATAGGGCTTTACGTCTACTATGACACGCTCCTGGCACTCCCGGTTGCACTGCAACGAATTAAAAAGGGCTCGCCTTTAGCGAGCCCTCGTATACCAGGCGAGGCGTCGGGTCGCGGGCGACCCAGCCTCTATGGCCCCCCGCCCTGGACGGGGATACCGGCTGGTTTCTCCTCGAGCTTCACGGCCACGAGCTTTTTGACGCCCTGGGACCAGACTTGCATCCGGATCGTGTCGCCCGGTTTCTTCGAGCCGATGTAGTTGTGCAGCGCGGTGTAGTCGGTGAACGACTTCCCGTCGGCCGAGAGGATGACGTCACCCGGCTGCAGCCCGGCCTTGTCTGCCGGTGAGCCGGCCATTACTTGTCCAACGACGACTCCCGGCGGACCGTTGTAGCCGATTTGGTTGCGCACCGACTGGGTGAGGTTCCCCATCACAATGCCGACGAAGCCCGTCTCCGTGCCCTGATGCACGCCCGGGTTCTTCAAAAGATCGGGCACGATGCGTCGCACGGTATTGGATGGAATCGCAAAACCGATGCCTTGAGCGGCTTGGTTCGTCAGCTGATTTACGCCGATGACCTGGCCGTCGACGTCGATGAGCGGACCACCGGAGTTGCCCGGGTTAATCGGGGCCGACGTTTGCAGCAAGCCTTTGAAATCGTAGGCGAGCTGATTTTCCGCAACTTGTTCCTCGCGATTGAACGCCGACACGACACCGAGCGTTACCGTTTGTTGCAGTTCGTACGGCTCGCCGATGGCGATTGCCCATTGACCTTGTTCGAGTTTATCGGAATCGGCCAATTGCAACGGCGGCGGCAGCTTCGCGTAGCCATCGACTTTGATTATTGCGAGATCGGCGCCGATATTGGCTGCAACGACATGCGCCGGCTTGTGGTCGCCGTTACCAAAAACAACCGTCAAATTCGTCACACGGCCACCCGACGGTGGCTGAATGACGTGAGCATTCGTTACGATGTCACCGCTTGAATCATAGATGAATCCGGAGCCCGATGCCTGACCGCGAAACGGTCGCACAATGCCGGGACCCTGTTGTCCGAAGAATTGCTGTAAGAGCGGATCGACGGGAACGACTTGCTGCCCGTTGATGGTTTCAGTGATTGCGACAACGGATGCTTTGGTACGCTTTACAGCGGTAACGATGCGATCCTGATCGCTAACGCCCGATATCGAAGCAGCAACAACTGCGGGCGGCGTATTATTCGGCCCCGCTACGTTTGTAAAGTGTGTGCTCGCGTAGAGCATCATCACGAAACTGCCAAGTATTGCGCCCACCAGCCCGACAATGAGCGTGGGCATGATGCGATTTCTCACGGTTCTCCTGAAGTCTGTCGGTATGCTTTGTACTTCCCTACTCGACGGCCATCCAAAAGTAGCGTCTGATACGGTCGTCGAGATGAGCTTTTGATTAGGCTCCGCGTTCGTCGGCGACGATTAGGCCGTCGAGGAGGCGGATTATGCGCCGCGCATGCCGGGCCACTGCCTCGTCGTGCGTAACCATGATTATAGTCCGTCCGCTTTCGTAGAGCCTATGGAAAACGGCCATGATATCGGCACTAGTTTTCGTGTCTAGGTTGCCGGTCGGCTCGTCCGCCAGCAGCACCGCGGGATCGTTGATCAGAGCGCGGGCGATGGCCACCCGCTGCTGTTGCCCACCGGAGAGTTCGTTCGGTTTATGCGTGGTCCGGTCACCGAGGCCCACATCCTCGAGCGCTGCGATCGCTCGCCGCGACCGTTCCCGGGCACCCACGCCCGCATAAAACAATGGGAGAGCGACGTTTTTTATCGCATCGGTGCGCGCAAGCAAGTTGAAGCCCTGGAACACAAAGCCCAGTTTGCGCAGACGGATCTCGGCAAGTGCGTTGTCGTCTAGATTCGAAACGTCCTCACCGTCGAGCACGTAGCGTCCGGTCGTTGCACGATCGAGACAGCCGATGATGTTCATCAGTGTCGACTTCCCGGAACCTGACGGTCCCATTATCGCAACGTACTCCCCGTGTTGGACTCTCAGATCTATGCCGTGAAGAACAGGCACCTCCAATCCACCGTTTCGATACGTTTTCGTGATGCCGTTCAGTACGATTGCGGGCGAGTCGCGATGGGCGCCGTTATTCATAGCGCAGGGCCTCGATCGGATCGAGCTTTGCCGCCCGGTATGCCGGATACGTGCCGAACAAAACGGTGACGACGATGGCGAAGCCCGCGGCAATAGCCAGCGCTTCCACCCACGGGAGCGGCGTTACCGTTCCGGTTAGTTTGATGATGAAAAGGTCGTTCACGAACGCTCCCAAACCCAGTCCAATTGCAAGGCCGGCAGCGCAGCCGGAGCCGCACAGTAAGAGCGCCTCAAGGAAAAATTGCAGCAACACTTGCGAGCTACGCGCGCCGATCGCCTTGCGCACGCCGATTTCACGAGTGCGTTCTGCGACCGACACAAGCATGATGTTCATGATCCCGATGCCCGCGACCAGCATAGAAACCGCACCGATGAGTGCCACGATCAGCGTCATGGCGTTGAAAATCCCGTTGATGGCCCCCGTAACAACGGATTTATCGAACGTTTGGTATTCAAGAGTCGTCGCGCCACCGCGGAGCGCACGCAGTTTTTGAATCACCGCCAGCTCTAGGCCTGGGATACTTTTCGCGTCCGGCGTAACGAAGCGTGCGGCGAAGATCGTGTCGCCCCGAACGTAATTGCGAACGTAGGTCGTCCACGGAACCGATATGCCGCCTCCTCCGAAGTTCTGATTGAGGAATCCTCGCTTCGGCTCAGTCAGCACGCCGATAATTAGGTAGCGTCGCGCACCGACGTAGACGCTTTGACCTCTCGGGTCGCCGCCATCCGGGAAGAGCTTTTTGTACGCATCGTTCGGCAGCACACAGACGTTCGTTCCGAGTTGAACGTCTTGGTTGTCGATGCGGCGGCCATACAGCAGAGGCAGATTGTTAAACGGAATCGCACCTTCCGCGCCGACGCTTTCACGCGCCGTGTTGTGGCCTACGTGCACGAGATCCTGAAACTGTCCTAACGGCAATGCATCGACAACGCCGGGTAGCGTGCGCAACGCCGGAAGATCGCTCAAATGAATCGCGGCTTGTTGCGCGTTGCGCTGCGTCGCATTCGGATAGACGATGAAGGTGTTATCTGCAAAACTTCCCAGCGCACCGTTCAGTGCGCCCGCCATACTATTGCCGAGAACTTGAATGGCGACGACCGCGCCGACACCGATAATCAATCCCAGAATGGTGAGAAGCGACCGAAAGCGATTGGCTGTAAGAACGCGCCAAGCTTCTTCGAAATACATCATGAGCGAAGCGCCTCAATCGGATCCATCTGTGCTGCGCGGAGCGCCGGATACGAGCCGAACACCGTTCCAACGAGCAACGAGAATGTTAGCGCAATCCCGATGATAAGCAGATACGGGATGAGCAGTTCACCAAGCTGTTTGCTTAAGAGGCTTGCCGCACCAACCGTGAACAGAATGCCAAGGAGCATGCCTGTTAACCCGCCGCCGAGCGAAAGTAAAACCGCCTCCAGTAAAAACTGCGTCATGATGTCGCCGCGGTTTGCGCCGATCGACTTACGAATCCCAATTTCACGCGTGCGCTCCGTGACGGAGACGAGCATGATGTTCATGATGCCGATGCCCGCCACGATAAGCGCGACGCCGCCGATCGCCGAAAGACCGACGCTAACGATATTCAAGACGCTATCGAAAATCAGCAATTGCTCGGCACCGTTTTGCGTCTTGTACTGGGCGCGATCTCCGTGGAGGTGCTGCAACGCAACGATCGCCTCTTTACCGGCCGCATCTCCGCCAAGCGGGTCGCTCGGATAGACGAGCACGAAATCGGGCGGCGCGTTCGGAGCGATCTCGTTGTGGTATGTGGTGTAGGGAATGATGACCGTGGAGCTGCCGGCAATACTATTGAAGAACGATCCCTTGATATCTGCGTAGACACCGGTGACCTTGTAGCGGCCGCCGTTGATACGCAAGAACTGTCCCACCGCCGGCTGATCGCCGAAAAACTCGTGCGCGACGTCTTGCGTGATCACGGCGACATGCGCGGCGCCGTCCACTTCATCGGCTGTAAACTTATGACCCTCGGACATCGCCAACGCGTCGGTATGATAGCTTCCGTCTTGCTGGAGGACGATGTGATCGGTCTTGCCGTTCGCCGCAATCTCAAACGTCTTTTGCCAGACCGGGAGAATCTGGCGCGCGCGATCCCCGAGATACGCCTGGATGTAGGCCAAGTCTCGAAAGTGAATCTGTGCGCGCTCGGGATAATCTTGCGCGGGATCCACGAGAATGACATCGGGTTCCTGACCGAATGAAGCAAACGTCGATGCGATCCCGCTCGTCGCTGCTTTGCTGATTCCAAAAACCGTGATGATCGAGGCACTGCCGATGATCATGCCAAGCATGGTGAGTGCGGAGCGAACGCGATTGCGCCACAACGACGCAATCGCTTCTTCGAGATAGGCGAAGAGCCGCGTCACGACACGGTTGAAGGAGATGGAGAAGCGGACGGCATGGGTGTCACCCGCTTTCCATCTGCAAGATCCGGTGTGTTCTTCTCCACGATCACTTCACCCGGCTCAAGGCCCGAAACCACGAATGTCGTCGTGTCGCCGGTGCGTCCCGTTTTAATCAAGCGCTTTTTGGCAACGCCGTTCTGAACGACGTAAACGTACGATTTCGTTCCGTCCTTTAACACGGCATCGTTCGGCACGACGATTGCGTGCGGGATATTCGTGGTGAGAATGTCGACGTCGGCTGTCATCCCATCCTTGAGGAACGCCGGCGAATCGTCCAATGCGATCGTCGTAAGAACCTGCTTGGCGGTGCTGGACGTATCGGTCGATTTTTGAGCGACCGGCGCAATGCTCTCTACATGGCCGCGAATCGTCTTTCCCGGAAAATCCTGGCCGGTAACGTTGGCGCGTTGTCCAACGCTGACATTGATCACGTCTTGCTCATCGACTTGGGCTCGCACGATGAAGTTTTCAGAGGACGCCATCGTAAATAAGGACTGCCCCGAGGTCACGGCGTCCCCGGGTTGAAGCGAGCGCAGCGGATCCGAGGTTTGCGATGCAACGGTCTGGATAATGCCCGATTCGGGTGCGACGATGCGAGTGAACGCCAGCTGCTGCTGATCTTGACTGTTCACGATGCGCGCTTTGTCTGCAGCGGCTTGCGCATACTGGACGCTGTTCTGGCCGTACCCTGAAACCGCGCCTAAGTGCAGCTGTTGAACTGCTTGATCGTATGCGACCTGAGCCTGTTCGAGCTTCGCTCTGTCGGCGTCAACTTGATTTCGTGCAATGGCGCGGTTTTTAAGTAAAGCCGCATCGGCGTTATAGACGCGTCGCGCCTCTTCCAGTGCACTCTTTTGCGTCTCGACCGCGCCTTGGTATTGGACCTTCGCGTTTTGTTCGTTGACACGGGCGGCCGAAACGTTGGCAACGGCAGAATCATAGTCGGCCTGCGATCCGGCGGCATTTGTGGTGATCGTCGGATTATCGATCGTCGCAAGCAGTTGTCCCGCAGCAACGCGATCGCCGGCTTTCACGTAGATGTGCCCGATGTTTCCGGCGACCAGGGTTGGAACGGTCAACGTCCCAGGATGCATGACCACGCCGTTCTCCGGTAACTTCACGACGAACGAACCGTACGCGACGGGTTTCATCTTTACAGCCACCGCCGGATCGGCATTGCGCCGCGCTGCGAACACGGCAAAGACGACCAGTGCCACAAGCGCGAGTGCGACGATGATGGTGTTGCGAGTTCGATTCATCCTTACCTCAGGTCGGCCACGGCGGAACGGGCATCGTAGATTCCGAGCGACACGCGCAGCTTCACGACGGCGTCCACATAAGAAACGCGAGCGTTTACGAAATCGGCTTGCGCGCTGACGGATTGTTGCTGTGTTTGCAACACGTCGGAAAGCGTTATTAGACCGTGCTGGTATTGTAGTTGAGCGACGCGGGCCGATTCGGTACCGAGGCGAGCTTCGTCGCGGGCATACGCCACTTGCGCAAGAGCAGTTTGCGCCGAACGGTAGCTCTGCCGTACATCCACGCGGACTTGCGTGGTAGCCTGATTGAGCGCCAATTCTGCGGACGCCACCGCGGCATCGTCGCTGACACGTTCACTATGTCGCTGTCCGTAGTCGACAAACGGCAACGTGAAAGTGCTGGTTGCGGATAGTAACCAGAATCCGGCCGTTCCGACGCGCGGCGCGATAATCGGCTGACCGTTTGGACCAATGATGAAATTCTGGTTTGTCGGCGAAAACTGATTGCCGAAGGAAGCCGCGATCTGTGACTGCGGGAAAAGCTCGCGATTCCACCCTTTACGCGTGGATTGGGCCGCAGAAAGCGACTCTTGTGCCGCATGAACGTCCGGCCGTGCTTGAAGCGCGATGGTTTCTAGCTTCGCTTCCTCTTGCGAGGGCAGCTTCGGGTCGGCGATTTGGGCCGGAAACTCGAACGCGGTGTCGATCGGAGCGCCGGCGGCTAGCGCGAGCGATTCTATGGAGTTTTGCACGTCCGCTTGCGCGCCCACTAGAGCGGATGCGCTTTTCGCTTGCGCAACTTGGGCCCGCAGCACGTCGACCCCGGCCGACACACCCGCGCGCTCTTTCGCTTTCGAGACTTCGACGAGGACGTTTTGGTAATTGAGGTCCGATTGGTCGAGTGTAACGATTGCGCGCTTTTGAAGCACCGCAAAGTAGGCATTCGTTATCGAGGTCGCAAGCTGGTTTTCCGTGTTTGCCAGCGTTTGGCGAGCCTGCTCGGTTTGTTCGCGTGCCGTTGTCAGCTGATAGAACGAAAGACCGCCGGATTGCAACGTGTACGTTGTTCCCAGCTGCGCGGTGTTTTGACTAAAGACTTGTTTTTGCGCCACACCGATTGCCTGAAACTGGCCGCCATAATTCGCGCTTTTCTGCGAAATGTTTTGCAAGGAGCCGTTAACGAGGGGAAAAGCGTTACCGCGCGCTTTGGCGAGCGCATTTTCTGCACTTGCGAGGGAAGCGCGCTGCTGGGCGACCGTTGGGTTGTGACTCAGCGCGTACGAAACGGCGTCGACGAGATTCATGGGTTGAGCGCCGGCTTTAAGCGGAAAAGCAACAGCCGCCGCGACGGCGGCTGTGCATAGCGTTCGACGAATCATGGGGTTCGGACTATTTAGCACCTGCAACGGCGATAAGCGAAGGAATGAGAAATAAGACGATGCCTGCGAGCCACGCTTGCAGTTTCGGCACACGGCCGATAACCAGCATCGCCAAGATCGAAAGGCCCGTAGCCCAAATGGTAAAGGGCGTAAAAGTTGCGAGAAACGCCGTGAGCTTCAAGTTGCTGCTCGGGACGATCATCGCTAGCGACGGAACCGCTTGTTGTACTGAAGTCGGGCTCATGAACGTCGAAGCGCCGCGCAGGCTCACGATGATGGCGTTCACCACCGAGCTGATGCCGGCAGCCGGTACGGCGATGTTGCATGCGGCGGCAAAGTACTTCGCGAACGATCCTTGGCCGCGACCCAATGCGTTGAAGATCAGCATGATTACCGCCTCGATAAGGCAGTAGATCGGGATGACGATGATCGTGAAGACCCACGAAAGTGAAATGATTTTCTCGGTGAACGCCAGCGTCGATTGCTGTTGTTCGGGAGTGAGCTGCGCAAGCCGAGGATTCGCGGCGACCTGTTGCGGCCAAGAAGCTGCCGTCGCATGGATGATTGCGGGAGTGATGAGGTAGGTTCCGATCGCACTGAGGAGGATCGCAATGGCCAAGGCCCAGCCCCATGTGGGGACGGCGCGAATAGATTCGAACGCTTCCTTCGGCGCTACAATCGTGTCCAGCACCGTCTTAAGCCCATTGGCTGGTGGTGCTGCGGAATCGACGGCCATGTTGCACACCTTTCTCAAGCAACGAAAAGCAACGCAACTTCCTTTAAGTAGCGTGCGGGCACCTTGGTTGTTTCAGCTTCGTTCCTTTACTAACCCCTAAAGGCATAGATGTTTCATGCAGCAGTTCATCAATTGAAATGCGACGCTGCACGGCGTCGGCGACTAGGCTCAATCGCTCTTTTCGCAGCTCCAACAGCCTAAGTTGAAGGAGTGTCCTCATGCGGCGGAGCGCTCGCGCCGAATAGACGTCGCCCGGATCGCACGGCGGGTTCTCTGCCCGGGCGGCCGTCGCCTGAAGGGTGGTTGCCAGTACGAGCGAGGTCAGGGCGACCCCGGTGCGGTAACCGAAGAACATAAGCACCTCCGGGGTTGCCTTCACGCGCTCCCTCGTCAAATAAAGTAGTCGAACTTCTTGAATACCGATACGTTAATCGTTCCAACGCCGCCCGCAGAACCGTACGTGCGCGTTATCCCGCTCGGGGGTTGCGGCGAAATCGGCCGTAACATGACCATTGTCGAGACCAACGACGATCTCGTGGTAGTCGACTGTGGTCTCATGTTTCCCGATGACGAGATGTACGGCGTCGATATCGTGATCAACGATTTCACGTACATTCGCGAGCGCGCACACAAGCTGCGTGCGATCCTCGTCACGCACGGTCATGAAGACCACATCGGAGGCATTCCGTACTTTCTGCGGGAGTTTCCCGAAACGCCCGTTGTGGGCACTGCGCTGTCGATTGCGTTGATCAAAGCGAAATCGCGGGAGCACAAGTTCAGCGATATCCATTTCGTTACGGTTAAGCCGGGCGACCACGTGGCATACGGAGCGATCGACACTGAGTTCGTTCACATCAATCATTCCGTTGCCGGTGCCTGCTCTCTGGCGATTCGCACGCCCGTAGGCACAATTTTTCACACCGGCGACTTCAAATTCGACCAAACGCCGATCGACGGAAAACCGGCAGATTTCGCGCGCATCGCTCGCATCGGCGACGAAGGCGTGTTGTGCATGCTTTCCGACTCAACGAATGCGGAGCGGCCGGGCCATACGCTTTCGGAACGTATCGTAGGCGAAGCTTTTGAGGCAATTTTTCAACGGGCGAAGGGACGAATTATCGTAGCTTCGTTCGCGTCCAATGTTCCGCGCATTCAGCAAGTCGTCGATCATGCAATCCGTTTCGGACGAAAAGTCGCATTTTTGGGGCGGTCCATGCAAAACGTCGTCCACTTCGCGACCGAACTCGGACACTTGAAGTTCGCGCCGGATACGGTTATTCGCATCGAGGAAGTCGAAGGCTACCCGCCCGAGCGCGTAGTGGTGGTGACCACGGGTTCACAAGGCGAACCGATGAGCGGCCTTGCGCGCATGTCCGTTCGCGACCATCGCAAATTCAAAATCGTTCCCGGCGACACGGTTGTCATCAGCGCGACGCCGATTCCCGGAAATGAAAAGAGCGTCTACAAGACGATCAACAATCTCTGCAAACTCGGCGCAACGGTAATCCACGGCACCGACGGCCGTTCGCACGTTTCGGGCCATGCGTCTCAAGAAGAGCTGTTGCTGATGCTGAATTTGATTCGGCCCGAATTCTTCGTACCGATTCACGGCGAGTACCGTATGCTCGTTCAGCACGGCCGCTTGGCGGTGCAGACCGGTGTTCATGCAGAGAATGTCTTTACGCTCGAAGACGGCGACGTTCTCGAATTCACGTCGGAGTACGGAGATAAGATCGGCAAGACGTATGCCGGCAACGTTTTGGTGGATGGTTCCGGCGTCGGTGATATCGGCGAAGCGGTGCTGCGCGATCGCAAGGCGCTTTCGAACGACGGAATCATCGTTGTGGTTATCGCTATCGATGCCGAAGAAGCGCGTATCATCGGGGATCCGGATCTCGTTACAAAGGGTGTCTTCTACGTTCCCGAATCCGACGGGGTTATGGATGAGCTTCGCGGCGAACTCCGTTCGGCGATTGCCGAAGTTTCGGTCGAGGGCTTGCGCGACGTCAACATTGTTAAGGAACACATCCGCAGCCATTTGGCAAAAGCCGTGCACGCAAAAACAAAACGCCGGCCAGTCGTCATTCCCATAGTTATGGAAGTTTAGCCGGTCGCGGAATGACCGGCGTACTCCTGAGCCTCTTCGCCGCGCTGTTTTACGGCGCGGCAGACTTTTGCGGTGGCCTTGCTACAAAGCGCGGCAGCATATTCGCGGTTACGCTTTTATCGCAGGCCTCGGGTTTGGCGTTGCTCTTGGTGCTCCTTATCTTTCTGCCGGGTCACGCATCCGCGGCCGATCTCGGATGGGGAGCGCTTGCGGGAATCTGCGGCGGTCTCGGTATTGCACTGCTGTATCACGCGCTCTC
>CAZJLJ010000010.1:0-52326 GCA_964546935.1 uncultured bacterium | reverse complement strand
CGCTTGCGGGAATCTGCGGCGGTCTCGGTATTGCACTGCTGTATCACGCGCTCTCCATCGGCAAAATGGGCGTTGTTTCGCCAATTACTGCTGTGCTTGCGGCCTCGGTGCCGCTCGGCCTTGGAATATTTCGCGGCGACCATCTTGTCGTGCCGCAGTATATCGGCATCGCGATCGCGTTGATCGCAATCGTGTTGATTTCAGTATCTTTCGAAGAAGGCGGCGTTCGCGAGATTTCAACGGCCGGCGTGAAAGAAGCTATCGCGTCGGGGATTATCATCGGCGGGTTTCTGCTTTTTATTTCGTTTTCGAGTCATGCCGCGGGGCTCACAAGTCTCGCTGCCGCGCGCGTCGCGTCGATCGGGATTCTTGCGCTCGTCGCGGTGGTTGCGCGTGCAAGCCTTCAACCTCCGGCCGGCACGCTTGGGCTCGTGTTATTTACCGGTGCCATCGACATGACCGCGAATGCGTTGTACGTTCTCGCGACCTACAACGGCTATCTTTCGATCGCGGCGGTGATTACGTCACTGTATCCGGCGAGCACCGTGTTTCTGGCACGTTTGATTTTGAACGAGCGATTGATGATGTCTCAAAAGTTCGGCGTCGGCTTGGCGCTCGCCGGAGTTGCGCTAATCGCGTTCCGTTCGTAGGCCTTGAGCGTCTCTTCCGCTGCGCGCTTCCACGTGTATTCCGTTCTAATACGTTCGCGAAGAGTCGTCCGGCGTTCACCGTCGCGGTCATAATTTTCCCATGCGTGCCGCACCGCGCGTTCGATCGAGAACGCGTCGCACGGATCGCAGTAGTAGGCGCCGTCCTGAAAGTACTCGCTCTCGAAGGCGAGGTTGCCCGTAACGATTGCGCAATCCGCCAGGGCCGCTTCTAGCGACGACAGGCCAGGTGATTCGAAAATGCTGGGCAGAAAATGTAAACGCGCTGCGGCGTAGAGATGACGCAGCTTGTCCTGCGGCATGAACGGGAAGTAGTACACGGGAGCACGGTGCGATTTTGAAAGCGCCATAGTGCGCTGGAAGATCTCTTCGTCGGTACGTTCGCCGATAAAGACCAACGGTATCGCAAGCTCCTTGAGAGCCAGCATGGCGAAGTCTTGCTGTTTCCGCGTATCGAAGCGCGCGCTCATCATTGCGAACGGAACGCCGCGCAACTCGCTCGGAACCTGTTCCGGATCGGCGTCTTCGAACAACTCCGTATCGACGGCGTTCGGTACGACAGCGTACGAAGCAAAGTCACCCAGGTACGAAAAAATGGCCTGCAGCTCCATCCACGAGTTTGGCAGAATCAAATCGATGCGGCGCAGCACGTTCCGGCAGTCATATGTAAACGGATGCGGTGCGAAGGCCGTGAGTTGCTGATCGTGTAGCGTAAAGTCGAGCACTCGTCCGGCGATTTGTTCCAACTCCGCTCGGGCTGTGGTAAGCGAAATGCGAGCGCCGTCGGGATAGACCGTGAAGAGCCAGCGGCGTGCAGCATCCATCCAGCGCACAAGGTGGTGAGGCGCCCAGATTGTGGAGTGCGCGATTACCGCCCGGCCACGAATCGTTTCCAATTCATCCAGCTGCTTCGTGATCATGTTCGGGAAATGCAAACTTGTCCACAGGTGGACAACATCGTACCGATCTTCTAGGGCTTTTTGCGTAGGCCCAATGTCTACATGAACGCCATGAGCCCGTAACTCCGTAGCCGTGGCTTTCATTTGAACGACGTCGCCGCCGAAGATTGCCGCTGAATCGTCGCGTGGGACAAATAGGACGCGCATGTTCGCCCTATTAGACTAGGTCCTTCGATTCAATTCCTGTTTGCGAGCTCTAACGGACGTATGCTTGCATCCCGGTTTAGGCCTAGATCAATTTATGAATAAACCCCTTTATTGGGGGTATGGAAATTAACCCTAATCTGTTTCTAAAATTAATGAACGGGAGTGTCGCGGTCCGTTTGGACGCGCGACTGCAGTTTATTATGGTGCTGACTTTCTCGGGGTTGGAATGCTCATTACAACATCAGGCGTGCCGCGTATTGCCCCCACTACTATTCAGCGCGCGCGCCTCCAGCGCTGGCTTACTGCCCACTCTGAAACTCCAGTTCGACTCATTATCGCGCCTGCCGGATCCGGCAAGACCAGTGTCCTGCTGAAACACGCTGTTGATTCGCCGCGTGAAGTGGCGTATTGCGCCATGGGCCGCGGGTATAACGTGGAAGATTTGCGATGCGCTATCGCACGGGCACTCGGTGTTCAAACCGTGCCTGAATCGTACGAAGCGCTGCTGGCAATGCTGGCGTGGCTTGAAGATCGCCCGTTAGAACTCATAATCGATGACGCCGGCGACGGCGATTGCGAAGCCGTTACCGAATTGCATCGGCTCGTTGAGGACGTCGGCGAAAACGTGGCGCTCATTTATGCGGCCCGTTCGCTAGATCGTATAAACGCTCGCCGCCTTGTCGCGCGTGGCGTGGCCGAGGTTTGCGACGCTCGCCGGCTAGCATTTGACGAAGAAGAGGCGCGTCTACTCGCGGAAGCGTGCGGCGTCGAATACACGGACCGCGAATTGAAGCGTCTCGTTGCCGACACCGATGGCTGGGCCTTGGCGTTTTGTGCTGCGACTCGGACCGCAGCCGCCGAGAAAGAAAAGTTGTCGGCAGCCTACGAGCATTGGCTCTCTGAATCGTCGCCTTTTTTGCATGATTTCATCGATGCGGAACTCGATCGCATCCCCGACGACGAAGCGCAACTCTTCCGCGACGTGCTCGCCGGAAGCGCGAGCGCCGAGCCCTCGGAACTGCGCGCGTTGCAGGCGCACGGGCTGTTCATTATTGATGAAGGCGACGACGTACTGCGCCCTTACCACCCGTTACAGCGTAAAGGTTTCAAGGGGCAGCGGCGGCCTGCGCGCCAGACGCAATCAGCGCCGTTGCTGAGCGTCAAAATGCTTGGAACTTTCGAAGCAAAGATCGACGGGCGTGAAATTCAGTGGGCGCGTCGACGGGATCAACAGATCGTCAAATACCTGTTGCTGAAACCCGACGGCAGCGCGACACGTACGGAGCTTATGGCTTCTTTCTGGAGCGGAACCGACCACCATCTGGCGACGCAAAGCATGCGTACCGCGTTCAGCACCATTCGGCGCGCAATTGCCGCCGTTGTGGGTTACGACCAAGTCGAATATTATTTTCGCACCGCTCCGGGTGTCCAGCTGGTACTGAATCACATCGTGTGTGATGCGCGGCGTTTTTCGACGCACGTTTCCAATGCTGAAGCCTACTTCGAACGCAACGAGTTGAAAGAGGCGGCGTTTCACTACCGCGCGGCGGACAAGCTTTACGCCGGCTCTTTACTGGAGTATGATGCGCCCGAATCGTGGTTCGCGGTACATGCGCGATCGCTCCAAGAACGTCATCTGCTCGTCTTGGAGCGTCTCGCCGATATTTGCCTTGAAACGGGAGACCGGCCGGCGGCGCGGCAGTACACGTTACGTGCAGCCGCGATCTCGCCGGAACAGCCGAGTGTTGCAAAGCTGTTGGAACGCACCCGCGATTCGTTGCCGATGCGTAGCAACGGAGCAGAAATCGAATCGGTAACGCGAACGACTCAAGCTTTAGCGGGTAGCGTGACTTAGCACGGCTCTAAGGCTAGGCGGTCACCCAGAAGGAGATCAGTTCTCTCGAGCGCTCCAGCTCCGAGTTCTATTACCGTCTTCGCTCCGAGGCATCCTACGAACGGTTTATTCGGGCGAATGTCCGCTGCAAACTTGACGACCCGATCCTCTCCGTCGAGAAAAATTACGTCGATTGGCGCCCGCATTCCGATGGTGTGAATCACCGAAGAGTTTGGGAACCACATGCCTTCATGTGGAGCGACTTTACTTCGAACCAAAAGCCCGATGCAACGGCGTAGTGAAGTGGAAGCGATATCGATCTCCGACGCGATCACCGCGTTCGTGGAACAGTTGCGCAGGAGCATTGCGGTCCCTTAGAGCAGCGCAGAGACCGGAACCGCTAGCGCTATGGCGCCCGCGAGATATGGCGCGAATGCGATTGGCTGCGACGTGCGCCGTTTTGCGAATGCAATAAGAACGGCTGCGATGCAAGCTACTGCGAAAGCCAGCGTCGCTGCTTGTGCACCGAGAGCAAGACCACCTAGTGCGACCAGCTTGACGTCGCCCCACCCCATTCCCCGGCCTTTTGATAGATATGCTGCGAGAGCAAACGGAATGACCGGTATAATGCCGGAAATCAGTAATATCCAGTCGCGTTGCAGCAATGCAACGGCAAGAATGATGGCGATCGGTCCCAGCGTGAAGATATCGGGCACGATGCCGGTCTTGAGATCTACGTAAAAAATTCCCGTAAGCGCGACGCACAAGATCGCAACAAAACCAACTTGTGCAGGCGAAGATGCGTGCGATGTAACTACCGCTCCGATGGCCGCGCACGCCGCAAGCATAAGCGCAGTGGGCGGACTTTGCGGCGTAGGCCCGTCGTCAAACGGCTGCAAGCGGTGGACGATCGACTCCGCGAGTACCACGCCTAGATATCCTGCGGCGAAAAAAAAGACTGCGCCTAGAACGATTGGCATCATTTTCTTGTGGCGAAGTAGTTGGCGATTAAGGTGCCGAAAATGATTGTGTAAATTGACGGAAGCATGAAAAAAGCCATAGGAAAGACCATTTTTACGGGGAGCTTAGCCGCATGCTCTTCTGCAAGCATGATCCGGTGATTTCTGCTGTCTTCTGCCAGTTCGGTGAGCACTTTCGCAATGTTGGCGCCGAGCCGCTCTGCCTGATTCAGGGCCGTAACGGTGGTAGTAAATTCTATCTGGTTCAGACGACGCGCGGCCGCGGTTAGCGCTTCCGCTCGGGAACGCCCTAACCGAATTTCGGAAAGCGCTTCTTTCACCTCATCACCCAATGCGCCTGGAGCGGTGTCGACGGCGTATGCGAGCGCAGCATTGACGGAAAGTCCGGCCTGAACGGTGCTCGCAACCATGTCGAGCAGGTCCGGTAGCGCGCGCTCCGTTTCAGCTTTTCGTTTTTCCCGTGCTCTCTCGATCGCTGAAATTGGGAGGTGAACGCAGAGCAAGAATCCTGGGACAAGAATCGCCGTATCCAACCACATCGGCAGGTGGAAGAATCGGAGAAAGAGCAGCGCGAGAGCAAGTCCCGCCAGCGCGGCGCCAATAATGCGAAGCACAATTTGGATCGGCGTGACCGTGTACCAGCCGGCCTCCACCAACTTTTGCTGAAGACCACCGAAGCTTTTTTCGTTTAGCGTCGCCTGAAGGAGGCGTTCGGCAAAGCGCGGCGCCCATTCGTCGCCTTGAGGTTTACTCTGGTACTCTTCCAACGTGCGCGTAAGAGCGCTCTTCGTCGGAACCAGCGAAACCGTTAGTAGAAACGCCGAGAGCGCGCCAAGCAACGGGATATACATAGACGCATTCATAGGAAGTTAACCTTCAGAATCCGTTTCAGCGCCAGCCATCCACAGAGCTCAAGTACTGCGACTACCACTAGCGTGATATGACCGGCGTTGGTGAAAAGAATGTCGTGGCGTATCTGTGGTTGAGTTAGACACAGAAACGTGCCTAGGAAGATCGGGATCCCTAACAGCACCGCGGCGCCGGCGCGCCCCTCCGATGTCAGCGTGCTGACTTTGCGGCGCATGCGCCGGCGCTCTTTGATCGTGTTTGCGACCTGCTCGAGAATTTTCGATAGATCGCCGCCGGTCTGCGATTGGATCCGAACGACGCGAGACATCATCCTAGCTTCATTGCTGGGCATTCGTTCGGCCATGTCATCCAATGCGTCGTAGATACTTACGCCGATGTTTGTTTGCCCTAAAATTCGCCTGTATTCGGATTTGGACGGTTCCGGCATTTCCTCGACCGCCATTGCGACGGCCTGCCGAAGACCGAGTCCAACGCGCAGCGCGCTTCCCATAAGGCGTAATGCCAACTCCAGTTGTTGTGTGAATCGATCGAGCCTCCGGCGCAAGCTAATGCGGAGCGCTAGTATCAAGCCGCACGCGCATATAGCACCGGCCACTGGGAGCAGAATCAAACCAAATATGATTCCCGGCCAAATCGTAAAAACAACGATCATCCATAAAACGGCGGTCGCTCCGGCCCAAAGCACCACCCACTCTTCGGGTCGTCGCCGTACACCAGCACGATCAATTGACGTAGAAAGGTGTTTTACGACTCGAAGGCTGCGGTTCTCGATGCTTCCCCAAAATGTGAAAAATAGCAGAGCTGCGCTTGCGATCGAACCCAGCAAGATGGCGATTGGAGCAAAAGTCACCATAACGACATGCTCAGTGGAAGTGCAGAAAGAATGCGTGTATCGAAAGGAACACCGTATTCCTCAAAACGCGAGAGCGCTTTCGGCTGTACGCCGGTGTATTCGAACTGACCGATCACGCGACGGTCCTCGTTAATGCCGTGTTGAGTGAAGCGCACGATCTCTTGCATCGTAACAACGTCCCCCTCCATTCCCACGACTTCGCTGATCCCAATTACCTTTCGGGTACCGTCACGCAAGCGCGCGGTCTGGATAACTACGTCGAATGCCGCCGCGATCTGTTCCCGGATAGCCCGAATCGGCAGATCGAAACCCGCCATTAAGACCATCGTTTCGATGCGCGAAAGGGCATCTCGAGCCGAGTTCGCGTGAATCGTTGTCAGCGATCCATCGTGACCGGTGTTCATGGCCTGAAGCATATCCAGGGCCTCAGCGCCACGGCATTCGCCGACCACGATGCGATCAGGGCGCATGCGCAGAGCGTTGCGGACTAAGTCGCGAATCCGCACCTCGCCCTGACCTTCAATATTTGCAGGGCGTGATTCCAAGCGCACGACGTGCGGCTGATTCAGCAACAATTCGGCAGCGTCTTCGATCGTGATGATTCGCTCGTTATCCGGAAGATAGCCTGACAGAATGTTTAAGAAGGTCGTTTTTCCGGAGCCCGTGCCACCGCTTATGACAACGTTCAAGCGCGATTCGACGCACGCGCGCAAAAAGTCCAACATCTGTTGGCACACCGAGTGCTTTTCCAAAAGATCGGTGGTTGTCAGGCGCCTCGTACCAAAACGTCGAATTGTGAGGGTCGCGCCGTCGAGTGAGAGCGGTTCTATGATTGCGTTGACGCGCGAGCCATCTGGAAGACGCGCATCTACCATCGGGGACGCCTCATCGATTCGCCGGCCGAGCGGAGTTATGATGCGTTCGATAATGAGCCGCAGTTGCTTCTCTGAATCGAAGCGCCGCTCCGTCGAGTGGATCACGCCCTGGCGCTCTATGTAAATTTCGTTCGGTCCATTCACCATTATTTCAGTGATGTCGGGATCGTCCATGAGCTCTTCAAGCGGACCCAGGCCGAGCGCTTCGTTCACAACCTCTTGCTTAATGCGGCCGATATCCTCGGCACTTAGATTGAATGCGTCTTCCGTTAGCACTGTTTGTGCGATTCGCTCGATCTCAAGCCTTAGCTCGGAGAGTTTCGCGCTATCGCCTTGCGCGCGGCTTGCATCCAGGAGATCTACGTCCTTCGCAAGTGCCTCGTGAACTCGCGCCTTTATGCGCTCCCGATCGCTTGGGACGTAGTCGCGCTTAACCGCTACGAGTTTCGGAACTTCGCGGGGCTGAGACCGGCGATCTCGAATGATGCCGTTCGAAGATGGCTGCAGTCCCTGTAGCGTGTCCTCCGGCGGAATGCCGGTGAGCGACAACGCGAATGCATTGATGTTCTTTTGAAACGATCGATCGCTTAGCGATGGTACATCCGTCGCAACTTTAACGCCCAGCGCAGACTCAATATCGGAACGCGAGGCCGTACGGTCAACGTTACGTGCATTGATCGCAAGCAACATCCGGCTTCGCGGGATGCCAAATGACTCGTAATTCTCGATCATCGTGTGCGCCGCGGCTATGCCGAGAAGCGTCGGTTCCAAAACTAAGATGAAACGAGTGCCGCGGACGACTAGCGGTCGAATCGACGATGACAGCGGCAAAGGCGCATCGACCAGGACGATGGTTTGCGGCTGCATTTCGAATGAAAACGTTTCAACTGAGCCGGCGCTGAGCATGAATCCCGCCCCGTAACTAGGCGCAAACTCCGCAACAGTAATACCGCTCGCGCGCGCTACCGCAATTTGACCGTTGGCATCGCGCGACGCGTCAAGCGCGCGGATACAATTCAACAGAATTGCGGCGCTGCGATGTCCTTCAAGGTCGGCATCAATGAGTTCGACGCTGTTTTGTGCCGCCAAAGCTTTGGCGGTTTCGACGCACACCGTCGACGTCCCGGATCCGCCCTTTACGCCGGTAAAGATGAAAAAGCGAGCGTTCACGGTTGTGCGTCCAATGCCGGCGTCTTTGCTGCAGTATCCACACCGTAGCTTACGCGGTCGCCGTCGATGAACATGACATTGGGGAAAGAACGTTTTTGTGCAGGAGGATCGTGAGGCGTAATCGACGCCGCCGCGACTGCAGTTGGCGGCTGGGCAGGCGCGGAGTTATTTTGTAATTGAAGGTTCGGAAAGCGTAGCGCTTCCGTCGGCTCGGAATTCGATGCCTCATGGGGAGGGCGTAGCGCAAGGCGCAACGTTGTGTTCTGATCGGCCATCGCGAGCAGATCCGCTTGCGTCGGCGATACTTCGAGCGTCACGGTGGTCGAACTTTGTTCGTCGGGCGACGGCGTCGCAGACGTGTACTCGAGTGAGGTTCCGACTGCAAGAATTCGAATTCCGCGTAAGATCGTTGCAGCCGGCGGCGGCTGGTCGCCAATGCCTTTTTGATTCGGGACTGCAATGACGTCGACGCGATCTCCGGGCTGCATGAGTCCAGAAACACCTTTCACTTTGTCGATTTGAATGCTGACAGCGCGTTTTCCGGCGAGCAGGCGAACGGGGAGGCCGCCGCTAGCAGCACGGCCGATATTTGATTGAGTCAGTCCGCCCCCGGCCGGGATAGTAATCAACGCGATCTGCCCGATCGCGGCGCTCGGGTCATTTATGGCGTCGGGCTCAGTAAGCGATGATGGGCGCACGACCCGTTGAATCATGTCGGCCGTTATCGTCGCTCTCGCCGGTATTTCAGCCGTAGCAACGTAGACCGAGCGCGGTTCTCCGGAGTTGGCCGTTTGCTGTTGAACCGATCGCACGTAGTTCATCGTAAGCCAGCCCGTAACTACGGCTAGCAATAGGGCGATCAGGAGTGTCGTACGCTTAGTATTCATACCGGAATCCTTAAAGCCGGGAAGAGCGTTTCTGACGCGAGCAGGCAAAGCGCACCACCGAGCAACGCGATCGCGTATGGCATCTTAATTGACGTCGCGGGTGGCGTTAAGGTAAGGGCGCTGGTGCGGAGGTTTGCAACTAACGACCCGAAACGGCCACGCGCGAGCGCATAAAGCGCTGCAAATATTCCGCCGCATAGTAGTGAATAGACTACGAACTGAACCCCGCCAGCTGCACCCAACGTCGCGACGGCTGCGATGAAAAACTTAACGTCCCCGCCGCCCATCATTCTGCACGAAAAGACGACAAGACCCACGATCAGCGCGATAAATGTTGCACCTATACTCGACAACAGCGGATACACGCCCAAAAAACACTGCGAAACCAGGCCCGCGATAAAGAACGGCAGTATAAGCGCGTTCGGGATCTTACCCCACCTGATGTCCGTGTACAAGGCGAAAATTGCTGCAAACGCTACGAGTAACGTACTGATCGGCATCATTTAAACCCGTGAGGGACGTAGGCCCGCCCCGCCAAACGTAGCGGGCCTATCGGTTGTTTACCAGTTTGTTGCCGCGATAGGACTGAACAACTTAGTATTGACTGCGATACCAAGGCTTGTAACGACACCGATGCAAACGGCCGCGATAAGGCTAACCACTATGCAGTATTCGACCATCGTCGATCCCTCTTGGTTATCGTACAGTTTGCTAATCATGGAAGAACTGTGTTTCGATTCTCGGGTTACGGCATCGCGGCATTGATGGCAGTGAACGCGTTGAGGACTTTTCCTCCGAGGATTTGGATAGCGCCAATGGAAATCGCGGCGATCAAGGCAACCATAATGCCGTACTCAACCATTGTTGCGCCTTCTTCGTCGCGAAGAAGATATTGCAGAGTATTCCTCATTTCGTATTCCCGCCTTACGGCATCACGCCATTGATTGTCGTGAACGCCTTGAGGACTTTTGTCCCGAGGATTTGGATAGCGCCAATGGAGATGGCGGCAATTAAGGCAACCATGATGCCGTACTCAACCATTGTTGCCCCTTCTTCGTCGCGAAGAAGCGCTTGCAGAGTCATTGTCATTTCTTATTCCTCTCGAATAGATCAGTCAGCAGCTTGTAGTGCGGTGGCGGAACGATCAACGCGGCGGCCACTGATCGGCCGGGAGCGTCAGATCAGCGTTCGGCGGCCCTACGGTGACCTCGGCCGTGGCCGGTGTTACACCAGGCGCCGACGTTGCGAGCACGCGCAAGGTGCTGCCCGGGTAGTAATCGGACGCGATTGGAACGCGCGCTGAAAAATGTCCGTTTACGTCGGGCTGTACGTCTGCGCGACTCACGACGATCGTCGGAATATCTGACGAGATCGTCGCCAGCATGGTCAGCGTTACCGGCGCACCCGCGGGGGCCTGACCGCTCACCGTTACGGCTTCATCGCCGTGAAGCGGCTGCATCTGAACCGACAACGCACCTCGAAAATTGGAAGCGACAGAAGATTCGGCGCTGGGTTGTTCATTTCGCGCCGGCACGCGAGCCAAAGCCAATTCTCGAAGGCGTGTGACAAAATGCTGCGAGACGATCATGTCACCGTTTACGTAACGCGGTGCTACGTCCGAGGCTTCTACGCGGTCGTTAACGTCGTAGAGCAACGACCCGGGGCGAAGCACGATAACCACGCCCGGCCGATAGAGCGCCGCAGCTCGATCCGGAAGCAGCCACTGAAGCCTGTAACCGTCGCGAGCAGCAACCGTCGATAGCGAAACCCCGGCATCTTGGGCGGTCGCAACGTTTGGAAACACAGCCAGAGCGAACGCGACCGTAGCAGAAAACCAGCGCATCGAAACCTCCGCCTCATTCGGTGCGTGCATCATGCCATTGTGCAATTCTCTGGTGCAAGGGTTGCGTGTGCCGTTCACGCGATTCTTGACTGAACGTCAATTAGCGTTAGCGCATTAACGCCTTTCTCGCGTGCCATAATGCAACCTCAAACAGGAGGCTCGGATGCGCTTACCGCTATACAATCCGCTCATCGCCTTTGTACTGAGCTGTACTTTGGCGATTAGTGCCTTTGTCGCCCCAGCGCGCTCAGAGACCGTTTCTCTTATCTCGGTGCAATCAGGGCACTCCGTTTTGCTGCCGGCTCGCGGGCTATCACGTGTTGCGGTCGGCGACGGGCGGATTGCAGGAGTCGTACCGGTCGCCAATTCGCAAATTCTCGTCAACGGTAAGGCGCCCGGACACACGACGGTCTACGTGTGGACGTCGGAGGGCCGTTCAACCTACGAGGTAACGGTGACCGAGCAAGTCATGGACGACCTGGCGCAGATGCTGCGGACGTCCATCACCGATCCGAACGTTCAAGTCGCCAGTTTTAGCCATTCCGTCGTCGTCCGAGGAACCGTCTCGGACGGCGCGCATTTTCAAGCGATTGCGGATATTCTCTCGCGCTTCGAAGAGTTTGCAAAGCAGCAGAAGGATGTGTTGGTGAACGCGGTCACGGTCGCACACCCCATCGGTGAGTTGCAGCACGACGTCGCAAGCATCCCTGGCGGCAAAGATATTCGCGTTGACATGGATCTCAAAGGAAACGTCATTGTCAGCGGCCACGTGCATGACGCTGCTACGGAGCAGGCGATTCTGAATCAGGCCCGTGGGCTCGCCGGGCAATACCTTTCGAGCGAGGGAAAGATCATCGATCGCATCAGCACGGATACGACCAGCCAAATTGATGTCAAAGTATATGTGCTCGAAGTCGATGAAACAGCCATGAAGGACATCGGCCTTCTAATGCAGCGCGCTCGCTTTCTACCGGACGGCACGTACGTCATCGAAAATAGCCCGAGCTATCCGATCGTTGAATCACCAACCGGTCTCGGAAAAGCATTAACGAACGCGCCGTTCTTCCGCAGCATTACGCTCGCACCAACGCTCAATTTGTTGCTTCAACAGGGCCATGCTCGGTTGTTGTCGTCACCGAACCTGGTGACGATGCCCGGGTCGCCGGCGACATTCTTGGTCGGTGGTCAGATCCCAATCCCGTACGCAAGTGGACCGGAGCAAATCAGCGTGCAGTACAAAGACTTCGGGGTGAAGCTGAACGTTACGCCGATTCTGCTTGGTAACGGCGCCGTCGAAGCAAAGATTAACCCCGAAATTTCTGATCTCGATTTCACAAATGCGGTAGTCGAGAGCGGTTTCGTGATCCCGGCTCTTAAAGTGAGCACGCTTTCAACGGATATCATCACGCAGCCGGGCGAGTCCATTGTTATGGGCGGGCTAGTGCGCCGAATCGATACGAGGACCTATACCAAAGTGCCATTTCTCGGCGACATCCCTGTTCTCGGAAAACTTTTTCGCGATGTTAAATACCAAAGCCAACACACTGATGTCGTGTTCGTCATGACGCCGGAAGTCATCACAAGGTAATGATTACATGAAAGATGTTCTCATTGATCTCCTAGCAGACGAGTCCGCGGGCTCTATGGTCGAGTATGGGGTCATTGCGGCGTTGTTGGCAGCTCCTTCGATTGCTATCCTAGCCGCAATTGCGAACAAATGCGGGACGACGTTAACTAATACTGCAAATGGCCTCACATCCATAGCACAGACTAATCCATGACAAGCAAAGTTCGCGGCGCCGCAATGATTGAAACGGCGATCGTGCTGTCAATGGTGCTGGTTATCATACTCGGCGCTATGCAGCTTGCGATGGCCGGTTATTATCAAGCTACTTCGGAGGGCGCGGCATTCATTGGCGCTCATGCAGCGTCGATCAACTCCAATGGGCAGGCCGCTGACCAGACCTATGGTTATTCGGTCGCACAAAAGGGCTTTCCGGGATTACCCGCCAGCAAGTTTACATTAACCAATCCGCAGACAAATTTCATTCAGGTGATCGTCGATCAAAACGCCGGTGGTTTAATGCTGGTGCCGGGCGCAAACCCTAACATCCGCACGGTTGCGGGCGACATCGAACCGATTCTGGCAAATATATTACCAAATACCGGTAGTACCAATAGCGGTTTCGCGGTTCAGGCATCGTTGGTGAACTACTGCGTTTTCCAGAATGCGAACAGGACAAATTGCTCGTCCAGGACGATTTATCTGGCGCAGTTCGACAACATCGATGGCAACGGCAACGGTAAAAACGGACAGTTTGCGGAGTGGAATTGCCGGCCAACTTATTTTGAGCCATACGGCGGTGGTTATTTCCCGACCGTATATCCCGCGACGGCGGGCGTATGGAAGTCAATTTACGATCCTGGATCCACCAACTTTGGCAACGGCTATCAAGAGGCTAATCTCTACAGCTTCGATACCTCCAACAAATGGGGCACGCAGTCCTCGTGTTGAACGGGCAACGGGGCCAGACGCTGCCATTCTGGGCGATGTCCATACTCGCTGTTTTGGCAGCCATGTTTTTCTTAGTGAGCTACGCCAATACCATTGGCTGGCAAATCCATGCCCAAAATGCGGCCGACTCGGCTGCGGCCGTCGCCCTATCGCCAACGATGAACGTTGCCAATCAAGAATCGGTACTGCTTTACGCAGGTGCTGTCGATGAATATCGTCTTCGTTATCTGAATCAGGCGATGCTGAACGCTATCAATAAAATTGGATGCACCACTAGCGGAACGCCGTCATGCGCTACGATTTATGCGAGCCTCGGCGCAGAATATACGCAGGCTCTAAGTGCGTACAGCAATCTGTATAAGGTGTTGCAAGAGGCGGATAATTATACCGAAGGTGGACAGCAAGCTGATGAAAAGAAGGCCGTCGCAGCACTCGGCGGCTTCGATTCCGCTTTTACATATACGACGCTCGCCACGACGAGTGTAAATAACGGCAAGGGAAACGGAAAGAAGAAGAACTCGATTCGTGAAGTCGATATCGTTGCGTGCCGCAACGTATCGTATTTTGCACCGATGTTAATGGGACTTGCGGGCGGGGCAACGTTTCAAGCGCTGGGACGTGCGGCCGCAATGGCAATCCCAGTTGTGCCAAGCGGCTCGCCGCCGCCCGGATCTCCTTCGGGCTACAGTGAGTATTTTATTCCGAGTACAAACAACCCCAGTTCGGGGAACCCGTATCAGAAGAACGAGGATCCTGCCGGTACCAATGACCTACAACATTTCGTGGTTGACTATTCGCATCTGACCGTTGACTTGGATTGGTACCAATCCGCGACGATAAAGCCGTTCGCTTCAGGAAAGGGCGCAGGCGGAGGACTTGCTTCCGGAGACTACGGATGCACAAACGGTTGATGGGCCGCTCTCGCGGCCAAACGCTCATTGAGACGGCGATTTGTCTCCCGATCGTGCTGCTGGCACTTTTTGGTGTCGTTTACTACTGCAATCTTGGTACCATGAATGCACGATTGCAATTGACGGTTCGCTATGGCGCCCTAAATCTGTTTGCGTTGAATTCGGGGCCCGCGTATAGCGCGAGCAACGTTTACAACGGCGTTATCAATTCTAAAGTGTGCCCAGCGCCGCCCACGACGCTACTGAGCAACGGCGCTCCGTTGCCAACCGGGGATGCGAGTGACGCGTTTTGGAATCCCGACCCCGCCTACTCGACATCTAATTGCAGCCTGCAGACGAAAGATCTCGGCGGAGCTTCATTCCTAATGGCGCGCTATCTCACTGCTGGAAATGTGAGCGTTTCAGCCAGACCTTCTATAGCCGTGATTCCCAACACGTACGCGATGGATGTTAGCGGTGGTGGCGGCCCTTCAACGAGAACCGCATCGCTGCCATGGGTGCACGCTGCTTGGCCGGCTGCAATTCTCGCGTGCATCTCAAAGACAAGTAACGAAGTGCACGATTTGTTGACTGCAACTGAAACCGTTACGTTGCCGACCGGTTGGAGTCCCGGAAATTGCAATCTGAAATAGTTGCAGTTGCACCGGCACCGCTAAACCGGATGCTCGCACAGAGCGTCCATGAATTGCCCTTTGGATCGCAGGCGCAAGTCGCCGTCTCGACCGGCAAAGTTGCCGCGTTTCTAGCGTACGTTGGATACGATCCCAAAATTCAAATCGCGACGTACGCACTTCGTATTTTGAACGATAGCGCTTCTCCGGTGCAGGCTCAGCTCTCGTGCATACTTCGTGATGGCACCCAGCGAAGCGCCTCGCCACTGACATTCAAGGTCGCACCGTACGCAATGCGCGACGACTACGTCCCCGTACGGCTCGACATTACGGGCCGGTTTGAACGCGCCGTAGTGGAAGTCATTTCAGAAGATACGTATTTTACGGTTGAAGCGCTTCCGCCGCCTCCGCCGCGCCGCAATTGGTTGCGCTGGGGCGCGGCCGCGTTCTTGCCGTTGGTAGTTGCAGGAACGGCGGGCGCAATGACTCCCCGCGTAGCGCCCCTCACCGCGCCGGAAAGAGCTTATGCCGGGAGCTCCATCGCAGTTCCGTACGAGGCATCCGGATACGGCAACATTGAGTATTCATTCACCTCCAGAAACGGCGTGCAAATCTCTGCCGGCATTGCTTCCGATAAGAGCGGAATCTTACGATTTGCGCTTCCAGCAGAACCCAGCGGTTCACCGTACACCGTGCGCGTGCGTATCCGTAGCCCGTTTTCCAGTGCGGAGCAGTCCGCGACCGTTGCAATGATCGCAATGGCGGTCCCAAAGCCGGCTTCAGCAGAGCCGAAGCCGCAACCGGCGCTGATCGATGATGTCCGCATGGAACCGCCGGCAGTTCACGCGGGCACACCCATCACGGTCAAATATTCGGCGCATACCACGGACGGCGATGTAAGCCTTATCGACTCGGATGGTGCGACGTGGGAGCGAGTGCCACTATCTTCGTCGGGTTCGTCCGTCTTGAACGTGCCTGCTGCTGCAGCCGGCCGCACGATGCGTGTTGTGGTTCACGCGCAGCAGGGCGGTCAACAGGCGCAAAAGACCCTTGTGGCGATGGTGCTTGCAGCCGAACAAATCCACACGCCGGCGCCTGCCCAAGCACAGGCGGCCATTGCGCCGCCATCAATGCCTACGAGCACGCCGACGCTTTCGTTATCCTCCACGGTCGCTGCCGCCGGTGACACCGTCAGCGTACGGGTCGGCGGTATGCACGGCGACGTGCGAATCACCTTAACCGATAGCGCTGGAACTACAGTAGCTGAAGGGGACGGTTCGGACGGAGCACTCTCTCTAGCGGCGCCGAATGTGCGAGCGGTTACGAAATACTTCGTCGTTGCGACGTTCTCCGACGGCGTTGCGCAGCAGAGTGTCGTAAAAGCACTGGTTGTGACCCCACGCTGATCGAGTGATGAAGCAACGTGTCGGCTTCGTGCTATTCAGTGATCTAGCCGTTTACTTTTTTATCGTTCCGTTTCAGCGTTATGTGCTGTACGGTGCTGAAACGGCCACTAATGTACTTTTTCCGGTGATGCTGCTTGTTACGGATATTACACTACTGGCCTTTGTTCTGCTTTCGATGTACCTGCAATTATCGCTTATTGGTTTTGCCGCGCGGATCGCAAGACAGTGCTGTTACCGAGCTCTTCGGCGTTAGCCGTGTAAGTAAACGTGAGGGTTGATGAGAAGTCTTGATGTTCGGGCCTCCTACTTTGAGATATCTGCATCCGATTGGCTCGTTGCACTCTTCGGCTTCACCGTAGCTTTGAGTGCGGCGCTCCTATTCGCGATCCAACCCATGTACGCAAAGATGTTGTTGCCGCTGCTCGGTGGCGCGCCCGCAGTATGGAGCGTCGTAGTCGTATTCTTTCAGGTCGCGCTACTAGCGGGCTATCTGTTCGCACACTTCTTGCGCACCAGTGTACCGTTGCACGTACAACCGCTCGTGCATATTGGTCTGGCCGTTCTCGCTCTTATCGTGTTGCCGTTTCGGGTGGGTGCAGGCGACGCGGATGCAATCGCTCATCCTGTGGCTTTCGCGCTCGCAACATTATTCGCCGGCGCAGGTTTGCCGTTCTTAGTGATCTCGGCGACGAGTCCGCTGTTGCAAAGTTGGTTCGCGCGGCTCGGTCATAAAAATAGCGCTGACCCGTATTTTCTCTACGCCGCAAGCAACGCCGGGAGCCTCTTTGGGCTTGCAATTTATCCGGTTCTTCTGGAACCGCTGTTCGGCGTTACGCTGCAAACGCGCATCTGGGCGATCGCATATCTCGTCTTGATTCTGTTTTTTGCTGCATGCGGCGCAGCAACGTGGCGTCTGGGAGTAGGTACGCCATGCGAAAAAACGATCGAAGTTTTAAGAGAAGAACCCATAACGTTCTTGCGCCGACTTCGCTGGATCGGCCTCGCATTCGTTCCGGCAAGCCTTTCGCTTGCGATGACGACGCGAATCACCAGCGACGTTGCGCCAATTCCGCTGCTTTGGACGCTGCCACTCGGGGTCTATCTGCTCACGTTCATCATTGCGTTTTCGCAGCGGCCGTTTTTGACGCCGCAGCGGGTCGCTCGCGTTCTGCCGTATGCTATTTTGCTAGTTGTGCTTCTGGCGTTGCTCGGTGCTGCACTGCCCGCTGGGCTCGACATCGTACTTAATCTTGCTGCGTTGTTCTTGATCGGGGTGACCTGCCACGGCGAACTGGCTGCCTCTCGTCCGCAGACGCGACATCTCACGCAGTTTTACGTGTTACTTTCGATCGGCGGTGCGCTGGCAGGGATCTTCAACGCAATAGTCGCGCCCAATGTCTTCCATACCATTGCAGAGTATCCGCTGACGATTGTTCTCGCGTGCGCGATTCTCCCGACGCTTGGGCAAACGGCCCGTTCGGCAAAAGAGTGGTTTCCCGATGTCGCGCTGCCGGTACTTCTCGGAATCGCGCTGGTGCTGTTGTTCGAACTAACGCACCGCACGACTCAATTAGCACTTGCGATGCAAATCGGATTTGCTTTGGCAATGATCGCGTGCTTCGCATTCGTTGGGCATCGCGTTCGTTTGGCGTGGGGTATCGCGGTATTGTTCCTGGTCGCAAGCCTTCTGCCGAGTCGACTTGGCTACCAGCCCGGCGTAAGCCGTAATTTCTACCCACGTCTGGATGCGCAGCGGAATTTCTTTGGGACCAAGCTGGTCGTCGAAAACGCGCTAGGATGGCATGAACTGATTCATGGCGGAACGATTCATGGACTCCAAAACATAAGGCCAAAGCAAAACACCATCCCTTTAACGTACTATTCGTATGACGGGCCGTTGAAGTCGATTTTCGACGCCGCTCACGCCGAACGGCAGCACGGAACGCGTGTCGGCGTTGTGGGCCTCGGGATAGGCTCTATCGCCTGTTATCGACGTCCCGGTGAAGCGTGGTCGTTTATCGAAATCGATCCCGAAGTCGTGGCGATCGCGAGAAACACGGCGCTCTTCTCGTACCTTTCTTCGTGTGCTCCAAGCGCAAACGTTATTGTCGGTGACGGACGTTTGGAACTGACACGGATCTCACCGGGCACTTTTGATTTGCTGGTGTTGGATGCATATTCGTCAGATCAGCCTCCGGTGCACATGCTGACGCGAGAGGCCTTTGAGCTGTACGCGCGAGATGTCCGCCAAAATGGCCTGATAGCGTTTCACATATCAAATCGCTACTTCGACCTCGCACCTGTACTCGGAAATCTAGCCTTCGAGGCCGGCTGGAAGGCGTGGATTGATAATGACCTCGCGTTGACACCGCGCCGGTGGAACGAAGGGCAGTCCGCCTCACAGTGGGTGGTCATGGCAAGAAGCGAGCGTGATGCGCGGCAAATCGCTTCGGCACCGCAGTGGCACCGTCTTAAAGCGAACTTAAATCTACGTACGTGGACGGACGACTATTCAAGTCTTCTATTGATCATCCATAAACCCAAATTGACCATGGCCGTTTGGCGAAGTTAGAGATTGGAACAGACTGCGCTGATGCGGCGGCGTTTTGTTTTTGTTGTGCTTAGCGATTTGGTAGTGTTTCTACTGATTTTGCCGTTTCAGCGTTATGCTTTTTATGTAATCAACCGCTCCAACAGCATCCTAGTTCTCTCTCTGGTGCTGCTAATAAACTTGGCATTCTTGGCCTTTGTATTATGGTCAATGCGGGTTCACATTTCGTTCTTTCAGAAACTTGCAAATAGGATCGTGGATCGCTTATCGAAAGCGTCGAAAAATAAAAAGGCCGGCGGTGAAGCCCGCCTGTAGTAGCCCGTCCGGTGTGAATTCGTCGCGAACCTTCGACAGTTGCACCGCGTGAGTGAAGCGCAGGGGCTTTTATCTCAGTATGCGATGCCGACAGCTTCCATTGACACGCAGCCGCGCCCTGGTTCGCTTGGCGGATACGCCCTACCCCACAATCGCTTCCCCGCTGGGCTTGAATCGGAGCTTCGCGCTAATGTGGACGATTGGGTTCACATAGAGGCCCCCGGCGTCTATGTCGTGATTGCTGAATTTAAGCGATATTTTCCAGAAGGCAAGATACAAGCTCACTTTCGGACGCAGCCAATTCAGATTACCGTGGTCCCATAGCGACTCAGCGTTGCATCGAAAAAAGGCCGGCGAATTGCCGACCTTTTAAATTTACGGCTTGTTGGAGCGGCTAGCCGCGAATCTTTGAGAGTTGAAGAGCGTGAGTGAAGCGGGCGATTTCTTCGCGTTGGTAGCCGTCGATTTCTAGGAATGCGATGCCGTAGACTTCGCGATCGCGCACTGGTTGGAACCGCGTAACGACTCGCGCGCGGAGAATCATCTCTTCGAAAGGCCGGCGCATATCTGGGCGTCCGACGCGGCGAGGAACACCGCCGGTGGTATCGATTGCGAGCGTCTCTTCGGGGTAGACATCGAGAACGCTGGAAGGCAACGTGAATCGAATTTCGAGCAACGTTCCGATTGGAAGCGAGTCGACGCAAGTCATGCGAATGCCGGTTGCCGACAGATCGGCCACTTTGCCTTCGCTGAAAGTGACGTACGCATCGCGACGGAATTGAATGTCGAACGTCGTCAGCGCGCGGAAGCTGCCACGGCGGTTGCTATCGGTCGTCGGCAGTGCATCGATTGCGGTTTGCATCGAGCGAGCCGCGCCGGCGCGAATTTCGAGTTCCCGAATCTGCCGTGCCAGCGCATCGGTTTGAGCTTCGCTCATCAGATCCAAACGCACGTGGTATTCAAAACGTGCACCGGTCGGCGCATTGCGGCGTTGATCGACACGTCCGCGCACCGTTACCGTCGTGCCGCTCGACGTACCGAGATCGAATTCGAGTTCCGTTCCGCGTTCCATGAGAACGAGCGATCGGATTTTGGCCACGGCCGCGGTGATTTCCATGAGTGTCGCGTAGACCGGCGCGGGCAGACGCCGCACGCTCATCACCACCGGCATCTCCATCGAATGCGCGTGCGAACGCGCAGATGGAGCCGATGGTGGCGCGACTGCGGTCGCGGTTTGTCCGTTCTTCTTCGGAATCCAACTCATGGCGGTACTCCCTTACATCCTTATTCTGAGCGCAGCTTAGCTAGTTGAACTGCATGGGTGAAGCGTGCGATCTCTTCGCGGTGGTAACCGTCGATATCGGTGAACTGTACGCCGTAAACTTCGCGTCCACGCGAAACTTGGAAGCGAGAAACGACACGGCCATGCAACGACATCTCGTTGAATGGGCGACGGTTATCGGGCACGCGGACCGTCCTTGGCCCGAATGGCGATATCTCGGTACGTTCGGCCGCGGGCGGATAAACGTAGAGATAATCTGGCGGAAGCGTAAAACGCAGCTCGAGCACCGTGCCGAGCGGAATGGTTTCCAGCGTCATCAAGCGCAAACCGCCCATGCTAACGTCCGTGGCGGAAGCGTTTGAAGCGACCTTATGCGGCGCACGATAGCGAATCGGAAACGAAACTAGGGTGCGAACGCTGTTGCGCCGTTGTTTCGATGCAGCCGCCGGACGAGGTGCGTCGGAGTCGCGCTTTTGCGCGCGTTCGGCGCCTTCGCGGCGTTGCATTTCGTGGATCTCAATGGCAAGCCGACCGCGCTCATCCGGCGACATGGGCGCAAAATTCACGCCATACTCGAAGCCGCCGCCCGTAGGCGGCGTTGCGCGAGAGATGATGCGGCCGCGGAGGCTTAGCGCCTCGCCGTTTGGACGTTTCAATTCGAATTCCACGTCGCGGTCGCGCTCGATGAGGATCAACGAGCGCAAACGGCAACCGCTCTCCGAGATGTTCACGAGCGTCCCATAGACGGGCGCGGGCAAACCACCCACGCTTATAGCGATGGGCAGTTCGATTGATTGGCGATACGCCTTCCGTGTGTTGCCGCGTTCACCGAACTGAACGGAGCGGGGTGAGAGCCAGACCATCCTACAAGAGAATTCGGCCCACCCTCACCCGCTCCTTAACCTAGCGACCCAATTGAGCTAGTCAAATGGTCCCGTTTTAAACGAAGCTTTACAAGACGTTAGAGCGTCGACCAGACATCGAGCTTACGCTTCACGCCTTCGATCACGGAATCCGTGAATTCCGTCGTGCCGGCGCTGCCGCCCAAATCTGCCGTCGCGATGCCTTCGTGAACCGCTTCAAGCGCCGACTCGTAGATCGCGCGCGATGCGTTCGCGGCGCGGCGGTCCTCGACGTACGACAAAAGTGCGCCGGCGGAGAGAATCATCGCGAGCGGGTTCGCGACGTTCTTTCCAAAGAGCCGTGGCGCCGTGCCATGCGGCGCTTCGGCCATAACCACCGACGGTTTCAACTGGTCATCGAACGCGAGCAGAATGGACTCAGCGCCGGCGATCGATCCGAAGAGCTGCATCACGAGATCCGAGAGGCAGTCGCCGTCGCGGTTGAGTGACGGAATCACGAGTGGAAGATCGCCGGCATTCGAAAGCAGCAGCGCGTACGTTGCGTCGATGAGTTGCGGTTCGTAGGGCACGTCGGGGTGCCGGCCCGCGGCCGCATCCATCTCTTCCTTTAACATGCCTTCGTATATGGGGCTCACTGTGTATTTCGGTCCGCCGAAAACTTTGGCGCCGTTTTTCTGGGCGTGGACGAATGCGTACTCGGAAACATAGCGGCACACACTGCGCGAGATCGATTCCGTGCGATACGCCACTTCATCGATACCGTCGCCGTCGCGCCATTCCTTCGCACCGTAGGCGTCGCCGACGGCCATGCGCACCACGGAGATCGGGGCATTAATACCAGCGACTGGGCGCACGCGCGGCAATTTGCGACCGGTGCGGACGATCACCTTACCATCGATCTCTTTGCGCAGAATCGCGTTCGGCGAACCGACGTCACCTTTTTGTTCGGGCGTAATCGTCGCCGCTTTCAATCCGAGGCGATGAACCCGCATCGCTGCCGCAGCGTCGTGCACCACTTGATTGTTCGTGATGCGCCGGTTTTCGAGTGAGAGATCGAAGTGTTCAAATGCGAGCTCGATGTCGATAACGGACTTATCGAGCACGCGAAGGGCTTCGACGAGTAACTCTTGTCCGGTCTGGTCGCCTTCAAGGACGACGATGGTCGGCGTGGTCAAATGATCTCCTAATATGACGACGAAACGATAGAATCGATGGCACGCGTACGCCGGAAGGCGAGTGCGAAGAAACTCAATCTCGAGATTGTCGGGATTGCCGCAATTGGATTAGCGGTTCTCTTTGGGATCGCCTTAGCAGTTCCGCAGCACGCGGGCAACGTCGGCCTCGCTACGGCTGGGGCGTTGCGCTTCTTGTTTGGAGGAGCTGCTGCGCTATTCCCTGTGCTCGTCGCACTCTTCGGTGGAATCGTCTTTCTCGAAATCAACGTTCCGAGAATGATCGCAGGCCTGTGGAGCGCGTCGCTCGCGTACTTCCTTATAATCGATGCCGCCGCGTTCGGCTGGCGCGGTGCTGCAGGCGGCGGGGTCGCCGGCGCTTCCACGTGGGGTGCGCTGAGTTCGCTGATCGGCCCGGTGGGATCGTGGGTCGTTCTCGACTTGGCCTTCCTCGTGCTTACGCTTTCGCTGACGCAGCTGAGTCTAAAGAAGCTCATCGGTCTTTTCATCCTTGCCATCGGCCGCTTGCGCCCGCCCGAGATGCCGAAGATGAAGTTGTCATTGCCCGAAGGCCCCACCTCGTGGCGCGAGGCCTTCGCGTTGCCTGAACCAAGCCCGTCCGCTAACGGCTCGCGCTCCAAAGCAAAGGTCAAGGCCGCGGCGGTTTATGACGTTGAGGAAGACCCCGAAGACGACGTCGCGATCGAGGAACCGGAATCCGAAGAGCCCGAGAAACGTTCGGCGCCGCTTGCCGTTTCAAGCGTCTTTGCTCCGTCAGTCCCGACGATTATGACGGTAGAGAACGAACCCCAAGAGCTCGAGGAGATGTTCGAGGAAGCCGGTCTCGACGAAGATGTTTCGAGCGACGCCGTTAGCGGCGAATACGAATCGGCCGATTTCGTTGCCGTTGCGCGGACGTACAAACTGCCCGATCTGGCGCTCTTCGATGCGCCGCAAGCGCAGGCCGTCGATTCTTCGAATCGCGCGCACATCTTAGAAGATACACTCGCGAGCTTCGGCGTCGGCGCAAAAGTGACGCACATCGAACGTGGACCGTCGATTACGCGCTACGAACTCAAGCCCGAGCGCGGCGTCAAGATTTCGAAGATCGCCTCGCTTGCGGACGATCTTGCATTGGCGCTCGCTGCGACCAGCATCCGTATCGAGGCCCCGATTCCGGGTAAATCTGCCGTCGGTATCGAGGTGCCGAATCAAACGGTTTCCGTCGTTGCGATTCGCGAAATTCTCGAAGCGCTGCCGAACCGCGGCGTGGTGCCTCCGCTTTGGATGGCGCTCGGCAAAGATATCACGGGACGCCCGGTCTTCGGCGATCTTGGGAAGATGCCGCACTTACTCGTCGCAGGCGCGACCGGTTCGGGTAAATCGGTGTGCTTGAACACCATCATTGCGTCGCTGCTTGTGTCGGCAACGCCGGATCAAGTGCAAATGCTCATGATCGATCCGAAGCGCGTTGAACTTACCGTCTACAACGGCATTCCGCATCTCATCAAAGAGGTGATCACCGACGCGCGCATGGCAGCCGGTGCGCTCTTCGAGATGACGAAAGAAATGGACTCGCGGTACGAGCGCTTTGCCAAAGCCGGCGTTCGCAAGATCGAAGAGTACAACGCGAAGTTTCCGGATGAAAAACTTCCATACGTGGTCATCATCATCGACGAGCTCGCCGACCTTATGCTCGTGGCTCCGGCGAAGGTCGAAACGACGATCATGCGTCTCGCGCAACTGGCTCGCGCTACGGGCATTCATTTGATCGTGGCAACGCAGCGTCCGTCGGTCGACGTCATCACCGGGTTGATCAAAGCAAACATTCCGTCGCGCATTGCGTTCGCGGTGAGCTCGCAAGTCGACTCACGTACGATTCTCGACATGGCGGGCGCGGAACGGTTGCTGGGTCGTGGCGACATGCTGTATCTACCGATCGATGCGCCGAAACCGATTCGTTCGCAAGGCGCGCTCATTACCGGAAACGAGGTCAACCGTCTCGTCGACTTCTGGGCGAAACAGTCTCGTCCGGAGAACTTGCTCGACGTTGAAGTCATGCCCGTGTCGGATGAAGATGAGAAGGGCAAGAAAGATGCCGACCCGCTTTGTTACGACGCGGCGAAGTTCATCATTGAAACGAACTTCGCATCCACGGCGCAGTTGCAATCGCAGTTCTCAATCGGGCATCCGCGTGCGGTGCGTTTGATGAAGCAGCTCGAAGAGTTCAAAGTCGTCGGTCCACACGAGGGAACGAAGCCGCGCAAAGTCTTAATCGGCTTTGCGGAACTGGAAGTGATTGCCCCGCGCCTCGGAAAGAGCGACGAAGCGCAACAGGAGCTGTTCTAACCTGCGTCGCGCAGTAGGCATCGCAGCAGCGATAATGCTGTTTGCGCTGTTCTTTGCGCTAGGCAAAGCGGTGGGACACAATCCCGATCCGGCGTGGCTGCTAACGATCGAAGCGTCGTGGGTGAATCACAGCACGCTGATTGCGTGGTGGCTCACGTGGTTTGGTTACGCGTATGCGCTGCTGCCGATTTGCATCGTATTGATCGGAGTGGCGATTCGGTATCCGCAATGGCGCGTGCGTGTAGCGGTGAGTATCGTGCTCCTGCTGTTGGCGTGGCAGGGCGCCGATTTTTTTCAGCATGTTTTTGCGCGCCCACGTAGATTAGATTGGGTCGTGAAACACGAGACCGCGTTCGGATACCCCAGTTCGCATGCGTCGATCGCGACGGCATTTTACTTCCTCTGGGCGCTCTTTCTCCGGCAAAGCAACGTCAAGCACAGGAATGTGTGGTTCGCAGCTCTTACGCTCTTCGCGCTGGGCATTATCTGGTCGCGGCTGGCGCTAGGCGCCCACTACCTGACCGATATCGTGGGCGGAGTCCTCTTCGGGGCCACGCTCATTGCGCTGGCCGACGCGCTTACGCCGATAAACGTCCTTGGCCGCCTCGCGGGGCGTGCGTAGAGTTGAGAAGAAGCTAGCCTCTCCACCACCATCCTTAAATAGGGCAAGACAAGTGGCGTATACGATGGACCCGGCGCTCGTAGAGATCGAACGCAAAGTTGTGGCGGGCATTCCGCTCTCCATGGAAGACGGATTGTCGCTTTATCGCACTCCGGATATCCACAATCTTGGGCGCATCGCGAGGGGGCAAAAAGAACGGAAGAGCGGCAAGAAAGTCTTCTACGTTCTGAATCGCTACATCAACTCGACGAACGTCTGTTACGCCAACTGCAAGTTCTGTTCGTTCGCGGCCGACGAATTCAAAGAGCCCGAACGCATCTTTCGCATGACGGCCGATCAGGTCTTCGCGAAGGCGATTGAGACGGGGAACAACTTCAATCAGATCCATATCGTGGGCGGCCACGATCCGCGCCAGCTCTCACTCGACTACTGGCTTCCCCTGATGCGCCGCTTCAAGGAAGCGCTGCCGCACGTGCAGCTTTCGCTCTTCACAGCCGCCGAGATCGAGTACATGGCGAAGCGGCATCGGATGAATTTCCCGGAGATCGTGAAGGCGCTCAAAGAGGCGGGTCTCGATAACGTCAACGGCGGCGCTGCGGAAATCTTTGCGGAAGAAACGCGGGCGAAGATTTGCGCGAACAAAGTCAACAGCGAGAATTGGCTGCTCATCCACGAGGAGTTGCATCGCCAAGGTGTTGCCAGCAACGCGACGATGCTCTACGGCCACATCGAATCGCTCGAAGACCGTGTCGACCATTTTATTCGTCTGCGTGAATCGCAAGAGCGTTCACCGGGCTTCAATGCCTTCATTCCACTTGCATATCATCCCGATGGCAACGAGCTTTCGAGCTGCGGCTGGACGACCGGTTTAGATGACCTGCGAACTTTCGCGGTAGCGCGTCTGATGTTGAACAACTTCGATCACATCAAGGCGTACTGGATGATTCAAAGCTTGAAGATTTGCCAGGTGGCGTTGCAATTCGGCGCCGACGACATGGACGGCACGCATGGATCGACCGACGAGGAGATGATCTACCACTCCGCCGGAACGCAGTCGGGTCAATACGTGGACGATCGTGAATTCCGCCGGCTCATTGAAGACGCCGGCTACATTCCGGTGCGCCGGAACTCGACGTACGAAGAGTTTCCGCACGACTGGACTCCGCCCGTTCAACACGCTCAGGATGACATGGCGGTTCTCGCGTGAGCGGGTTGCGCTGCGGGCGGATCATCTACACGAACGATCTGCCGATCTATGCTGCATTTGATTTCGGAGCTATCGACTATCCGGGCTCGTTGCACGCCGATGTTCCGGCAAAGCTCAATGCGATGCTGATGAACGGCGAGTTGGATTTGAGTCCCATCAGCGCGTTTGCGTGGGCGAAAAATGCCGACGACCTCGTGCTGCTCCCGGATCTGTGCATTGGTGCGCGAGACGAAGTGGTTTCGGTCGTGCTCTTTTCCGAAACAGCGCCTGCGTTGCTCGACGGTGTTGAGATAGCCGTAACGGCTGAATCGGCCAGCGGCAGAAACCTGCTCCGCGTAATTCTGGAACGCCGTTACGGCGTTCAGCCAAAATATGTGGAGACGTCAAGTCCGCTCGAGTCGGCGATCGCCGGCAAACCGACCCTATTGATTGGCGATTCGGCGATCAACGCGCTCGAGCGCTTTCCGCGCAAAGACGTTTACGATTTAGGAACGTTGTGGCACGAGTGGACCGGTCAACAAACGGTCTTCGCTGTTTGGGCCGCGCGCCGCGAAGCCTTCGAACGCAATCCCGATGCGGTCCGCGAATGCATGCACGCCCTTACCGATGCGTACACATGGTCGCGTGCGCATATGAACCGCGTCATCGCGGAAGCGCAGACTCAGCATCCGCGCGTGGCTGGATTTTACGAAACCTATTACGGCAAACTCAATTTCACGTTTCATTCCGCCGCGCAGAGCGGTCTTGCGGCGTACTGCCGCGAGCTGCATGCGATCGGCGCGATCCCTGCCGTTCCGTCCTCGCTCCCGGAGGTTATCGGTGTCCTCTCTCGCTAGTCTCCTCGACCGCGCTTCGAACGGCGGCCGTCTCTCTTTCGAAGAAGGCGTGCGGCTTTATCGCGAGGCCGACCTGCACGAATTAGGAATGGCGGCGCATGCCCGGCGCATGCAGTTGCATCCGGGCAACGTCGTAACGTACGTCATCGACACGACCCTCGATTACACGAACGTTTGCAACGTGCACTGCACGTTCTGTGCATTCTTCCGTCCGGAACATCATAAAGAAGGGCGCACGCTCACGCACGATCAGGTGCTAGCGCGTGTGAAATATGCCGCCGATCAAGGCGCTACGCAAATCATGATTCAAGGCGGCGTAAACCCGGATCTGCGGATCGAGTGGTTTGAAACGCTCTTCGATCGCGTTTGCCGCGAACATCCGAACGTCGATATTCACTCGCTCTCCGTCTCGGAAATCACCGGGCTTGCAAAAGTCGAGAACATGACGCCCCGAGAGGTGCTGACGCGTCTGAAGGCAGCCGGTTTGAAGTCCCTGCCGGGCGCCGGCGCGGAGATCCTAGTTGAACGCGTTCGTAAACGCATTTCGGCGCGCAAAGTTACGCCGCAAGAGTGGCTCGGAGTGATGCGCGACGCGCATCACCTTGGAATGCCGACAACCGCAACGATGATGTACGGCTCCATTGAAACCGACGAAGAGCGGATCGAGCACATGCACGTGCTTCGCGAACTCCAGGATGAGACGCACGGCTTCACGGCGTTCATTCCGTGGTTTTACGTTCCGTTCAAAACGCCGCTGCGTGGCAAAGAAGCAACGGCGCTCGAGTATCTACGCGTGCTCGCCGTTTCACGCCTCTACTTAGATAATTTCCCGCATTTGCAAGCGTCGTGGCTAACGCCCGGCTTGAAGATGGGGCAGCTCGCGTTGTTCTACGGATGCGACGACATGGGCGGCGTGATTATCGAAGATCGCGTCGTGCGCGATGCGGGAGCGGAGAACGAAGCGACGCGTCGGGATCTCGAGAACGTCATCATTACCGCGGGATTCACGCCGGTCATTCGCGATACGTATTGGAACGTGCGCACCGACATGGCCCTTGCAACTGCGGGATAGTTCCGCGCTACAACGCCTCGGCGAGCCGCTGCTCTTCGTGTTCGATCGCTGCTTCGATGCAGAAGCGCAGCGCGGTTATCGCGGTGTCTTCCAATTCGCTTGACCAACGCACAGTTCGCGCAAGGCCCGCATAGGTGAAATTTGCCCTGCGCCTAAGCGCGTTGACGGTAACCTGGCGCTGACGTCCCGGGCCGCCGGTTTCGATCTCTGCGTCAAACGCGTCAAGCAAAATTGCGCGCAGAATCGCAAATCGCTCCCGCGAAGAACTCGCTTCCGCAATAGCCGGTAACATCGCCGAGACGCTGAGCAGTCGCGAGCGGTACCCTGTACCAGCCTTCGAATCGCCTTGGGCCAGCGTGCGTTCAATCGTAATGACGGCCTCGATGGACTCGTGACTGTGCAACGCGCAAGCTGAGAACTCCACCACAGCGGGTGTGCCGTCTTCACTAACGTCCACAAAAAATTGCTTTGTTGAGCCGCCCTGAAGCAGAAGTTGCTCGAGTTCGGGGCCACGTTTAGCGTGTTCCAGCAAACGACGCAAGCGGTGCTCGCCCTCGCGTTGTGCCGCCGCGTTTTCGTAGACCGGCACCAGTCCATTCCGGTCGTCTCGTTCGAATATCACAGTTGGGTCGCGCGATTCTTCAATGGCCGCGAAAAGCAACGAGATTTGATTCGCTGCGCGTTTGCGCAACGTAATATCGCGTCCGACAGCGATCCGGTACCGGTCTTCGCCATCGGACCCATGAAACGGCCGGCCGACGAATTCCGCCCAGAATTCGCTGCCGTCGGCGCGCCGGACTAAGAACTCATGGAAATTGGGCTGTATTGCGTCGATTCGAACATTGATCGCTTTGTGGATTTTTGGATCGTTGTTCGGGGAAAGAATCGTGGTCCAAGCACTGCCGAGCAGCATTTCCCGCGTATTGCCGGTAGCGTCTAAGAGCGACTGGTTTGCGTAGACGATCGTTGGGTCGACACCAAGTTTTTTCTTCGTGTCCGTCACCATTACGAAATCACCCGCTTGTTCCAACGCGGCAGTAAGCAGATTCATTCTTCCGCGTTCGCCGCCCGTCACGAGTTCTTCCATCCGCGGGGAGCTAAACATACTACGGCGACAGGCGCTTCGCACGAAACCGCGGCCGCCATGGCTACAGTACGAAAGATCGACTGCCTTGTGGCACTTACGTTGAGAGAATGAAGCGCGGCAATGCGCGACGCTTCGGAAGAACCGCCCACTGCGGCTCAGTATGGCAGTGGACGGCACTCCTGTCGACCCGCGCGTTGCAATGATTGCGCAAATACGGAAAACCGGCAGTTTGCTTACGCAGCGGAACGAATTGTCGCTGCACCAAGCACTTCTTGACCTGAGTCATCGAACATTGCAACCAATTGGCCTGGTGTTACTGCGCGCAAGCTCTCGTTGAACTCCAAGTGAAGCGCATCGCCTTGGACACGTGCGGTTGCGCGCGCTGGGGTCGCGCGATAGCGAACCATCGCGAGGACTTCAGTGCGATGCGTGAACCGCTCCGGACGAATCAGATTCACTTCATCGGCCAACAGCGACGTCGACAAAAGCTCATCCTCGCGCCCGATAACGACCGTATTCGTTTTGGCATCGATGCGCGTGACGTATCGCGGCCCGTCGTTGCTTGCGGGCAGCTTCGCGCGTTGGCCGACAGTGTAATTCGAAATGCCGCCGTGCGCGCCGACGACGACGCCGTCTTCTTGAACGACCACGCCGTCACGATTTAAATCGGGCCTCACGCGTGCGAGTACGTCGCGATAGTCGCCGCCTTCGACGAAACAGATATCTTGCGATTCAGTCTTCTGGTGCACGGGTAATCCCATGCGCTTTGCATGTTCGCGCGTCGTGGCTTTATCGAACGATCCCACCGGGAGAAGCAAACGGTCAAGTTGTTCGGACGTCAACTGCGCGAGCGCGTACGCCTGGTCTTTTGCGCTGGGCGTGCGGTATAAATGCGCCCCGTCTTCCCGGTGCTCGATGCGTGCGTAATGTCCAGTAGCAATATACTGCGCACCAAGCCGGTCGGCGTATTTTGCCAGGGTTCCGAGCTTCACGAAGTTGTTGCAAGAGACGCACGGGTTCGGCGTTCTTCCGTTCGCGTAGTCGTCGACGAAACGATCGATCACGTTTTTGCGAAACGTCTCTTCGAAATCCAACACGTAATGCGGGATTCCAAGAATCGCTGCGCTGCGGCGCGCGTCGTCGAAATCGTCTACGCCGCAACAGCTTTTCGCATGTGCGGGTCGCGTGGGGGTGTACATCTTCATGGTGACGCCAACCACATCGTATCCGGCTTCTACTAAAAGGCCGGCGGCTACGGCGGAGTCGACGCCGCCGCTCATGGCGGCGATTACTCGAGGCTTCTGCATAATTCCGTCCCACAGGATAACAGGAGTAGGGGCCTAACTCAAAGCCCCAATGCCAGCGCTGGGTGAGCGGTTTCGGGCCGCACGCGAGGCTCGGGGCCTCTCGCTATCCGATGTGGCCGAGCAGATTCGTATTCGCTCGGTCTACCTGAGCGCCATCGAAGACGAAAACTGGGCAGCTATCGGCGCCCCGGTCTACGTTCGTGGCTTCTTGCGCACGTACGCACGGTTTCTCAACCTGGAACCCGAGGAGATGGTTGCCGCGTTCAACGCACTGGCGCCCGCTCCGCCATCTGCGGCCCCATCGCACGCGGCGCCCTCAGTGGTTGACTACCTTGGAAGCGAGCGGTCCGGGCGTAATCTCTCGCCGCTGATCTGGATCGCGTCCCTCATTGCGGTGGTCCTGGTAGCATTCGTCTTCTATAACGAGCTACAGCTGCACCAGCGGCAAGCAGGCGTGCCGATCGCGGCGGCATCGTCGCCCGTCGCGACTACGACCCCGGCTGCTGACGGCTTTGTTGGTGAGCCGGCAAGCCCTCAGGCAGCCGCGCTCCCAGGAGCCGACGGTCCCCATACCATTCAATTGACGCTTTCGAGCCCGTCTTGGGTTAGAGTGACCGTTGACGGCAATGTTAGCATGGAGGGTACGTTCCCGGCTGGAACCGTTAAGGTATTCCACGGGAAGTCGGCCGTGCTGCGCATCGGCAATGCCGGAGGCGTGAAAGTGAGTGTCGACGGTAAGAACCTCGGCACCCTTGGGTCTGCCGGCGACGTGGTCGAACGCAGCTTCGCGCTGTAGATAATTTCAGAAAAGAGGAGCCGTCGTGGCGAGCGAGTCTTCGTTCGATGTTGTGTCGCGCATCGACCAGCAAGAATTAGATAACGCGCTGAACCAAGCGCGTAAAGAAATCGAAAACCGTTTCGATTTTAAAAATTCGAAAACTTCGATTGAGAGCGACGACAAGAAGATCACCATCGTCTCCGATGACGAGTTGAAGATGCGCAACGTCATCGACGTCGTTCAAAGTAAAGCGACGAAGCGCGGTATCGACATCAAGGCGTTCGATATTGGTGAAATAGAGCCGGCGGCCGGCGGGACCGTGCGCCGCATCGTCACGCTGCGTAACGGCATTCCGAAAGACAAAAGCAAGGCGTTGATGGAGAAGATCAAGGCGCTTAAGTTAAAGGTAAGCGCGCAATATCAGGACGAGCAGATTCGTGTAACCGCTAAGAGCCGCGACGACTTACAAACAGTGATCGCCGAGCTAAAAGCCATGAACTTCGAATTGCCGCTGCAGTTCATCAATTACCGGTAGAAAGTACGAATGTCCAGCGTCTCTTTTGTTAGTCTCGGCTGCGCCAAGAATCTCGTCGACACCGAAGTCATGATAGCGAAGCTCGGCGCCGCGGGCTACGAGCTCGTTCCGGATTCCGCCGACGCGGATACCGTCGTCATCAACACGTGTGCGTTCATCGATCCGGCAAAGGCCGAATCGACCGAAGTAATTCTTGAACACGCGCAACGCAAGCAAAAGGGACAGCAACTCGTTGTTGCCGGTTGCCTTGCGCAACGTTACGGCGAACAGCTTCAGGCCCTTATCCCCGAAATCGACGGCGTTGTAGGGACTGGTGCCTATGGAAGTATCGTCGAGCTGCTGGACGACGTTCACGCCGGCCGCAAACCGGTCCGGCTTGATTTCGAAGCCGAGCCCGAGCATGATTTTCTTCCTCGATTGATCACCACGCCCAGTGCGACGGCGTATTTGAAAGTCGCCGAGGGATGCGATCATCCGTGCACGTTCTGCATCATTCCCAAACTCCGCGGCAACTTCCGCAGCCGCAGCGAAGAATCGATTCTCAAGGAAGCACGTGCGCTTGCGCAAGCCGGCACCAAAGAACTGATTTTAATCGCGCAAGACACGTCGATGTATGGTCGCGATCGCGGCGCCCGTCGCGGCGGTCTCGCGAATCTGCTCGAGCAGCTCAATGGAATCCATGAACTGGAGTGGATCCGGCTGCTCTATCTTTATCCGGCGACGGTCGATCGCGAGTTGATCGATGCCATGGCGTCTTTGCCGAAGGTCTGTAAGTACATGGACATGCCGCTGCAGCATGCGCATCCTGAAGTACTGCGCGCGATGCTGCGTCCGAGCAACGGCGAACGCTATCTCGAGATCATCAACGATTTCCGCGAACGTATTCCGGGCATCACGATGCGCTCCACGTTCATCGTCGGCTTCCCAGGCGAAACCGAGGAACACGTGTCATATCTGGAAGAGTGGATCGGCAAAGCCGAGTTGGATCGCGTCGGCTTTTTCGAGTACAGCGCCGAAGAGGGAACGCCGGGAGCGGATCTCCGGAACAAAGTCTCCGCTCGGGAGCGTCGCAAGCGGTTGGTTCGTTTACGAGAAGCGCAGCGGCTTGCTTCGGAGCGGGCTCGCGCCAAGCGAATTGGTTCTACGGTTCGTGTATTAGTGGAAGAACGGCGGCGTCTTCGCAAGAGCGATCCATTTCGCGAAGCGCTCGCGGCCAATGGATCGGGCCCGGCGGAGGTTTGGTTCGGACGCTCGGAAGGCGAAGCCCCGGGGGTCGACGGCGGCATCTATTTTTCGGGCGATGCCGAGATCGGATCGTTCGTCGACATCACGTTAAGCGGGTATGGCCCGTTCGATTTCCATGGGTTACCGGCACTTAAGGAGTCACTAGTCGTTGGGTAAGCATCTCGATCCCGGTGTTCCAGGCAGCGAAGCGCCCTCACGAAGCGCTCCGTTATGGCTTCGGCGAGTTGCGCTTGTCTTGGGTTTCGTGCTCGTCGGCATGGGGTCGGTGTTCGCGGGATTCGCGATTTTCAAACATGAGAATCCGATTCAATTCATCTCGCAGACCTTCGTACCGTCGCCCGATCAGGTTTTCGGAAGACCGAATCTTCTGGTGCTCGCCGAGGGCCTCGACTACGATTACACGGCCAACGACATAGAATTTTCGACGAATTCGCGCAGCGACATGATCAAGGCGATCAACTTGGACTTCATCAATCGTGGAGTCTACGTGGTATCGGTGCCGCGCGACATGCTCGCAACGTTTCCGGACGGCAGCAAACACAAGATCAACTCAGCGCAGGCGGAAGGCGGACCGAAAGAGGCGCAAAAAGTCATCGCCGGATTCCTTGGCGTTCCCGGGTTCGACCGCTATGCCGTGTTGCGTGCCGACGCTACGAAGGATTTGATCGACGCGCTTGGCGGCGTCGACGTGTACGTAAAAACGTCGGATTGCTTGCAAGAGCACACCGGCTGCACCGGCGGCCGAATCGACTACGACGATTCTTGGGGGCACCTGCACATCCACATGACGGAAGGCGTGCACCATCTAAACGGTGAGCAGGCCGTTGGATACGGGCGTTTCCGTCACGATTGGTGCTCCGATCCATGCCGCATCAAACGCCAAGATCAAGTTATGACCGCTGCGATGGATAAGCTGAAGGGCGATAAGCTCAACACGCTTCTTCACGCCGGGAATATCCTCGCGGTCGTGCGTCGCGACATCCAAACGAATTTGACCGACGGCGAATTGCTTTCGCTTGGTTCGTATTTCGCAGGCATGTCTACCAAGGATATGCATTTTGCCGAAGTACCGTACACCGGCGATGTCCAGCTTGCCGACGGCGACGATTTGATTCCCGATGACGTTTCTAAAGCCAAGATGGTTCAAAATATGCTTATCGCACCGCCGACGCCGGTTGGATCGCCCGATGCGATGGCGCTCGCGGGCATTACACCCTCGTCACTTCGCGTTGATGTGAAAAACGGAAGCGGAATCAACGGCGCCGCTCGTCTCGTGGCGAGCGTATTGCAAAAAGCCGGATTCACCATCGGCGACGTTGGAAACGCTGCGACGGCCAATGTCGACAAAACCGAAATCGACGAACACTCGAAAGTCACTTGGGCCGGTGCCAAAGTGCGCTCCGCACTGCCTGGCGCACTTCAGGGTGCACCGATCAGCGCGTCCGGAAGCGACGCTTCAGGGGCGACCGCACCGCCGAGCGACGTGACGGTGATCGTCGGTAAAGATCTTGCGGGAGCCTTGGTTGCAAACTCCGCGCCGAGTTCGAAACCGTAGGTGAGGCGTAGCATGAAACTAATCGTCGCGGTGTTTCTTCTTGCATTCGCTCTCGCAGCGGGTGGCTGGCGCGTTTTCCGGCACGAGAGCGATATCAAGCCCGCTATCGTGACGCCGGCAATGAACGTGCACAACGAATTTTCAAACGACCTTCCGGCACGCGCGTATCGGGTGCTGCACGGCAAGATTGCTGAGAATCGCAGCGGCCGGCCGAAGTTGATCGCGTTGACGTTCGACGACGGGCCGTATCCGGTTTTTACACCGTTGTTGCTCGACGAATTGCGTGACTTGCACGTGCCCGCGACGTTCTTTTTAATCGGACGCGACGCTGAGCAGTGGCCCGAACTGACGAAACGCATCGAGGAAAGCGGTAACGAGATTGCGGATCACACGTATTCACACCCGAACCTAGATGAAGAAAATTCCGCGCAGGTAAAAGAAGAAGTCCTCAAAGGGCGCGACGTCCTTTGGAATCTTGCTCACGATCAGTCCGAGCGAGAACTGATGCGGCCGCCGCACGGGCGTTACACCGAGGCGACGCTGCGCGCTGTTCAAGAGCTAGGCTACCAGGTCGTTTTATGGACGTACGATTCCGGCGATTGGCGTACGCTACCAACGCAGACCATTGCGACCGATGTGGTACTGCATGCAACAGCGCCGGATCTGGTCCTGATGCATAGCGGGAAATTGGCGACAATCGAGGCACTGCCTGAAGTCGTCGCGCGCTTCCGCAAGGCGGGATACGAATTTGTAACCGCCGGCGAGTTGCTTCGCCGCACCTCGTCGCAGGACATCAATCATCCCTTGCGCCGTTCCGTTTAGGAGCCACCAACGCTTCATGCCCCGCCAGATCATCGATACGGAATCGAGCCGGCCGGCTTATATTCGCCGCCGGATCATCACGTGGACGATCGTCGTCGTCGTGCTCCTCATCGTTGCGTTTTTCGTTTTCGAGTTACTAAGGTCGCACCATCCGGCTACGGCGGCCGCGATACTCGCGCTTCCAGGAAACTTGCTCTCGCAAGGGAACCTGGGACCGATTCCCCACGACAGGAGAGGACATGCTGCGTAGGCTTACCCTAGGCTTTGCTCTGGTGATTGCGACCGGTATCGCGGTTGCCGCGTGCAGCTCGAGCAACGCCAATTCCACGATTTCGGTTGGGCCGGACTTTCCGTCCCAATCGCTCTATGCGGCAAATGCGACGCAGAATGCGATCGGTATCTACCCGCCCGGAACGAAGACGGGTTCTGGACCGGCCAATCAGATCGGCGGCAGCTCTACGACGATCGCGGGTCCCCAGTACCTGACGTTCGACAACCTCAGCGACCTTTTTCTGACGAACTACAACGTGAGCGCGAACTCCGCTTCGATCATCGAAATCAAAGCGCTCGCGACCGGCAACGTGCTGCCTTTCAACACGGTGACGCTTAGCTCGAATGTGCGACCGCGCGGCATCGCGTTTTACATGCAGCCCTCGGTAGTTGCGTCCGCGTCGCCCGCTCCGGCCTTTGTCGTCGCCGCGGTGAACGCATCGGCGAACAGCGGATTCACCAGCCAACTGCAGTTCTTCTCGGGCGCGCTTGGCGAATTTCAGGTAATGGGCGGCCCGAACACCGGGCTAAACGTTCCGAGCGGTGTTACGCTCGATTCGAGCAACAACATTTACGTTACGAATCTCCAGGGCGCTTCCGTTGAAGTGTTTGCTCTGCCGACGCCGACGCCGACACCGGTTCCTACCCCGACCACCAGCCCGACGACGACACCGTCGCCCTCGCCCACGCCGTCCGGCGCAACGGCAACCCCGTCGCCGACTCCGGTTCCGACCTCATCGCCGATCAACGTCCCGCCGCTGCGAACTATTGCGGGGAGCGGAAGCGGACTCGGGCAGCCGACCGGAATCGCGCTCGACAGCAACAGCAACATTTATGTTAGCGACGGAGCTGCGGCGCTCGGTGCAACGGCTTGCGGCGGAAAAGCCGCGTGTCCCGCTGTGTTGATTTTCCCGGCGGGTGCAAACGGCGCGGTGACGCCGAAGGCGATTGCCGGATCGGCGACCCTGCTGAATGCGCCGACCGACGTGAAGGTCGATAAAACCGGAAACATTTACGTCGGCGATACGACGAGTGCCGGTGCGGGCGTCATTTACATCTTCGCGCCTGGTGCATCCGGAAACGTCGCACCAACGACGACGTTCACGTCGCCCGGTGCCGTCATCGGGATCGGCTTGACGCCGTAACGGGAGTCCAGCCGTTAGAACGCACGTCGATCGCCTTGCGGCCCTAACCCAACTCGCCGACGCGACTTCTGCTGAAGCAAAAGCGTTGGCGGTCGCGGCAGGGGCGCTTGCGTGCGTGCCCAGCTCGACAACGACGGCGCTGATTTTCAACGACGACAACGTCGTGACCGCAACCGAGCCCGCTGGTACAGCGGGCTTTGCGCTTCGTGATGGTTCCGCCGAACTGCGCCGGTTGTTTCTGCACGCCTTAGCGCGGTTCGGAAACGGTGCAATGTCGTTCGTTCATCGCGATCAACAGCGTGCGTTCGTCGGTGTAAGCTCGACGCTCGGTGAATACGATCTGCTTTTCGTTCCGTTAATCGCGGCCGGTAGAACGTTAGGCGTTGTGGTATGTATGCTCGAGGACGAGCCACCGGAGGGTGTTAGCGAAGAACTGCTGGCGTTCTGCAACGTCGCGACTCGTATCTTGGATTCGGATCGTGCGTTAGCGGCTGCGCAGCGACAAACGCGTGATAGCCAGTTGCTTTCGATGGTGAACGAGCGTTTGCATAAATCGCTCGATCGCCGCGACGTGCTAGTAGGTATCGTCGAAGGTGTAAGGTCGGCGTTCTCTGCCGATCGCTGTTTCGTATACGAGCGTGCCCCCGACGGCGAACGCGCCACAATCGCGGCCGCGGCGACCCGTGATTCGTCGCCGATGCAAGTCCAGCGTAGCATTCCGTTGGATGCCGATTTGCGCAAAGTCTTCGGCGGACTCTCCGTGCGGCGCGACCGTTTGGACGGCGGGAATGTCTACGGCGCGAGCGCTAAGAGTGCGCTCGCAATTCCGTTCGTCGTGGACGGACACGTGGAAGATGCGCTGGTGCTTGCGTTCGATCGTGAGAATGGCTTCGAAGACGCCGACGTCGCCGCGTTGAGATCGCTCGCGTTTCACGTTGGGCTCGCGCTTTCGAACTCTCGTTTATACGAACGCGAACGTGCGCGACGCTCGCAAGCGGAATCGCTGGAACGCGTTGTGCGCATCCTGCGGGACACCCAATACGTCGACGAAGTGTTACTCGTCTTCGTCGTGACGGTTTCGCACGAGTTGCCGGTGGATTGTGTCGCGTACGCGTTGGAAGGCGATATGCTCACGCGCCGCGCGTTACGTATTCGGGAACCGCGTGGATTCGAACCGGCGCTTTCGGTCGAACGTTCGCTGTTGGAACCGTTTCTCGCGGTGGACGAACCTTCGGATGCAGCGATGCTGCCGCGGATTGCGCGCGATCTGCTCTTCGATGGACGCGGCGGCGTAGTCGTGCCGCTACGCCTCGAGGGTTCACTTTGGGGCTGTTTCGTAGTACGCGCATCGGATTCGAATTTCGACTGGCCGCCCGAAGAACGTTCGACGTTCTTCCGTACGCTCGGTTCGCATTTCGAGATTGCGCTGGCAAACGCGAATGCCTACGAACGCGAGCTTCGCCGTGCTCAAGAACGCGAAACGCTTGCTGAAGCGGCGCGGAGCATTCTAAGTCACACGGCGATAACGCCGCTTGCCGACGTGATGTCGCGTCTGGCGGCGACGCTCGTGCATTCCGCCCGTTCTTGCGTTCTGCGCTGGCACGGCGATCGTTATATCGTAGTCGGCTCGTACGGCGAAAATCCCGAAGAAGTCGTCATGCGGAGCGGCTTCGATCTGGTTCATCGCGCCGAGCGGCTCGCAACATTCGGAACGGATGAGCGCCGCGTGCAGCGTTCGATCGACGGGCCCGGCTACGTTGTCATTCCGCTGACGCAGACGGGGAACTCACGCTCCGATACTATCGACGCCTTCTTGATCGTCGGTCGCGATGAAGAGAAACGTTTCGGACGCGACGAGTTGCGCTTGTTGCAGGAACTCGCCGCGCTCCTCGCTCTCGCATTGCGCAATCTCGAGCTCTACGAAGCGATGGGGCACGCAAACCGCGCGCTGCAAGAATCTAGCGAGTTCAAAGATGATTTGCTTGCGATGCTTGCCCACGACTTCAAGGGCCCGCTTACCGTTATCTTGGGTTACTGCGAGCTGCTTCTCGAGGCCGGCGATCAATATCGAGAAGAAATTGAAACGGTCTACGCGCAAACAAATCGCCTTGTCAGGCTGTCTGAAGATGCGTTGGTGCTGGCGCAGACACAAGCGGAAGGTTTTTCGCTTGCGCGCACGGTCGTCGACCTTGGCGGCTTCGTTGCGGAGTGCGTCGAGACGACGGCTGCTAACAATCCGCGGCTGGCGGTCGACGTGCCGCCCGAGCCTCTACCGGTCGAGCTGGATCCGCATCGCTTCCGCCACGTGCTGGACAATCTCGTTTCGAACGCATTAAAGTATTCGTCCGGTCCGGTTTCGGTCCGGGTGCAGCCGTCCGAGGGCCAAGGGATTATCGAAGTGAGCGATCACGGGATCGGTATTCCGGAGGACGAGCAGGCCGCGCTCTTTACGCGTTTCGGGCGAGCAAGCAATGCTCGCAGTAAAGGCATCAGTGGCTCGGGTATCGGCCTTTACGTTGCACGTAAGATAGTAGACGTGCATCGAGGATCGATTTCCGTGCGTTCCAAGGAGAATGAAGGGAGCACCTTCATCGTCTCGCTTCCGGTAGCGGATTTTAGCCGCCAAGGCTGAAGCCCGGAGGCGGGCAGAAACTAATCTAGTCGGAGAACATTACCTACTCGTATGGCATTCCTAAAAACGCTCTTTGACGGCAACGAGCGAGAAGTCTCACGCTTAAGGCGCACTGCCGAGCGCGTCAATGCGCTTGAACCGCAGATGGCTGAGCTTTCGGACGAGCAGTTGCGTGCGAAAACTCTCGAGTTTCGCGAACGGCTTGCCGCGGGCGAGTCGCTCGACGACATGCTGCCCGAAGCGTTTGCGGTGGTCCGCGAGGCGGCAACGCGGACCGTGGGAATGCGTCATTTCGACGTCCAGATCATGGGCGGCCAGATTCTCTACGAAGGACGGATCGCCGAGATGCGCACGGGCGAAGGAAAAACGCTCGTCGCAACCCTGCCGGTTTACGCGCGTGCCTTGGAAGGCCGCGGCGTTCACGTCGTTACGGTAAACGATTACCTAGCTCGCCGTGACGCTGAGTGGATGGGGCCGATTTACGAGTTCCTCGGACTCTCCGTCGGCGTCATTCAACACGGGCTCGATTCGGCTCAGCGTCGCGAACAGTATCAGCGCGATGTGACGTACGTAACGAATAATGAAGTGGGCTTCGACTACCTCCGCGACAACATGGCGTGGCAGGTCGAAGACCTCGTGCAGCGCGAGCTCTATTTTGCGCTCGTCGACGAAGTCGATTCGATTCTGATCGACGAGGCGCGTACGCCGCTAATCATCAGTGGACCGTCGCAAGAATCGACGGAACTCTACAAAAATTTCGCGCAGATCATTCCGCGTCTGAAAAAAGATGAAGACTACACCGTCGACCAGAAGGCGCACGCCGTTCCGATTACGGAATCGGGCGTTGCCAAGGTCGAAAAGATGCTGGGCGTCTCGAACCTATACGATCAGCGCAACATCGAACTTGCGCATCAACTGAACGCCGCGTTGAAAGCGTGGAATCTGTTCCATCGCGATCAGCAGTACATCGTCAAAGATGGCGAAGTCATTATCGTCGATGAATTCACCGGTCGCTTGATGCATGGACGCCGTTACTCCGACGGCATTCACCAGGCGATCGAAGCGAAGGAAGGCATCAGCGTTCGGGGCGAGGATCAAACGCTCGCGACGATCACCTTCCAAAATCTCTTCCGCCTTTACGATCATCTCGCCGGCATGACAGGTACTGCGAAGACCGAGGAACGCGAATTCCGCGACATCTACGGTTTGGACGTCGTCGTGATTCCGACAAACCGTCCAATGGCGCGCAAAGACAATCCGGACATCGTTTACAAGAGCGAAAAAGCGAAGTTCGAGGCTGTCGTCAACGAAATCATCGCCGAACATTCGAAAGACCGTCCCGTGCTCGTCGGCACGCGCTCGATCGAGAAGAGCGAAATGCTGGCTGCGATGCTGCGCCGCAAGGGCGTTGAATGCAACGTCCTTAACGCGAAGTATCACGAGCAGGAAGCCGAGATCGTAAAGGACGCGGGCCAACCCGGCCAGGTCACGATTGCAACCAACATGGCTGGACGCGGTACCGACATCAAGCTCGGCGAACGCGTCGCGGATAAAGGCGGCTTGCACATCATCGGTACGGAGCGTCACGAATCGCGGCGTATCGACAATCAGTTGCGTGGCCGTTCCGGACGTCAAGGCGATCCGGGTTCGACGCGTTTTTATATCTCGCTCGAAGACGAAGTGATGCGTCTCTTTGGCGGCGACCGGATGAACGCCATCATGGAACGCGTTGGTTTCACCGACGAACAGCCCATCGAATCAGGTCTCGTAACGAGCTCGATTCAGCGTGCGCAAAGCAAAGTCGAAAACCACAATTACGAGATTCGTAAACACGTCCTCGAGTACGACGACGTGATGAACAAGCAACGTGAGATCATCTACGCGGATCGCCGCGCAATTCTCGAAGGCTCCTTCGATTCACGTACGTTCATGATGCAGTCTCTCGAAGCGAAGGTCGACGAAGCCGTAGACGAAAACGCGCCCGAGAATGCGCATCCGAGCGAGTGGGACTTCGACGAGATGATCGAGCAGCTCGAACTCGTCTTCCCGATCAAACAAGACCTTTCGGCCGACGATCTGCGTGGTAAGGATCGCGAAGAGATTCGCCGGATCCTCAAAGAACGCGGCGTTGCAGCATACGAAGCGAAAGAGAACGAGATCGGGCCGGAGATCATGCGCGTGGTCGAGCAGCGTTACTTGCTGTTACCGATCATCGACCGGCAGTGGGTAGACCATCTCTACGTGATGGATCACTTGAAGACCGGCATCGGCCTGCGCGGCTACGGTCAAAAAGATCCGCGCGTCGAGTACGAAAAAGAAGCGTTCGAGATCTTCGAATCGCTGAAGAATAACATCGCCGACGAGGCAGTGAAAGGCATCTTCCGCGTGCAGATCGAGCACGGTCCGCCGCCGGAGGAGTTGCAGCAACAACAGCAACAACAGATGCCGCAGTTCGAACCGATTCCCACGGGCGCGATGGTGCCGCAAGCCGCACCGCATGGCCGCTTATCGGAAGTCGAGGCGCAGCAGTTGCTAGGCCCGATACCGGGCGCGACCCGCAAACCGCAGCAGATGCACACCAACTTAGGCGACGGCGAACCTGCGAAGCCCGCACATCGCACCGAACCCAAAGTGGGTCGCAACGATCTGTGTCCCTGCGGCAGCGGCAAAAAGTTCAAAAAATGCCACGGGGCTGGGGCCGCTTAACTTCAGTCGCTTTCCGCGACTGAAGTTGCGCTGCTCTAACGCTGTAATCTTGCGATCTGTCGAACGACGGGCCCACAAATCGTTGCTTAGGAAAGCGCAGAGCTGGTATGCGAATTATGGGTTCGCGGTGTGTTCCATCAAGAAGGTCGTCGAAGGAACAGGTCTGCAGTAAGCAATTGCAGGTGTGTAGCGCACGTGCTTTGCCAGCTGTTGCGGCGGCCTTGCTTCGGTAAAATCGGAGCCGAAAGTAACGACCGTGACGTCGATAAGTTTTGCGTTTGCATCAAGGTCGATACGTAATGTCACGTCGGCTGGGCCCAGCCGGCTCAACTCGTCGTTGAAGCCCGGTGCATTCCGCCACTCTTCCATTGACTCGGGTTTGATCGTTGGTTCTTTGAACGGTTCGGGGCAATTCCAAGTGAACGGTGCTGGAACGGGGCGGGCTGCGATGGCATTGTTGGCAACGGTAACTGCCGGCACCGAGGTCGTGGGAGTCGTTCGATGCGGTAATGGTGGACAAGTTATGAGCCCCTTTGGGCCCCATTGAGGATCGTCGGAAGCGGCTTGTGCAAGCCAGACGTTGAGGATGCGCGCGTTGGGCGGCAATTGCATGTATGCCGGTTCTGAATCTGTCGCGAGTGCATGTTTTGCGATGGGTGTCGGCGGAAAGGGGACGGCGAACCAGCCGTTGTTGGTTTCTATTTCAAGAGATCCCGTAGCGTGGCGCGGCGATAATGCCGTTAGCCTGAAGGCATACACATTATCCATGCCGCTTACGGTGTAGATGCCGTGCAAGCTCGCCGGACAAAATTCGGTTGCTGCATCGGCATGCGGGCGGAGGCAGAGGAATACTACGAGTAGGCCCATCACCGCGATCGTCCGTGCAGTCAAAGAATTACTCATACGTTCTACCTTCATTCAACTAAGTAGCAGCGATACAGATTGAAGTCTTTATCGCGATTGAAATTCAGAGATTCGTAGAACGAAATTAGGTGCGGTTCGCGGTGGGGAATTTCGACCATGATGCTGCGTGAACCGCCGTCGCGAGCAAATGATTGCGCCGCTTCAACGAGTTCACGGCCGATGCGGCGGTTGCGATACGGTTCGGCCACATAGAGATCGCTCAAAAACCAGATTCGCGTCGCATGCCACGACGAAAACAGCGGATAGAGTTGAAGAAAACCCATGGCGCTTGCGCCGTCAAACGCCATGAGAATGACCGAATCTTGCGCGCGCAGGCGATCGGTAAGAAATTCGTGCGAGCCCGGCATTGGGCGCCCCGTGAAGAACTCGCGATAATGATCGAAGAGCGGCAGCAGCTTCCCCAGATCTGCCGTTTCGGCGCGGCGAATCGTGGTCTTCATCGCTCGCACCTTTTCCGGCCCCTGAGGTGTGGCCCCTTGGCGCGGCTACGGCGCGTGCACGCGGTTCATGTACGGCTGCGCGACGGGAAGCGGAAAGCCAACTGGCTGCGGTGTGGTTTGGCCTTGAACTAACGAGCCGCCGAGATCAACATTCGTTGCGTTGTTTTGCACGTCGACGCCCTGACCGTTTGCTGTTAATATCGTCGTTATTTGCCCGCCCATGCCGTTATTCGCGGTAACTTGCAGGCCGTTTTGCGTCCGCGTAACCGTTTCGCCGTTCCCGAAATCGATCGTCTGGCCCACATTGATTGCGAGTTGCTGCCCGTTTTGTGTAATGCTCGCATTGTTCGCATTATCGAGCGAGATATTCGTAAGGCCGTAGTTCGTCGAAATACCAGCGCTTTGGTTGTACGTTACGCCGTTTTGCGCTGGTTGCGTGGCCTGTGTCGAAACTTGATAGCCCCCCTGAAACGAATTGGAATGAAGCAAGTCCGGCTGACTCGACATGTTATCCCAGTTATGTCCATTGAATGAAAGATGCGGATCGCCGACCGAACTGCCGTTGGCATTTTGAAAGTACTGTTCGTTGTCTCCTAAGCCGCCGCCGAAAAGATTTCCAAACGTATTTCCGCCCGGAATTACAAATTGGAGCAAACCGCCGAGCTGCTGAAGCAGACTTCCGATCTGCTGAAGAATGCCGTTGAAGAAATTGCCGTCGCCGCCCATTGGCACGTTCCCGTTCGCTACGCCGAACGGGGAGCCCGACTCGGGCGGTAGCAACCTCCGGATCGCGTCATCGCCCGAGCGTTGCGAAATCGCCGGCGCGAAGGCCGGGTTTTGAAAGAAACTGCTTCCCGGATCGACCGTTCCCGTCATCACGGCATCCGCTGTAGGCCGTTCGTACGGCTGGACAAGCATCGGAAAACCTCCATTTTCGAATGTGCTCGCGTCATTCACGACCGTCGCCCCACTCGACAAGGGAGAGTGCCGCGAAAGCCGAGAAACCGCTGGCGCTATGAGCGACACCCAGTTGACCACCATCGCCCGTTTGCACGACCGCCTAATTACGCTCAAGGAGCGTCTTTGACTACGTAGGCACTTCGCGTCGTATCGCTGAGCTGGACGAGCGCTCCCGCGACGACGCATTTTGGAACGCTCCCGAAAGTGCGCAGCGGACGATGAAAGAGCTGGCCGATTTACGGGATGAAGTGGGTCGAATGGATGGCGTAGAGCGTGCACTAACCGATGCCCGCGAAATGCTCGAACTTTTCGCCGGCGATCCGTCTGCTGAAGCGGAAGTCGATACGGCGATCGCACAAGCGTCCGGGGCGCTTGATGAACTCGAAATGGCCGCAAACTTTGACGGCGAGTTCGATTCACATGGTGCCATCGTCAGCATTTTTGCAGGTGCCGGCGGCGTCGACGCGGCCGATTGGACGCAGATGCTTTTGCGGATGTACTTGCGCTGGGCCGACGCCAAAGGCTTCGCGACGCAAGTGGTCGATGAATCGCCGGCTGAAGAAGCCGGACTCAAATCCGTAACGTTCTTCGTACGCGGGCGAAACGCGTACGGAATGCTGGAGAGCGAACGCGGCGTTCATCGTTTAGTTCGCTTATCGCCCTTTGATGCAGCGCATCGGCGCCATACGTCGTTTGCGGCGGTCGATATCATTCCGGAGATCGAGGCCGGCGAAGACGTCGACGTCGAGATCAAACCCGACGATTTGCGAATCGAAACCTTCAAATCGGGCGGCGCCGGCGGCCAATACGTGAACAAAACCGAATCGGCAGTACGCATCATTCACATCCCCACGAACACGATCGTCGCATCGCAGCAAGAGCGCTCGCAAGCGCAGAATCGCGACGTGGCGATGAACATTCTTCGGGCGAAGCTTGTCCTGCGCGCTGCCGAAGAACGTGATAAGAAGTTGAGCGAACTGCGCGGCGAGCGTCAGGCAAACGAATGGGGATCGCAGATTCGCTCGTACGTTTTGCAGCCGTATCAACTGGTTAAAGATCATCGAACGAACGTAGAAACGGGCAATGCCCAAGGCGTTCTGGATGGCGACATCGACACGTTCATCTGGCCGTATCTCCAGGAACGGCGCAACTTGGCAAAGGCCTAACGCGGCGTGCGTGACCGGCTGTTATGGATCGCCGTTGTTTTGTACACGGCGATCTTCACGTGGCTCGGCGTCCACAAATACGCGGTTCACCGCAATTTCGTCGACTTCGGAATCTTTGCGCAGACGGCGGCGAGCGCATTCGGCTGTTTCTGTAACAGCGTTGAAGGAAGTCACTGGGCCTTTCACTTTTCGCCCATTCTGTATCTTGCCGGTGCGTTAGTATGGCTTTGGCACTCGCCCGTTGCGTTGATCGCGCTGCAGTCCTTGGCGTGCGCGATGGTTCTGCCGCCGATTTACGGGCTGGTAATCCGGCACTCGGATCGAACGGTCGCTCGTCTCACCGCGCTAGTTGTGTTTCTTTATCCGGCGTTCTGCGGCTTAGCGTTCAACGATTTTCACGAAAACGATTTTGCACCGGCCGCCGTAGCGTGGATGATCTGGGCATTCGACGGCGGTCACATCGCGCTCGCTTATATTTTTGCCGCGCTAACGCTGGCAGTCAAAGAAGATCAAGCGGATTTTCTTATCGTCGCCGGGCTGGCCGCGTACGTTCGTTTTCGCGGAACGAAGTTCGGACGCGCCGGGCTGTTTGTTGCCCTTGGCGCAGTGATCGTGGTCGCGGAGTATTTCAGGCACATTCAGCCCGCGGCCGCTGCAAATCCGCATTGGGCACCGGTACGTTTTTACGCATGGGCGCCGGAAGATTTCCGCACGCTCTTCCCAAGCGGCGTGCTGCAACGTTTGGGATTTCTCGTGCTCGCGTTTTTGCCGCTACTGTTTTTGCCGTTCCGCTCGCGTATGATGTGGCTTGCTGCGTTGCCGCTCTTTGAAGTGCTTTCATCGCGAATGCCGACGACGTTTACTATGGGCTCGCACTACGCCGGCGCATGGCTTGGCTGGGTTTTAGCGGCATTCGCATTTGCCGTTCGTCGCTTGCGGCCGGAGGCCGCGAGACGCGCGCTGATTTGGTGTGCCGTCCTTTGCGTAGTCGAGCTGCTCGTTGCGAATCCGTTACATCCGGGGCTGAACCTGCGCGCGATTCAGCCGCGCGATACGAAATTAGATGCGGCGTTAAGTCAGTTACCGAGCGACATGCCGGTGGCAACACAGGAGGAAGCGTACACGCATTTGGCGCTCGACGATCCATATGCGACGGTGCTACCGGAGATTGCATCTATTCCGGTGAAAGAACCGTTCGCATTGATCGATCGCGACTTCCCCGAATCGCCGCGTCTTCAAGAATACTTGCCGGCGTTGCAGCCGCCGTGTTTCTCGGTGGCTCACGAGGTTGGCGCGATTGTAATTTATCGAATGCTTTGCACCGCGTCGACCAACTCGCGCACCCCTTCGATAGCTCGCGCCGGCCACTGAGGCGTTGCTTTGATAATGCGATAAGGTGCGGCCCAAGGCGCCCACCGGGCACTCTGCAACTCAAAAAGCGCGATTGGCGGAAAAACGGCGACCGTTGGGGTTCCTACCATTCCAGCCACATGAATTGCGCCGGAATCCGGAGCAAGCACGACACGTGCCGATGCAATCGCTTCTTTCCACGATGGGAGATCGTTGAATCGCTCAACGGGGATGCCGGACGCGGCTTCAATGCGATCGGCATAGGCCGCTTCACGCGTTGCACTGATGGCTTGAACCGGACCCAACGCCGAAACAAGGCGCAATGCTTTGACGACGTCCGAAGTTGCGATGCCGAGGCGTTCCCATTTGTCGGTGATTTGAACGACGATACGATCGCCGCGGCGCGTGACGTTGTCTACCACCAGCGGGCGCAAGCGCGCGGGGATTCGCGTCGGCGCCGGCTCGTCGACAAGCGTTCGTCCAAGTTCAAAGAGCACTTCGCATTCGTGCGGTGCAGACGGATCGAGCCCGGCGGTGCGGTAGAGTGCTGTCGTTAAGAGCGACCGTAACCACAATGTTTTAAACGGTTTGCCCCATCCGTTCACGAAGCCGATGCGATGCGGCGAACCGATACGGCGCGCCAATAAATAACCGCCCGGGTCTTCGGTTGCTATCAACGTGTGCGTGTAGTTGTTGGGTTTAAGCCTTTCCGCGAATTCCGCAATCGCTCGCCGGTTCGCGCGCGTATTGGAACGCATTGCGAATGGAGCGACGTAGCGTTCTCGCGCCGCCGCCGTTGAGAACGCGTCGCGATTGCCACTACGCAAAACAAGATCTACGGGGATATCTGCACTGCGAAACGCGGCAAGCAATGGCGTCAACGCGAGCGCGTCTCCGATCGCGTCGAGGCGGATCAAAAGCACCGACGGTGAAGAAGAGCGTTCAATGGTCGCGCGAGAGGACATCGTCACCTTTGAAGATTTGACCGGCTACCGTGTGGTGCGCCGTTTTGGTTACGTGTCCGGTATTGCCTCCCGTCCGCGCAATCGTTTTCGTTCAACCTTTCGAAGCCTCGGAATGCTGATCGGCGTATCGCCGAACGAGTTCTTGAGCGATGCCGAACATTTGCGGGCCGATGCGCTCGAGGGACTCTATCAACGCGCGAACGCATACGGTGCGAACGCGGTCATCGGTTTGAGCTTTCACGTTTCCGAGGGTAGCGACGGATCTTGCAAAGTGGTCGCGTTCGGCGAAGCAGTGCTGGTGACGCCCGAGGATGGCGCCCAGGATGCTTGAGGAACGCGCCAGACGCGAGCGGCTGCTGGCTAACGCGGCACAAGCCGCGGCGGCGTGCCGCAAGTGCGCGATCGGCTCCGAGCGACGCAATAACGTGTACGGCGAAGGCGACCCGTGCGCCGCGCTGATGGTTGTCGGCGAAGGGCCCGGGGAAACGGAAGACCTGCTCGGCCGCCCGTTCGTAGGGCGCGCCGGTCAACTGCTCGATAAAATGCTCGGGGCGATCGATCTGGCGCGGGAAGACGTCTTCATCTGTAACACCGTCAAGTGCCGTCCCACACTCGCCGGTCCGCGCGGGCCGAAGAACCGGGCGCCGGATCCGGTCGAAATGGCGAACTGTCGGCCCTATTTGGACGAGCAAATCGACATTATTTCGCCGGTCGCGATTCTTGCTTTAGGAGCGCCGGCAGCGAAATCGTTCTTGGGACGAGATTTCCAGATTTCTAAGGGCCGAGGTCAATGGTACGAGGGGCCAAACGGCATCCCGCTCATGGTCACCTTCCACCCGGCGTATTTGCTCCGTCAAACCGGTGGCGAGCTAACGGCAGTCAAGCGCCTGGTTTGGAACGACCTGAAAGCGGTGCGAGACAAGCTGGCGGAGGCACGGAAGGCCCCGGTCGAAGGGCCCGAACAGGTTCAGCTCTTTAGCGAATAGAGACGGCCGCCGAAGGCCGAGCGGCACGGCTCCGGATGTGTTATAGTGGGCGGTGCTGTGAAACGCGACCCCCAGGCTATTTGGTTTAACGACGTTGCCCTTCGCATTGGCTTTAGCGATGCGGAGGATTTTTCGCGCGCTTTCGACTTAAAGCCGTTCCGGCTCAAGCAGATCTACCGCGCCGCCGCCAAAGAGCTGGTCGCCGATATTGCGGACGTCACCACGCTTCCCAAGGAATTGCGCAGCGTGCTCACCGAGCGTGGTTTGAGCTTCAGCTCGGTCGAACCAATCGTGCTTCAACGTTCCGGCGACGGACAAACGACGAAGGGCCTTTTCAAACTGCGCGACGGCAAAGAAGTCGAAGCCGTTTTGATGGAGCACTTCGGCGACCGCACCACCGTGTGTATCTCTTCGCAAGCCGGTTGCGCGTTTGCATGCGCGTTCTGTTCCACCGGCCAAGCGGGATTCACTCGAAATTTGGATTCGATCGAGATCTTCGATCAGGCACTGTATTTCGCACGCGAACTTGCGACGCGCGGCAAGAAGATTACGAACGTCGTGTTTATGGGCATGGGTGAACCGTTTCATAACTACGACGCAGTGATGGGGGCCGTTGCGCTTTTGCACGACCCGCATGGGCTGGGCCTCGGCCATCGCCACATCACGATCTCCACGGTCGGACTGGTCGACCGCATCGATCGCTTCGCTGACGAAGGATTGCAAGTAAACCTTGCGATTTCGCTTCATGCGCCGACCGACAAGGTGCGCAGCGAAATCATGCCGGTCAATCGCAAGTTCAACACCGAAGAGTTGATGGCGGCGTGCGAACGGTACGTCGCGAAGACGAACCGTAAGGTGTTCTTCGAGTACGTGATGCTCGCCGGCGTAAACGATACGGACGAATGCGCGCAGGAACTCGCGAGACTGATGCGCGGCCATCTGTATCACGTGAATCTTATTCCCTACAACACGACGCCGGATGGGCCGTTCGCGGGCGCGGCAGACGAACGCATCTGGGCGTTTGCAGCGATTTTAGATGCAGCGGGCGTTCCAACAACCGTTCGCCACAACATGGGCCGCGATATCTCTGCGGCTTGCGGACAATTACGCGCTGAAACACAACCGAAGGCGCATAGCGCATAAGCCGGCAACCGCGGAAAGAGAAGCGCCGCATTACTGATGCGCTTCGGGTGATTCTTGCTTGTCTTTGCTTCGAAAATATGATTGATCGCGCGCTACGACCGTGCGCGGCGTGAATCGAATCATGCGGCTTTGGTGGTCGATTACGTGTTGCTTGAACCAGGCGTCCCATTCCGATTCCGGTCCCAGGTAGCGTTCCAGGAATCTAGTAAGCCGTTCCTTATCCATCGGAAGTAGATGCACCGTGCCGCGCATTCCGACGTGTTGCAAGAGGCCTCGTTTTAGGTCGAAATCAACGATGCCGACGGCAGCGCGTGGATCCTTTTCCAGCCGCTTTGCATAGCTGCTGCGTTCATCCGCAATAAACCATAACGCGTTATCTTCCCAAAGAAACCAGATAGGTGATTCGCACGGTCCCTCTTCACTAACCGTCGCTAGGTGGGCGAATAGCGGACGCTGGAGGAAAGCATCAATCTCAAAATCGCGCTCTAAGACCTGCATGGGGCGTGGTTGGCCGATTTCGCAATCAAATACTTCCAGCGCTGACTTACAGATGATAAATAACGAAGCGCCGCATTACTACGGCGCCTCGCGCGTTTCGATGTGGACCGAAGGCTTGATACGCGACCGACAATACCATATCTTCGACGGCTTCGCAAGGGACGAACCTTCGCGGCTGGAGCGCCCGGGAATCGAACCCGGTGCTGAAAGGTGTATCAAGCCTTCAGTCGACACCATCGAAACGCCCCAGCAACGAACGATCACGCGCTGACCCATCGGCAACAAGTGATCTGACAAACGTTCGACTCGTCCGATGACTTGCGGGCAGTTGCGTTCTGAGACTCAGCCGAAAGCGCACGTGTTGTCATCCTGAGCCTGTCGAAGGACGGCCGGGCCTGTCGACGCCGCGCAATCGAATGTGAGCCGGTGTCTGTTCGAGGCGGCCGCGCTCTGCGAGTCGCTCTGCGAGCCACTGGAACCACTCGCAAAACGTCGGCCAACTTTTTTCCTCTCGCGTTTGACGGACAGCATCGCTAAGCCGGTTCCAGACGGTCAAGACGGCACCGCCTACGAGCTCTTCAAAAACCTCGAATGAAATAGTGTCACGGTACACGAGCTGGCCGAGCGTCTCAAAACGCATTTCGAGTATTAGGGCGGCTTCTTCGGCTTGCTGTCCCAGCGCTCGCAGTTCGCATGCCGTGGCTCCTGCGGGAAGCGCCAATATGGTGAGAAATGCTCGAGCGAAGGTCGTGTCTTGAAGTGACCGCATCAGTTCAACGGCCGCGGCGTCGCGTCGCTGCTGATGCAATTGGCTTAATTGATAAACTCCAATAATCGCGGTGGCAGCGATAACGCAGCCTGTGAAGACTGTCGCGATCGCCGTAACTGCCTCCCAATTCACGTGCGTTCTTTCTGTCAGGCGAGCGCCGAACTCCCCCAAGAGAGCACCTGTGCAGAGCGCGTTCGACTCGCAACCCCTACTTGCGGCCAGCTGCGTGCCGAAACTCAACCTCG
>CAZJLJ010000009.1:51207-65093 GCA_964546935.1 uncultured bacterium | reverse complement strand
ATCGTACGCGGTTGTGCCGGAATGATGGGCGTCGTGTACGAGCCGTACTGACCCTTGTTGTTCTCGCCGACGAGCGGAACACCGAGGTTCGGAACGACGAGATTGTTATACGCGTCGCTGTTGAACACGTTATCCGCCGAGATTTGAACGTCGAAGAACTTGTTCACCGGCCGGCGGAACGTCGTATTGAAGATCGCAATCGGCCCTTGATTGTACGAGTTGTTCTTGCCTTCGTAATCGGCACCGAACGAGACGAAAGTGCGATCGCGGAACGTGTACTGCAGTTGACCGTATCCCTTCAGGTAAGGAATACAGATGGAGCTTCCGGTGCCGCATTGCTGGACGCCGTTCGCCGGAACGGAGAACGTCGCCGGGAACGCCGCCAGCGGGATACCGTTGACGATAGAGCGTTGTGCTGCCGCCGAGACGTAGTAGCCGAAGCCGAAGTTCGGCAAGTACGAATACTTCAGCATGGCGATCTGCGAACGCAAATTCGCAGCGTTGATCGGCAAGTTCGTATAAACGTACGTCGGCTGATCTACTTCCGAAGTCAGCGTTTCGAACACGTCATTGACGTTCGTGTTTAAGTAATCGAAACTCACAACGCTGCCGTCGTGGAAACGTTTGTCAACGCCGAGGCCCCAAGCGTGCGCGACTTCGGGTTGCAGGAACGGGTTCTTCTGCACCAGCGTCGTGCCGTTGGGCGCTGTAGCCGACGGCTGCAGGAGGAACGGAACGCCGCTGATGTTGCCCGCGTATGGGAAGTTCACCGAGGAACCGAACGATGCGCGATACGATAGCCCGCCGGCCGGCGAGAACGTGAGCGCAACGTGCGGATCGAAGTGATTGACGGTACGTCCTAGCGGGACGTTAAGCGGTTTCGACGTCGGCGTCGCTTCGAACGCCTGCCAGCCGTTGAGTTTCCAGTTCGTATCGTAGAGACCCGCGGCAAGCGACGTGTTGTGCGCTACCGCGAAGTTTCCGGTGAGCGAGAAGATGTTCGTTCGGGCAATCGTGTCCGGAACCGCGACCGGGAAAGGAATCGCGGTCGGATCGCCGGCCTGCGCGTACGTATCATCGCTGTGATAGTCGTACGTCGCCGTCACGTCGTTGTCACCGAACGGATGAACGAAAGAAACCGTCGTTCCATGCAGCTTGTCCAGCTCGAACGTCGTGTACGGGCCTTGGAATTTCTCGGTTCCAGCTGCGGTGTAGTAGTTCGGATAGAGCGCTTCGCCAGCGCCGTCGATGTCACGCAACACCGAACCGGCGTACGGACGAATCAACAGCGTGTTGTTGCCGATCGCGGTGCGGAATTGACCTTCCCAAATCGGCTGATCGTTGAAAACGTTCGAGCCGGGATAGAATATGTAGCCGTTGATCGTTTTTCCGACATACTGCGAGAAGTTCGGATTGGTGCACTGCTGCGCGCCGGATACCGTGATGCAGGGTACGATCTTCATGTTGCCCGCCCACTGTCCGTACGACGAAGCCTGCGGATAGAAACCCGACTGCGAACCGATGTAGGCGAGCTCGAGCGAGGTTGAACCCGAGAAGTCGTAGTGACCTTTGATCACTTCGCCCTTTTGGAAGAGCGGTGCGCCGATGGAACCGCACGTCTGAATGATTCCGGTGCTGCCCGGAAGATTCGTTTGGTTGGGATTTGACGGCTTGACGATGCAGCCTTGGTTGCCTTGATACGGTCCGTTTTCGCTGTTGTAACCAACTGCGAAAACGTAAGAGAACTTGTCGCCCAGTTTGCCGGTCTTCAAGAAGTCGGCGTATTGCGACGCATAGTTGTCCATACCGACGACAAACTTCGTCTCAGCACGGCCGCGATAAGAGGGCGTGATGAAGTTCGCGGTACCGCCGATCGCGTTGCCGGCAAACGGCGTCGTGTTCCCGGGACCAACTTCAACTTCGATGCCGCCGAGCATGAAAGAGTTGAAGTACTGCGAGATCCACGAACCATAGCGGCCCGTCGAGAGCGGATGGCCGTCGAGCAGCACCTGCGACTCGTACGGTTGCGCGCCGCCGATCGAGATCGATGTATTAGGAGCGCTGCCGGTCCGTTGAATGTTCACGCCCGGAATTTGCTGCAACGCTTCGTTGATTTGTGGATTGGCGAGATCTTGCAGATGCTGCGCGCTAACGACCGTTTCAGCCGTTGCGCTCGTATTGATCGAGCTGTGCATCGAGGTGTGCACGGTAGCGATCGTTCGCAGCGATGAAAGGTCCGGCTGCTGCAGAACGACGTTTTCGTTCAGCGTGCTTCCGGCAACGACGGCGAGATCTTGCGCTGCCGCAGGCAAATAGCCGCCTTTGCTGACTTCCAGCTTGTAAAGGCCGATTGGGAGATTCGTAAAGGCGAATAGGCCGTTTGCATCCGTCGCGGTGTGCTGTGCACTCGCTCCGCTGAGGACGATTTGAGCACCGGCAACGGGAGCGCCGCCGGCTGCGTGGACTGACCCCGTGATTGCGCCCGTCTTACCCAAACCGACCGCCTCGTCCGAACGAGCGGCGACCGGTGAAAGAGCAATAGCAACTGCGGCAAGCACGAGAGCGATTCGAGAAAACACTCGAAACTTCTCCGTTTCTTTCCAGAAAAGCAAAAGATGCGCGTACGCATAACGCACGCGTGCCTACCGTATCAGCGAGTGCTTTAACTGATCTTTAAGAACAGAGAAACGTCGAACGTGCTACTTTAATCGATCACTCGTCGTCTTCGTGTAAGTGAAGATGACAGCCGTCTTCAGCATCGGAGAGCACGTCTCGCGCCTCATTTAAGACGCTGCGCGAAAGCGGCCGTTCCGGCGGCGAAATGCTGCCTTCTTCCGCCAGGAAACCCGATTCGCTCCAATCTTCCCACGTCTCCAGCGGCTCACCGTCCATCTCCGCGGGAAAGCGCACGCAAAACCCTTGGTCCAAATGCACGCCGACCACCATCACCCGCGTCCCGCGGGGAAAGTACGTTCCGTCTTTCCACAACGTGCCATAGGTGGTGTCGTAGTGCTGGCCTATGCGCAATGGTTCTATGGCGTTCTGTCCTCTATACTCCGAAGGGGTTCATCGGCTTCTCTCCGATGTACGTGAGCACGCTCTTCGTCTCACTGTACAGCCGCATTGTTTCCATCCCCAATTCGCGGCCGTATCCTGATTGTTTATACCCACCGAAGGGGACGCCCGGAAAGACCGCATACGGTGTGTTGATCGCGACCGTTCCGCTGCGAATCGCGCGCGCTACGCGGTTCGCCCGCCCGATATTCTGCGACCACACGCTTGCCGAAAGCCCGTACTCGCTCGCATTGGCGAGCTTCACGGCTTCGGCTTCGTCCTCGAAGCGCACGAACGACACGACGGGTCCAAAAATCTCTTCAGTCGCAACGCGATGTCCCGGATCGGCTTCAAACGCGCTTACGTTCCAAAAAAGACCTTCAGCAAACGGCGCATCGAGGCTCGCCGGCGTCCCGCCCATCAATGCCCGCGCGCCTTCGTTCGACGCGATGTCACAATAGGATTTGATCTTTTCGAATTGTTCGCGCATGGTAATCGCGCCGACGTGCGTCTGCGGATCTTCGGGATTGCCGACCCGCACTTGTTTCGCACGTTCCAGGAATTGCGCGACGAAGCGATCGTAGATTGAATTTTGCACCAAGACACGAGAACGTGCCTCGCAGGCTTGACCCGCATTGTAATAGATACCGTAAAGCGCGCCGGCAACCGCCGCATCGAGATCGGCATCATCGAAGATCACTGAGGGCGATTTGCCTCCCAGTTCCAACGTGACGCGTTTAAGCGTCTGCGCCGCAGTTTGCGCGACGATCTTTCCCGTCGCGGTACTTCCGGTAAATGCAATTTTGTCGATGGCCGGATGCTCGACGATCCACTGGCCAACTTCACGTCCCGAACCGGTGACGACATTGAGAACGCCTTCCGGCACGCCGGCCTCGAGTGCGATTTTTCCAAGTTCCAACGCCGTAAGCGGAGTGGAGGGTGCCGGCTTGAGCACCATCGTGCAGCCTGCGGCGAGTGCCGGTGCCACCTTCCATGATGCGAGCAGCAACGGAAAGTTCCACGGAACGATTGCACCGACCACGCCCACGGGTTCGCGAACGGTGTTCGCCAGATACGTCGGAATGGGCGGCGGCAGCGTTTCGCCGTAATTCTTCGTTACCGCGCCGGCATAAAATTCGAAGCAGTCGACGATCGCGCCGATCTCGCCCTTTGCGGTAGCGATTGATTTGCCGTTGTCGCGCACTTCGAGTAACGCGAGGTCGTTGCCGCGCTCGGCGATGAGTTGCGCGATCTTGTAGATCACCTTCGCGCGTTTCGAAGCGGGCATCGAAGCCCATTTTCCGGCGTCGAATGCACGTCTCGCGCTTTGCACTGCAGCATCGACGTCTTCACGTGCGGCTTCGGCAACGTCGGCCAACACCGCATTCGTGGCGGGATTACGATCTTCGTACGTTGCTCCGGAGGAGGCATCGCGCCATTCCCCGTTTATCAACAGTTTCGTTGACGTTGTCGCCGTCGTGCTCATCGTTTACTCCATCCGTTCGAAGATCGTTGCGATGCCTTGCCCCACACCGATGCACATCGTCGCGAGACCGTAGCGTCCGCCGCGCCGTCGCAGTTCGTGCAGGAGCGTGGTAGCGATTCGTGCGCCGCTCGCCCCAAGCGGATGCCCCAGAGCGATCGCTCCGCCGTTGACGTTCGTCTTTGCCGCATCTAATCCCAGCTCGCGCATGCACGCCAAGGACTGCGACGCAAACGCTTCGTTTATCTCCACGAGATCGAGCTGGTTCGTACGCAGGCCGGCGCGCTCGAGCGCTTTGCGCGCCGCCGGAATTGGACCGATGCCCATGAGGTCCGGCCGAACACCCGCAACGCCGCTTGCAATCACGCGCGCCATCGGACGCAACTTCAGTTCGCGTGCCGTTTCGGCGTCGACTAGAACCAGCGCAGAAGCGCCGTCGTTAATTCCGGAGGAATTGCCGGCGGTTACCGTGCCGCTCTTCGCAAAGGCCGGCTTCAACGCGGCCAACGCTTCAAGCGTTGTTTCGGGACGCGGATGTTCGTCGGCGCGCACGCCGTCTACCGCGACGATCTCATCCTCGAACGCACCACGATCGACGGCGGCCTTCGCCTTTTGTTGCGATTCGTAAGCGAAACGATCTTGATCCTCGCGCGTAACTTTGTATTCGTGCGCAACCTTCTCCGCGGTTTCGCCGAGCGCGATCGTCCATTCATCCGGCATCTTTGGATTGGTCATACGCCATCCAAGCACGGTATCGAAAAGTTGTTGCGCCCTGCCGAACGGCTTGTCGGCTTTGGGAAGCACGTAAGGCGCGCGCGACATCGATTCAACGCCGCCCGCTACCATGACGTCCGCCTCGCCGGTTGCGATCGCACGCGCAGCGGAATTTATTGCCTCTAGGCTCGAACCGCACAACCGGTTCACCGTTGCGCCGGGAATCTCGACAGGCAATCCGGCCAGCAACGCAGCCATGCGCGCAACGTTACGATTGTCTTCGCCGCTTTGATTCGCCGCGCCGAAATACACGTCGTCGACGCGGTCGTACGGCACCGCTGCACGATCCAATACGGCGCGGATAACGGTTGCGGCCAAATCGTCGGGACGATAGTGCGCGAGCGCGCCGTTGAACCGTCCGATCGGCGTTCGCAGGGCGTCGACGACCCACACCTCACGCCCCTGCATCGACACTCGCCTCCGCCTCTTGCTCTACGTCTAAAACCCATAACGAACGATCGGGATCGAACTCGTGGCCTTCGGAATCAGCGACGCGATGTAAGATACGCGCAACGCGTGCGCCGCCGATTTCGCGACCCCACGCGATTGGACCAATCGGATAGTTTACGCCAAGGCGCATCGCCAAATCGATGTCGTCCGGTGTCGCGACGTTTTCGTGAACGGCAATCACCGCTTCATTCACGATAGACGCAACAACGCGGCCCAGAAATAAGCCGGCGGAATTTTCCACCAATGCCGCGCCCTTATCGAGCGCACTGAAAAACTCTTGCGCGAGGGCCAGCGCATCATCGGAGACTTCTTCGGTGTCGACGATTTCGACGGCGCTCTGACTCTCCAGCGCACCCAGAATGCCGTATCCCACCAACCGTTCGGGATGTTGCATCGCGGCAATCGCCGCGCTAACGTCGGTCGCATACGCATCGGCGAAAATTACCGTTTCAGGACCAAGAACGGAATCCAGTTCGGCGATCACTTCGCCGCGATCGGCGCGGCCGTCGCCCACGTCAATAACCATTGTGGCGTCAAGCGGCACTTGATCTAGAAATTCGTCGTTCTCGATTCGCGTTACGTGCGCGTACCGCTGGTCGAGCAGCTCCGCCATTTCGTCCGCGACACCACCGTAGCCGATGAGCACGACGCGTTCGTCTTCGTTCGTTTCTTCGACCGGTTCGGGTTTCAGTTCGAGGCGCTCGGGAGGTCCGGCAGTGTAATCGTAAAACCCCACGCCGGTTTTGCGTCCCAACCGTCCTGCCTCGACCATGCGTCGCTGCAATTGCACGGGCGCGAGGCGATCGGCCTCCAAACGCCGGTAGACCGATTCGGTCGTTGCTAAGTTGACGTCTAAGCCGATGAGGTCCATGAGCTCGAACGGCCCCATTCGAAAGCCTGCTCCGCGTGCAAGTGCGTCCAGTTCTTCAATCGACGCTACGCCCTTATCGAACGCCCGCAACGACTGCAGATAAAAAGGACGGGCCACGCGATTTACGATGAATCCGGGCGTATCGGCCGTTACAACGCCGACTTTCTGAATGCGCTCGACGAAGTGTTGTGCGCGCTGCAACGTTTCTTCCGAGGTACTGGGTGCGGCAACGATTTCAACCAGCTGCATTACCGTCGGCGGATTGAAAAAGTGAAGTCCGACGACGCGCTCGGGATTTGGAACCGTATCGGCAAGGTCTTGAACGGAGAGCGCCGAGGTATTCGTTGCGAGCATCGCGTTCGGCGCAAGCGCATTCGCAAGTTGCACGAACACGTTTCGTTTTAATTCAAAGTCTTCGGGCACCGCTTCGATTGCAAAAGATGCTTCCGTGCTTGGCGGAATTTTGTCGCTCCAACGGATGCGATCGAGCACGGCGGCCCCGCCTTCGAAGCGTTGCGCGTCTTTGTGAAGACGGGCAAGGCCACGCTCGCGCGCCGCCGGATTGGGTTCGATGAGTTCCACTACGTAGCCGCCCCGCGCAGCTACGAATGCGATGCCGGCACCCATGGTGCCCGCGCCTACGATAAGTGCGATATCGTCCACGGCTGCTGCTGTTCGCGACAGGACCCGCAAAGGCTTCGTGCGATAAGAAACCTCCGATGGAAAAGCCGCACTGGCGATTGCTCTCGTCCACCTACGTCATCGAATCCCCTTTCCTGCGCTTGCGCAAGGATTCAGTGGAACTTCCCAATGGAACGGTCGTTCAGGATTATTACGTACGCGAATCCCGCGGATTCGTCGTGGTCTTCGCGGTCACGCCGGAAGAAAACGTGGTGCTGGTGGAGCAGTACCGTTACGGAAACGATTCCGTCGTGACGGAGCTTCCCGCAGGAACGATCGACGACGATGAAGATCCGCAAAAGTGCGCCCGGCGCGAACTCACGGAAGAAACCGGTTACTCATCGGATGATTGGGAGTTGATCCTCGAGACGGCGACCGAACCGGTGCGCTCGAACTCCGTCATGCGATGCTACGTCGCGCGCAATGCGATCCTGACTGCCGAACAATCGCTGGACGACACCGAACACATCGAAGTGCGGCTCGTCCCGCTGAAAGATTTACGAAGGATGCTGCGCGACGGCGAAATGCAATCGGCGCACTCTATTGCCGCGGCCTATGCCGCGTTAGATGCGCTCGGCGCGTAGGAGCGCACGCAGCGCCGCAAGTGAACCAAACGGATAAACTTTGCCTTCGCCACAGGCGACGACCGCAATCTCTTCGCCGGGCGCAACAAGCGGTTTCAGGGCTCGCGTGCACGCACTTGAAAGCACATCCAGCCCGCGCGAATAAGGCGTCATTGCGGGCAGCACTATTGTTCTTTTCGATGCAAGAAAAACCGGAACGGAACGATCGCCGCCAAAGACGATGCTGGGATGGAAATGACCGACGATCGATCGCGGAGCAGCCACAGGCTCGTCGCCGTGCACGAGGAGCCAGCCGTCTCGCTCCACCGCATCTTCAGTCTCACCGAGCACGCGTTTCCCTCGCGAGCGGCCTTCGTGGTTGCCGGCGATCAATGTCAAGCGGCAGCGTTCGCGCAACGCGTTCAATCCGTCGGTAATCTTCCGTGACGCGCCTTCGCTCATCCGCGTTCCGTGGATGATGTCGCCGAGCAAGACGAGCTCGGCGGCGTGCGTCGAATCAACGGCTCGTTCGAGCGTCACGAGAATTTCTGCCGTGCTCCAGAGCGGAAGCGCCGCGCCCACTACGTCTTCGTAGCCGAGATGGACGTCGGCGGCGATCAGCGTTTGCGAAGCCTCGAGCAAAAGCAATCCCTGCGGCAGCGCGATGGCGCCGGCAGACAATCGTGTAAAGGGCGCCGCGGCTTTAGGCGCGATCATCAGCCGAACCTCAACTCCAATTGCATTTCCGGGAGCGATTCGTCGTTCGTAACGTCTTCTTCCGCAACGCGTTCGCCGAGCAGTTGCAACACGCGATCGTGCAATGCTTCCACCATATTGGCGCGATCTTCCAGGATGACGGAGTCGCCGAAGGACGACGTAATTATTCCAAAGGTGAATGGCGTCGCCGCCGGCGGGTGAACGACGCGCGGTTCTTCCCTCACCGATTCCAAATAGGCCAATGCACCCGGTGCATCAAGCAGATCGCGCGTTACCGTACGAATGGTCTCTCGCAACAGCGGAAACTGTGGATCGCGGCGCGAGACCGCTTCAAAAATCCGCGAGCTGTTCCAGCTTTGTGTGCCGCGGCGTAGAGTTCTTCCAGCCGCACGACGCAGTACCAACAGACCAGTGTTTGAAACGTACCGGAAAAAATTGCGCAGCAAATGCGAACTGCGTAGCCCCGCCATCAGATCTTCTTCAAAACCATCCGGCTGCAGCATTTGCGTCCAAAGTAAATCCGGTAGCGCGATTCCGCGTGGCAGCGTAACGAGAAATCCGTTGTCATCGGTTGTAATCTGTGTGTTCACATTTCGAGCGGCAAAAACGCGTGCGCCGACTACCCGCGCAAGCGTTTCGTTGATCCGCCGGCCCGCGCACGTGTGAAAGACCGCCGTTTGCCGGCGGTCCATCCGATAAATTTCGATGACCGGCCGTCCCTCGCTCGGAATCGCCGACAAAGCCTGTTGCTGAGCGATGTACCGAACGACATGCGACGCCTCCGCGCCTTCTAGGCCGTAGCGTGCCCGTAAGAAATCGTGCGCAGCCTTTGGTTCGCGCTTTTTCAGAAATTCAGCGACGCCAACGCGCAACCGCGTGATCTCGCGAGCAAGCGGCGCCGGTATGCCTTTAAGATGCGAGCTCCACTGCGGAACCGTCGGTCGGCCTACATACGGCTCGACGTTAATTCCGGTGACGCCGATTTCTTTGACACGGAGCGTGCGGCCGTTCAGCACGAAAACGTCGCCGATTCGCAGTTCGTTGACGAAGCCTTCCTCCACGCGACCCAGGTCGGCGCCATTTACGCGCACGACGACGTGCTTCTCGTCCGGAATCGTCCCGACGTTTTCGAAAAACGCAGCACAGACTTCGCGACCCAAGCCATAGATTGCGTCGCCGTCGAAGCCCAAGCGGCGCACGTGCGCTTCATCACTTCCGACACCGCCACCGGATAAATATCGGGCACAGCGTACAACGTCTTCCCGGGCCAAGTCGCGATACGGATGCGCGCGCCGCGCTTGAGTCACAACTTCATCAACAGTAAGGCGCTTATCGTAGCAGACGCTGCCCACCATCCACTGCGCAAGCACGTCGAGCGGTGCGTCCGGTACAACGATCTCATCAATTACACCATCGGCAATGCACCTTTTCGTCGCAGCCGCTTCGATAATATCGTCGCGATCCTGCGCGATGATCGTTCCGCACGCGATCGCGTCGGGGCGATGCCCCGCCCGTCCGATTCGCTGCAACGCCGGCGTCATTCCGCGAGCGCCGCCGACGATGAAGACTCGATCGATGAACCCGATATCGACGCCGAGTTCCAAACTCGAGCTGCATACCACCGTGCGCAGTTTCCCGGCGCGTAATGCAGCCTCCACGCGGTGACGAACGCTACGCTCGAGCGCCGAGTGATGCACACCTATGCGGGCATCGTAGGCCTTCGGCGTTTCCTGCGCCTGAATTTCTTCGATAGCTTCTTCATCTTCGACGATTTGCGACATCTCATGAGCAATGCGCTCCGCCTGGCTTCGCACATTTGTAAACACAAGCGAAGTTCGCACTTCGGAAGAGAGGCGAACGGCCGTTTCCGCGATTTTCGGCAGTGGCGCCATCGCACCGCCGAACGGAGCGTGCACGTCGATGTGAATGCTTCGCAAACCGCGATGATCTACGATCTCACAATCGCGGCCTTCGCCCGCAACGAACCGCGCCACACGCTCGAGCGGTGAAACCGTTGCGGAGAGACCAACCCGATTGAAGCGCTGATCTGAAATCGTTTCAAGCGATTCTAGAAGCAACGAAAGATGCGCGCCGCGCTTGTTCCCTGCGAGCGCATGAACTTCATCGATAATAACTGTTTCGACTAGCCGTAATCCGCGACGGTAGCTCTCCATCGCAAGCATTACGGCGAGCGATTCCGGCGTGGTCACAAGAATGTGCGGCGGACGCTGAAGCATTAGGCGCCGCTCTTGCACGGGCGTGTCGCCGGTGCGAACTCCGGTTCGAACGAACCGTTCGCGAATGCGCCCGCGGCGCAACTTTCCGCGTTCGGTGTTCGGCCGTTCCAGCAGTTGCATCTCGCGCATCGGCCGGCGCAGGTTGTGTTCGACGTCGTAACCCAGCGCACGAAGAGGCGAAATATAAAGCGCGTACGTCCGCGCGAAAAGTTCGTCGCGATCGCGGCGTTCCGCCAAACGAGAGATGACGGGAAGAAAAGCAGCTAGCGTTTTGCCTGTTCCTGTCGGCGAGCAGATCAGGACATTACGGCGCTCGGTACCAAGCGGCAGAGCGTCGCGTTGCGGCAGCGTCGGCGCGCCGAGATGCTCGACGCACCACCGCTCCACGTCGGGGTGAAGTGCCGCGAACGGGGAATCCATGGGAGAACACATGTTCGCCCCATAGTAAGGCGTTACCGCTTCTTCTTATTGCGGATGTTTCGCCAAGCTGTCCGAGGACAGCGAAGCCGTTATTTCGCTCTTCTGCGTCTGGTACTGTCCCATGCCTTGCGGGATGCGGGCGATCGTGTACTCGTCGATTCTCGTCGGCACGTTATCCGCGAGATTGTACGTGATCTTCTCGGAACTCGTGCTCGTCGCAGTGCCGCCGCTGTGCGCCGACGATGAACTATCGGAGTCGATGTTCAGAATGCCGTTTTGGTTCGAGCTAATGCGAAAATCCATCTTTGCACCGTTGGCGGAGTCGCCGACGTTAACGGCCCAATGATTGTTCTCGTCAATTTTGTTCGGATCGACGAAGCCGGGCGCTAGAAGCCGCACGATGGTCAACTCTTCGGGAAGGACGGTAAGGTTCTGTTCGCACTTCACCATCGTCGTGGCCCAAACGATGCAGATAACCGGAGCTGCGCGGCGGCGCTGTTCGCCCTGTTCGCTAACTTTTACAACAAGCGACTTATCGGAGCGTTCCCCCAGCACGTCGACGCTGATCGTGCCCTTGTCCCCTTCGGATCCATAATAGTTGCTGACGCCAGTGCCGCCGGCAGCACTTTGCCCAGTCGGATCGATACCTGAATTTAGAACTTCAAGATCCGATGTCGTGCCGTACGTAAAATTGAAGACCATCGAACGGATCGGCGGAGGATCCGCGAATGCGGTTGCGCTCGCGACGAAGAACGCCGCGAGCATTAAAACCACGACTCGCATAGCCGGAGCTACGCGAATGCGTCGACGTTGCCGCCTAGACCGATGGACGCAGCGAGCAGCGCCGCTTGGCTTTGATCGAGGTTTTGAACGGCCTTGAGGACGCTAACGTTGAGCGAGTTGCTCACGCTCGAGGCAACTAGGCCGGTCTCGATGCTTGAGATATCCATGTATTAAATGAAACCTCCACCCTTAGTATCGGTACCTTCTGATAGAAAGTCTACCCGAAGCATCCGGCATCTCGCGAGGTCCAAGAATGAATCCGTTACTAAGCACGTTCCTGCGAATCACGCTCGTCGTCACCGCGGCGATCGTCGCCTTGATCGTAGCCGCCTTCGTGCTGAAGATCGTGATCGTCGCGGCGATCGTCGCCGGACTCGTGGTGGGCGGCATCTTCCTTTATAGACTCTTTGCCCGCCACCGCGGCGTCCCGATGAATCGCTACTAACGGCTCAGCCACCGGCGCAGGGCGCCGGTCACACAGTCGGGCTCGTCGATCATCGAGAGATGGCCGCTCGACTCGCACACTACCAGTTCAGCATTCGCAAATGCGCCGGCGGTTTCGCGCGCGAGCTCGACCGGCATCAACGGGTCCCGCCCGCCCGCGACCACTAAGACCGGCAGATCTACGTCGGGTGCAATGTCCTGGGCCGAGTCTCGCAAGGCCATCCCGCGAAGCATCGCCGCGGCGCCACGATAATTCGTGGCGCGTATGATTTTTTCGATTTCAGCGCGCGTTTCGGGCGATGCGCCATCGAGAACTAAACGTTGCAAATACCACTCGGCAACGGGTTCGATCGATTGCTGCGCTTCCGAATTATCCGCCAATTTATAGCGCGTTTGCACGACTTCCGGTGTATCGGTGACGAGCCGGCTCGAGACGAGCGCGAGATGCGAGAGGCGCTCCACATACATCCGCGCAAACGCCAACGCGACGAATCCGCCGAGTGAGTGTCCTGCGAGTGCAACGCGCTCGATGCCGAGCTGATCCAGCACCGCTGCGATGTCACCGGCGAGCGTTTCCATTAGATACGGTCCGTCGGGAACACTGGATGCGCCCATTCCGCGAAGGTCCGGACGTATGACGCGATAGCTTTCCGAAAGCGCTTCGGCTTGCGCGTCCCAGATCTCGCGAGAGAGTGGAAATCCGGCGAGCAGCACCACTGCATCGCCGTTTTCGCCGTCGATTCGCACGTCGATTTGCGCATCGTTGTTGCTTACGCGCATCGCATGCGCTCCGTCGAAATTCCAAAAACTTGCATAAATGTTCGTAATACTGTATAAGGTAGGCAACAACCCTGGCTGCTTGCTAGCCAGAGAAAGGATGACTCCACGCACATGGCAGTCAAACGTACGAAGAAAGCAGCGGGTAAGACCACTGCAAGAAAAGCCGCGCCGAAACGCAAAACGGCAGCACGCAAAACGACGCGCAAAGCGTCGGCAGCGCGCAAGACCACGCGTAAGAAAACGACGCGCAAGAAGTCGACGCGCAAAGCTGCGGGTGGCCGCAAGAAGGCTACGCGTAAAGCTGCGGGCCGCAAAAAAGCGACCTCGCGCAAGAAGAGCACCCGTAAAGCGGGCGCACGCAAATCGACCCGTAAGGCGTCGACCAGAAAAGCGGCTCCGCGTCGCAAGGCAACTCGCCGGAAGAAGGCTGCGAAAGCATAACCTAACCGGCGTTTTTAATGCCTCTTGCGAGTCGCTCATGCGGCTCGCTTTTTTTTGTCGTTGTGGCGGCGCGTGCTCTGCTTTGCTGCGAAATGAGCGGTCCTTGGAAAGACGCCCGAAAAGCTGCATCCGGCAGCTTTTCTGCTGCGGCATTTTTTCGGCAGAACGAAGTTTTGAAACGCGCATCC
>CAZJLJ010000009.1:12488-51107 GCA_964546935.1 uncultured bacterium | reverse complement strand
GGGTGGCGGCATTAAAAACGCCGGTGAGATTATGTTTTCTGGATGGAAAAGTGCACAGCTGATATGAGAACGCTGTCATCCTGATCACCACACGAAGTGGTGAGGGAACGAGCGCACGATGCGCGGCTGCGTTCCCCGCTTGTCGAACCACAGGCGCATATCAGCATTGCGGACGTACTTCGAAAGTTAAACCGTTGAGATGATTGGATTCAAGAAATAGATGGCGAGGATGATGAAAACGCAGAGGCCGCCGGCGAGGGCGAAAGCGAGGTGGAGGCCGATGATGGAAGCGATGGAGCCGACGATGAGGGAGCCGAGAGGGACGATGCCGATGGCGATCATGGTGTAGAGAGACATTGCGCGGCCGCGGAGATAGTCGGGGGAGAGCGTTTGGACGAGCGTGTTGGATGCGCCGAGGAAAGCCAGTGTGCCGAGACCGATGAGGAAAAAAATTGGGATCGAGAGTGGGATCGACCAAATGAATGCGAGGGTGAAGACGCCCCCGGACATGACGAGGCCGGCGATGAGCCACTGAATCGAGCGGCGTTCGTGGCCGGCGAAGATTGCGGTAATAAGGCCGCCGGCGAAGCCGCCGATTCCGGTCGCGGCAACGGCCCAGCCGAGTGCGCGAGCGTCGCCGTGGAGTGTGTTGACGACGAAAGCGGGGATGAGTTGGCTGTAAGGGCGTGTCAGGAGCGCGGTAATAAAGAACACGCCGATGATCCATCGCAATATTTTGTGATGGCGAACGAAGTGCAGTCCTGAGAGTATTGATTGGAGCATGGGCTCCCGTCGCGCGGTTGAGCGAGGCGATGGTTTCATAAGCGCGACTGCCACGATTACACCCAATGTTGTGACCGCGTTTACATAGAAGCAGCCTGCTACGCCAACCCACACGATGAGAAGTCCGGCAATCGCGGGGCCGACAACTGCCGGCGCATTGAACGCGACGGAGTTCAGGCCGATCGCGTTGCCGACGTAAGGACGATCCACTAGAAGTGGAACCCAGCTTTGCCGCACGGGCGAATCGAACGCGTTGGCAACGGCATTGATCGCTGAAATGATAATGAGACCGGCGAGATTGAGGCGTCCGAACGTTGCCAGCACCGCTAGCGAAAGAGCGGCAAGCGACATTGCAAAGTTCGCGATTAGGAGCACTTGCCTGCGCGGCAACACGTCGGCGACGTGTCCTGCAATCGGTGAAGCGATCAACACCGGCAGGGCTCTCGCTCCACCGATGATTCCAAGGTAGAGTGCGGCGCGATGCGGCGTTCCGGCAAGTTGAGAAACAAAGTAGCCCATCGCCGTGAATTGCATCCACGTCCCGAGGTTCGAGACAAGCAGCCCGAACCACATAAGGCGGAAGTCGCGATAGCGCAGCGGCGCGAGAATCACGTCAGCCGGCGAACCGCATCAACGATGAGTCCTGCGCTTCCCTCCACGCCGAACGTCGACGTGTCGAGCGAAAGATCGTAGAGGTCTACGTTTCCAAACGAAACGCCATACCAATCGCGAAGATGCGCTTGCCGCGCTTTATCCACGCGATCGACTTCGGCGGCGGCGCTTTTCGGATCGAGTTGCAATTCGTGTGCGATGCGCTCGATGCGCCATTCTCTTGGTGCGTGCATAAAGACGCGCAACACGTCGGGCCTGCGCCCCAAAATAGCGCCGGCCGCGCGTCCCACTATTACCACGTTCCCGCGCGCCGCATAGTCTCGAACGGCTTGCTGCACGGCGCGAATGTATTCTTCGTCGAAAGTCTCGCCGAACGTGCTCACGGAGACTTCGGGCGTGGAAAGCTCGAGCCCAGAAAGAAGGCGGGCGCCGAGCGAACGTCCCGTTTCATCGGCTGCCTTTGCCTCGGCGCGGCTGATGCGCATCCGTTTTGCAACCACGACCGGCAGTTGACGGTCAACGAATTGGTATCCAAGCTCTTGCGCGGCGCGCTCGGCGATTGCGATTGCCCCGCAGCCGTACTGGTTGGAAATCGTGACGATCACTTTGAGAGACATACGCGAGCACGGCATGGGGCTCCCTCGTCGTAACCGCGAAAGCCAGTAGCGATGCCGATCATCGAGACTCGAAATCTGCGTAAGGTTTTCCGCACCGTTCGCCGCCAACCGGGTGCGCTGGGTGCGCTACGCACGCTTTTCTCGCGTTCGTACGAAGAGCGCGTCGCGGTAGACGGCGTTTCGATGTCGCTCGAGGCCGGCGAGCTGGTCGGTTACATCGGTCCAAATGGTGCGGGAAAATCGACGACGATCAAGATGCTCACCGGTATTTTGGTGCCGACCTCCGGCGAAATCGATGTTGCAGGCATCGTGCCTTACGAACATCGCAAAGAGAATGGCCGGAACATCGGCGTTGTCTTCGGCCAGCGGTCCCAGCTGTATTGGGATTTGCCGCTCATCGAATCGTTTGAGCTTCTGCGCGCAATTTATGCCGTGCCGCCACGAATCTACAAGCGAAACTTCGATGAATTCGTAGAGTTGCTCCAAATGCAAGAGTTCCTGCGCACTCCGGTCCGCCAGCTCTCGCTGGGCCAACGGATGCGCGGCGATTTCGCGGCAGCGCTGCTGCACGATCCGAAGATCGTCTATCTCGACGAACCGACGATCGGTTTGGACGTCGTCGCGAAAGAAGCGATTCGTGAGTTCATCGCACGCATCAACGTCGAGCGCGGCACGACGATCATTTTGACGACCCACGATCTGGCCGACGTAGAACGTCTGTGCCGGCGCATCGTGCTGATCGATCGCGGCACGATCATTTACGACGGCGATATCGAACGCATCAAGGGCGAGTACGGGCGTTTCCGCACGCTCGTCTTGCGATTCGCGCAAGAGCCGATCGTCGCGCCGGCGCTTGAAGGCGCCGAGTTGGAAAGCTGGGACGGCGTGATAGCCAGATTTCGCTTCGACCGCAATCGCCAACGTGCCGATCTGCTGATTCGTCAGGCGAGCGAGCGGTATAGCCTGGAAGACGTCACGCTCGAAGAGCCGGACTTGGAATCCATCATTCGCCGGATTTACATCGAAGGATACGGACGCCGCGCGGAGGAGACCGTCTCATGATCAGTTCAAGCGGAACGAAAAAGCCGAAAATTCATGCAAGCGCTTACGTTGCGCCGACGGCGACTGTGAGCGGCGACGTAACCATCGGCGGCGGCTGCGCGATCCTTCACGGAGCGGTGATCTCCGCCGAGGGTGCACCGATAACGATCGGTGCCGAGACGGTGATCATGGAGAACGCAGTAATCAAGGCGAGCGGAGGAACGGCGCTCCAGTTCCCAACCACGATCGGCGACCGCTGCATCATCGGCGCGCACAGTTTGATCGTAGGCGCGGAAATCGGTGAAGGCGCGTTCATCGGCGCAGGAGCGCAGCTTTACAACACCGTCAAAGTGGATCCGCACGAACGTGTAGCCCCGAGTGAAACGCGCTTACCGGAAGGCGACTTCTTCGAAACGGTGTTCAATATTGCGAAGAGTAACGACGCGGCTTCGCAAGCAGCACGTACGTACGCTCAGTTTCTGCGAAAGACGCACGCTCAGGACGCCGCCCTGGCCGATCACGCGCAACCGCAGGCGCCGAAACGTCGCGCCACCGACGAGCCGCCTCCGCAGCAGATCGAGGTTGAGGGCGTGGTCGACGCAATGATGCTGGAACTGCAAGAGATGGAGCTTCGCCGTCAGGAAGCGCTGAAGAAAAAACCTAAGAAGTAATGGTCGCCGAGCCGTACATCGAGTTCGCGAAGAAAGCCTTCGCGCGCGAAGCGACCTATCGTCTTGAGGTCGCAACCGAAGTCGGCTCGCTTGTTCTGCGCGTCTATCTGCTTCGTTCGCTGTGGACGGCGCTTTACGCGCAGAACATCGCGCCGATCAATCTTCCGCTCCACGGCATGATTACGTACGCCACCGTTGCACTTTTGATGTCGCTCATTCTGGAAGTTGACGGCACGAGGCTCATCCGCGAAAAGATTCGCGAAGGCACGATTGCGACGGATCTAATGAAGCCGATCAGCGTGCCGATCTACTTCTTTAGCGACGGCGTAGGGCAAACGCTGTTGCACGCGGTGCTCGTAATACCGTCGCTACTTTTTGCGCTGCTGTTGGTGCGGATCGACGTTCCACCGCCTGCGACGCTCGGCGTTTTCGCCGTATCGTTCTTACTGGGATACTGCGTCAACTTCTTCGTGAATTTTCTGATGAACTCGATTGCGTTCTGGACTCTGGAAACGTTTGCGATTCAGCTAATCGTACGTTGGGTCTCGGATCTGCTTTCGGGACAAATCATTCCCTTGACGTTTTTTCCAGGCGTCCTAGGACGAATTGTCTTCGCGCTTCCCTTTGCGGCGATTTACTCCACGCCGCTATTGATTTACGTCGGCGTCATCGGTCCGCATCAGTGGGTCCGCTATTTAGCGGCACAGGTGCTATGGCTTGTGCTCTTCGCCGGCCTCTCCGCACTCATATGGCGCGCCGCTTCTCGCCGCGTCGTCATCCAGGGCGGCTAATTTTGTCCGCTTAAGCTTCGGCGGGTGGTAAATCCCAAAGAACGAGTTCGCCGTTGCCCTTGACCATCAGCTGTGCAACGTCGTAGAGCCGAACGGCGTCGCCGGCGCGCAACGTTTCACCGTTAGCTTCAACCGTGCCGTCGGCTACGAAGAGAAAGCCGTACCGCTGAGGCGCAAACTCGTGCACGACGACGCCATCTTGAAGCCGTGAAACCGAGAACGTCGCGTCCTGCGTGATGCGAATTGGAGCCTCGACGTTTTGCTGGCCGCTCACGATGTCGAGCCAGCGGTTTAAACGATCGCCGGTTTCAAAATCCATTTGACCGTAAGACGGCGCTTCGCCGACCTTGCCGGGAAGCACCCACATCTGGACCAGATGCAGCGGCTCCGTCGCGCTCTCATTGAATTCGCTATGGCGCACGCCGGTACCGGCGCTCATGAATTGCACGCCGCCCGGGCCTACGACTCCATGATTCCCCATGCTGTCTTTATGTGCGAGTTGACCCGAAAGAACGTACGTGACGATTTCCATGTCGCGATGCGGGTGCGGCGGAAATCCCTGTCCACCGGCAATATCGTCGTCGTTGAAAACGCGAAGCGCACCCCAGTTAAGATTCTTCGGATCGTAGTAATCCGCAAAGCTGAATGAATGCGCGCTTTTCAGCCACCCGTGGTCGAACGAAGCACGTTCGTTCGACCGTTGGACGGCAAAAATAGGCGTGGATGCGGTTCGTGTGTTCATGGCAATCCCTCTCAATCCCGCGCGACGGGAACAAGGTTGCGAATGCGGCCTAACAACAAGTGATAATACAGCATACCGCGCGCAGGACCGAGGGTGTCCAAGACCCGGTCTAGATCGACTTCGGGGTTACCTGAAAGGAACTTAATGGTGCGTGCGACACCGGAGTCGTTCATTGGAAACGTGTCGAGCCGTCCAAAGCCGCGTAACATTATTACCGCTGCACTCCAACGCCCGATGCCGCGAACGGCGATCAGACGCTCGATCGCTTCTTCCGTCGAAAGCATCTCGATGTCGGATTCGTTAACTTGGCCTTCAAGAATCGCCGTTGCAACCGAACGCAGATGCGCGATTTTATTTTGCGAAAGTCCCACAGATCGCAGCACGTCGTCCGACGCACGAAGCAACGATTGCGGCGTTGGAAATCCGATCGCAGGCATAGCTTTAGACGGAGCGCCGAGCGCTTCAACCGTACGACGCATAATTGCGGCGGCAGCATGAATGCTGATCTGCTGGAACACGATCGCATGCGCGCACGCTTCCCATAGCGATGCATAACGCGGCGGCTTCAAGCCGCGCAGCTCCGACGCAAGGTACGCAAGCCACGGAATCTTCGCGCTCCGCGTTTGCCATTCGGTTAAGTCGGCCGCGGTACCGAGCATTTTTGCAACGATCGGAAGAACCCACGCGTCGTTCTTTCCGCTCGCTTGCACTTCAAGAGTAGCATCATCGCGTTGCACGACCCGTACGAGCGATTTTTTTGAGCCAAGGTCAATGAAGCGATAGTAGGCGCCGTCTTCGCCCACGATATCGACCACGTTCGCGGCTAAACGGCGCAGCGCGTCGACGGTTAAGTCCAATCGGTACGGCTGGGCGACGGGGAGATCGGCCGACATGTTGAAGCGTTTCACGAATGCTCAACGCCTATCGCGAGTATTGGCGCATCAACCTGTTGACCATGCTTGAGTATCGCGCCAATTTCTTCATGTGGCTCGGTTTCACGATCGTGTACCACGGCGTCGCGCTTGCCGCCCTCTACGTGACCTTGCGCCAATTCCCGTCGATGAACGGCTGGGATTTCCGCGAGATGTTCTTCCTTTATGCGCTGTGGATGACGGGACATGAGCTTCACAACACGTTCTTCTTCAATGTGGTTAGCGTTCCCGAGTTCGTGCGCGAAGGGAGGTTCGACCGCTTTCTGGTGCGGCCGCTCGACGAACTTTTCCAAGTCCTTACAGTTCCGCAGCAGATTTTTCCGGACGGCTTGATCCTCGCCATCATGACGCTGACAATTGCGACCCGGACCGCGGGCGTGCACGTCGATTGGTTTTTCATCCTCTTCATCCCGCTCGTCGTAATCGGCGGCGCGCTGATCGACTTGGGCATCTCGTTAGCCGTCGCCACCATGTCCTTTTGGTTCGTGCGCGTGGATACGCTGCGTTGGGCAGTCATGTCGTTAGAGCAAGACTTTACACGCTATCCGATTAGCATTTATACGCGCGGCGTCCGCCTGGTGCTGACGTTCATCTTCCCATTTGCGTTCATGAACTACTTCCCCGCGACGTTCTTCCTGCAGAAAGCAGAAATAGGGCTTCACTTGAATCCAACCGTCGGTCTCCTGACGCCCGCGATAGGGCTCGCCTGGCTTATCGTTTCGTATCTCTTTTGGCAAATCGGCCTACGGCATTATCAGGGAACCGGTTCATGAACCGGCGGTTGTTTTTGGCAGCCGGAGGCGCATTCGCGTTGCTCCCACGCAACGCGTTCGCCCAAGGGCTTGAAGATCGCGTTGCTGCGATTGCACGGGGTTCGACGGGCATGGTCGGCGTTTTCTGCCGCACGCTGGACGATGGTCCGCCGGTGATTGCGTACAACCATCACTCGCAGTTTCCAACCGCATCGACCATCAAGGTGCTGATCATGACTACAGCCTTTGCGCTGGAAGAACGCCGGCCCGGAACGCTGGACGAACGCGTTACAGCAAGACGCGGCGACTTGATCGGCGGCTCGCCGTACATGGAAACGGTTCCCGACGGAGCACGCCTGAAAGTGCGCAATCTGCTGGTTCCCATGATCCAGGTCAGCGATAATACCGCCAGCAATTTGCTGATGCGCCACTTCGGCCTTGACACGATCAATGCCGTCGGTGCGAAGGCCGGAATGCATAACACGAGACTTGCGCGCCAGTTCCTGGATTACGGTGCGATCGTGCATCACCACGACAACGTCACGACCCCACACGACATGGGACATTTGTTGTATCTAATCGCCCACGGTGCACGCGAACGCACGACGACGGTCGTTTCGGCGAAACACTGCCGCAGAATGATCGATATCATGCTCGGACAGACCGATCGCGACGCGATTCCGGCAGGTCTACCGCCGCGCACGCAGGTCGCGAACAAAACCGGCGAGGTCGACGGAACGCGCAACGACATTGCTATCGTTGAGCCGTTCCGCGACTCGCCGTATGTTTTGACCGTCTACAGCAAGTGGGTGCGCGACTACAGCGCGGTATATGAAGTGATGCATCGCGTTGCGCGTTTATCGTACGCAACGCTTCATGCGACCGACGCCTAGCCTTTAGGCTCGACCGACACTTTGTTCATCTTGTCGCCGCGCCGGATTTGGTCGAGCGCTTCATAGCCGTCGCTCATTTGGCCGAAGACGGTGTACTGGTTATCCAAAAAGCGCGCATCGTCCAAGCAGATGTAGAACTGTGAGCCTGCCGAGTTGGGATCCGAACTGCGAGCCATCGCCACGGTTCCACGAAGGTGTGGTTTCTTGTTGAATTCAGCTTTCAGGCGATAGCCGGGTCCGCCGGTGCCGTTTCCCTCGGGGTCGCCACCCTGGACGACAAAACCGGGCTCCACGCGGTGAAACGTCAAGCCGTCGTAAAAGCCGGCGTCTGTAAGCTTGATGAACGCCGCGCTGTGATTGGGTGCGTCGTCCGGAAAGAACGTGAAGACGATGTCGCCCTTGTCGGTCGAAATGCGGACTTGCGAAGTGCGGGCGCGCTCGAGGTAGCCTTCGAGCTCGTCGGCCTGCGGCGGCGAGTTAGCCATGGATGCTCCTTTTGCTTTTCGGGAAGTTCTGCGCGTTTAATCGGCGGCGTTCAAACCGCCTTCTAACAAAAAAGGTTTGGCGGTGGACAAAAGAGGTCAGAATTCAATGGTGCCCCTATGTCAGCTACGGAATACGGTCGTCTAGACCACAATCAGAAGCCGACTATTCGGCTGCAGATTCCCCCGGATCCCCGTTACGCCCGAACGGTTCGCGACGCGATCATCGGCTTTGCCGCTTTACACGGCGTAAGCGATAACGACCTAGAGGCGTTGCTTTTTGCCATCGGTGAGGCGCTCGCCAATGCAATCGAGCATTCTCGTACTGCGTTCGACATCGAAGTGGCGGCGGTAATCGATCCTCGTAAGATCACTGCGACCATCACCGATCGCGGAACCGGAGTCGCGCACGCACCGCGTGACATGGCGCCGCTCCCCAGCCCCTTGTCCGAACGTGGGCGGGGCATTCCAATCATGCAACGTTGTGTGGATCTCTTCGAGATGCAAAGCGTACCGGAGGGCGGGACCGTCGTTACGCTCGGCCGTCTACGCCGCGAGCAATTTCAGGAGTCACACACCGCTTCTTAAAAAGGTGGGTATGCAAATTGCATGCCCGCTCGATGGCCCGATGACATTTTCCTTATCCGGCATGGCGAGAGCCTAGGAAACGTCGCGCGCGCTGAAGCGATTTCGAGCGGTTCCGAGATAATTGAGGTCGACGAGAACGACAAGCAAGTCGGCTTGAGTGCGCGTGGCATCGAGCAGGCACGTGCGCTCGGCATTTGGTTCCAGCGCAATCCGCCTTCGGTGGTGTGGACGTCGCCTTACCGGCGTGCACGCGAAACGGCGCGTTTGGCGGCGGACCAGTGGGAGAACCCGGTGCCGATTGTCATCGACGACCGTTTGCGCGAACGCTCGCTCGGCATTCTGAATCGGCTAACCGGTGCGGGAATTCGCTCGCGCTACCCGCACGAAGCGCTCTCGCGAATGCGCGTTGGAAAATTCGACTATCGTCCTCCGCTCGGCGAAAGCTGGGCCGACGTTGCGCATCGTTTGCGCGGCGTCGTCGACGCGCTTCACGCATGTTCGCAAAAACGGATCATGATCGTAACGCACCAAGTAGATATCATGTGCCTGCGCTATCTTCTTGAAAAGTTGACCGTGGCGCAGTTGATGGCCCTGGACACGAAAATGACTGTTGCCAATTGTTCGGTAACGCATTATCAAGCAACCGATGATCGCATCGAGCTGGTCGCATTCAACGACGTTTCACCGCTTGCATCGCTGAGCGCACCGGTGACCAAGACTAGTGATGCAGCAGACGTCCAGTAAAAAAATCACCGCGAGCTTGCTGCGCGATTGGGCGATTCCGTCGCCGAAAGACGGCGACAAAGAATCGCGTGGACGCATCTTGGTTGTTGCGGGAATGCGAATGATTCCCGGAGCTGCCATTCTCGCGGCAACAGCGGCGCTTCGTGCCGGCGCCGGAAAACTCCAAGTGGCTGCGCCGGCGAGCGTCGCGATTAACATTGCGGTCGATATCCCGGAAGCGCTCGTTATGCCTTTCGCTGAAAGCACGGACGGTGCACCGTCGCTCGATAGCGTAGAAGTCGTCGGCAAATATGCCGGCGATGCCGACGCGGTCGTGCTCGGGCCGGGCATGGCGCCAAACGAAGAATGCAGCGCCTTCGTTTGTGCGCTAGTCAAGACTATCGACACGCCGGTCGTCCTCGATGCATCCGCGCTCTTCGCCTGCAAACGCGAACCAAACGTCGTAGCACACCTCAAGGGCCGCGCAATCCTGACGCCGCATACGGCAGAACTCGCCGGCGTTCTAGACGAATCCCCGGAAGCCATCGACGCCGATCGCGAACGCTATGCAATCGAAACAGCGAAGCGATTCAACGCCGTCGTAGCTCTCAAAGGCGCAAGCACCTACATCGCCGATCCGAACGGCGATGTATTTCTCAACGAAAGCGGGCATGTCGGTCTTGCAACGTCGGGGTCGGGCGACGTTCTCGCGGGCGTTATCGGCGGTTTGCTTGCGCGTGGTGCAACGCCGGTTCAATCGGCAGTCTGGGGCGTTTCATTGCACGCGTATGCGGGAGCATCGCTTGCAAAACAAATCGGGCTGGGATTTCTTGCGCGCGAGATTCTCGCTCAAATTCCGCACGAGCTGAAAATGCTTTCGCAGTAAAATGAAACGGGCGCGAGCTTTGCGCTCGCGCCCGTTCTTTCATAGCCGATGAGATCCTTAGATCTTCACGGTTAGTTGGAAGTACGCTTGGAACGGATACCCCGTTAACGCTTGCGGAGTATACGGATAGTTATACACACTCGGGTATCCCGCTGTGCCATTTGCCGGATCCGCCGGACTTGATCCGTAGAAGTATCCCGCTCCGGCTGTGTTATACGCTTCACCCGGGCTCCAGGTAATGTACGTTGGATTGAGAGACCACGGATTGTACTGTTGCGAATACGTACATACTGCTTCATTCGGCTTGTACGCCGCTGTCCAGGGTTCCGGTGAGCCGCCGAAGCAGCGGTTCAGGATGTTGGCCAACGAAACCGTGGCCGTCACGCGTGGCGAGAAATCATACGAGATTTGGCCGCCAAGATTGAAGATCCACGGATTGATGAACTGGGCGACGGCGTCGAAACGGCCGGTTTGCGGATTTGGTACCGGAACAGTTCCCGTGCATGACTGGTAATCGCCCAGTTGACCTCCGCTTGCAACGCCGGCGGCGGCTTGATTCTGCACGCACGACGTTGGATTCAAGCCTTCGATAAGCGCCGGGGAACCATACCTCGTTCCTTGCTGCAACGCTGCATTCAGCGATGCTTGGAACTTATTGTGTTTGTAGGCTAAGAAGCCGGCGAAGATGTGTTGGGGAATTGCCGTACTCAGATCTTCCGTCGCGAAAGCCGACGACAAGCCTCCGGCATCAGCCGGGAAGTAATTCGCGTACGTCGGATACCACCCGTCGATCGGATACTGTGCCAGGAACGAATTTAGCGATTCGTTCGGTAGCAAGTTGAAGTAGGGGTTAGTGACTATCGTTCCTGCGTTCGCTACGGGATCGAAGCCTGCCGGGAGCGGTAAGCTTCCGAAAGCGCTTCCATTACAGTTCAGCGCGCCCGATGGATTGTTCGGTCCTGCCGCAGCTGAAGAGAAGCACGGACCCGCGGTCCCACTGTTCGCGGTAAGATTCCAGAACGTCGTTAAGTTCGTACGAAGACTCGTTATGGAGTTTGCACCGTTGATGAGCCCATACTTGATCCTCGCATCGGTAAACGTGTACGAGAACTGGCCGCTTAAGCCGTTGCGCGTGGGATCGCCCTTCTGCAATTGGAATTCGACACCCTCAGAACGCTGCGTCGCTGCGTTGAACCCACCCGCTAAGCCGCCGGGCAACGCCACTGAGACAACCTGTCCTGTTGTGTAGCGATAGAACGGCGAGAGTTTCATGCTCACGTCCGTTCCTTTGAAGTGGTGCTCGAACGACAGATCCCAATTGTTCGAGTACTGGATCGGATTGTTATGGATCGTCGAAGAGAAGCCGTTGTTGTAGTACGCTGAGCCGTATACTTTGGTGGCCTGTTGGTAGGGATCGAGATAAGTCAACACTTCTTCAGCGTACGTTGGGGTTGGCTCCGTATAGCGCCCATACGTAAAACGCAGCACGCTGTCGGGGGTTAGCGTATACGTGAAGCCTACACGAGGCGAGAACGTTGAGTTGTTCAGCGTGGTGGAGCCAGCCGGCAACACGACAGCCGGAATCCCATTCGTTCCCGGATGGAAGGTTTGCTGACCGAGAACCGGATCGAATGGACACGCTCCGCCGGGAGCAGTTGTCAGATACGTTGTGTATCCGGAGCTTGCAGCGAGCGAATCGATCGTTTGCGACGGAGCGACGTCACGGTTGCGCACTTGCACCAACCCGTTTGGCGCAACGCAAGCCGTGCTATTGATTTGATTCGCCCAGAACTGCCCGCCGTTACCGGCCGCATTTGGAATGACATACTGATAGTTTTCGTAGCGGACCCCCGCATTGATGTCCCAACGGTCGCTAGGCCGGAACTCATCTTGCAGCGCAAGGGTCGAAAAGCGGGGTTGTACGCGATTCACGTTCGACTGCGCGAACAGATTTTGCGTTACGAGCCAATCTGCTCCGGCAACCGGTGAAGGAATGACCGCACCGGCGTTCACGTTGGCAACGGACGCCGTTGTTGGACTCAGCGTCGTTGGATCCGTGTACGCGCCGGCGAGAACCGACAGGCACGATACCGGGGTTCCGACTCCTGCCGTGGCGGGGTACGATGCGTCAAATTGCAGGCCGGTAGCCGGATTCGTATTTGCGATGCCGGAGAAACATTGGCCCGCTCCGTTCTGCAACGTCGCCGCCGGTTGAGCGGAAGGCGTGACGCCCGCTTGAGTGTTATTCGCGCGCGATCCAACCGACGTCGTGAAATTGCCGGTAAACGTCACGAGGTTCTTCTGATTGATCTGGTCTGCGGCTTGCAGCTGAACTCCGCGCGTGTGATACGCCACTTCGTAATCACCGGAAGCCGGGTTGAATCCGAATCCGTAAAGCTCCCCGAAACCGGCGCCTTTGTTCGGATCTCCTTGCAGCCAGTCAGAGTAGAACGTGTACCCGAACAAACGGATAAACGCGTTCGAGCCTAGGTTCTTCGTGTATTGCGCCTTGATGATCGAACCGTTGTTGAAGGCGCCACCCGGCGCATTTGGATCGATGCCAAAGTTCGCCGGCCGGTTTTGCGGCGTGCTCGGGAACAGGTACGTTACCGCTTTCCCCGCTGCCGCGGACGCCGGTGTGCCGAACGACACGCCATTAAAGAGCAATGAGTCGGTGTAAGCAATGGGGCCGGGTGAATTGCCAAAAGGCGTGCATCCGACGCCTACTCCAAACGCCGCCCATATGCTCATGTACGAGCACAGATTCGGCGTCGTCCCGTTCCATTGTGGACCGGGCGTTAAGCCTCCACCGAATGCGGCGGTATTCCACGTATTGAAATATCCGTTTGGCCCCGCCCATCCGGCGAGAGCCGCTTCCGTTGGTGCGATGCCCAACGCACCGGCGTTCAAATTATCCCAGCCGATTGAGTGGTACGAAAAGTTGTCGTACAGCAATTGGATGTCATCGCGACCGGCATCTTTGTGATGCGGGATCCCGATGTGGAAGTTGAACACGTTTTCACGATCTTGAATCTGGTAGCCGTAAGCGCCGAAGCCGCCCGCGGCAACCGAATTCGACAGCGGCGCGTACGACGAACACGCCGGCAGCGGCGTCGTTACGCCGAAAAATCCGCTCAGATTCAAAGTCGAGGTACCAGCCGGCGGAGTAGCGCCGTTGCCAACGCAAGTCGACCAGGGACCTTGCGTCGGTTCGCCGGTCAGCGTGTTGTACACGTAACCGTTCCCGTTCAATTGGTAGCCCTGGAACCCGAACTTGTTGTTGCCGGTCGGATCCAAGTCGGCGCCGTTCTTCGAAGTAATGAACGCGGGCGTGTTATTGCTTCCGCGTAGTCCGACATACCAAGAAAACAAACGGTCCGGCGTCGATCCGCCGCCTTCGAAGTCGAGTTTGTGGTAAAAGGCCGGCGTTCCGATAGCGCCGGTAACGTCACCGTATCCGGGATAAGTTCCCGTCTTGATGACTTGGTTGATGTAGCCTCCAAGCGTTGCAGACGACGCGCCGGCGGGAGAGCCGCCGGTATACACTTCCGTCTGCGCGGCGCCGAGATTCGATAGCGAGTTGGCGTTGTAGTTATCAAAGGCGCGGTTGACCGGGACGCCGTCGAATTCGTAACCGATCTGCGAATAGGCAGAGCCACGAATGTAGAAAACTTGCCCGAAGTTATACGACCCGACGCCTTGATAAACGCCCGGTTGGCTAGCAACGGCCGCATAAGCGCTATCAAGGTTATAACCGCCGGCCGCTGTCGCCAGCTGTTTCCCAGTCGCTTCGTTTACTGAGTAGACATCCGACGTCGTACCTGGTTTCACCAGGTTGCCGGCGGCGCGCGCCGATACTTTTGCGATCGTCTTGAGCGCTTTCGTTAATTTGAACGACAGCGTCAGCGTTTGATCGGCAAAGACCGTAACGCCCGAGTAAGAGATGGGATTGTAGCCGTCCTTTTCGACCGACAGCGTGTACGTGTCGGGCTGCAGGTTAAGGAAAGAAAATGCACCGCGTGAGTCAGTCGTTGATCCCGCCGTTTGGGATGCCGAAACGGCTCTAATGGCAACGCCCGAAACCGGTGCTCCGCCTTCGTCCGTAACCGTACCGCTAACGTTTCCCGTAGTACCGGCCAGTGCCCATGTTACCTGGCTTAGTATGAAAGAGATCGTTAACGCTGCAGTTGCGATCGAACGCGAGGTTCGATTTTTCAACATTGCATCAACTTTCTTAGCAACTGTTATCGTGGCGCAAAATTGTCGCCACGATAAAAGTTTGCACCGATGGTCGCTTACTCACCCGGCGAATGGCAGAACTTTGACACAACAATGCCTGGGAATGGGTTGAGAATCATTGGGAATGACATCGTGCTGCCACTGTTATGAAAAGCAGTCACAGAAAGGCGCCGCGGCACGTTGCCGCGGCGCCAATTGGGCCGAATCGAACGAGGGGTCTAGATTCTAACCGATGCAGTCACGTAGAGGTTGAATGGATTGACTTGGCCGCCGTAACCGCTTTGGAACGTATTGCCCAGGAACGGAACGTATGGATTTGCCAAGCCCGATTGCAGCGGATCTCCCGGGTTAAAGAAGTTGCCCGGATAGAGTCCGATCGCGTTCGAGTACCAGCAACCAACCTTTGGTCCGACTAGCCACGGCACGTGTGTCCCGCCGAAGCATTGGACCCACAAGTTCGATCCCAGCGCGCTGATAGTGATTCTCGGCGAGACGTTGTAGCTGAGGCCCAGACTCGTCGAAATTTCGTTCGGTTCGGTGAACGCGCCGAAATTATCGTAGTTTCCGGTAGCGAAATCCGGCGTTACCAGAGCTCCCGGACAGGTTGCAGCGTTATACGGGGCTCCGCCGACTGCGCCGAACGGATACCTCGGATCACCGGTAAGTCCGGCTCCGGTAAGCGCCGTGCAGCCCGATGCCGGATCGATTCCATTACCGGCTGTCGGAATGCCGTACTTGCCGCCGCCCGAGAACTGGACCAACGGCGTAACGGCCCATTTGTTGTGCCTGTAATTCAGCACGAGCGACGCGACGTGCGGAACGACAAACGAACTGCCTACAAAGGTGCTGCTGGACGTATTTCCGGGCAGCTGATTGTAGGGAACGAACTCATTGCCTGCATTGAACAAGCTTTGAACCGGCGCGTTCCAATAAGGATTTGCGATCGAACCCGCCGCGCACGCGGGATCGGCACCGCCGGTGGACGTGTAGCACGGCGTCGCGGTCAATCCGTTTGTGGGAAGAACTGTGTTTCCTTTCAACGAGCATCGCGTATCGGTTGGATTGGTCGCACAGAACTTAGTATAAGCGTTGTACTGCAGGATGTTTGCGTTCACTCCGTCCACGACCGTACCGCCGTTCGGAAGCGCGCCGAATTTTACGGTCTCGTGAGTGTACGTATAGTTGAGCAACATCGCGAGTCCGTTGCGGCTGAAGTCGCCCTTCTGGAATTGGAACTCGACGCCTAATGCGTTCTCGCGTCCGATGTTGACACCGGAAACGAAGTTCGTCTTCGGATCGAGCAAGACGGTGAAGATCGCATTATCAGTTATGCGCTGATACGGCGTGACCTTGAACGTCATATCCGTGCCCTTGAATTGATGCTCCCATGAAAGGTCGGTGTTATAAGAAATTTCAGGAGAGACTTGGTGCACGGGGTTGGTGAAACCGAACTGGTAGAACACATTGTTCGGTGACGCCAACGGCAGGTTGTTGCTCGCGTTTTGATACTGCTGGTACGCCGTATTTGCCGGCTGCGTGTACTTTCCGTACGAAGCGCGAATGACGTTTAATGGATTGACCGTATACGTCAAACCAGCTCGAGGTTCGAAGAAGTGATAGTCGTTCGCACTCGCCGACGCATTCGACCACGTTGTGGTCGAAGATCCCGCCGGACAGGTCCTGGGAGTGCTGCCCGCAGGTTGCTGGGTCAATCCGGTTATAGGACTGAAGCAGTACCAATTCATGAATGAATTGGCGTAGAGCGTACGCGCCGCCGCAGCAGGTTGCAAGAACGACGGAGCGACCGTCGTGTTCGATAGCGCATATTGGTAGTCGTCGTAGTGAACGCCCGCATTCAGCGTCAGTTTGTCGTTGAAGAGGTGCAGTGTGTCTTCGAGGACTGCATTGGTGAATTTCGGCGTGACGGTATTATACGGGCCTAGATATCCGCTGCCGACTGTGAAGTACTCGCACGGGCCGCCGCCACACGTAGCAGTTCCAATCGTGCTGATGTCAGGAGAAGTGGCGTTGGGCACGAGCGGATTTACGGTATTCGTGCCGGGCACGACATTCCCCAACACATATCTCCAGACCGTACGACTGTTGCATGCTTGCGGAACCGGGGTTGCGGGGGTTCCGCCGTAGCAGATACCGTTTGTCGGATTTGTAGAGTCGACCGCAACAGCGATCGTGGGGCGCGCCGCGTTTAGATACCATTCATTGTTCCAACGAATGGTGTTCGCCTGATAGTATCCGCCGGAGAGCGTTACAAGGTTTTGCTCGTTGATTTGATCCGCAGCCTGAAGAACCACGCCATACGTGTGCGTGATAACCGAGTAGTCCGGAGAAACGACACCCGCAAGGTTGTCGGTAATCGTTGCGCCGGAAAGCGATTTCTGCAGCCAATCGGAGTAGAACGAATACCCGAAGATACGCGCGTACGCGTTGCTGCCCATGTTCTTCTGGTACTGAACTTTCACGATCGATGCGTCGTTCTGGTAGTAATCGCGCTCAGCAAGCGGCGTGTTTGCATCGAAAAGCCGATTGGTCGGGCTTCCCGGCTGGAAGTATGGCGCGACCTGGCCGATCATCGCGGGCGTGAGCGTGGACCCGACCGGACCCGTGAACACCGACTGGTCGAGGAAGTGCTGTTGCGCCGGTCCAAGCGTCGCGCAGTCAACCACACCGAATGTCGCGGGTGTACACGTTGGAAAATTCACACCGTTGAACGTTGCGGTGCCGTTGATGACATTATTCGAAGCATAGGTCCAGTCGTTCTGAGCGACTGGATACTGAGTTTTGAGATAGCTGTTGTTGTAAAGCAACTGAATGTCGTCGCGTCCACCGTCTTTATGGTGCGGAATGCCGACATGGAAATTCGCAACGATTTCGCGGTCGGCAATATGCGATGTAAGACCATAGACGAAGGGGCCCGTGGCCTCACCGAATGGGCCTAATGGAAACGCCGAGAAAATGCCTGCGGTGTTCGTGTAACATCCGAGGGACGGATGAACACCGCTGCAGCCGGACGCGATGAAGTTGTAGCCCGTGCCGTACGTCGGATCGAGATACGTGCCGTTGAAGTTATCCACATAACGGTAGTCTTGATCGTATCCCGCGATTCCAACGTAATAGTTGAAGAGACGATTGGGAATCGCGCCGCCTGCTTCAACCAACGCTTTATGGTAAAAGGTCGGAGTGCCGATGTCCGCACTGCCGGTCGCATATCCGGGATACGTACCGGTGCGAATCACCTGGTTGATGAACCCGCCGATCGACTGGCTTTGAGCGTCGCCCGGCGCGGCACCCGTGTATACCTGCAGCTCCTGTTGTCCTAATGCGGAGAGCGTTGCCGCAGGATACGAGTCAAATGAACGTTGGACGGGAACGCCGTCGTATTCGTAACCGATTTGCGTGTAGTTCGAGCCGCGAACGTACACGGATTGGGCCCACCCTTGCTGGCCCTGCGGTACGAATACGCCGGGAACCGAGGCAATTCCGGAATAGGCGCTATTCAACGATCCGCCGCCGCCCAAACCGCGCACGGCGTTCTGGGTAGCCGCATTCACCGAGTAGACGTCGGAGACGGTGCCCGGTTTTACCAAGTTTCCTGCGGCGCGCGACGTTACGCTAGCGATCGTCTTAAGCGCTGAGGTGGTACGAAGCGCAATAGCCTGAGTGTTATCGGCGAAGACCGAAATGCCGGAGTAAGAAACGGGATTGTACCCGTCCTTCTCCGCCGAGACAGTGTAAGTATCGGGAGCGAGCGAGACGAACGTGAAAGCGCCTCTCGCGTTTGTTACCGTTGTAGCTGTTTGAGATGGAGAGGTTGCAGTAACTTTAGCTGCGGCAATTGGCTTACCGGTTTCATCGGTCAGACTTCCAGTTAAACCGCCGGTCGTACCGGCCCACGTTCCCGTGATGTTCACTAGGAACGCCGCAATTAGGAATAGAGCTGCAACGAACGTTTTGATCCTAAGGCCACGCGGTCGATAGAACGCGAGATGCCTGCCAGCGCCCATGTTACCTGGCGAAGCAAACTCGCGTGCATCGACGGTGCGACCCTGGATCGTCGCAACAAGTCGATGTTTGCACATTGTTGTACTTTCTTAAAAAAGGTTGTGCAAAATGCGTGACGCGACTCGCGCGTCACCCTATCAAGATAAAACTCCGGTCGCTTACTCCCCCGCACGATGGCATCACTTTGACATCTAAATGCCTTAAGCACGCCTTAGAACGGCCCTTAATGCCAAGTAACTGCCATCCCCAGGCAAACGCCAAAGACGGCGACGTACTATGGACGTGCTCATTGATTAGCCCTCAATAGAGTGTAGGGCGTGCAGCAAAAAGTGCTGCAGCGCCCTACTGGTTTTTATTTCGTGCCTCGATTTATGGTTATTTAGCAATCCAGCCATGTCTTTCGGTCAGCGGTATTAAGACGGAGAGTTCTTCTCTCGTTTGGGCGGAGTTCAGCGCGTTTTCTTCAAGGCCGATCTCGTTCAACGAAAAAACGCCGATTTCGCGCCAGTTGGCGTTCGGCGGCGTGAATAGATCGAGTCCAATGATGAAGTCTTTCGCCTTCGTGAACCATCGCCATGCGCGCAGGTACCGGTCGCGTTCGTCGGATACCCGGCCCTCTACACCGTCTATTGCCCCCAGCGTGCAATCGTTGTAAGCCGCTAACGCTTGGTATCCACGTTCTCGGGCCGTCGCAAGAGATTGCATCGACAAGGTGCGGCTCTCCATAAGCCGTCGCTGCGCCAATAGCTGCCGTGCAACAACGGCGTTCGTCATCGTATGGTGCCACGAGCTTTCGGGAAGATCACCGGGCACGTCCGAACCGGCGCGTGCGATACCCGAGATCAGCGCCATACGCTTATCGAAAATCCACGCGTCGTGCGAGATCCACACGTGGTGCTGCGCGGCGATGCCGGCTGCATACGCGAGTTGCCGCGCACGGCGTAAGTCGCCGTACCATGCGATCGCAATAGCAGATATCAGGCAGAGACGGGCAGCGGATAGCGTATCGTGCGATCGCTGTGCGGCAAGCATTACGCGTTTAACTTCATACTCGATGTTCCCTAAGTCGCCGGCGTAACAGGCAGCCTCTAAAACATTGATCGATTCGTGCAGATCCAGCTCGACGCTCAAACTCGACGAAAGGTGGAGCATGCGATAGAACGGTCCCGCATTGCCGGCATTGCGCGCGAGCAAGAAACGACCTTGCAAAATCTCTCGCTGCACGGTGCGCCGAAGAGCCGGATCGGCAATGGAATGCAGCGCGCTCTCGCCCCTGCGGAGGTCTTCTTCAGCGCCTTCGCTTTCACCGAACGCGGCTCGCTGTTGCGCGCGAATGCCATAGGCAAGTGCCGGCGACATTTTTTGCGCCTTCTCAAAAATCGCAGCCGGAATCTCACGCGCCGTTTCAGCAAAGGCCTTTAACGTACGGATCGCATCCAGTTCGAACGTCGGGGCTGATGAAGCCGAAAAAACCTCCAGCGCTCCGGCCGGATTCCAATTGAGCAACGTATCGAAAAGAAAGCCCAGCGTATCCGTGGGCTCCGGTGGATGGCGCATCAACACGCGCAGCTCCGCGGTTAACATCTCCACGGCACGAGCGCGGTACCGAAAGAATTGGCGCAATGATAGGCCCATGCGCGAGGCCACTTCGGTGAACGAAAGCGTACCGTCGAGATCTGAGCGCAAGATTAGTTCGCTCAGGCGCGAGCCCATGTGTCCCAGGTCTTTGAACGTCAGCTCTACGAGCTTCTTGAGCGCCTCACCGATGTTTGCGCTTTCCGTGATGCGTTGCAATTCGTCGGCGAGCGCATCTCGGCGTAACGGGTCGGCGCGCCGGGCCGCCGATAGGAGGCGCCGCACGTGATGTTCATCGACGCCCCGATCCGCGGATACGTTCTGCGACACCGGTGTCTTCGCCATGCAACTACAAGCTTAGTTAAATGGCACGCGGATGTCACTAAATATTCTCTTGACTTTTATTTATGCGTGGTGTCGAGCGAGCCTTCGATTGCACCTAGCGTCACATCGATGTCATTCATGCTGTGAGCGGTGGAAACGAACATGACTTCATTTTGTGACGGCGGCAATAAAATATTCCGCTCCAGCATAGCGTGATAGTAGGCGCTATATAACTTCCTATCCGCGCGCAGCGCGTCGTCGTAATTGCGCGTTGGCGGCCCCGAGCGGAACTTGAAATCCACAATCGACTCGTGCTGCACTACCGCGTATGGGAGCTCGCGCTTTGCGAAGATGGTGCGGATGCCGTCCGCGAGCCGTTGGGCGAGCGCATTCATGTATCCGTAGTACTGCGGGTGCTCCTCGAGCAAATCAAAAACTCGATGCGCCATTGCAACAGAGAAAGGATTTCCGCCATGCGTGCCGCCGGTAAATGTCGCGCCGGACGGGGCCAGCACGGCCATTACATCTTCGCGTCCACCGAACGCCGCGATCGGCGCACCGCCGCCCATGATTTTTCCAATAGCAGTCATATCGGGCTTAATGACGCAGCGTGCCTGTGCGCCGTGCAATCCGAAACGCAACCACGTTATGACTTCGTCGAAGATCAACAGCGAGCCGTAGCGTTCGCAGCGCTCGCGTAGTCCTTGTAAAAAACCTTGAACCGGGGTGACATACCCCATATTGCCGACGATCGGCTCCACGATGATAGCGGCGAGATCGTTTTCCCGGCCGCGCAACAGTTCGTCCACGTTTTGCAAATCGTTGTAACGGGCGACCACGACGTCACTCATCACACCTTCGGGAATTCCGGAGGCTTGAGCGTCGGACGTATGCGCGGATGCTCCGGCGTTCAAAAGCGCTAAATCGAAATGCCCGTGATAATTACCCGCGAATTTCAAAATCAAGTTACGCCGCGTGAATGCCCGCGCGACACGAATGGCGCTCATTACCGCTTCCGTCCCGGTCGAAACGAAACGCATTCTTTCCATCGAGGGCAAATACGCGCGAATGCGTTCTGCAAGACGAATTTCTTCGGGATGCGTCGTTCCCCATACGAAGCCGTTGCGCGCGATCTCATCGAGCCCAGTGACTAGAGCGGGATGCGTGTGTCCGAAGAGCAGCGGCCCGTACGCCATGATGTAATCGATATAGCGCCGTCCGGATTCATCGAAGGCGTATGCTCCGCTTGCAGCGTGCTGGACGAACATTGGGCCGCCTACGCCCCAGCCCGAGCGCACCGGCGAATCGCAGCCGCCGGCAAGGACGGCCTGCGCGCGATCAATCGTTGTTGCGATGTCCATGGAGAATTCGAATTGCCTCGTTCACGTCTAGCGGCAGCGCTGTTGCACCCTCCGCAAGCGCACGCACGTTCCCGGCCCAGAATCGCTCACCCTGCGAGCCGATCTGCGGCGGGCGAACGACGTAGCAACGGCGGCCGAGTTCGCGTGCAAACTTCAGCGTATGCATTGCGCCGCCGTCCACTTCGCTGCAAACCATCACCACCACGCGAGCGTGCGCGGCTTGCAAACGGTCGCGCTTTACCAAGGACCAGCGCGTGACGGATTCCCCCGGAAGGCGTTCCGTCGCGATTGCGCCGCCGCTCGCGACAATTGCATTCTCCAGTTCGCCGTGTTCCGGTGGGTACGTGGCACCAAAGCCGTGGCCAACGTACGCAACCGTCGGCATTGCAGCTGAAAGCGCGCCTCGGTGTGCGGCCGCATCAACCCCTAGTGCAAGTCCGCTGATCACCGCCTCTTTTAGGGCGCGCGCAAACTCGTATGCAAAAGTTGCAGCTTCCGGCGGCGGCGTACGGCTACCGGCTATCGCGATGCCACTTGACGGAAGTTTCCCACGCACGCATAGGAACGCGGGGGCATCGGACAACTGCAGAAATTGCTGCGGATAATCCGCATCGCCGATCGCGACGATCCGTGCACCCAACGTTTGGAGCGCCGCAGCGGTCCGCTGAGCATCTGCTCGTGCGTGGCCGATACGTCGAGCCGAGTCGCCCGCAATCCATTCTCGCAAGGGCGCGTCGTCGCCGCGAGCGAGGGCGCGAAGGCGCCGGCCCGGCACCGAAAGTCTCGCTGCGGCTAGCAGAATGAGATCTCGAGAGTTGATCACCGCTCCCCCTGCGACGTGCCAGGCATCGATCTAGCGTTCTTTGTTGGTAAACTAAGGCGTCATGCCGCACATAGAAATCGAGATCACGCCGGAGACCAATATAAGCGAGCTCGTCAAGCAGCTGCCCATAGCCGCCGACGTGCTGACGCAGTTTGGGCTAGGCTGCTCGGGCTGCGGCGTGAGCAAATACGAAACGATCGAGCAGGGCGCAAAAGCACACGGGCTGCGGATCGAACCGATCGTCGCTGCGCTAGGGCAGGCACGTCTCTCCGGATTCGTTCCGCTCATTCCCAATGAAGACCGGCGCCCGAACCGTCGCGCTCCGGGAGCGTTCACAGGACGCGCACGCATCAAACACGTCGTTCCGGTAATGTCCGGAAAAGGTGGAGTAGGCAAATCGCTGGTAACGGCGTTGCTTGCACTTGGACTGCGGCGCAGGCATCTTTCGGTCGGCATTTTGGATGGCGACATCACCGGACCATCGATTCCGAAACTCTTCGGGTTACATACGCCGCTTGCAATCGAAGCGGATCCAAACGCCCCCAAAACGCCGCAAGGGAATCCGCAACCGCTAATGGTTCCGGCGGTTTCGCGAAGCGCGATTGAAGTAGTCAGCTCGAACCTGCTTACCGACAAAGAAGACACCGCGATGATTTGGCGCGGACCGATTCTCTCCGGCGTCATTCGTCAATTCTACGAACAGGTGCTGTGGAGCGATCTCGACGTGCTGTTGATCGATCTTCCGCCGGGCACATCGGATGCGCCGCTCACGGTTCTTCAATCGTTGAGCATCGACGGAGTCGTGCTCGTCACCATGCCGCAAGCGCTTGCAACGATGATCGTTCGCAAAGCCGCGAACTTGGTTCATCAACTGAAGAAACCCGTTCTCGGCGTCGTCGAAAATATGTCGTATTTCGTTGCGCCGGATACGGGCAAAAAGTATGAAATCTTCGGGCCTTCCTACGCAGACCGCGTTGCGGAGTTAGCACAGGCGCCCGTCCTCGCGCGCATTCCGATCGATCCGCACAAAGCCGCGCTCGCCGATGAAGGCCGCGTCGAAGAGATCGACGACCCGATTTGCGATCAACTGGCCGGCATGCTGCTTCAACAGTTGGAAGCTCATCCCAAACCCAAAGAGACGATCTCCATTATTTGAAACCGATCCGTACCGCTCGGCGATGTCGATGCTAACGTTCTATATCAATCGCGCCGGCAAAAATCTGCCGAAGAAACAAAGAGACGTTTTGGAGTCCGCGAAGGACGAATTGCGCAAAGAGTTCGGACGCGAGCCTACCGGAAGGAGCCGTTCGTCGCGTCGTACACAATCGTCCCGTCGATCCACGTCTGCAAAACGGACGACGACGAAAACGACGCAGCGGAAGACGGCGCGCCGGAAGAGTCACCGTTAAGCGGGTCGCGGTCGAGCACCACGAGGTCGGCCGCGAGTCCCGGCTCACAGTTCCCTGTCTCGTTTTCCACGTAGCCGAAGCGCGCCGCGTTCACGGTATACATTGCGAGCGCGTCGTGCGCATTTATACGGTGCGTTGGTTGATGATGATCGACAGCAGCCTGCAATCCGGCTAACGCATTCAAGTCACAGACCGGACTATCCGCGCCGCCGCATAAGATCGCACCCGATCGCACGATTCTAGCGAAATCGTTCATTTTGTGCGCACGCTCCTGACCCAAGCGCTGGTCGTACATTCCGCCCGGCGCGCCCCACGCTGCATCGAACTGCGGCTGCATCGATAAATAGATGTTCATGTCGGCACAGGCATCGATCTGCGCTTCGCTCGCCATTTCGAAGTGCTCGATGAAGTGACGCGTTCCAAGCTCCGAAGGCTTGCCGCCCAAAACTTGGCGCCACGTCCGAATGCATTGATCGATTGCAGCGTCGCCGATAGCATGCACGCCCGCTGCGATACCAAGTTCTTCGGCGCGCGCAAAATACTCAAAGATTGCGTCATCGCTAAAACGCAATTCACCGCGAAGGTTTGTGCCTTCGTACGGAGCGTGCAAAGCGGCGGTGTAACTGCCGATCGAACCGTCGAGAAAGACGTCGCCTCCAATCGTCGGTAAGCCCAATTGGTGTGCGAGCATTGCGTCGGGTTCGCAGATTTTCGGATGAATCTTCGCAGGCAGCGAACGAAGAAATTCCACGTCCGCTGCGTAGCCGTCTCTGCTTCTACCGATTAGCTGTGCATGCAAATGGACGATGCCGCGGCGGTGGGCGAGCTCGACGGCCCGTCGCTCCGCGTCGCGTACGAATCGTTCAGAGAAACTCTCTATAAAACGCGACTGAGCCCGCCAGTTAGCATCCAAAAACAAGCGTCCGGTTGGAATACTATCTTCGTCGAGCTCTAGACCCTGAATCTCGCTTGGAAAATCGAGCCATGCAAGCGTAGCGCGGTTCACGATGGAAGAATGCGAATCGACTCGCACCACCATCGCTCGCGCGTTTGCATGATGACGCTCGAGCGGCGCACCGTCGGCGTTCCGGCCGTCCATCCACAACGCATCGTCGTACCGGCCGGCGTAAACGACGTCGTCTTGGCGCGGTATGCGGGCAACTGCGTCTTCGAATTCCGAGTAAGAACGGACTTCGGAGAGATCGCGCTCGCCGATCGCATACCCAGTGCCGGCTAAGTGCACATGACAATCGGCGAAAGCGGGAAGAACCGTTGCACCGCCAAGATCGTAATGCGCTGCGCCGGAAGGCAAATCGCAATCGAGCGCAACAATTTTCCCGTTCTCGATGAGCACGTTTCGATGGCGTATAAAACGCCGGAGGGTCGCATCAAACCTATAGACGTGCCCATTGTCCAATAGAACCACGAAGGGAGTGTACCAATGAGGGCCGGTCGATTCTTGCTTGGCGTGGCTGCCGGGGCCGGTGTCGCGTATGCGCTCGTGCGCACCGTTGAAGCGCTGCGCGCCGTGCAAACGCCCGTCGTCCAGAGTTCGTCCGATTCCGCGCGTTACGGACGCATGCGGCGCGCGTTGGCGGCCGCCGGAGCGGCACGATCGCTCATCGGCACACTCGCATTTGCGTACGGACCGCTTGCCCTTCGTCTCGAACGCGGGCTGACGCCGGTTCCGCGGTGGCTTCGCCCCGCACTCTTTTTCGGTGGGGCGACGTTGGCAGGCGCGATCGTGGACCTGCCCATTGAGTTCGTCGAAGACTACGTTCTCGAAAAACGATTCGGGCTAAGCGATCAAGAACCGCGCGATTGGCTTTCCGACTCGCTTAAAAGCACCGCGATCGGTGCAGGTCTTTCGGCGTTCCTGGGCACGCTCGGAGTCGCAGCGTTGCGCAGATTCCCGAAGGCGTGGCCGCTCGTCGCGTCGATCGGCCTGCTTCCGCTCTTGATCCTCGCGAACATTATCGTCCCGATTTACATCTTGCCGCTCTACAACAAGTTCGAGGCGCTCGGCGGACCGTTGGAACAACGGCTGCGCGCACTTGCTTCGCGATTCGGCGTCGGCGACGCCGAAATTCTACGGATGGACATGAGCCGTCAAACGAAAAAAGCGAACGCCTTCGTGACCGGAATCGGCAGCACCCACCGTATTGTCTTAGGCGACACGCTTGTCGACCACTTCGAAGCCGACGAAGTAGAGTTCGTCGTCGCGCACGAGCTTGGACACTACGTAACTAAAGACACGTGGCGTATGATCGCTGCAGCCGAAATCTCTGCTATGGTGCTTCTCTTTTTAGCATCCCGCGTTACGCGAACCGGCGAAGTGGAAGATTCGGTGGCGGTATTGCGCATCTACGCGTTGCTCGCTGCAGGCCTGCAGCTTTTGCGTCCGGTGTTGAACGCGTTCTCGCGCTCGCGCGAGTGGGCTGCGGATCGCTTCGCGCTTTCAACCACGAACGATGGCCAAGCCGGCGCCGCAGCGTTCCGGCGCTTGCGCGACCAGAATCTCGCCGAAGACGAAATCCCGAAGTGGTACGAAATCATCTTTGCATCGCACCCCAGCCTTGGAGATCGGATCGAAGCCCTTGAACGTACGTGAGCGTCTACAAGGCGGAGAGGGTCGTCAAGCCGGAAACGCCGATGCCGTCGCTAGCGACGTGCTTCGTTACCCCGAACGTTTCGGCGAATTGTTTGAAGCGATCCTCGACGAAGATCCTGCAGTACGTATGCGCGCCGCGGAAGCGGCAGAGAAAGTCACACGCGGACGGCCGGATTTTCTAATTCCCTATCGCAAGCGCCTAATCGAAGAAGCCGGTGCAATCGAGCAGCAAGAAGTGCGCCGGCACGTCGCGCAGATGCTTCCTCGCATCAAGCTGGAAGCGAAAGAACGCGCAAAAGCGATAGCACTCCTCGAAGGATTCCTCGAGGGCGCAAACGCGAAGGTCGTCGTCGCTTCTTTACAGGCGCTAACGGATTTTTCCAACGACGATGCTATCTTGCGCGAGCGCACGATCGAACGATTGGAGCGAGTCGTTCGAGCCGGCGACCCGGCCGTTCAACTACGTGGCCGAAAGATGCTTGCGCGATTGAGCTCTCAGCACGAGAAACGGCGTCCGGCGAAACCGCTAAAGAAGCACCGGTGAAGGGCGCGTTCCAAGCCATGAAGCCAAGTCGGTCTTCGCGGTAACGTAACGGCCCGAGTTTAGTTCGTCGCGGAACTCGCCGAACAAGCCGAACGCTTCGGCGAAAGCGTCGTGTTTGTGGATCGACTCGTAGTTGACTTGGCTCGCAAACACGAACGTGTCGTCGTCTAAATCGGCGTACATGTCAAGCGAACGAGCGAGAATGCCGCGCACGACGTCTTCGACGAATTTCGGGTTATGGTGCGCCTTGTTCACGATGAAGAATTCATCGGGCCGCTTCAACAAATCGTAGGTTTCGCTGGACATGGAGCTTTCCACGATTTCAACCAAATCTTCAGCGCGCACGGCATCTGCGCGCTCTTCCGAAACGCCCAGCAAAATCGAGCCGCGCCCGCGCTGGTTGTGCGTTGCGCCGGGCAACGCATCGAGCGCGCGACGCGCTTCATTTTCGGAGAAACCCGCTTCCATGAGTTCGCGCATGGAGTGCTCGCGCACCATCAGTTGGGCGCACGGGCACGCCGTCATGCCTTCAGCTTCAACGCCGACGACGCGGCGCGTCCCCTGTTCGTCCGCGTGCGCGATGCCGATGAGAGTGTAGGTTTCTTCGCCGCGCTTTCCGCTAACCGGCGTCCACCGCTCTAATCCGAAATCAGCGCGCAAGCGCACGTCGGCGCGAATCGCTCTTTGAGTTTGAACGATTTCGCACGCAATCGTTTCGACTAGCCGTTCGATCGACGCGGGTTTCGAATCGCGGGCCAAAACATCTAGCGTTGCTTCTTCTAAAATCTCCGAGAAGCGCGACATGTGCACGCCGGCCTTCTCGGGAGCTAAATCGGCGACCATCGTAAATTCGCCGTTGAAGACGCGCGGCTGTCCGTCGATCTCGAGTTGGACGATACGGCGAACGCTTGAAACGCCGACCCGATTCAGCGAAAGCCGAACGTCGGGTTCTTCTTCCTGCCGGTTCGCATCGAAGTGCAAACTCCGCTCGCGGCGGCGCAAACCGCTCTGTCCGTTTTGGCGTGCATACGCGTTGAACTGCGGCGCAATCTCAGCGAGCGGCACCGCGTTGTACTGGCGCTCGGCTAAGTTCGAATGAATGGCTTCATCGAAGGCGAGGATGTCGATATCGATTGGACGCGCAGCCAAGTGAGCAACGCTCGTCCGGCCGACGGAGGACTCGACGTCGCGAACGAGCTGTTCGAAATTTTCACGCGGCAGAGTAGTCCAAAGCTCTGCCGCGACGTTGAGGAATGCCGGACCGGATGCGCCCCCGGCCGGCGCGCTCTCGTAAAACGATGAGACCCGTTCGATGACGGTTCGCGCACGCAGCCGTTGCAGCGCCGCCAAGATATTTGCCTGGCGGTCGCCGAGGTTGGATCCGATCCCGATAAAAACTCGATGCATTCCTTATTTTTCCGATAGCAGGGCCTCCGTCGTCGACCGGACGAGGTCGTCTTGGGAGTCGCCGACGATAACCTTTCGCAAGCGACCGTGCCGGTCGAAAAAGAGTTGCGTAGGCCACGCGTCTATGCCGTAAGCGTTCCACAGGGATCCGCTGTTGTCCACGGCGACCGGCCACACGATACCCTGAGCGCGAAGGTTCTCCGTTACATACCCTCGTTGCTTCTCTGCCGGGGTTTCCGGCGTATGGATGCCGATAACGGCAAGGCCCTTCGCCCGGTCTTTCCTATATAAGTCGCGCAAAGCCGGCGTGATATTCCGGCAGTTGATGCAATCGACGGTGAAGACGTCCAGGACTACGACTTTACCGGTAAGGTCCTGTCCGTTCGGGCGCGCATTTAACCAGTCACCGGCGCTGAGAACGGGTTGCAAGGTAGGCGTTGCGCCCGCCGGTGCGGCCGCAAAAAGCAAGATGGCGCCGATCAGCGCCGTACTCCAGCGTTTCATGATACTGGTTAAACGCCGCGACGATTCACACGGATGAGCCTTCGCGTCGTCTGCGGTATCGACCCGTCGTACGATTTTTCATCGCCGAATCGCATCTACAGGCCGCTCTCCATGGACGAAGCGATGGCGGATCTAAGAGAGCTGGATCGCGCGGCAAACGACGGTGCGTGGATCGCGGGCTACTTGACGTACGACTTCGGCGCCGCAATGCACGGTGTGCCGCCGCCGAATGACCGGCCGCTCTTCGCGCTAGGCACGTATGAGGCGCCAATTGAACCCGCCGCGATTGCCGAACGCGAAGCCGCGATTTCGCCGCTTCGGCCCACGATAGATCGCACGATGTACGAACGCGCGATCGCGGCGATCCATCGAGCAATTTACGACGGCGACGTCTACCAGGTGAACTACACCGTTCCGTTCGACGTTGATTTCGACGGTGACGCCGAATCGTTGTGGCGTGCCATCGCACGCGAAACGAACGCACCTTTTCAAGCCTACGTCGAAGACGGCGAACGGCGCATTCTTTCATGGTCGCCGGAGCTGTTTCTCTCGTTCGACGGCAAAAAAATTTCCACGCGGCCGATGAAAGGCACCGCGCCGCTCGATTCCCCGGACGAACTGCGCAACGCTAAGAATCGCGCCGAGCACGTGATGATCGTCGACTTGCTCTCGAACGATCTGCATCGGATCGCCGATGACGTCACCGTCGAAGCCTTTCTCACGACGGAACGGTATCCGACGTTTCTAACGATGACTTCGACTATTTCCGGAATCGTGCGCGAGTCGAGCTCCCTCGCGGGGATTCTGCGTGCGACATTTCCGTGCGGAAGCGTTACGGGTGCACCGAAACGCGCGGCGATACAGCACATCGCGAAGTTAGAATCTCGCCCGCGAGGCGTTTACTGCGGATCGATCGGGTTTCTCTCACCGCAGCGCACGGGCTGGTGGAACGTCGCCATCCGTACCGCGCAGTTTGAAAGCACGGCCGGCCGCTTCGATACGGGCGGCGGCATCGTTGCTGAATCAGACGCGGGTAACGAATGGGGCGAACTGCACCTTAAGGCCCAGTTTCTCAAAAGCAACAGTGCTCCGCTCGAATTCCTAGAGACATTCGCGGCTCGTGCATCGCCGGCGACAAGGGCGGCTCATCTGGAGCGCCTTGCTTCCACTGCGGTTGCGTTCGATGTCGCGTTCGATCGTCATGCGTTGGAAGATGCGCTCGCAGCGTTTTGCAAGGTCCATTCGGACGGAATCGTTCGCGTTCGTGTGGCACCCGGCGGAACGTTTCGTTTCCTCCACGACTCCTTCGGTACGACAGCCGAGCAGGTTCCGATTTGTATCGCCCCGCAGCCGGTTTCGAGCAATGATGTGTTTCTGCGATATAAGACCTCTTGGCGTCCGGCGCACGACGCGGCATTTCGCTATGCAACCGGGCATGGTTGCTTTGAAGCGCTGCTGCAAAACGAGCGTGATGAGCTGACCGAAGGTTCGCGAACGAATCTCTTTGTAACGATCGACGGTTCTTTATGGACGCCGCCGCTCGAATGCGGCTTGCTGCCGGGGATTTTGCGTTCGAAGCTCGTAAGCGAAGGTCGGGCTCGCGAACGAATCCTAACAAGAAACGACGTCGCGAATGCGCAGGAAGTTTTCGTCGGCAACTCGGCTCGCGGATTACTACGTGCACGATTGATAGAGAGCAAAAATGAGTGAGACTTTGTATCCCTACGTTCTGGAACCAAAGGAAACCGAAGCCATTTGGGGCGGCGACGCACTCGCAAAGCAATTCGGCAAGGAGGTCGATCCGAAAGCGAAGATCGGCGAAGTGTGGGAGTGCTGGGACACGAACAAAATCACAAACGGGGCGCTCGCAGGTTCCAGACTTGGCGATCTGCGAGAAAAGCTAGGCCCGCAGGTGATGGGCGACCTAGACCCATCACGTCCATTTCCCGTGCTTACGAAGATTATCGATGCACGAGACTGGCTTTCGGTTCAGGTTCATCCCGACGACGAATACGCACAGCGCGTGGAACATCAGCCGAACGGAAAGACCGAATGCTGGTACGTCTTCTCGGCGCAGGAAGGCGCGCAACTCGTGCTCGGATGGACGCGTGACACGTCCCGCGAGGAGTACGAAAAACGCGTTGCCGACGGTACGCTGGGCGAATTGTTGCGGAAGGTGCCGGTGCATCCGGGCGACGTGTTTTATTTACCCGCCGGGACACTCCATGCGATCGGCGCCGGCATCGAACTCTTCGAGACGCAACAAGCCAGCGACTTGACGTATCGCATCTTCGATTGGAACCGCAAAGGTACCGATGGCAAGCCGCGCGAGCTCCACGTACAAAAGGCCGCCGACGTTTTGGATTACCATCAGGGAACCAAAGGCGCAATTCAACCGCTGAAATACCATTTCGAAGGGCTGGATCGAACGGTGCTGATTGCAAGCTCGCGCTTCGTCGTGGAAAAAATTACAGCCGGGACGGAACCGTCTTCGATTCGCACGCAGAACCGGCCGCAAATCATCATGGCGCTGGAACACCCACTGAACGTTTCAGCCGGCGGCACCGACGTTAAATTGAAGGCCTATGAAACTGCGGTAGTTCCCGCGGGCGCGGAGCGGTCTACCGTTTCGGCGCCGACTGGAAAAGTGGACTTCATGTTTGTCACGCCGCCGCACGGCCAAGAAGGATGCCGCGTTCAGCTGCTCGCTGCAGGCATCGATTCCGAAACCATCGATCGTTTTATGGAACAGTTCACCTAAGCTAAGCTAAATACAGCCGGATTCGCCGGCGCAGCTCGTCTCCGGTTTCCGCAGCATCCCGCGGCTCCAGCGGCCGCATCGACGGCTCGAGCCGTGCGATATCCCAGCGTTCCTCTTCTCCCGCACCGAAATAACCGTCGACTACTGCAGCTTCGGCATGCGTCAAAATATGCTGCGCGTCGACCGGAATCTCATAAAACCGGGCGATAGCGGCCGCAACGCGACAGAGTCCATCTACCAGCGGCTGCGTCAAGGGATACGCACCGAAGTCGGCCGGCGTTGCATTCTGCATGCCCATGAACGCGACGCCGGCTGCGTAAGAATTGCGATGGTACGTATGGGCGGCATACTCGCCGCCGCTAGAGACGTCGCGCATATTTGCGCCTAGATCGTTGGTCTGCGCCACCACGATCTCGCCGTTCCGGCGGCCAACGCAAAAGTGGTAGTTCGGGAAAACCGTCGTGTAGTCGCCGCCGGACCAATGTAAATAGATCGAATCGATGCGACCCGAAGGGAGCTGAGGCTGCCATTTCGCTAACGCAATCATCGGCGCGCTAGTTTTTCCATTCCGGCGGCGAATCACTTTTCGCAGATGCTGTTGCTTGCGGCCGCACTCAGTCTTAGCGCCGCTCTCTCTGCGCCGACACTTGCCGGCGCCCATGTGGGAGCGCTAGTTGTCGATGCGCAGACCGGCTCCGTGCTCTTCGAGCGCAATTCAAACGACGCGTTTCAGCCTGCATCGACAATGAAGCTGGTCGTCGGCTCGGCGGCGTTGTCGCTGCTAGGACCTGATGCGTCACTTCAAACGGCGGCATTAACCGACGGCAGCATCGAAAATGGAACGTTGCACGGCAATCTCTACCTGCGCGGCGGCGGCGATCCAACCGTTGACGCGAACGCCTTCAACGATGCAGCCCGCGCCATCGCTGGCTTGCACGTGCAACGAATTGACGGCGAGCTCGTGATCGACAACAGTGCCTTCACGGCGCCGTCGTATCCCGGCGGCTGGAGCGTGGACGACCTGCCGAACGACTACGCCGCTCCGATAACCGCGCTCGCATTCAATGAAAACGCGGTTGCGTTGCAAGTACACGGCGCGAATGTCGTTGGTGCGCGGGCCGTCATCGCGCCTTCCCCGAAAAACAATACGGTTACCATCGATAACGAAGTAACCACCGGCGTGGCCTCATCGCAAGATACGAGCGAATTGAGTTGGCCGGCCGGCGTTTCGAATGCTATCCGCGTTTCCGGAAGCTTTCCGATCGGCGCGACCGATCCAGGAGAGCTGGATGCAGCGGTGCGCGATCCCGTTGCCTTCGCCGGCGATGCACTTCGAGAAGCATTGGCAACCCAGAAGATCGCGTTCGGTTCGATCGTACACGAGGGACCTACGCCCGCCAGTGCGCGCGTGTTGTGGATTCATCATTCGCCGCCGTTGCGCGACGTGGTTTCGCGTATGTGGTTGCCAAGCGACAACTTCATCGCCGAAATGCTGCTTGAAGACTTGTCTGCAGCGAATGGCAGCGGCGACACGCGCGCACGTGGGATTGCACGTGAAAGCGATTGGCTTCGAAGGCTTGGTGTTGACCCTTCGACGATGACTATCAGCGATGGGTCGGGGATGTCGCAGTACGACCGCGTAACTCCCGCGGCGCTGGTTGCCCTCTTACGTGCCGATTGGAATAGCCCGAACCGCGACGCAATTCTTGCGGCGCTCCCGGTAGCGGGTAAGAGCGGAACGTTGCAACATTCGTTCAACGGGTCGCCGCTCGAAGGCGTGGTTTACGCTAAAACTGGATCGATGATGCACACGAGGACGCTTGCGGGTTATATCACTCCGCCGAACGGACGCGTCGTGATCTTCGCTCTTATGGTAAATGACTGGTTGGATGTCTCCGCATCTTCCGCTGCCTCGATGAAGGCTTTGCAACAGGAATTCTTGGAAGCGGCCCTTTCCTCCTAAACTAACTAACGAGACGGTGTATACTTTTCGAGTGGTGACACATATAACGGAGAGTCTCCACGTGCGCTGTCCTAGCAATACTGCGCGCGAAGAGGTTTGCGAAATGCTACTCGGAGCGTCCGAGAGCAATGCTCCCCACGCACTGCGACTTTCCGTAAAGGTCCCCTGGACGGAAATCGAACTGGCGAAAGACGTTAGCGTAGAATATACGGTTGCTACGGGCCCGGCGCACATTGACCGCCCGATCGGAGTTCGGTGGAAGCCGCTGCCGGGCGGCATCTATCCCTCGTTTGAAGGGGAGCTAAGCGTGCTCCCCGGCGAGCATTCCGATACTTCAATCTTGCAGCTTGAGGGCCACTACACACCGCCTCTTGGAATTGTGGGCGCCGGCTTCGATGCAGCCGTGGGACACAAAGTGGCTGAAGCCACCGTGCACCATTTGCTGGAAGGGTTGGCTTCGGGAATCGTTGCCGGGTATCGCGCAGAGAAATGGCAAGAAATGTTGAGCCATTTAAAGGACGAGGCGAAAACCGAGAATCGCGTTAGAGTCGTTAACGTAACGGCCGTTGTCGAGCGCCTCGCGCTTCCGCCGCCCGTTTAACGCCTCCCTCCTTCTCGAGCGACCGAGGTATCAATCCAACAAACCCGCGCCGGCGTTCAACTGATGTATGAATACCGAAACCGCTACCTTTGCCGCCGGTTGCTTCTGGGGTGTCGAAGCGGCTTTCCGGCAATTGCCGGGAGTCATCGACGCTGTCTCCGGCTACACGGGTGGCCACACGCAAAACCCGACCTATCGCGAAGTTTCTTACGGACAGACGGGTCACATGGAAGCCGTGCAAGTTACGTTCGATCCGGCAAAAATAAGCTATGAAGAGCTCTTGAACGCGTTTTGGGATCTTCACGATCCCACGCAAAGTTATCGCGACGGCCGGGACATTGGCTTGCAGTATCGTTCCGCGATCTTCACGCATGGGCCCGAGCAAGAGGCCATGGCAAGAACATCCCGCGATCGCCTTCAATCTGCGCTCGAAAAACGGATTGCAACGGAAATCATGATTGCAAAGAAGTTCTGGCCGGCTGAAGATCATCATCAGCGCTATTACGAGCGACACGGCGTTGCGTGCGACATTGCATCATGAATAGAAAATTGTTCTTTAGTGCGGGCGCAGCGTTCGCTGCAGCGGCCGCACTTCCGCGTTTTGCATCCGCCGAGACGTACGCCGTACAACATTCGGATACCGAATGGCGCCGGCTCTTGGGCGATGAGCGTTATGCCATCTTGCGTCAAAAAGGCACGGAGCCGGCCTTTTCGAGCCCGTTGCTCCAAGAGAAGCGGCGCGGAATTTATCGCTGCGCCGGGTGCGATCAAGCGCTCTTCTCGTCTTCCGCGAAGTACGATAGCGGCGAAGGCTGGCCGTCTTTTTGGACGGTACTGCCGAACGCAACGCGAACGCGTCGCGATTTTGAACTCTTTGGCGAAGAACGAACGGAAGTTCATTGCGGCCGTTGCGGCGGCCACCTTGGACACATCTTCGACGACGGTCCGGCGCCCACTCACTTGCGTTACTGCATCGACGGGCTAGCGCTTCGCTTCGTCCCCGGGTAGGCGGGGTATTGCGGAAGTATGACGGCGCTTCCGCACTTCATCCAAATCGAGCCGGTCGGGCAGTGCAATTTGCGCTGCCAAATGTGTCCGATTCAATTTCGCCGGGACGGGCCACCGTATGGCCCCCCGGCGTTCATGCGTTTTGAACTCTTCACGCTAATCCTCGATCAGTTTCCGAACCTTCGCGAATTGCAGCTACAGGGACTCGGTGAACCGCTGATGCACCCGCGCTTCTTCGACATGGTTCGTTACGCATCGGAGCGCGGCATCGACGTTGCCGTGAACACGAACCTAACGCTGATAACGCCACGCGCCGCGGAGCGCTGCGTAACCAGCGGTTTGAAGAGATTGCACGCTTCGCTCGATGGCTCTACCGCCGCGACGTACGAACGAATTCGCATGAGAGCGAACTTCGAAAAAGCGGTTCGCAATCTGCGACGGATTATTAAAGCACGCCGCTGCTACGGTACGAGCGAGCCATATATCGAGATCGTAACGGTGGCGATGCGCCAGAATTTAGAAGAGATTTCGAACATCGTCACGCTGGCCGCGGAACTCGGCGTGGATGCAATGAGCGTGCAACATCTCTGCCACTCCTTCGGCGAGGAAACGCTGCCCGAACATTATCGACCGATGCGTGACTTCGTAGAAGAACAGACGTTGCTGACCGTCGAACGCGAACGCGTCGATGAAGTCTTCGCGCATGCGCGAGCGCTGGCAGAACATCACGGCTTGCACCTGCGCCTGCCCAACGTGCAGCCGCGGCGGCACACAGCTGAAACGCCGGGCCGCTCGCGCTGCGATTGGCCGTGGACCGGCGCATATTTCAGCTACGACGGCTGGTCGATGCCGTGTTGCATGATCTCGACGCCGGATCGCGTGAATTTCGGAAACGTTGCGGTAAACAGCGTTTCCGAAATCTGGAACGGCATCGCGTACGAATCGTTTCGGCGGCAACTCGAATCCGGCGACCCGCCTTCAATCTGTCGCTCGTGTTCGGTTTACGCGGGAACGTTTTGAAGCGTTAAGGCGGAAAGCACCTCATCGACTTCGGCGGGCGTATTGTAATGCGCCAACCCGATCCGAACGACGCCGGCGTTTTCTTCGAGGCCGAGAGTGCGCACGATCTCGAGCGCATAGTTATTGCCGGACCAAACGAAGATGTTTCGCTCGGCCAAATCACGTGCGATCTCATCGGTTGTTCGGGTTGCATGCGTGAACGAGACCGTGGGAACGCGCGATCCGTAGCGCGCCGGGTCTGTGATCCCGTGAATGGTGATTTGCGGATCCGCCCGCAAGCCTTCGATCAACTTCGCGACAAGCGTTCTCTCGTACGCAGAAGCCGCGCCAAAAGCAGCGCGGACTTTCTCGCGCTCGTTGCCGGAGGCACCGCACTCTTCACCAAGCCAAGCCAAGTATTGCACCGTTGCCGCAAGCGCCGCCTGAAGTTCGATCTGCGGCGTTCCGGTTTCAAAACGCCATGGCAGTTCGGAAGTCGCCGGCCGCACTTTGTACGCCGTTAACTCTTCAAGCAGAGCTTCGCGACCGTAGACGATTCCCAAATGCGGGCCGAAGAATTTGTATGACGAGCAAGCGAGAAAATCGCAATCCAACGTTTTTACGTCGATGAATTCATGCGGCGCAAGCTGCACTGCATCGACATAGACCAGCGCGCCCGCGGCATGCGCACGCGCAATCAAGGTGCGAACGTCGTTGACTGAACCCGTTAAATTGCTCGCGTAGTTGAGCGCTACGAGCTTGGTTCGCTCGCTTAGCACCGCATCCAGTGCGGACGGTTCTATCACCCAAGATTCGCGGTCGAAATCGAGCCAGCGTACCGTAACGCCGCGGTCTTCGGCCATCATTAGCCACGGCGCGATATTTCCGTCGTGATCCATGCGGGTTACAACAATCTCATCGCCCGGCTTCAGCGTACGGCCGATGCTCCGCGAGAGATGAAACGTGAGGTTGGTCATGCTTTGCGCAATGATAATTTCGCGTTCCGATGAAGCGCCCAGCATCGTCGCCATCGCACGATGCGCTTGTAGAACTTGCTCTTCCGCCAGGACGCTCGTCCGGAAATATCCGCCTAAGTTGGCGTTGCTTTCAAGCAAACAGCGCGCCGCTGCTTCAGCCACGCGGCGCGGAACTTGCGTTCCGGCGGGATTATCGACGTAAATGCGGCGCCGGCCGTTATCTTCTATCGACAACGCGGGAAACTCAGTACGAACGCGATCGATTGGAAACGCAAACATAGTCTACCCTTTACGAACCGCTCGACTGATGTTCCTTACCTGCTTCCAGGTATCGTACGAGGCGAATCGCGCAAAACTAGGACTACGCACCCGATTGGTACACCGCCGAAAGCGTACCCGGCGAGCGCCTGGACGTTGATGTCAAGCCGTCCCTAGGTGATATAACAGAAGCGTCGCGCTTTTTATGAAGGCGGACGGAGGTTTCGGAATGGCGGTTGAGACTTCTACCGTTCAGACAATTAACGTCTGGCAGATGGCCCAGCAGCAGCTTGACGACGTTGCGGGCTTGATCGGTCTGAACGAATCCATACACGGCTACTTGCGTGAACCGAAGCGAATCCTGGAAGTGTCGGTCCCCGTTCGTATGGACGACGGGGTTTTCCGCATGTTCCGTGGTTTTCGCGTGCAGCACAACATGGCACGCGGCCCATCGAAGGGCGGAATCCGTTACCATCCCGACGTGTCGCTCGATGAAGTCAAGGCGCTAGCCATGTGGATGACGTGGAAGTGCGCGCTGGTAAATATTCCGTTCGGCGGTGCAAAAGGCGGCGTCATCTGCGATCCCAAGCAGATGTCGATGCAAGAACTCGAGAATTTAACACGCCGCTTCACGAGCGAAATTTCAATCATCATCGGCCCCGATAAAGATATTCCGGCACCCGACGTCTACACGACGCCGCAGATCATGGCATGGATCATGG
>CAZJLJ010000009.1:9365-12388 GCA_964546935.1 uncultured bacterium | reverse complement strand
GATATTCCGGCACCCGACGTCTACACGACGCCGCAGATCATGGCATGGATCATGGATACGTATTCCATGCAATGCGGATACTCAGTACCGGGCGTCGTGACTGGAAAGCCGGTTGCCATCGGTGGTTCTGCGGGGCGGGACAAAGCAACGGCGCGCGGCTGCGTGTACGTCATCGACGAAGCGATGAAAACGCTCGACATCCCGGTTCAAGACGCGCGGGTCGCGATTCAAGGCTTCGGCAACGCCGGTCTGCACGCGGCAGAATTGATGCATAAACGCGGCTACCGCGTTGTTGCGGTTTCCGACTCGCGCGGGGGCGTTGCCAATCCCAACGGGTTGGACGTTGCGGCCGTTATCGCGCATAAAGGCGAAACCGGTTCGGTCGTCGGCTTCAGCGGCGGCGAACAGATTACAAACGAGGCGTTGCTGGAATACGATTGCGACATTCTCATTCCGGCGGCGCTCGAGAAAGTAATTACCGCCGAAAATGCACCGCGCATTCGCGCCGTCCTTATCGCTGAAGCAGCAAATGGCCCGACAATGCCGGAAGCAGATCGCATTCTCTTCGAGCGCGGCGTGATGGTGTTACCGGATATACTTGCAAATGCCGGCGGTGTGACGGTCTCTTACTTCGAGTGGGTTCAAGATCTTCAGGAGAACTTCTGGGAAGAAGACGAGATCAACGATCGCCTGAAGCGCGTCATGGTGAGAGCGTTTGCCGAGACGTACGAACGGTCGCAGCGGCTAGGCATCGACATGCGGCGCGGCGCTTACGCGGTTGCGGTCACTCGCGTCGCCGAAGCCACGAAACTCCGCGGCCTTTATCCGTGAGCGAAACCGAACCCGACGTAGCGGGCGTGATTGCATTTCCGCCGTTGATTTACGGCGTTCCGCTTGCAATCACGCTCGTGCTAGACCGGCTTGTTGCTTCGAATCGTCTTCCAACCGCTGCGCGCTTTCTATCGCTCGGCTTTTTCGTCGCCGGCGCATCGACAGTAGTCTCGGCGTTTGCGTCGCTCAACAAGGCTGGGACAAAAGCCGATCCATTTGCCGAAACAACGGCAATCGTGGAAAATGGTCCGTTCGCATACACCCGCAATCCACTCTATCTTGGTTTGACGCTCGCGTACATCGGAGCGTCGCTTGCGGCGCGAGCCACACTTCCGCTCGCCGCACTACCGGCCGTTTTATGGCTGATGAATACCGGCGTGATCGAACGCGAGGAACGCTACCTCGATAGAAAGTTCGGCAAAACCTATCGGAAGTACCGAAGCCGCGTTCCGAGGTGGATATGATTCCGCAGTTGCTGAAGGATGACGTCGTCGTCCTAGCCGGCGCGACAGGTCGCGTCGGCGGTGAAACCCTGCGTTTGCTGGTTCAATCCGGCGCCCGCGTTGCCGTCGCCTCTCGAGAGAAAGCTCGCGCCGAAGACGCAATTCGAGAGTACGGTGCAGCGGATCGCTGTTTAGCATTAGCGGCTGATCTCGAAAACTTCAACGACGGCGAACGCCTCTCGGATGCTGCCATTGCGTGGGCAGGTCGAATCGACGGTGTTGTGAGTCTGGCGGGCGGCGGAGTGCGCTTCGTTTCAATTCTGGACTCCACGGTTGACGATGTAGAAACGAGCGCACGGAACAATCTTTTCGTTGCCTACAACCTTTTCGTTCCGGCATTACGCAAGGTGCTGAGGCAGCCGGTTCGAGATGGCCGCCGCTCGCGGGCGCGTTTCGTTGCCGTGACCGCCGGGAGCTCTCTCGATCCTCAACCGCGTTTCGGTATCTTCGGCGCCGGCAAGGCCGGTGTGAATCTTTTCATGCGCGCGATAGCTCGCGAACATAAGTCCGATGGAATCGTCTCAAATGCGATAGTGCTCGGAACGGTTGCGACCGATGCCGCTCGAGGATATTTAGATGCTTCCGACTTTGCGGCCGCCGCGCAACCGGTGGAAGTAGCAGAGATCCTCGCGTTTCACGCAAGCGACTCGAGCACGGGCGTGAACGGCGAGCTGATTCACCTCAACGCCCGTGAAGTCGACTAGAACTACTTCTTCTTGAACGCCTTTTTCGTGGCTTGAACTAGCTTCATCGCGTCGTTTTTGTCTCCGATTCCATTTTGGTCGATGCGGTGTCCCTGCCGCTCGGAATACGTCTTCAGGAAGTTGACGATCTCATCGCGCGTGGATTCCGGAACGTCGGAGAAGTCGTGGTAAGAATCGGTTAGTTGCGGCGCGCCCTCACTGGGAAGCGGCACCGCGACGAGCCGATCGTTTTCAACACCATCTTTCGCTTCATACACGACGCCGATTACGCGTACTTGGATAAGGCACCCGGAAAAGAGCCCGTTTTCCGTAATGACCAATACGTCTAAAGGGTCGCCGTCGGGGGCGAGCGTGTGCGGAACGAACCCGTAGTCGTAAGGCCAGCTCATTGAATCTGGGAGCACCTCACGAAATTCGATGATGCCGTAGTCGTTGTTCAACGCGTACTTGTGCCGGCTGCCTTTCGGCGTTTCGATAATTCCGTGTATCTGTGCGTTGGATTTCTTCAAACCGTCGGAGTACACAGGAATCGCTTCGTAATGCGTGGCGTTGAGCGACTTGGTCATTTGATCCCCCCTTGCGCGGTTTCAGCTTCACTTTCTTTTGGCGGCCCGTACAAAAGCCGCACGACAACGCATGCAATTGCCGCACCGATTAGCGGGCCGGCGATGTAAATCCATAGATAGTCGAACTTCAACGATGCAATCATCGGTCCGATGGAACGGGCCGGATTCATCGATGCGCCGCTCACCGGGCTGAATCCAAGTCCACACAGCGCAACGACTCCGCCGACAGCGATTGCGGAGTTTTTTCCGACAACAGCTTTTTGATCGGCGGTCGCAAGAATCACATAGACCAAGATAAACGTCAGCACAGTCTCCATGCCGAACGCCTGCACCTCGGAAAATGGCGGCGTGGGCTTCGTGATCCCTTGCTCTATAGCATCACTGAACAGGCCGCGAAGAACGTAGGCGGCTGCAGTTGC
>CAZJLJ010000009.1:0-9265 GCA_964546935.1 uncultured bacterium | reverse complement strand
AATGTACCGGCCAGCTCACCGGCGAGGCATTGCCAAAGCGTTGTGTGCTCGACTCTGCGCGCACCCTCCGTTTGCTTGCTCACATGCTCCTTGTACCAAGGCGAACAGAAGTTAAACCACCTTAACGATGGTTAATGCAGTGATAAGGAATATCTAAGGATTCGTTTCGCGAAGATCGAGCCGCACGTCGCCTGGCGGAAGGACGACCGATAGCTTTGCGCGGCGGTTTCCTATGAGATAGAACGCAAAGCCGCTGCCGATCATCAACGCCGTCAGTAGCAACACTTTGGCGACAGCGAGCAGCTTATTCGGTTCATCCGCAGCGGGGAAAAGCGCAAGCACCATTGCGACGCTTGTGGTGATCAAGCCGATAACCCCGCACAGCATTACCGTCGCGCGTCCGCCGGGGATTCGGATGCTTTCTTGGCGCACCGTTCGTCGCAATTTGATTGCGGAAGCGAACAGCAACAGAAACGGCGCGAGCGTGATGATGACGGTGGAGCTGACAAGAACTTCGTACGCACCCTTCACCGACGTTCCGCCTTGTCCGAGAAAAATGAAAATCACCGAAATCCCGGCTTGCGTGAGGAGCGCAATGACCGGCGATTTCCACTTCGGGTGCATCTTGCCGAACGACGCCGGAAGATAGTGATCGAGACCGGCAACAAATGGAATGCGAGCTTCGGCGCCAAGCCACGCGCCGACACTTCCAAGACAGCTAATCGTTACGAGGATCGCTGCAATCGGTGTAAGCCAGGGCCACTTGATGGCTTGCGCGACATGACCGATGCCTTGCATCACGCCCGACGACGGATCGATCAAATTCGGCGTGAGCGCGCTAAGGAGTGAAAGCGTACCCAAAATGTAGATGATTGCGATAAGCGGTGCGGCCATTGCCAGACCGAGCGGAATCGAGCGACGGGGATTCTTCACCTCGCCCGCCATGAACGACATGCCTTCAGGGCCCGTCCACGCGAACGCAATCACCGACCAAAAAATCAAGTCTTTCAACTGAAATCCCGGTTGAATCGTCGTCGCGGTGATATGTGTTGCCGGACCGAATTTCCACCACGCTACCGCGCCTAGCGCAAGCAACAAAATCGTAACGGTCCACCGGCTCAGCGCGCCGATGTTGTTCAACCATTTGCCTACATCGAGGCCGAAGATGTTTACGATCGTTCCAAGCGCCAACCCGGCGATGGCGACGACAATGAAATACGGCGCCGACCCGGCGAACGCGCCGCCGTTGCTTCCGCTGATCCACAATGCGTTTCCGGCGGTGAAGTAAAGCAGCGCGGGAAAGTATGGAAGATTTGCCGTCCAGTACATCCATCCGGTGATGAAGCCCGCAAATGGCCCGAAGGCGCGCTTGCTCCACACATACATGCCGCCTTCATCCGGATAATGCGACGAGAGATGGATAACCGCAATCGAAAGCGGAACGAACATCGCCGCGCATCCGATTACCCAAACGACCAAAGAGCTGGGGCCGGCCGCCGCCGCCGTAGCGATCCATTGCAAGTTCGAACCCGCAATAACGAAAAACAGCACGACGTCGATGAGACGCATGCTGCGTTTGAGCTGGGGCTGGCCCTTAGGGACTTCGTCCATGAACCGCTATTAGCGATAAAGGTCGCAATTCCGGCTTCCGGCCGGCGGAAGCTCGCGAGCGGTCATAGAAAACCCGCTCATGGCGCAGCGATCGTTCTTTCTTCGGGCGTCATTTGCGCTTTGCATCGCCGCAGTGCTCGCCGGTTGCGGCGGTTTTTCAGCCGCCGGTCGCCGTGCGCACGTGTTGCGAATCGCTTACAGCGGCGACCCCGCTACGCTGGATCCGTTGATCGCTTCGGATCAAACGATCATCGCGTACAACTTACTATTTTGCCAAACGCTCGTTGGACTTTCCGCGGACAACCGCATCGTTCCGATTCTTGTCACTCGCGTTCCGACCCGCGAAAACGGTGACATTTCACGCGATGGTAAACGAATTACATACCATCTTCGACCGGTGCGATTCGCCGACGGCCGGCCTTTCACGTCGGCTGACGTTGCTTTCACCTATCGCGCATTGTTGGATCCTCGCAACCGGACGATCTCCGACCAGCCTTACCGGCGGATTGAATCGCTGCGCACACCGGATGCGCACACCGTTGTCATTACGGTTCGACGTCCGTGGAATGCGGCCGTCCGGGTGCTATTTGCACAAGCCGATTACGCTTTCGGGATTTTGCCTCAGCATGCGTTTGCAGACACGAAAGTGGTCGAAACGCCTTGGGAACAAGCACCGTTCGGAACAGGGCCTTTTCGCGTAACGCAATGGAATCGCGGCGACCGTGTCGTGCTTGAACCAAATCCATACTACTCGCCGAAACCGAAACTGCAGCGCATCGAACTCCGGGTCATTCCTAATCTGAACTCCGAGTTCGTCGCTTTACAAACGGGCGCCGTCGACCTCGCAACGCTCACGGCGGACAACGTTGAACGTGCCGCGCATTTACGCGGCGTGCAGGTACTGCGTATTCCGGAAAACGGCAACGAACTGCTGTACCTGCAAACCCAACTCGCGCCCACGGATGACCTTCACGTACGCCGCGCCATTGCTTACGCATTGGACCATGACGCGCTTAGCAACGCATGGCATCACGAATTTCCGACGGTCGCGTCCTTTCTTCCACCGCCGATCGTGCGTTGGAAGCACCAAGATCTCAAACCGTATCCGCACGACCTAGCGGCAGTGAATCGCGAACTGGATGCGGCCGGCTGGCGTATGGTCGACGGGGAACGCCGCCGCGACGGCCACCCGCTCAATATGGTGCTTGGAACGAACGCAGACGATCCTATCAACGTCCGTGCTGCAACCTTAATTCAGTCGCAACTCGCGGCCGCCGGAATGCACGTTTCGATCAAGCCGTACACCACGAATATCTGGTTCAGCCTAGAAGGCCCGCTTCGCAGCGGACGTGCAGCGATGATGGGCGAGTCGTGGATCGGCGGAAGCGATCCTGAACAATCGGTAAACTTGCTCTGCAGTGAAGCCGTAAACGGCGGAGACAATCATTCGCGGTATTGCTCGCACGAGTTGGATGCGCTTTTCGAAGATCAAGCCCGCGTTCCGATAGAGAAGCAAAGATACGCCGACTTTGACGGGATGGAGCGACTGGTCTATCGGGACGTGCCGGAAGTTCCGTTATACAACGAGATCTACTTCGAGGGACTAAACGATCGCGTTACAGGATACGCTAAGAATATGTTGCGTTTTCCCGTGAGTCCCGAAAATTGGGACGTGCGATGAGTTAAGACGCAGCGATATCGACAGGCAAGTCTACGGAGATGTGGCTTCCGCAACCCGGCAAACGCCTTACGGTGACGCCATCGGCAAGTTGAGAAATCAAGAAAAGTCCACGGCCGGATTCCGCCCAAATATCAATGGGGAGCTTCGGATCGTAATCGAACCCGGGACCCTCATCGATGACATGGAGCCTTATGCGGTCGCTAACTTCAAGCGAGATGCTCAGCGGCCCACCGGCGTGGCGGACGCAATTGCCGATCAATTCGGCAAAAATGAGTTCGCACGAGTTGAGATCCCTTGCCGCGACACCCGAGACTTCTTCGACGGCATGCAGAAACTCCGACTTCACGGCAAACGCCGCACGCGGGTCGCCGCCATCAAAGCGCCACTTCGGTTCTGAGCATCCGAACCGAGCGACCAAGATGGCTATGTCATCGCGCGGCACGTTCCCTGAGATGGCGCGTTCAACGAAACGCGCAGGATCGGCGCTCCGCAAGATGCTGTCGCCGCGTAACACGTCTTTTAGCATCTCCTCGCCACGCACGGCATCCCGGCAAATCTCGGTAACGCCGTCCGTATACATCACAAGCATCGAACCGTCGGCCATATGCCTGTGATTCGATTGGATTTCGATATCCATTGAAATGCCCAACGGCGGTGCGGGTTCCAACAGTTCTTCGATCGTCCCATCGGCAAGCCGGCAAAACGGCGGCACGTGGCCGGCCGACGCATAAACGAGTTCGAAGGTGTCGGGATCCAAGAGTGCCACGAACGCCGTTGCGAGTTGCGCCGAGGGATCGAGCAACAAGACTTCGTTAACGAGTTTTAGTATTTCAGCCGGATCGTCGAACCGGATCGAGCCGATTCTTATCGCTTGGCGAATCTGCACCATCAAACGCGCGGCTTCGAGACCCTTCCCGGTAACGTCGCCGATGGTCATCAAAATCTTTCCGTTACGCAATTTGAATGCGTCGTACCAATCGCCACCCAGCTCAGCGTCACTCAGGCCCGGACGGTAGAGCGCGGAAAAGCGTAAGTTCTCGCAATTGGGAAAGTCTCGCGTGAGGAAAGCACGCTGCAGCGTTGCGGCAACGTATTGTTCGCGATGGTACTGCTTTGCGTTCGCAATCGCGAGCCCAGCGCGTCGCCCGAGATCGATAGCGAACTCAACGTCGGCACTGTCGAAGTTCGCGTTTTCGCGCGTTAGAACAAAGGTTAACGCACCGAAAATTTGCCCTTGAGCCGTTACCGGAACAACGATTTTGGATTTGTATCCAAGCTCGCGCATGTACTCCGCGTGCTGCCGCGAGGCCGCATGAGCTTCAATAGCTTTTTCGTCGATAACCGGAATGAAAAAAGGCTCACCGGTTTGCGTTACTCGCAGAACGGGGTGGAGACGAAACTCCGCATTGTAGAGCAGCCCTTCGACTTTCTTGATGAGGCGTTCCATCGAAGGATCGCGGTGTGCACCGGCAGTTACATACAATCGCTCGGACCGTTCGTCGAGCAAATCGAAGAGGCACAGGTCGGCGAACGATTCGACTGCGAGTCTAGCAACGTTATAGAGAGTTTCTTCAATCTCAAGCGATTGATGAAAAATCTCGCCTGCACGGACCAATAGCGCGAGTTTGTCCGTGCGCACCCTGGCTACGTTGCGCTCAACGACCGACATCTCACCTCAGAAAAACGACCACGCCTCGGCGGTCCCAAACCGGGCCCGCCGCATTCGCCTTATGGAATACCCGGTGAGCACGGTGCCGAAACGCTGTTTCGGCACATACGCACGTCGGCGCCTATTCGGGGCGAAAGAATAACTTGCGTCGGCTTCTAGCGGCTGAGATAGACGCCGGGCTCCGCGAAAAGCCCCCGGCTCGTTTTACGCGTCAATTCGTCGGCGAGCGCTTCTTCGTCTCCGGCCTCAAGCGAGTTGATTATGTGCCGCGCGACTTCATTGGTATTTGATTTGGGCGCGTCGATGTTGCGCGTCATATCCGTGTCCATGAAGCCGACATGCACTGCCATTACGTGCGTACCCTGGTGGCGAAGCTCGCTGCGCAAACCGTTCGTCAAGGACCATGCGGCGGCTTTGGAAGCGCTATACGTCGCGAACTCTTTGACGTTGAGCCAGCTCACGATTGATAAGACGTTTACGATCGCTCCGCCGCCGTTGCGCGCTAGGATCGGAGCAAATGCCTGGCTTAATGCAAGCGGCGCAATATAATTTATTTCGAGTTCGGAACGCGCGGCCGCTATCGCATCGCCGGAGAGAAAGCTCTTGAAGTGCGCAACGCCCGCATTATTCACGAGCAGATCGACATCGCCGCACTGCAGAGCAGCAGCTTCGATCTCTTCCAATTTCGTGACATCGAGCCGCACATACTCGACGCGCGGATCGATTATCTCGAATCTTTCGCGCGCCGCAGCGTAAACTTTTCGCGCACCGGCACGCAACAACTCGGTAACGAGGGCGGCACCGAAACCGCGATTGGCACCCGTAACGAATGCCACGGAATTTTTGATTTTCACTTATTTAGCTCAGAACTTTTGAGAAGGTGATGTTTAGAAAAAGCGCCAGCGGCGCCGAGTCTTTTTCGACTTTTGCTCGCATGACGGCGCCTTGCCACGCGTTTATGAGAAATGCCGCGAGCGTTTTCGGAGCGGCGTCGCTCGAAATGTCGCCCGTTTTCTGCGCCTCTTCAATCGGCATAGCAAGCGCATCGGCTTGCCGCTCGAACGCCCGTGCTACGCATTCACGAATCAGGGCGCTTTGGCTGGAGAGCTCGGCGCCGAAGTTACCCAGCAGGCATCCGGAAATGGATTCATTACCTGCACACAGCTCGTTCAGGCCCTCGAAATACTGCCGCAGACGAAGTAAAGGCGGGACCGATGGATCGCGCAATGCGTCCAACCGCGACTCCGCTCTATCCATGTATCTTTGCACTGCCTCGGCGCCGAGCGCTTCTTTGCTTTCGAAGTGGTTGTAAAACGAGCCCTTCGGAACCCCGGCGGCCTCGGTGATGTCCTGAACGCTCGCCGCGTTGAACCCGCGGCGATGCAAGGTCCGGAGACCCGCGGAGAGGAGTTGCTCGCGCACGCTACTTCTTGGCACGCCTTAAATATGACCGGTCGTCTTGGATTTGTCAAGCAGACTGGCCCGGCGTGCTTAGCTTTCTTTACCGGTGGCGGTTGCGAGCTTGGTTGAGCCGGCTTTGCTCGGATTTCAACGCCCGCTCCGCGATATCACGCGAAAGCCACTCGAGAAAGTCTTCCAAGCTTCCCTCGGCAACGCCGCTTAACAGCGTCGCATCGATCGCGTAGCCAAGCAGGCCGAGTGGCGTATCGTAGCTTCCGGAGAGCGATAAGCGCGATTGCCCCGGTTCTTCCGGCGTGACGGTCAGCATTCCATCGAATCGCGGAAAGAGTTGCGAACCTTCTTCCGCACCAATCTCGATGCGGCACTGCCAACGGCCCGGCTCGCGTTCGACGCGCGCCCGCACCGGAACGCGAAGCTCTGCATCGAACGGGATTTTCAGGTCTCGCAGGTTTACGGAAAGCCAAACCGCGTCGTAGGGCGGCGTCCGCTGTTCAATCGCTTCCATGATTTCGTTTCCCGCGGCGAGCACGTCGCTTCCCGGAAGGTTCAGCTCTTGCGAAAGCTCGATTGCGTGGCTCATGCCCGCATCTTAGCCTCAAGCCATGAGGCTCGCAAGCGCTCGATCAAGGGATCGATATTGCAGCACTTATTACGGGCACGACGTGGCCGCCAACTTCGATTCCGGACGCGCCGTAATCGCCATGAATCAGGACGTGAAGCAAACTGCGTCGCTTCATTTTCGTTCCTTGTTCGCTAACGAATCGTGCTCCGTCTTGATGTGGGGCCAAACCGTGTTCCATCATGTACGCCGCGAGCGGTCCGGTTGCACTGCCGGTTGCGGGATCTTCAGCGACACCGTGTTCTTGCGCAAACATCCGTGCATACGCACCTTGCGCCGTCGGCGTAAATACGAATACGCACGGCGGGCCATCTTCTCCGACGGGAATCTCCGCGATCTGCGCCGCGTTCGGCACCGCTCGATCGACGGCCGCTTTATCTTGAACCGCGATGTAGAGATTTGGATTGCCGGCGCTCAACAGTTGGGGCGGAACATTGGGCAAAAGGTCTTCTTCGATTAAGCTCACGGTTTGCGCTGCGAATGCCGCATCGAACGTTTCGCCTTTCCGTATCGCCGGAGTCGTGAGCCAAATTGCCGGGTTTTCCGATCGTTCGACGCGGACCGGCACCGGACCGATTTTTTCCTCAAGGATGAAGCGCTCGATGTCGCGTCCTACAAGGCCACGCTCGCGCATTACGAATGCCGTTCCAATTGTCGGATGACCGGCGAAAAGCATCTCGTACGCCGGCGTGAAGATCCTTACGCGCGCAGCAAAACGCGCATCGGACGGCGGCAAAATGAACGACGTTTCGGAAAGGTTCAGTTCACGCGCAATGGCCTGCATCATCATTTCATCGAGTCCATCAGCATTCGGGAAGACCGCTAACGGATTTCCTTCGAGAGCGTGCTCGGTAAAAACGTCCACGACTTGATATTCAATCGTTCGCATCTTACTTTCTAATTCGTTAGAAAGAGAAAGGGAGCCCGCTCCACACGAACTCCCCTTCGAACGATAGCGACACTAAAGCGTCGCTATTGTACGCATCCGTTCGCGGAGTTGCTCCACAGCGGTTGCGTTGGGAAGGATCCCGTTGAGAACGAAGTGTTCTGCAGGTTCACCCACGCGCACTTATCGCCGTTTTCGTTGTTTCCGGAATCGAGCCAACCCGTGTTCGGTTGCGGATCGGTTTCGGTTTCGGCCTGCTCGTGACCGCCAACAATGCTGACGCCGTCGTTGGTTCCAGGATTGTTCACCGATCCCGACCCGCAATTTGCGCCGGCATCCGGCATGTACGGCAAGTTCGTGTACGCGAGCGTGCCGCCGGTCGAACTCGTGCTGCTATGCCACGCACAGTACTGCGTGCCGAAGCCCGGCACGCTTACGCCGTGCGGCAGTGCGATGATATAGCTCGCACTTGCGCTGTAATCGCCGAAGTGCGCTGCAGCGCGTTGCGCTTCCGCGGCGAGATAGCTTTGATACGATCCGCTCCTAAAGCGCGGAATTGCGTTGGTCGTATCGTTCCACGTACCGGCGTAACTGCCGGCCGCGTTGCCGACGTGCGCACCGTTCGATTGCGTATACTGCGTAACCGAACTCAGCCATTGGCTTCCGCCCACACCGCTGATGAAATTCGTATACGTCGTTTTCACGTTGTCGGGATCACCGGAACCATTCCATGCGCTGCCCCACAACACGACGTAAATTTTCGGAGCCGTTTGAATCGGGCCACCGTGATACGTCATGAGGCCCGAGATGATGGAGAGCGGCCGAACTCCGGTGCTTCCACCGTTTCCGCTGCTCACGCGACCGCTCAACTCGATGTCGCGGTTATAGAAATACGTTATGACGTGGCCGTCGCTTGTGGTTTCAGATCGGGGATAGACGGCCTGGGGAGTTATGCCGTTGCCTGATGTCGCGGAAGGAACCGTTGGATTAGAGGAGCCACCTGCGCTACACGCGGCCAGGACCGCAGAAATAGCACCAAGGGCTACAAGTCTAGTAGCTCTATGCATCGGTTAAAGACAAACCTCCACTACGAAAAGTGCAGAAAACATGGGTGCGACAATTATCGACCCAGCGACTAAATACGCAGCTTAACGGTGCTTTAACCTTTCTTTGTCAGGAATAGCACGAATCGTTTACAAAAAGCACACAATTGGGTGTTGCAATTGCGACTGTAATCATCACCAACTGGTACTGATTGCTACATATTGGCTTTCACGTATCACGATGAATTAAAAAAGCCCGCGAAATGCGGGCTTCGTAAATGGAGCCGACGGCCGGACTCGAACCGGCGACCTGCTGATTACGAATCAGCTGCTC
>CAZJLJ010000008.1:5334-77582 GCA_964546935.1 uncultured bacterium | reverse complement strand
CGCTATATAACTGCGAGAGACGCGACGCCGCGTAGGGTTGTGGCGTGCGGGTAACCGGTACCAAGGACGCACGATGGCTTCCCGGTTGGTGCGGCGTGTTGAAATTCGACTCCCCGACGGTCGTTATTTGATTTTCTACGAATTCGGCGAAAGCAGGTAAACGTGTCGGAGCTGCGGTGGAATCGCATGCTCGGACAGTGGATCGTTACGGCGACGCACCGTCAAGATCGAACGTTTCTTCCACCGGCCGAGTACTGTCCGCTATGCCCTACGAGATCGGACGAATTTGCTACCGAAGTTCCCGCATCGTCATACGATATCGTCCTATTCGAGAACCGGTTTCCGAGTTTGCAAACTCCGCCGCCGGAGGCAGCGCTTCAAAGCGCCGGCCTCTTCACCGTGGCACCTGCGGTGGGCCAATGTGAAGTCGTATTGTATACACATGAGCACAACCTCACGTTCGCGCAGCTGCCGCAACAACGCATTGAGAACCTTATCAGCGTTTGGGCGGAGCGAACCGAAGTTCTCGGGGGCCGCGAAGGCATTGAGTACGTTTTCGTGATCGAACAAGATCGCGCAAAGCGCCGCGTACCCGCGCGAGAACGGACGCTGCCTACTATGCGATCTCGTTGGGCTCTTCGACCGTTCGTTTCCATACGTCATGGCAGTTCACCAAGCTCCCGAAGACAGCGCGCAAATGTTGCGTGAAGCTTCACAGCCGTTATGAAAACGATCGATCGCGTTCGCGAGGCGCACGAAAAACGAGCCGGTGAGTCACCGCGTGTATTTGTTGCGCCCGGGAGAGTGAACCTTATCGGGGAGCACACCGACTACAACGACGGCTTTGTTCTTCCAATGGCGATCGAGAAGAAAACTTTCGCTGCGATAACGCCGAACAACAGCGATGCGGTGATCGTCCGCTCGCTGGAGGTCGATGAAACGTTTGCCATTCCCATCGACGAGCCGTTCCGGCGCCTTCGTACGTGGCGCGATTATGCCGCCGGCGTCGTAGCCGCAATTCAGGAAGAATCACCGTTACACCACGGCTTTGATGTCACCATTGCGAGCGACGTTCCGATCGGCGCGGGGCTCTCATCGTCGGCAGCGTTCGAGATTGCGCTGGCGCAAGCGTTGACCGCGTCGGCCGGGGTACCGCAAAATGGCGAGCGCCTTGCAGCGATCGGCCGGCGCGCAGAACATGAGTTTGTCGGGATCCGAAGCGGCCCGATGGATCAGCTGGTGTCGGCGCTTGCGGAACCGGACTGTGCGCTTTCCATCGATTGCCGGTCGTTGCAAACACTGGCAATTGCAATTCCGGCCGGCGTTGCAGTCCTCATCATGCACAGCGGCGTGAAACATGCGCTCGCTTCGTCGGAGTACAACCTGCGGCGCCAAGAGTGCGAAGCTGCCGTTGCGGCGTTGCGTGGATTCGGCTTAGAGATAAACGCGCTGCGCGACGCGACGCCGGAAATTTTCGCCAAGTACGCGATGCGTTTGTCTTCTCCCATACGTGAGCGTGCGCAACACGTGATCGACGAAGACGCGCGGACACTCAAAGCTGTTCAATCTTTAGCTTCTGGCGATCTTTTTACATTCGGAAAACTCATGAACGAATCGCATGAGTCGTTGCGGACGTTATATGAAGTGAGCGTACCCGAACTCGACGCAATCGTAGAGACGGTTCGTTCGGTGGAAGGCGTGTTCGGCGCTCGCATGACCGGCGGTGGCTTCGGCGGCTGCGCAATTGCGCTCGTCGACAAAACGGCGGTTGCCGGAGCGCGTGAGCGGGTTCTTGCGCAGTACTATCGCGCGCGAAACATTACTCCCTTGATGTTTGTTACCGAAGCGTGTGAGGGAGCAAGAGAGCTCATCTAAACTCTTTTACGAGCTCACCGAAGAAGACTTAGTTGAGACTCGCAAAGCGCACATACAGCAATCCCGTCGCGCTACGTGCACTTCGTTTCGCCCCCGGCATAATCGGATTCAATTACTACGTAACGAGCGAGCGCTTTTTGGATCACCGTGTCGAACGTTACCCCGGCGTTCCAGTCGGCGGTAACGGACGCGAGCCATATGCGGACGTTGAAGCCGTTCGCGTTTGTGAGGAACTGAACGCGGGCGTCGGAGCGTTGGCCATGGAAGGCTACAGCCGCTTCGAGCGCACGATCGCGATTACTGAGGCGCAGTTATGCGGATCGCAGGAAGAGCAAATTTGTTGGGTCGAGGAAATGGACGAAGAAGCGACTTCGTTATTGGCGGCCGGTGTGGACATTCGAGCCTTCACGTTGTGGTCCGCGCTCGGTCATACGACTGGAACACATTGGCGACTCAAGAGACGATGTGTTATGAAAACGGCTGCTTTGACGTGAGAACGGAGCCGCCGCGCGAAACGCTTTTGGCGCAGTGGGCGCGGGTTTCGGGCGGGGCGTTTGGCCATCCCGCCTTGCAGAAAGCCGGTTGGTGGCGGCAGGATTCTAGAATCGCTTACGCGTCTGCGCGACGCGAGATCATCGAAGATGACGTACGCGAAGTCTCCTGAGACAGAGCCCGCGGATCGCTTCGAATTGCACAATGGAAACATCTCCATCGGCGTCTTGCGTTACGGTGCCAGAATCGATCGTATCGCGACTCGTGACCGGAACGGAGCGATCGGCAACGTGGTCCTGCATCGCGATTCCGTCGAGGCTTATCAGACACAAAAGTGGCGTTACGGCGCAACAATCGGGCGCTACGCGAACCGTATCGCCGGTGGGTCGTTCGAGCTCAATGGAAAGACGTACAACCTGAGCACCAACGAGGGGAACGTCACCCTTCACGGCGGCGAGCGTGGATTCGACACCATCTTTTGGGATGTCGTACGCTCGAGCGATCGCGAAGTGGTCTTACGCTACGTTAGCCCCGATGGAGATCAGGGTTTTCCGGGAGAACTGACCGTTGACGTAGCGTTTTCGCTGCCCGATGAGAACACGCTGCGCATTGATTATTCGGCAACGACAACCGCAGCAACCGTTGTCAACCTCACGAACCACAGTTATTTCAATCTGTCAGCGGATCCGTCGATCAGCATCGGCGAACACGTGGTGCAAATTCTTGCATCGCATTACACGCCGGTCGATGCGCGTAAAATCCCAACGGGCGAAATCGCGCCGGTAAATGGTACGCGGTTCGATTTGCGCGAGCCTGATACGGTCGGCGCGGTCGATTTGAACTTCGTTCTAGACCGGCCGCAAAACGGCGAGCTTGCGCCCGCGGCGGTCGTGTACGATGCACGCAGCGGGCGCTCGTTGCACATCGAAACCACGGAACCGGGCATCCAGTTGTTTACTGGAAAAGGAAACGGAATTGCGCTGGAAACGCAGCATTTTCCCGATAGTCCGCATCATGCGAACTTTCCCTCGACTGCTTTGCGACTCGGAGAGCGCTTTAACTCTTCGACGATCTACCGCTTCACGGTTGCCTATCCTTGACGTGTAACCGGGATAACAGGTTCAATAGCTAGACCTGTCCGGAGGTTCGAATTTGTTTCCCTTCGATCGACTTCGCTGTGTATTCGCAGCGGCCGTAATCTTTGCGCTGGCTGCGTGCGGCGGAAGCCTGTCTTCATCGTCTAGCGCCGTAGTGCCGTCTGCCCCGAGCGTCGCGCCGCTTTCGGCGAATGTAATGCAATCGTGCGCTCAGCTTCTTCCCGGTGATGATATACGGTGCGACGCTGAATTTCGCACCGACCTGAACGCCGAGAACCGCGCGGCTACACTTTCCGTGGCACCGCCTCCGGGGTACGGGCCTTCGAGCATTCAATCGGCGTATCGTCTTGCGTCTTCCAGTGCGGGCCACGGTCAAACCGTTGCGGTCATCGACGCGTACGATGATCCAAGGGCTGCGAGCGACTTGACCGTATATCGGGCCAGATTTTCTCTTCCTCCGTGCACTACCGCAAACGGCTGTTTTCACAAAGTGGGCCAAAGCGGCAGCACCGCAACTTTTCCGCTGGCGAACGCAGGATGGGCGCAAGAAACGTCGCTCGATCTGGACATGGTTTCCGCCACGTGTCCGAACTGCCGCATTTTGCTTGTTGAAGCGGCGAGTGCGACTTCCACGAATCTTGCTTCAGCGGTTAATGAGGCGGTGCGACTCGGCGCAACGGAAATAAGCAATAGTTACGGCGGTGCTGAGTACAGCTCTGAATACGCGTACGAAAATACAGCGTACGACCATCCCGGCGTGATTATTACGGCAAGCGCGGGTGATTTTGGATACGGAGCACAGCAACCGTGTTCGCTTCAATATGTCGTTTGTGTGGGCGGTACCACGTTGAACCGCGCTTCGAACCGTCGCGGTTGGGCAGAAACTGCGTGGAGCAGAACCGGAAGCGGTTGCAGCAGCTACATCGCGAAGCCGTCGTGGCAAACCACATCCATTTGTGCAAAACGCACCGAAGCCGATGTGTCCGCAATTGCAGACCCCAATACCGGCGTGGCGGTTTACGATAGCATGCCGAACAACGGCTACTCGGGCTGGCTTGTTTTCGGTGGAACCAGCGCCGCAAGTCCCATCATCGCGTCGATCTACGCGCTTGCCGGAAATGCTCGCTCGTTGCGTGGTGCGCAAAGTCTCTGGCAGCACCTTCGCAGCAGCGCGTTAAACGACGTGACGAGCGGCAGCAACGGCACGTGTGGCACCGCGCTTTGCAGAGCGGTAGCCGGCTACGACGGTCCAACCGGCGTTGGTACCCCGAACGGCGTAGGCGCTTTTTAGTTCAGCGACCGGGAAGTGTAGGCGGCGCTCCGTAATTCTCGTTCATGGAGGCTGCCTCCACAGCGAGAGTCCACACGTGGCGTGCGCTGCTTTTGGCGTTCTGCCTCTGCTGTGTCGCGATCAATGCCTATAGCCTCTTTTCCGGAAACATAGAAGCCTCGTCGGCATTGGGTTTTCAAGTCGCCCTAACAGACGACCCCGCGTTCGTGCGCGTGGACTCGGTGGATGCGGGCGGCGCGGCGGTACAAAGTGGATTGCGCACCGGCGACCTAATCCATTTGCGCGAACTGACGCCCGGCAATCGCTATCGCCTAATTACGGGCGTGTATCCGCACGAAACTATTCCCGTCGCCATTTCGCGCGACGGGCGTGTCATTCGACTGCTCTATCGAAGCGGTGATACGCCGGCGTGGCGGTGGGATGTTTGGATTTACTGCGCTGCTTCGTTTTGGATTTTGGCTTTTGCGATCTTCATCGCTTGGCGGCGCGCCGAGTCGCCCGAAGCGCGCATCTTGTCTGTATTGCTCGCGTCGTATCCAGCAGGTGCAGGATTACTCGCGGGCAGTTGGCTTACTTCGTCGCCGTTTGCCGACATGGTGGCTGCTGCCATCGGCTGTTTGTTGACGTGGATATCCGCGCCACTTCTTGCAACGTACTCGCTGTTGTTTGGCCGGCCAATCTCGCGCGCGCGTCTTGTACTAACAGGATTTGCATATGCGTCGGCCGCGGGTGTAGCAATTTACGAGATCGTCCGCATTGTGATGCTGTGGAACGGTCAACTCGCATGGGTTGCCCAATCGCTTGCGCCGGATTGGAACTTCGGCTGGGGTGCGATTCCATATATCCTCGCCCTCGCTTGCGCATGCGCGGCCATATCCGCTGCGCGAGGAGCCGAACGTGGGCGCATAGTTTGGACAACGGCCACGTTGGGGTTGCTTTATGTAACGCAAGCGGCGATGTTTCTAGCGCCGATCCTTTTCCCGCCGAGCCAGCGCGGAGCCGCGTTGATTGTCGCCTATGAGTTAGTGAATGTCGGATCGTTTCTTGCACCGCTCGGCATGACATATGCGCTATTAAACCGGCGCGTCTTGGATATCGGCTTTGCGCTAAATCGCGTGGCGATTTTTTCTGCCGTTTCACTAATCATAGTGGGCATTTTCGTTCTTGCCGAATGGGCACTAGGGGCGTGGCTCCAACGCGCGAGCCATACCGCAAACCTCCTGGCCGACGCCGCGGTCGCACTCGCGCTCGGGTTATCTATCCACACTATTCACGGCCACGTGGAACACGTGTTAGACCGTGTGTTTTTTCGTAAACGTCATGAAGACGAACAGGCCATTCGCCGCTTTGCGCATGAAGCCGCATACATGACGGATCCGGGCGCGTTGGTCGCGCGTGCCGCTGAGGTGTTGGGGAAACATGCCGATGCCTCGCTCGTCGAGTTGGCGCTTGACGATGGTGCCGGTGGATATGGCAAGGTTAGCGAAAATGATCCGGCGATTGTTTCGTTGCGTACGTGGCACCGTGTCGTCGATCTTCACGAGGTCAACAGCAAGCTGAAGGGCGAATTCGCGTATCCAATGGTCGCGCGCGGACGGCTCGTCGGTGCGCTGATTCTTGGACCGAAGCGTTCGCAAGAATCTTACGCACCAGACGAATCGCAGGCAATTGAGGAATTGGCGCACGGCGTCGGCGGTGCGTTGGACATCCTCGAACAAAGAAATTCGCAAGCCGGTGAGGGCGTCGTTGCGGAGTTGAAAGCGTTGCGAGCAGCGATGGTCCATGGACTTGCGACGATCGACGGAAAACTTCAACGCAGCGAGAGCATCACCCAATAATTTCGATTGCGCTAACGAAAAGAAGCCCGGCGTAATTGCCGTGGCTTCTTTGCACCCGGGGCCTTAAAGAGTTTTAGTTCTTGGCGGCTTCGGCGACGCGCTTCGCGGTATCCGCGAATTGCTTTTGCGCTTCGGTGGCGAGGTCAGCCAGCTTGACCATGTATTCTTTCCGCGCGTCGAGGATTTCGTTCGTGAATGCAAAGCTGCGCTCCACGAGCTCCGACGGCGACGGAATGTTCTTGCCGTCGAGTGCTTGTTTCGCGTCGATCGCCGGGATTGAGGAAACGAGTTCGGTCATTGCCGCCAAGGCCTTGATGTTCAGGTCTTGGGCTTGCTTGATGCCGTTGAGAAATTCGCCTTGGACTTTTTCGAGGAAATCGGCGTAGCTGTTCATTTGCGTGCTCCTGCTCGTGCAATAGTATGCGCTAAGTGTACCAAGCATGTGCAAAGCGCGTCAAGGGGAGGGAGGAGCTACCTAGCGCTCACCGATGAAGCCCCGGTAAACCCGGATGAGCGTCTCTTTCTGTTCCGGCGTAAGCCGCGGGTCCAGCTTGATGGCGGACTCCACCTGGTCGGCGGCCTCGTTGCGAACGTCTTCGTCCAACAGCCCGGCTTGCATGAAGAAGGTCTCGGCGGAAAGATGCAGCGCCTTCGCGATCTGCTTCAGCACCTCGGCCGAGGGCTTGTACAGCCCGCGCTCTACCTGGCTCAAATAGGGGTTCGAAACTTTCGCCAAATCTGCGAGCTGGCGCAGGGAGAGGTTTGCAAGTTCTCTTTGCGTGCGAATAAACTCGCCGAGCGTTTTCATCGTGTCACGGTTATTCATGCTTGGTGAACGGGCTCCGTAAGGTCGAGAGGCGGCGCGGTCTCATTGCGCACGTAACGACCCGGCGCAGCTTCACCGCTGTGCGGTAATGGGAAAGGCGCGCGTTGCGCACCGCCGTGCGCATCGGCCCATGCGGCCCAGTCGTCCCACCAGCTGCCTTGATGTTTGGTAGAACGTTCGAGCCACGTGTCGGGTGATTCACCCGGTTCGGTACGATCGGCCGTCCAATAGCAAGCTTTTGGGTTTCCGGGCGGATTACAAATGCCGGCAACGTGACCGGAATTCGTGCGCGTGTATTTTACGTCGCCGCCTACATACTGCGACGTCATGTAAGTAGTGCGCCACGGCGCGATGTGATCTGATTCCGCGCCGAGGACGTAGAGCGGCGTTTGGATCTTTCCAAGGTCTATCGGCACGCCGTTCAGCACGAATGCGTTCGGTACAACGAGCAAATTGTGCAAATAACACGCGCGCAAATACTGTGAATGCATTGCCGCCGGCATACGCACTGAATCGCCGTTCCACGCTAAGATATCGAACGCCGGGGGTTTCTTCCCCATGTACCAATTCGAAACGACGTAACTCCAGATCAGATCGTTCGCACGCATCCAGTTGAACGTGCCCGCCATTTCGCTTGAATCGAGATAACCGCGCTCGTTCATCTTCTTCTCGAGCTTTGCAATCGATGTTTCGTCGGTAAAGACCCCCAGATCGCCGGGGTTTGCGAAGTCTACGATCGTGTTGGTCGTGGTTAAACTCGCGACGCGTTCTGCTTCGCCTTTTGCCGCTAAGTACGCCAGCACAAGCACTGCCATTGTCCCGCCCAGGCACAATGCCGCGAGATTTACTTGTGGCGCGCCGGTCAGCCGTTGGACGGCATCGATAGCGGCAAGCGGCCCTTTCTCCAAATACGTGTCCATCGTGTACTCGCGCATGGACTCGTCCGGATTGCGATAGCTAATCATGAACGTTTGGTGGCCGTGCTGCACCGCCCATTCCACGAAAGAACGGCCCGGCGCGAGATCCATAATGTAGTATTTGTTGATCCACGGCGGCATCATGAGCAGCGGCCGCTCGTACACGGTCTCGGTTTGCGGATAGTACGCGAGGAGTTCAATCAGCTCGTTGCGGAAGACGATTTCGCCTTTGGTTGCCGCCATATTTTCGCCCAGAACGAAAGACGACGTATCGACTTGCCGCGGATAGCCGCCGTTGTTTTGCACGTCGTCAAGAAACTGTGCCATGCCCTTCATCAAGCTGCTGCCGCCGGTATCGATGGACTCTTTGATGACCGCGGGATTCAGCCACGGCAGATTGCTCGGCGAGAGCGAATCCATCAGCATGTTCATAGCGAAGCGCGCTTTGCGTTTCGTCGCTTCCGGAAGGCGTGAACTTTCGACGAGCTGCTGCGCATGCTCTCGACGGACAAGGTACTCTTCCACCATCGAGATCAGAAAAGGATTGCTCGTCCAGGCCGGATCGCTAAACCGTTTGTCGCCCGCTACGCTTGCAATCGGCGGCGGATTCTCACCTTGCATGCGGCGCAGCGTATTGAGCGCAACGCCTTGCTCCGCAAGCATCAAGCCGTTCATCAACATGCCCATGCGCAGCGGATCGCTCATCACGTCGATCGTCACCGCACGCAGCGCATCGTTGAGCGCTGCCGGATCGGCACCGCTCATGTCCAGACCGTAACTGAACTCTTCCAACGGTACCGAGCCGATCATCACATGTACATGCCCCCGTTTACGTCGTAGGTCGATCCGGTGATGAAACCTGAGTTGTCGTCAACCAAGAAACGCACCACGCGTGCAATCTCGGACGGCTCGCCTAAACGATCCACCGGCGTACGGCTTTTCGCCAGGTCGATCGCGGCTTGCGGCATTTGCTTTACCATTTCGGTTGCGGTGAATCCCGGCGCAACAGCGTTTACCGTAATTCCCGAACGCGCCGTTTCGAGTGCAATCGTCTTCGTCAATCCGAGCAACCCCGCTTTAGCCGCGGCATAATTTGCTTGTCCGAAATTTCCCATGTGCCCGACGACCGAACTAATGTTAACGATGCGCCCGTATTTGTTTTCGAGCATGTGATCGAGAACGGCTTTGATCATAAAAAAAGGTCCTGAGAGGTTCACGTTCAGGACCGCTTGCCATTCTTCGATCGTCATTTTGCGTGCCGTGTGATCTTTGGTAATTCCGGCGTTGTTGACAAGGATATCGACTTTGCCGTGCTCTTTAATCACTTGTTGAACGGCCGCCGCGCATTGTTGATGGTCGGCTACGTCAGCTTGATAAAACTTTACGAGTTTTGCCGTGCCGTTCAACGATGCACAAAGCTTTTCGGTACGCGCGCGGTCATCGGGAATGCCCACCACAGCGACGATGGCGCCGTCGCCGGCAAGGGCCGTGCTGATGGCGCCGCCGATTCCGCGGGAGCCGCCGGTCACGATCGCCACACGGCCGGCGAGGCTCTCGAGCGTCCCGGAAGCGAGCAGGGTAGAGGTTGCAATCATCCTGCTACTTTTGTACCCATTTGCTTCATGTACCTAGCACATATTAAGGAGACGAACCATCAGGCAGAGGAGGGCCCGGCGTGCCCTCGCAAAGCCAGCCCGATGTACCTTCCGGCCTCCTTTCGGGCTCTAGACGCAGCGTCGGCGCTCGCCCTGATCCGCGATTACCCTTTCGCGACCGTTCTCTCGGTAGTGGACGGAGCGCCGATGGTCTCGTATCTGCCATGCGTCATCCTGGCTACCGAGCCCAATCTTCTGATCGGGGCGCACTTCGCGAAGGCGAACCAGCACTGGAAGCACGTCGAGGCGGCTGGGGCAACGCTGCTCTTTCACGGGCCGCACGGCTATATCTCGCCGCGCTGGTACGTCGATCCGCCGCGCAATGTACCGACGTGGAACTACGCGGTCGTGCATGCCACCGCCGAAGCGCGTCTCGCCGGCGAAGAAGAGGCGCGCGCGATTCTCGATCGGCTCGCGATTGAAAACGAGGGCGCCATTGCAGACGCGTGGACGATCGATGGAGCCGACGCGAAGTACATCGCTTCGCAGTTGAACGGCATTGTCGGCGTGCATTTCACCGTTACGTCGATCGATGCCAAATTCAAATTAAGTCAGAATCGCAAAGAAGAAGATCGTAACGGTGCGATCGCGGGCCTGCGCGCAACGGGACGCGCAGGCGACCGCGACTTGGCATTGTTGATGGAGCAACAGAGCACTCAACCCGAGGGTTAGCTCATGTCCAGTCCGCCGTTTACGTGAAATGCCGCACCGGTAATGTAACTCGACTCGTCCTCGCATAGAAATTTGACGACGCGAGCAATCTCTTGCGGCGTGCCAAGACGTCTCGTCGGGATTTTATCGATCACTTTTTGCAGTGCGGCTTCCGGCATTGCCGCAACCATTTCCGTTCCGATGAACCCCGGCGCAACCACATTTGCAGTGATGCCTTTATTCGCAGTTTCCAATGCAAGGCTTTTGGTAAAACCGAAGATCCCAGCTTTAGATGCAGCGTAATTCGCTTGTCCGATATTGCCGGTTTGTCCGATGACCGAACTAATATTGACGACGCGGCCGCTTCCGCGTTCGATCATGTGTTCGAGGACCGCCTTCGTCATGTTGAAGGCACCTGAAAGATTCACGTTAAGAACGTTGTGCCAATCATCGGAATTCATTTTCCGCAGCGTCTTATCGAGCGTAATGCCCGCGTTGTTTATCAAAAAGTCAACGCGGCCGAATTGCTCTAAAACCTCATCGAATACGCGTTTACAATCTTCGAAATCATCAACGCGTCCCTGATGAGTAGAGACCGATCCGCCTCCTGCGCGAACTTTTTCAGCGCAGACTTCTGCCGATTCTTTTCCTTTACTGTATCCGGCGGCGACGTGCGCGCCATTCGATGCAAGCGACTGCGTAATAGCCGCACCGATTCCTCGAGTTCCGCCGGTGACAATTGCAACGCGTCCAGTGAACATGCAAGCCTCCTTGGCGTGGTGTCCCTTGATGCGGCTGGGCAGGCGCTTTCTCCCGCTTGGTCCATTAGGCGAAAATGACTAACGACCGGCGTCGACTAAGGCGTTGGAGTTAGCGTTGGAATCGGCGCCGGCGTTCCGGTCGGCTGTGGCGGCGGGGGCGTGTAGGTCAGGACAATGGTAAAGGCGGTCGGGGCGGTTCCACTTGCCAGCATTGTGCGTTGATCGACGCCGTGCGCAGCGAGCGTTATTTGCACGAGGCCGTTTCCGCCGGCCGCGGAGGGCATTACGGGAAACGAATAGCGGACCGGCGTCACGGCGACCCCTGCGAAAAGCGGATCGTAGACCGAGCTGAGCGGCGAAGCAATGGCGGACGCATCGACTGCGGTTGCCGTGAACCCGTCGAACGGCCCAAACGTCTCGCCTTGTTGCGCTGCTACGCCTGGAGCGTAGCTGTATCGCGCGATTGTTTTCGCGTTTGCATCGAAGCGATACGCCCACGCGTAGGGACGGTGCGATCCGTCTTCAGCAAAAAAGTCGAGTTCGTGCCCGTCCGAGTTGCCGGCACCGGTCACGTCATTTTGCGGAACGAAGACGGCCCACGCACTCGCCGCTTCACTGGAAAGGCGCTCGCTGAGTCGAGCGGCGTTATTTTGCGCATTCAAAGTGTCGTTCAACCCGGCTGCCCAACCGCTGTAGCGCATCACCATCGCGACTAGAAGCCAAACGATGGAGAATGCGATTGCGGCCGCGATGGTCAGCTCCACCACGGTAAACCCGCGTTCTCGAGCAAGCATGCCCTGACGATAGTGCCGCAGGCAAGGCGTTGAGGGACTCATTGAGGCCAAAGCCGCTTTGTGTTACAAAGTAGTGACAATGACCGAGCTGGAACGTGCGCTAGTCGATATTGCCGAGGTGCGGGAGCGCCTCGCCATGACTCAACGGTTCAAGGGGTACTCCGGCGTGGCGGCCGCCGCCTCGGGCTTTTTCGCAATCGCGGCGGGCGTGCTTCAGGCGCTGCTCGTTCCGCTTCCGCAGACGATGGAACAGGGACGCGAGTACTTCGCAATTTGGCTCGTTTGCTGCGCGGCCGCGGCAATCGTTAACTATGGGGCGATCGCGCATTGGTTCGTAAGCGATGCCAGCGCTCGCGACCGCTGGCAAACGCGTACGGTCGGACTCGCTATTTTGCCCGCACTGGTCCTCGGCGCGGCGCTTTCCTTTGCTCTGTTGCAAGATGGGCACTTCGCCTATCTGCCGGGCATTTGGTACGGCTGCTACGGCGTCGGATTGTTTGCGTCTCGTACCATGATTCCGCGCGGTGCGGTTGCCATTGCCGGCTGTTTCATGTTGGCGGGCATTGCATTGCTCTTCACGCCGCCGGCGATTGCGCTGGCGTGGTGGGTGCTGCCGCTTGGATTCGGCGCGGGGCAAATGGGTATCGGCGCATTGCTTTTGCGCGAACGCGTGGTGCGCGCGTGAGCGCTACGAATTTGGATCGCGTTTTTCACGAACGCGGACGGCTCGCGATTTGTTCGACGCTGGTCGCAACGACCGACGGAGTTTCGTTTACGCAACTTCAGGAGAGCTGCGAACTAACGGACGGCAATCTGAACCGTCATTTGCACGCGCTCGCTGAAGAGGGGATCGTTTCAACGGAACGCCGCACGGGGAGCGGACGCCCCCAGACGATCGTGCGCATTACACGTGCCGGACGCGAGCGGTTTTTAGCCTACATCGACGCATTAGAAAAGATCGTGCGAGACGTTCACCGTTCCGCGAGCGCTAGCGAATCGCCCATTCGCACCGTGCCGGCGCGCAGCACGTCGCAGTAGATTCCCATCCACGTCGAGCGATTCTGCGCAACGAATCGCAGAATTTCCGGATCGCTTTCACCGGTTCTTTGATCGTACGTCGTCGTGACGCACCGTTCGATCGGATAACGCACGCGTAACCACACATCACCTAGCTGCAGTTCGCGCCCTGTCAATGCCGCCTCATCGGCGGTAAACGACGGCTCCGCGCGGATAAAAAAGTTCGGACGGAAACGTTCCGGCTCAACGGTAAAGCCCATGTGTTCGGTCAGGGTTTCGAGCCAGCGATCCACGAGAATCGAAATCGGCGCGTCGTCGAAATAATGCGGCTCTTCGCCGGCGAGCGTCGTATCGACGCCGCGTTCGCGTGCAATTTCGATCGCGCGTTCCGTGTCTTCTTGCAGATGAAGCAGATTGTTCTCTTTGCCGCGATAGGTCTTGCCCTCACGGACGTGCCCGCTGCGAACGATTAGCGCGCGCGTGCGATCGCCTTCGATACCCATCGGCAGCACGTTCGCGGCTGAGAGCGACTCGCCGTGAAGGCTCTTTACGGGATATCGCCAGATTGCCGTCACGGTCCCGATTTCCATATGGGCTTCTACCATAGGAGGCGGCCCGAATCCTCAAGAACGGCGGCGCAAGATGGAGTCAGCGCCTCGTTATCAGCTGCGTGCCCTTGGTGTCGGCGAGATTTTCGACCGGGCCGTTACGATCTATATCCGCAATTTCGCGATCTTCACGCTGATGGTCTTGACGCTCTTGGCTCCGTACAACGTCGTGCAATACTTTGCGGTCCCAAGCAAAAACCTCAGCCTGGCACAAACGATCGATCAGATCGAGCATCCCGAGAAACATAAAAACGACACCGTGTTGACGGGCCGGCCGTTGGCAATTTTGGTTTTTGCGATCTTCGGGCTGTTTCTGCTTTCGCCGTTCATCGCGGCGGCGGTCGCAGCCGGCGTTGCGGCCACGTACAGCGAGCGCCGTCCCGAGTACGCCCAGAGTTTCGGTCTCGTGCTGCGCCGGTGGCCACGCATTTTAGGAACGACGCTGGTTCAGTTCTGCATTCTCGTGGGTGCATATTTGCTTACCGCGACGGCATTGATTTTGCTCTTCGTTACCGCTGCGTTGGCGGTTCGCCCCGCATTACCGCTCGCCGTGCTTCTCTTCGTGTTGGCAGTAGTTGCGACGGTTGCGGTTGTGCTGCTATTCATGCTGTTGCTGCTCTCCTTCGCCTTTTCGACCTACGCAGCAGGCCTCGAGCCGGGCGGCGTAGGCTCGGCCATTTCAAGCGCTTACCGGCGCATTTTCAACCGGCGCGAAATCGGAAAGGCGATTTTGATAGGCCTCTCCTATGTCGCACTCGAGTTCGGCGTGCTGCTTGCGAGCGGGTCGATTAGCGCGTTGTTGATGTTTGTCCTAAAAAGTTATGTTTTGCAGCTTGCAGTCAGTGCGATAGTGTCCAGCGCTTTGACGGCTTTCCTAACGATTGTCATCGCAGTTTACTATTATGATGTTCGTACCCGTTCCGAAGGCTTCGATCTGGAGCTCGATCTCCAACGGCTAAGTACGGTTTAACTCCGCCGCACGATATTGCAGCGACCGTCCGAGCCGAATTGGCGGTTCCGGGCCGGTACCATTTGCATGCGCCGCTCGTGCAAGCACAGGCGAGTTGGTGGCAAGTCTTCGCGACGTGGATCGGCGATCGCTGGAACGATTTTGCGCACCGGTTTTTTCCGCATCTTCGCGTCAGCGCGCATGGCGCCTCGATCGCGGGCGATGTCATCGTTGTTGCCTGCATAGCGATCGTTGCGGTTGCGGGTGCGCGCCTGTTGAGTTCTCTGCAGTTGTTGCACGAACGGCGCGCGTCTCTAGCCGTACTGCAGAGTCCGGCACGCAGCGCACACGCGCTGTTCGTTGCCGCCGCGGAAGCTGCCGAGAACGGCGCGTACGGGCGCGCCGTACGGTTGCTCTTTGCAGCCGCCGTAACGCTCCTTGACTTGCGAGGCGTGGTCGCGGAAGAACGCAGCGCGACCATCAATGAATTGCGCAAGGCACTTCACGTTCGCAACGCGGAGGCTGAAGAGCCATTCCTCGACTTGGCCCGAGCTTATACAAACGCCGCATATGCTGAGCGTCCTGTCGACGCAGCCGTGTGGGAAAAAGCGCGCAGTGCCTACGCACGGCTTTCGGAGCGAGTGCGCGCGTGAAGGGCCGCATCGTTCAGACGCTGATTGTTATAGTCGCGTTCGGTATAATCACAGCCGTCGCGCTAGCACAACATCCGCGCGGATCTGCATCTACCTACTCTAGTTACGATACCGGGATGAACGGATACCGCGCACTCTACAACGTGCTTGCTCGCGAGAACGTTCCCGTAATGCGGCTTGAATCGCGCGCCGTATTTTTACCGCCTGAGGCCGGTGCGGTTTTAATTGCCGACACCGAACCGGAGCGCCTCGCGGGAATGCCATATGTATCGCTTGATGCAAGGGATGTGCGGCAACTTAAGAAGTTGGCAAAACACGGGCGCGTGATTCTATTCACGTCTGCGCAATCGCCGCTCGCTTTCGCGTTCGGAAAGGCAGCGATACGGCTCGATCCCGCTCCATATACGAATGAGGGACTCGAGAAGGATCCGCAGAGCGCCGCGCGCGTGTACCGATTGGTTGTCTCGCACGGAATCGTAGCGTTTGATGAACGAGTTCACGGCTTCGTTCAAGACCGGAGTTTCTGGGAAGCGTTGCCGCCGGCCGTACACGTGGCGGTGTGGATCGTGCTGGCGATTCTCGCTTTGTTGTTGATCGACCAAAATATACGCGTTCTGCCCACCTTGCAGCTCGAAGAGCCGGCCGATCGTGATTCCTCCTCGTACATCCGCTCGATGGCCGCGATGTTGCGCCGCGGGCGAGCCGGCCCTGTGGTGGTGATGCACTTCTCCGAAGATGCTGCAAGGATGGCTTCGCGAAACGTTCCGGCGGAGACGACGCTAAAAGCGCTCCATGAACTTCAAACCCTGACTCGCGAGCGCGCAAACGATTCAACCGTGCTGCGGGCTGCGCAGCTTTACGCCGTCATTCGAAAGGAATTGTAGTGGAAGTCCAGGTCACGGAAGTCCAAGGACTTGCGCAACGCGTGCAAATCTCTCTTGGGAGAGCACTCGTGGGCGGCGAACAAACCGCTTTCGCGCTGCTGGTGGCGCTTTTAACCCGCGGACACGTTTTGATCGAGGGCGTCCCGGGGACAGGCAAGACGCTTGCGGTTCGCGCCTTTGCAGCAACGCTGGGGTTGGGATTCAGGCGCATCCAATTTACGCCGGATTTAATGCCCGCCGATGTGGTCGGAACGACGGTGTTCAATCCGCAAACCGCTCAGTTCAGCGTTCGGCGTGGACCGATAAACGCCCATGTAGTGCTTGCCGACGAAATCAATCGCACACCTCCAAAAACGCAAGCTGCGCTGCTGGAAGCGATGGAAGAAGCGCAGGTTACTATCGACGGCGAACCGCTGGCGCTGCCGGCGCCATTCATCGTTTGCGCGACGCAGAATCCGATTGAGTACGAAGGAACTTATCCGCTCCCCGAAGCGCAGCTGGATCGCTTTATGGTAAAGTTGCGCACTTCGTATCCGGCGGAAATCGAAGAGCTGGAGTTGCTTTCGCGCGTTGCGGCCGGCTTCGATGCCCGCGAACTGGATTTCTCCGGCATAACCGCGGCTTCCGACGCAGCCGGGATTGTTTCTTCGCAGGCGCTAGTTCGCCGCGTTCACGTCGCTCGGGAACTGCAGGAGTACGTTTACAGAATAGTTGCGGCAACTCGGTCTACCGCACGATTGACGCTTGGCGCGTCTCCGCGTGCCGGAGTTTCGCTATTGCATGCATCGCAGGCCGCAGCTGCGATCGACGGCCGCGATTACGTGACTCCGGACGACGTAAAAGCCGTCGCCCCGCTTGTCATCCCGCATCGTTTGATCGTCCAGCCGGAAGCGGAAATCGAGGGCGTGGATGCATCGGCCGTTCTCGCGGAAGTCTTGGGCGCCGTGCCTGTCCCGCGTGAGTAGATTCTTTTTCCCGGTGTGGTTTGCACCGCGCTTTTATTGGGCGCTGGGCGGAATCGCCTTGCTACTCGCTTGCTCGCCCGGCCTATCGTTTTTCGTTCCTCTCGCAATAGCGTTCGCGATTTTACTCCTCGCCGCTACGATCGTCGATGCAGCCTTCGGTCCTGCGCCGGGGGCAATTTCCGTAGAGCGCCGCTTGCCACCGCACTTCGCCCTTCGATCTCCCGCTAAGATCGTTTACGGAATTGAGAATCGCTCGACGCATGCGGTGCGCTGCGGCTTTGTCGATTCGCCCGTTGCGACGTTGCAGCTAGAAACAGACGAAACAATGGTGCGCGTTCCGGCCCAAACCGCAATCCAGGTAGAAAACAGCGCGCTTCCCATTTCGCGCGGATCCGATACTTTTGAGATGGTGGCGCTTTGGCACGAGAACCGCATCGGCTTGCTGCGCCGGCGCGTGCGCTACACGCTTCCCGAACCTTTCCGCGTGTATCCGGATCTCGCCGCAGTTGAGCGCTACGGGGCGCTGCACGTGCGCAACAAGATCCTGGAGGCGGGGCTGCGGCGCATGCGTTTGCGCGGCGGCGGGTCGGAGTTCGAAAGCTTACGTGAGTATGCCGCAGGCGATGCTTTTCGTACGGTCGATTGGAAAGCAACGGCGCGGCGCGGCAAGCTCATGGTGGTACAGCACGAGGTCGAGCGCAGCCAAGACGTCATGCTGGTCCTCGACTGCGGTCGCTTGATGACCGCGCGCGTGGGCGATCAGCGGAAGCTGGATTACGCAATCACCGCGGCGTTATCGCTCGCTTCGATTGCATCGCTCGCGCGCGACCGCGTTGGGGTAACGGCCTTCGCTTCGGAAATGCTTGTGGCCCGCGCCCCTCGGTCGACCGCGTCCTCGGTTCGCGCGCTAACGAACGCCGTTTGCGATTTGGAGCCGCGGTTCGAAGAGTCGGATTACGCACGCGCTGCATCGTACTTACGATCCCGGCTTCACCGGCGCACGCTCATCGTGCTCTTTACCGACGTGATCGATCCCGTCGCGCAAAGTACGGTTCTTGCCGAGTTGAATTCACTGGCGAAGCGCCATGTCGTGCTTTGCGTCTTTATGAACGATCGTGCGGTGGTTGACGCGCTTTCAGCAGTTCCCGACCGCGTCGACGAAGCGTACCAAATGGATATAGCGTTGGGGCTCGCTCACGAACGTGCGCATGCGGCCGCGACCCTCGCGCGTAGCGGAATCGACGTGCTCGATGTTCCGGCTGCGCAACTCGCGGTAGCGACGATCGATAAGTATTTACTAATCAAACAACGCGGGCGTCTGTAGCGCCAGTACGAACCTCCTCCGGCTTACGTCCCGCAAGAGCGAAGTAGGTAATAAGCAAGACCGCCGTAACGGCGCCGAACGCTATGCGGGCGCCGATCGGCAAACGCAGCGGCGAAAAGAAGCCTTCGATCGTTCCCGCTATCACCAACATCGATGCGACACCCGCAATTAATACGCCGGCACGCTGCGCGTTCGTCTTGATCGCATCGCCTCGTCGTAAACGACCGGGAGCAATGATGCCCGCGGCAATAAGAAGACCCGCGGCGGCAGCGATTTGGATGGCGGTAAGCTCGATGATACCGTGCGGCGCGATAGTCGCCCAATAATCGGCGCCGAATCCCGCGTTCGTAAAGAGCGCCCCAACGCCACCGAGCATTACGCCGTTCGTCACAAGAATCCACAACGTGCCCAATCCCAGCGTTACGCAACCAGCAAACGCGAGAATCGAGACTTTCACGTTGTTGGTGATAATAGCGGTAGACGCAACGGGCGATTGTATCGGATCGAATGCAAAATTGGAGTCGTGTAAACTCCTGCGCACTTCGGCGGGAACGATCTGCGACGGCAAGAGCGCGTAAGCGTCGGCAGGATGGACGCGGATGACCACATACCCTACGACAGCGCACGCGACCGTCAACAGAGTGCACAGCGCGATGATGGCGAAAGAGCGGCGAAACTCTTGCGGAAAAGTTTGCGTGTAGAAACGTAAAATCCGCTCGCGTCCGGTGACCGTGTCGCCGCCGTAGACACGAGCATGGGCACGCGCGGTCAATCGGTTAAGATAGGCGAGCAGCCGCGCATCGTAAGTGCGGCCGCGCGCGTAAGCTAAGTCGCTCGTTACCGCACGATAGAGCCGCCCCATCGATTCGACTTCATCGGGCGAAAGGCGCATGAGACCGCGCCGGCTGCGCCGCAATAAATCTTCAAGCGATTCCCACGAACCGCTGCGCGTAGCTACGAAGGTGGCCTGCGTCACACGTCCCAACTACTCTCGCGGATGGATCGAACCCTCGACGTACGCACCCCCGAAAGTGTCGCATTCTCGTACGAGCTAGCCGGCATCGGCAGCCGTTTCTTAGCGGTCGCCGTCGATCTGCTAATCCAGATTGCGATCGTGCTGCTGGTCTTTTGGGGCATTACGCTGATCGCCGGGCACACGCCGGCGACACACCCCAAAATGGTAGGCCGAGGAGAGCGCTTCTGGTACAACGTTGGGCTCGCGATGGTGATTGCGATCCTTTTCGCCGTGTTCTTCGGCTACTTTATCGCTTTCGAAGCGTTATGGAACGGGCAAACGCCCGGGAAACGCGTGCTCGGGTTGCGTGTGGTGCGCGACGGCGGTTATCCGGTCGATTTCTCCGCGTCGCTGATCCGCAATCTCGTTCGCGTCGGCGAGATGAGCATTGGATTCTATGCCGTTTCTGCGTTTGTAGCGCTCCTCTCACCGGAGAATAAGCGCATCGGCGACATTGCGGCCGGAACGATCGTCGTCCGTGACGCGCGCATGCTGCGTCCCGACGAACTTCTGCGTGCGATCGCCGAGGAGCCGAAATATGCCTCGACCGCATTCGTCAGCGGTGAAGAACGCGCGCTCATCAAACGTTTTCTCGAACGGCGCGATGATTTAGAACCCGAACGGCGCAGCGCGTTGGCGGCGCAAATTGCGGAACGCGTGCGTCCGCGTCTTCCCGCCGATCTGCAACGGTTGGAAGACGAAGCGTTGCTCGAACGGCTGTAATTCCTACTGCCTGAACTTCGTGATCAATTCGCGCGCGAACCGCATGGCGTCGTCTTTCGTGCGGTCGTATAGCTGCGTTGCTTGACTTTTGCTCATGTGGCGCCCGTGCTCAAGGAAGAACGTCACCCCTTCGCCTACGACCATCGTGCCCGCGTACGCTATCGCGCCTTTGATTGCGATTCCGGCGACCGGTACAAAGCCGACGAGTTCGCGCGCGAGCGTCCGCCATCCGAACCCGCCACCGATGACAGGGAGCAGTTGCCACATCCGTTGGACGTCGGGATCCCTGCCGTACGCGGCTTGGATCTGCAAGAGCAGCATCATCTGAATGCCGGTAATTGCGACCATATCGCCCGCGGAGGCAAATGCGCCCAGCACGATCCCCACCACCGGAATGTGATCCACGACGGCGCTCGCGAGCGCGACCTTTAGCGAGTTGTTGGCCGCGTCGCGCGTCAGCTTCGCTCCAACCGATTCGCGTAATGCCGGCAGCCGGCGTCCGACCGCTATTTCAACGCCCTTCGACGCTTCGACGATGTGAGGAAAAACGCGACCGCGCAGCGCTTCTTTGGTGATTGCCGGAACGACGTACTCCGCATGCGTTCCCGGCGCTGGGAGGTTCGGCGGTCCCGACGCGGCTGCATCGGGATCGACCGTTAGCGCGATAATCGGGACCTTTAACGTTCGAAGCGCACTGAAATCCGCGCCCGCCGCATCGCCGCGGCGGCCCAAAAAGATAACGACGCGGACCTCGGACGGCTCGGTAAGCATCGGGCCCTGCGCCGGGATCGTCTCTAGACACGCGGCCGCATCAAGCGGAATGCCGTCCTGGTCGTGGCCGGATAGAAGAAGGGCTCGAAATTCGGCGATCAGTGCCGGATCGCCGCACAGAAGGAAGCGAAACGGCTTTCGAACGTGCGCGTGCACCGCGTTGACGTCGATGCCGTTTCGCACCAGACGGAAAAGATCGCGTGCTCCGATCGCCGTGGACATGGCTTCTAAATTACCCCGTAAAAAATCGAGCTATTTAGAAGTACCCGGCAGAGCCGATTAGGTTGCGCTGGGCGCTAGTTCCTTTTGCGGGTCGTCCGTGTAGTCCAGGTATACAAGGCCGGTGAAGATCTCGAGCGGCCACGCGTGCATCCCGTGATCGTTGGCAACATCGACGGCCGACTTCTTGGTTTTTACCATTTCATCAACGATCTGGTTGGGTGTGCTCTTGATATCCGCAGCTAGGATCGTCGCAATAGTTACGTCGCCGGGCGTCAGATTGTCGCGCAACATTTGCGTGTAATCGATGCCTTGCATCCCGAATTTCTGATTCAATGCGTACTGCAACGTTGCGTAGCGCTGCGGGGAGGTGCCGAGACCGAGCATAGTGATTCGTGACGAAAGCTGGCGCGAGCGTGCCATGTTGTAAAGCTGCGACGCTTGCGACGCTTCGTTAGCGGCCTCATTGAACCCGGTGGTTGCTTTCTGCATGACCGGCAGCAGTTCGTTATACGACTCTTCCGTAATATCGTTATGCTGGAAGTTCAACGGCGCGCGATTGAGCTGCTTGAAGAACGCGTCCAAATCGCCCAGCGACTGGTCGAGCGTCGTGAGCGCCGCGCGAGAACCGTCGACGCTGCGCACCATATCGCTGTCCGCCGCGCGAAGCTGCGCGAAGAGACTTGGATACGACGGCAGTATGGCAAGCGAATCGGCCGGAATCGTCGGGAGGCTCAACGGCGCTTGCATCTCGTTGAGAATGTCGCGGCTCTCGCGAAGAAGTCCGGATTCTTTGTTCTTTTCGAGCGAGCCCACGCCACCGATCGTATCGCCGGCGTCACCCATCGTGCTGTTGATCGAACGCGCCATCGAATTCAAATTCTTGAAGACCGATTCGAGTCGCGAACCGCGTTGCACGTTGACGTTGTAGAAGTTCGGAACTTCGTATTGCAGAGCATCGAGGCGCGCGTTGATCTGCTTGATTTGGTCGCGTGCCTCGTCGTGCCGCTCGACGATTTGCTGCGAAGCCGCCGTTTGCGTCGATTGAGCGTCGGCAAGCAGTTCACGGAGCTTGTTCAGATTCGGCTTGACCAAGCTAATGCGCTGCGCTTGCATTTGATGCAATGATGCAATTCGCTGGTTGGCAACCGCGCGCGTCTCCGCCGAGCCTTTTTGCGCGGCTTCCGCGAGCGTCTGCTGGCTCTTGCTGGGTAACCCCAGCGCCATCTGGGCCTGGCCTAATTCGAGCAGCGCTTCGGCGTTGTCGGGATCTTCCTTCAGAATGTTCTGCAGTTTGTATGCGGCGAAGCTGTAACGGGCGCGCTCCGCATCGCTTGCTGCTTGAACGGTCCGTTGCTGTTCGGTTACAACTTTCGGGTCGAGTTCCGGATAACCGGCGAGATGCGAAACGCGAGCTTTCGGATTGGGATGGTCCTGAAGATACTTTGTAAGCAAGTCGCTGTGCTCGGATTCAAGCACGCCGAGATGCCCCGTCATTGTCTCCATCGCTTCCGGATCGTAACCGGCGCGCGACATGAGTTGAAGACCGGTGCGGTCGGCTTGAAGTTCATCCGCGCGTTGCATCTTCGCCATCGCGCCCGCTTCGATCAAGTTGCCGAAGTTATAAATCAAGGGCGACATGATCGAGGCGATACCGAAAAGGATGTTCATCGCTTGCGCCTTCGACTGCATCGTGACGGTGTGGCGGCGCTCGATGTGGCCGGTTTCGTGAGCGAGGGCTCCCGCGATCTCATCGTCCGATTGCGCGAAATCGATCAGACCTTCATAGACATACACGTAGCCGCCGAGCGTCGCAAAGGCGTTGACCTGGTTGTCCTTGATGATCTTGACGTTGTATGGCACGTCTTTACGCGCCACTTGCTTCCAAAGTTTATCCGTAATCGATTGCACGTAAGAGTTTAGAAGCGGATCCGTCTCGATGACGCTTCCGGAGACGATCTGTTCGTCGTTTTGGCGTCCTAGTTGAATTTCGGCCTGCGTCGAGAGTGCGTGCGACGGCACCGGGACGCTTGCACAAAGCAGCGACACGATCGCGGCGATGGGAACAAAACGACGAAACATAGGCCTACCCAACCTTGCTGCACGAGTGGTTCTCTTATATTACCGTAAACAACCCTGAGCGTATCGTGAGAGACGCTTGAGAACCCAAGATTAAGAACGCATCGCCCGGGCGGCTTGTTACGCGGTGGATGTCTTGTGGATAAGCGCAAGAACTTGCGAGTCTTTGTGGATTTACGAAGGGGAGAAGCCCGGCTGCCTGTGAAGCCTGGGCGCAATGACGCTCTTGCGCGGTCGGGGTTCGGGCCTCGAGGTAATGTTAGCCGGGCGGGATTTCGACGCAGCTTTAGTTGAGTTGGAAGCTCGTATTGCCGAGCGACCCGAGTTTTATCGCGGCACGCGCGCGACAGCTGCGTTCGGCATCTCGGTCCCTTCGGCGGATCAGATCACCGCGCTCCGCGAGAAACTGGCCGCAGGCGGGATCGAGCTCAGTGCGCTAAGCGGGTCCGCAGACGTAGCATCCATCGCCGTCGAGGCCGGTCTGGAGTTTGTCGTTCAGAACGGCGGCGGCGAGGAGCTGGCACGCCGTCGCGCCCTTCGCCCTAAGCGTGAAATGAAATTGTCCGACGCTGCGCGCTCGCTCGTCGCGGATTTTGCCGGCGCGCGCTCCGATATCGCGGAACGCCGCAAGCGCGGTGAATCAAGCGTTCGCCGGGCTGCCGCGCCCGCGAAGCCCAATGCGGCGCCACCCCAACCGTTGCAACTCGTGACGACCGCACCGGGAACGCTGTATCACGTCGGCACGTTGCGTGGCGGACAAGCCCTGCATCACGACGGCAATATCGTCGTCGTCGGCGACGTCAATCCCGGAACTGAACTTGTCGCAACCGGCGACGTCGTCGTTTTCGGGCGCTTGCTCGGGGTCGCGCATGCAGGCGCGCAAGGCGACGTCAACGCTCGCGTTTATGCACTGCATCTCGATGCAACGCAATTACGAATTGCAACATCGATCGCCGCAAATGAAGGCCAGCGCAAAGCTGCGGCGGAACCCGAGGTAGCATTCGTGCGCGACAATCGTATCGTTATCGCTCCGTTTGCCAAAGCTGGGGAGGTGCTCGCATAAACTATGAGCGCTCGTAAAATCGTTCTTACTTCAGGCAAGGGCGGTGTTGGAAAAACCACAACCACCGCGAATTTAGGCGCAGCTCTTGCGAAGCGCGGCAAACGTGTCATTCTCATGGACGCGGATATCGGCTTGCGCAATCTCGATCTTGTTTTGGGTTTAGAGAAGCGCATTGTTTTCGACGTGGTCGAGGTTGCCGAAGGCCGTTGCCAACTGCGCCAGGCGCTGATCAAAGACAAGCGTTTCGAATCGCTCTCGATTCTTCCGGCGGCACAAACACGCGATAAGGATGCAATTACCGAAGCACAGTTTGCCTCGATCGTGGATCAGGCGGCCGAGGTTGCGGATTTCGTGCTGATCGATTGTCCGGCCGGCATTGAACGCGGATTCCGCAATGCGATTGCCGGCGCCAAAGAAGCAATCGTCGTAACGACGCCGGAAGTGAGCGCGATTCGCGACGCCGACCGCGTGGTAGGCAAGCTGAACGATAAAAATCTTCCGATCCGTTTGATCGTAAATCGTCTGCGGCCCGACATGGTTCGTTCCGGCGACATGCTTTCGGTGGAAGATGTCTGCGAGATTCTTTCGATAGAGCTCCTCGGCATCGTTCCGGACGACGAGGAAGTGATCGATACCACAAATCGTGGCGAGCCGATCGTTCTCGATGAAACCGCAAAGCTGCGCGTGATTTACGAGAAGATCGCGCGGCGTTTGGACGGCGAACTCGTGCCGTTTACCACGTTCGATTCGCAAGGCTTCTTCGGGCGCCTCTTCGGCGCTCTGAAAGCGGGGTAATGATGCACCAACCGATTCAAGACGACGCTCCAGCCGCTGCACCTGTGAAGCTTGGACGCGCAATCGTAGTTACGTCGGGAAAAGGCGGCGTCGGAAAAACGACGACAACGGCAAATCTCGGAACCGCACTTGCGCAACGCGGAGCAAGTGTTGCACTGGTCGACGCCGACGTCGGACTGCGCAATCTTGATATCGTGTTAGGCCTCGAAAGCCGCGTGAAGTATCACGTGCTGGACGTGCTTGAAGAGAAAGTGTCGCTGGACGATGCGCTGGTGGCCGACAAACACACCGGCAAGTTGATGTTGCTTGCTGCGGCGCAAACCCGAGAGAAAGACGAAGTCGATACGGAAAAGATGCGCGCATTAGTGCAGCGCTTGCGAGAGCGTTTCGACTACGTCTTGATCGACTGCCCCGCCGGCATTGAAATGGGTTTCAAGAACGCCGTAGCCGGCGCAGACGAAGCGATCGTCGTATGCACGCCGGAAGTCTCCGCCGTCCGGGACGTCGACCGGGTGATCGGACTGCTTGGGAATAAGTTCAAGCCGCAGCTCATCATCAATCGTTTGCGGCCGCAATTGGTGAAGAAGGGCAAGATGCTCTCGGTTGAAGACGTCAACGCAATTTTGCGTCTTCCCTTGCTCGGCGTGATCGCAGAGGAACCCGACATCATCGTTACGACGAACAAAGGCGAACCGCTCGCGTTACATCAGGAGCACGCGACCGGTGCGGCCTATCACGCGATTGCTGCACGTGTTGCGGGCGAAGACGTTGCGGCGCCGACCGTCGAGGTGAAGGAGTCGTTCTTCAGCAAACTCGGCGCATTCTTTGGGGGACGCCGCTCATGATCGAATGGGTCAAGAAAATTTTCGGTCAATCCAGCTCCGGCGCAACGGCGAAAGAACGTTTGCGTTTGGTCTTGATGACGGATCATCTTGCTCTCGCTCCCGAGATAATCGATCAGATGAAGCGCGATCTGGTCGACGTCATCTCGCGTTACGTCGAAGTCGACAAAGAAAAAGTCGAAGTAAACTTCGAACGCGAGGACAAGGCGCTCGCGATGCTCGCGAACATTCCGATTCGCGCCGTAAACCGGCCGACCGGCGGCAGCGGCAACGGGAAAGGCGATGAGCCTGACGTCAAGCCGGAACCGGTAGCAGCAGAAGCCGTCGCAGAAATGACGGAGCACGGCGAAGCTGAAAAGACGGCGCAACTCCTCGGACCACCGCCGGTGCGCGCACGCAAGCGGCGCAAGAAAAATGGGCCGCCGAAGCCTGCAACCGCCCACTAGCCGGAACCTCTTACCGCGCGACGGAGAAGCACTCTACGTCGCGCGTTTTCTTTCAGACGACGAAGCGGCAGCACTCTTCGATGTGCTTTTGCAGTCGCTCGCTTGGCAGCAGCCGCAGCTGCGCATCTTCGGCAGAATCGTGGCCGCGCCGCGTCTTGAAGCATGGTACGGCGATCCGGGCGCGAGTTACCGCTACTCAGGCTTGGCGCACGACCCCATCCCATGGACGGTGGAACTCCAAAATTTACGAAAGCGCGTGCAAGCTGCGGCCGATACAGAGTTCAATAGCGTGCTTGCGAATTTGTATCGTACCGGAACTGACTCGAACGGCTGGCATGCCGACGACGAACCGGAACTAGGAACGAACCCGATTATCGCGTCGATCTCATTGGGGACGGCGCGACCCTTTTTGCTCCGTCACCGGGCAAGCGGCGAGCGCATTGAAGTTGCGCTCGAACCGGGCAGTTTGCTGATCATGCAGGGCGCAACGCAGCAGTGTTGGCAACATTCCATCCCGAAGCAGCCGACAGTGCAAACGTCGCGGATCAATTTGACATTCCGCCGCGTCTTCACGCACGGATGAAGCCATGGCAACCCTAACCCTCACAATCGGCGCACGCCGGTACGTTCGAAACTTCAATTGGTCGCTCGCGATTGCGTGCGTCTTATTGACGTTGCTTGGCATTCTCTGCATCCAATCCGCAGATCTTCACGGCGGCGACGCCAACGGCGAGTTCAAGAAGCAGATCATCTACATGCTGCTCGGCCTTCCGCTGATGGTTATCTTCTCGTTCATCGACTATCGCAATTGGCAGCGATGGGCGCCGGCTCTGTACGTCGTCAACTTGGCGTTGCTGCTCTTTATTTTGCGCGGCGGGCACTCCGCGCTCGGCGCGCAGCGTTGGATTTCGCTTGGCCCGCTGGGGACGTTTCAACCGTCCGAACCGGCAAAGCTGATTCTCGCGATTTGCATTGCGGCGGTGCTATGCCGCGCAACGTACGATCGCATTCAAGACTTGTGGAAGCCGCTTGCAACCGTTGCAATTCCGGCGCTGCTGATTTTGAAACAGCCCGACCTCGGAACAACGCTGGTTGTGGGCGCTATTCTGAGTTCGCAGCTCTTCTTCGGTTTGCCGAAAGTCGGCGATTTCATGATCTACGCGATGGGTGTAGTAACCGCCGGCGCGGCAGCTGTCGGTACGAATGCGCTGCTGAAGCCGTTCCAAAAAGCGCGCCTGTTCGTGTTCTTGAACCCCAAAGCCGATCCGCAAGGCGCGGGTTATAACCTAAATCAATCAAAAATCGCGGTGGGCAATGGCGGTTGGCTTGGTCGAGGTTTGCATCACGGAACACAGACCCAGCTCAACTTTGTGCCGGAACACTCTCGCGATTTCATCTTCACGGTGTTGGCCGAAGAGTTCGGATTCGCCGGTGCCATATTATTGATCGCGTTGTACGCCGTGGTGCTCTACGGCGGCATTCGCACGATGATCGCGGCCCGCGACCGGTTTGGCTTCTTGCTTGCGGCCGGTATCGTGGCGATGCTCTTCTTCCACGTCTTGGTGAACGTCGGCATGACGATCGGTATCATGCCTATTACGGGCATTCCGCTGCCCTTCATGTCGTACGGTGGCTCCGCCATTTTGACGAACTTCGCCGCCGTCGGCGTGTTGTTGAACATCTACTCGCAAAAAGATCGCGACGTCCTCGGCAACGCGTAGCTAGCTGGGCAATAAGGCTCAAGGGAGCTGCGGGCCCGGTGCCGCAAGGCAGCAAGTAATGTCAAGGAAGGAGCATGCTGATGCGCACGTCTTCTCCAGTTGCGCTACTTATTGCCGCACTCGTTCTTAGCGCGTGCAACGGGAACACCAATCCGCCGAGCAATCCACCAACCGTGGCGCAAATCGCCGGTGAGTATTCCGGAAGTGTAACCGATTCGGTTCAGGGCAATGGAACAGCGACGGTAACGCTTTCGCAGAAAGCCTCCTCAATTGGTGGAACGATCGGCGAGACGTTTGGTTCAGGCCCTGTTGCCGTCAACGTTGCAAACACGGTCGCGTTGACGATCGATCTGGATGGAAATCTCAACGGGAGTGGCATTGCTAGTGTCGGTCCTGGCGGTTCGAGCTGCGGCTTCAACATCACCGGCACAATAAATGCGTCGACTGGAGTTCTTTCCGCAAGCTACAAAGCGTACAGCGGTTGTTCCGGACAAAGCGGCAGCTTCTCAATGACGCAAACATGCACCGATCCGTCCTTGCCGTCCGCGTTACATCGCCGCCTACCTCAGGGTGCACACGGCATTTTACCGTGCTAAATCGGCAGTTTCTTTAACGACGTCAGTGATGGACCATGCAGCGCCTGCGGTTTCGCAGGCGTTGTGTTCTGTTGCTGAAAGCCTTTCCCGTAAGCGGGTCTCAAGACGGTCGAAGACATGTCCGCCATACTGGCGCGGTGGCCATTCGGAGCCAGTGAAATTCCTTCGAGCAAATGCAAGGAGCCTTGCTGCGCGCGGGACATCGACGTCAACGGTTGCTGCGGCAACAAACGCCGCGGCTATGGAAAAGGCACCCATGTGGTTATGACTATGCGCTGCGTTTAACGCCGCCATTGCATACGTCGTCGCGTCTAGCAATTGTCCCAGCGTCAGGGTATATTCGGCGAGGTTTAGAAGCACAAACAGCTTTATGTCCCCGGCCACGAGGGGAACAGCGCGATGTAAGATTTCCGTAGCGCGTTGAAGCTCCGATGCATCCGCTTCCGCCGCCGCCCACCAAACCAACGCACGTCCAGTGTCTTCATCGCAACCAGCGCCTTGAAATAATGTAACTGCTTCATTGAAATAGCCGCGTGCGGTTTCGATTTCTTCCGACCGAAACGTTATTGCAGATCGTTGAAGCGTCACCGCAAGCAGCCGAGGATCATTCAACTTCCGCGCCCGACTGAGTGCTTCGTCACCCAGTTCCCGTGCCTCATGAAAACGCTCGTAACGCGCGTATATTTGCGCCAGTTGCGCCATAGCGCCTATTGTGCCGCGGATGTTATCCGTAGAAGAATACAGGCTAACTGCGCGTTCGGCCGCGGACAACGCGCGCGGTTCATCTAAAGCATTGTTGTAGAGCATTGATAATCCGAACTCTAAACGAGCCGCCGCTTCCACCGGCATAGGTTCGCAACTTATAAGCGCGCATTCTGCCCAGCCGATGGCTTCACTAAGGAGAGAAAGCCGAAGAAAAATCGGAAACCCGCTGGAGATGATCCGCGTTCCTATTTGCGCTTCGCGATTCTCGCTGATCGTCCAACTTAGCGCGGCGCGAATGTTGTCTAATTCGACGCTCGAGCGCGCGAGCCAATCAGGCGCCGGCCCCGTGTCCCATTCCAGGTATGCCCGTTCAGCGAACTCTGCGAAGTATGTCGCGTGGCATCGCGATGTAGGTTCGCTCTCGCCGGCTTCGTTGAGTCGCCCGCTCGCGTAGTCTTCAATCGATTGCAACAATCGGTAGCGCGTTTGTCCATTTGAACTTTCCGCTACAACAAGCGATTTTTCCACTAGGGCGGTGAGAACGTCTAGCGGCTCGTATTCGTCTAAATCGTCGTTGACGCAAACGTCGGCGGCCGCCTCGAGGGAAAAGCTTCCGGAAAACACGGCCAAGCGCCGGAACAAAATCTTCTCTTCCTCGAGAAGAAGGTTGTGGCTCCAGTCGATTAGAGCGTGCAGCGTCTTCTGGCGCGGCAATGCGGTGCGGCTTCCGCCGGTCAGCACGCGGAAGCGTTCTTTCAAATGCGACGCGAGATCGCGGAGGGAAAGCACGCGCATCCGCGCCGCTGCGAGTTCAATCGCGAGTGCCAGTCCGTCGACGCGATTGCAAATCTCTTCGACAACCGGTAGAGAATCTTCGCTAACAACGAAATCCGCTTTTGCCGCCCGTGCACGGTCGATGAAGAGTTGCACCGCATCTTCGATTCCAAGCGTTGGAACGCGATAGACGTGTTCGCCCGGGACGTTCAACGCTTCGCGCGTCGTCGTTAAAATTCGTACTAACGGCGCGTTGGTTAAAATCTCCGCTGTCACGATTGCCGCTTCGCCGATAAGGTGCTCGCAATTATCCAAAAACAGCAGCAGCGATCGTGTCTTCAAGTGCGACAGCAGCGTCTCCATCGCAGACTTGCCGCTTCCGTGCGTTACTGCGAGCGTGGAAAGAATCGTGCTCGCGACGAGATTCGGATCGTCGATGGGGGCCAGGTTGACGAACCAAACGCCGTCGCGATATTCGTGCAGAACCTCTGCCGCAACTTGCAACGCGAGCCGCGTCTTGCCTACGCCGCCTACGCCCACAATCGATACGAGCGGTGAAACATTGAGCAGCCGGACCACTTCAGCAACGTCATTTTCACGTCCGACGAAACTTGTGGTTTGTCGCGGGAGATTGTTTGCGCCCGTGTTGAGCGATCGAATCGGCGCGAACTCCTCATCCAAACCCGGCGCGGCAAGTTGAAAGACGTGCTCGGGCTCCTCCATGTCTTTCAAACGATGCCAACCGAGATCGACGAGCTTCGCTTCCGCCGGGATGTAGCCGTCGAGTGATTCCGCGACGATCGCGGAGAGCAGCACTTGCCCTCCGTGTGCCGTTGAGAGCAATCGCGCAACGCGGTTAACCGGCGGACCGAAGTAATCGCCGGAACGCTCGTCGGTTTTGCCGCCGTGAATTGCTACTCGAACGCGCAGTCCTTCGACGCTGTTGAAGTCCTCCGCCGCGAGTTCTCGTTGGATAGCAATCGCCGCTGCGACGGCATTGTGCGCGTGTTGAAACGCAGTGCAGAACTCGTCGCCGACCGTTTTAAAAACGTAGCCCATGTTGCGGCCCACCGCGTCGTGCAAGATGGCGTCGTGGCGCCGTAGCGCGGCTTCCATCGCCTGGGGCTTCGTTTCCCAACGAATAGTGCTGCCCTCGATATCCGAGAACAGAAAAAAGACCATCCCGGTCGGGACCGTGCGTCCCCTAGTCGCGCCGGTAAACGACACCCGCCGCCGTCTCGGCAACGACCCTCCACTGCGGATCATCGTCCATTATTTTACGCTCTACCGGCGTGTGATACAGCAGCCATGTGGCCTGGGGGTTGCGTCGATTGAGGATCGCACCAAGCGCCGCGGTCATCGCGTCGGCGTCAAAAGGGTTGTACATAAAGACCACTAGGTCGCCTGCCGGATAGTTCCAGATGCGCGCGTCGTCGCGAACGATCCGGATGTCATTGCACCGCCTGTTGGCGCGCGACGCCGTCGCGATGTTATCGCGTGCAACTTCGAAGAGCCCGGGGGAGACTTCCACTCCGGTCACCTGAACGAACGGATACTCGCAAGCGAGAAGCAACGCCCGGCCCATCCCCGCGCCGACATCTACGAACGTCGCGGTCTCGACCGTCTCGCGCGGCACGTGGCGCAAGAGTGCACGAAAGTCAGTCACGGGGACGGGCTCGTAGTGCGTTGCATGCGCGCCTGCATCCCCCACGGCGTCGGGATCGAGATCCGTTAGGAAAAGAATAGCTTGCGTCGTGACGCCGTAATCGTGATCGAATCGTCGCCCCGCGCTGCGCTGCGTGCCCACGCTGCGAGGTTTCGCCAAGCCGTGCCTTCAATCAGTTCACAAGAGTGAAGCTCCCCTATCGAAGCGGCGAGTGGTATGATTTGCCGCTTGGCGATGGATCGTTCGTCCCACTTTGCATCGTGCGAGCGCACCATCACGTCGTTGACGTTGCAGCCTACGCCGGGAAAAACTCCGACCCTGTCGCCGTCCTTCGCACTAGCGACAGGGCGTTGGTGTTGCATCGGTGGAGGCGCTCCCATTTGCGTGCCGTGGTACCGGAGGCTCAACCCGAGAACGACCGTTGGATTACTGCTGCACACGCCGAGCGTGTCGTGGCGAAGCGATTGAACCGTTTGCCGTTCGACGAAAAGCCTTTGTCGGTTCATGTGCTACGCAGCGGTGAGCCCATCGCGGGCTCCATGTTCACCTGGAACGAGCCGCTAGATGCGCAAACGTTGCAAAGCCTAATCGACTATATCGCTGAACATCCGGGCGTTACGATCCGACCCTATGGTGCAGCCGCCGCTCAGCTGCGCGAATTTGCGCGCACGCCGATTCGACGCGTGCGTATCACTGCTGCCTATGACGACGTAGAGTTGCCGCACGTTGAGGAACTACACATCGAAGCACCGATGGATGTGGCGGGCGTGCTCGCGCAATTTCCATCGGTTCGAGCGCTTCGAATCGCAGCAAACGGCATTAACGTTTCGTTCAAAGCCTTACCTTGTACGGTTCGCGCTCTGGATTGCAGCCATGCGGCTCGCGTCGACTTGAAAGATGCGCCGCCGCTCGAAGGTTTGCGTCTGGCATATCTCGATGCCGCACCGTCTCTCGATGCGTTGCCTTCGTCATTGCGGACGCTCTCGCTTGAGCACTTGACCGTTTCAAGTCTCGAAGCCGTTTCGTTACTGCGGTTGGAGCAATTGGAGCTCCACGGGTTATGGCAGTTCGAGTTGCCCGATGCCGAGCCGCTGCTCGCTATTCCTTCGTTACTTCGCGCTGCGATTGATATCGGCGGACGGCGAAAGAACGTGGAACTCTACAAACGCGCTTCATGGGCCTATCCGTGGCCGTTCGCCTTCGTCATGGAAGCCGCCGCATCGGGGAATAAACGCTAACATGCGAACGAAAGATGTAACGGCTGCATGCAACGTGTATGAGGTGAGGGCGTCGTTTTCGGTTCTGCAAACTGCGGAGCTGCTGCAAACGGCAGTGATGCGGCTGGAACCCGGTGCGGCAAGTGGACCACTTGGAAACGAACACGCTCAAAGCGAACAGGTTTTATTCGTAGTGGAAGGCGAGGTTATGGCCGAGATCGGCGATCGCAAATTTCCTATGCAGGCTGGCGAATGCGTCGTAGTTCCACGCAACGTTCCGCACCGCTTTCGCAACGAGTCGACCAAAACGGCACTCACTTACAACGTCTATTCGCCGCCGGCGTACTAAAAGAGGCCAAGAACAAAAGAAAAGGCCGGCGCGTTACGCCGGCCCCTGCCCGTCATCAAGGCCAATCTTCAATTTACGCAAGCGTGGACTCTATTTGAGTACTCACGCTGTATTTCGTAGTTGTGTCCCTGAAGCGAGATGATCGTGTACGGGAACGCGCGGCAAATGTCGCCGATCTCTTGACCGGTCGCATCGACGAACCATGCGTTGAGATCCGGATCGGTAATCGATTCAAAGTATTCGTGCGAAAGAACCGAATCGGTCGAATCCTTCAGTTGTCCGTTGGGCGGTGGTTGTGGACCAATGGGCTTCAGCGTGTCGGTCGTGCGGCATCCCGGCACATTCTGATAAGGCTCGACACTGAAGATTACGTGACCCACCGAGTCGCTAAACGTAACGCTTCCGTGATATGCACAGAAGATGAACGTGGATGGAACGTCGGGCGAATAGCAGACGTTCCCCGAGCCCGGTCCTCCGAACGGATTGTCAAAGCACGTATCGTATCCTTTTGGCAAGAAGATATGATAGATGTTCCCGTAGCCTCCGCCGAACGCGTGAGCTGCGGTGTGCATGAAAGCCAGAAGATCGGTTGGCGGGACGACGTTGTCGATATTTAGGAAGTACTGATGGCTGATGGCAACGTTGGCGCCCGTGGTGTAACGTCCATTGGCCGTAGACTTTACGTACTGGTCCGTAACGTGAATGAACGTGCTGTTATTGAGGTTGTCGATGAATTGTTGCGGATCTCCCCAGCACGTTGAGGGGCAATTGAGATACACATCGTGAGAGCGAACGTGTGCTAAGGTGGGGCCGCCGTGGAATATTAGGTCGGATGGAAAGACCGATGAGGTACTCGGCGCGCCCGTGACTGCAACGGGTGTTTTCGAAGAGTAAATGCGATTCAGATGATAAACAAAGTGGGTGGCGCTGAGCGCGGCCGCGCGATCCGCGGCAGAAATGCTTAAATTTGCAACACCGGGTTCATGAACGGCCGTTACTGCATCGGTTGCAGCGCCCGGATTTTGCACTGCCGATGGCACAACACCACCGTTGTTGCTATTACCTCCGCCTCCTGAACATGCGGTAAATAAGAGCGCTGCGGAAATAGCGCTAGCCGCACACGAAAAAAGTGCGCGGATACTCACGAACTTCATACTTCTCACCTCGTAAAGCTAAAACGAAACGGGAGAGGTGAAGTCAATATAACAACGGTTCGCGCGCCGAACAACGAGCAACCGCTTTAACGAGCAACCGTTTTATTCAAGACCTAGGGCTCGCGTATTAGGGCGAAAGCCTTACGTTAGCGGCGAATTGCGGTCAGTCGTGTAGCTTGAACGAAGCGGCTGATCTCATCGGTATGCGCTGCTTCGGGATTAATGAATGCCAAGCTTTGCACGTAACGTCCGCGCAACTGTTTCACACCGGGAAGCGGGCGCGCCAACAACTTCAATTCGCTGAACGGACGCATCGCCTGCGCGGAATTGCCGCGCGATTGCGCCAGCGCTTTTAACGTTTCGTTCGGTAGTGTGAAGCGTAACGTCACCAGCCACTCTTGCCGCAGCACTTGATCGAGAATAAGACGTAGGCCGCCGGTGCTCAAGTCGATTGCCGTCCCATGTTGGATGCTGGTCGAGTCACCGATCGAGTACTTTACCGGCACGTTGATTTCTACGCGATAGGCCATCCGCAGTTCGCGAAGGCGCGTTGACAATTTCTTTACGGGCGCAAGCGCAAGGTCGCTTTGCGCTTTTGTGCCGCTGATAGACCGGCGCTGCTCTTCGATGATGAACCGCAGCAGCTCGTCTCGGACCGGCGTTTCGAGCGTCTCGAATTGAACGGCGTAGCGAAAGGTCCGGTCTTCCGGGGCGTAGGTCACTTTTTTGACGACGCCGGCGATCCGCAGGTTAGAGTCGCCCGCTCTCGGCAACTCGAATTCGATTCCGGCGCGGGGCTTCACCATAGTGCGGGCGTGAATCTGGCAGCCGCCTCCGGAGATGTCTATCAGCGTGGCCGGGACAGCGACGCGAACGCCGGTAATCCGCAGGTTAATCCGCAGATACATTGGCTGGCGATAGTAGAGCCGGCGGTTTGGCGATTGAGCCGGACCTGCGATCAGGAAGCCCTCCCCAGGGTTGGTTAGCAACCAGTATGACGTTCTGGCGGCACTCGGTCGAGAGACCTTTTGCCTGGTTTCGGTAAAAAGGTCCGTAACGGCTGCTCCGTGAAGCTGGGAGCGCTTATAAAAGTTTTTAGCGGCTGCAGCGATCCCGATTACCGCTGGGTCGTCGCCGCAATAGTTAGAGGCTGGTGCCCGCGAGGCGCCCCTTAGAGGTTTGAGGACAATTTGTCGAGCGAGATTTTAATCTCGAGCGATCCGTGGGAAAACCGGGTCGCCATTATGGAGAACGGCGAGCTTGCCGAGCTCTACATCGAGCGCGAAGAAAAAGTTATCGGCTCGATTTACAAAGGAAAAGTTCAGAACGTTTTACCCGGCATGGGTGCAGCGTTCGTTGATATCGGTCTCGGGCGCAACGCGTTCTTGTACGTTGACGATATCAATAAGCAGCCGCTCAACATCGGCGACGTCGAAGTAACGCACGGACACTCCGGCTTCACCATCAGCGAGAAGGTGAAAAAGGGCGACGACGTCCTGGTGCAGATCGTGAAAGAACCGCGCGGCTTAAAGGGCGCGCGTATTTCAACGAACATTTCGCTGCCCGGGCGTTATCTGATTCTGATGCCGACCGGCAAGTACTCCGGTGTATCGCGGAAGATCGAGTCGGCGGAAGAACGCAATCGCCTCAAGGCGGTGATGAAGCGGATTCGTCCCGAGGGCATGGCAACCGTCGTTCGAACGGCTGCCGCAGGTGTTAGCGAAGCTGAGCTTATCGCCGACCTGGGCGTGCTTATTCGCATGTGGCACGGAATTCTGGAAACGTTCAAGCGTGCACCATCACCGTCCCTATTGCATCGCGACATGAATCTCGTCTACAAGGCCGCACGCGATTTTGTAACGGCCGACGTAGATAAGGTGCTCATCGACAACGAGGAAGAGTACCGCAAAGTCCGCGAGTTTCTCCAACTGCTAGGCCCGCAATATTTAGACCGGGTCGAATATTACAATTCCGGCCGCAATCTTTTCGAAGATTATAAAATCACCGATGAGTTGAGCAAACTCATGAAGCCGAAAGTGAATCTGCCCTCGGGTGGATCGGTCGTTATCGAATCGACGGAAGCGTTAACGGTTATCGACGTTAACTCCGGCAAGTTCACGGGCGGACGTAATCTCGAAGATACAATTTTAAAGACGAACCTCGAAGCCGCGGCGGAGATTGCGCGACAAGTACGGCTGCGGGACATCGGCGGCATCATCGTCGTGGACTTTATCGACATGGCGTCGGAGAGCTCGCGTAGCAAAGTCATCAAGGCGCTTGAAGAAGGCCTACGCCGCGATCGTACGCGTGCCACGATTCAATCGTTCTCGAATCTTGGTTTGCTCGAATTCACGCGCAAGCGCGTCGGCAAAGACCTCGGCGCCCAACTGCGTGGAACGTGTCCGACGTGCAGCGGTATGGGCACCGTGATGTCTTCGCAAACCGTCGCTATCGAGACGTTCCGCAACGTTCGCGATGAATTCTCGCGTAACGGTCATGCGCACGATCATCAGCCGCTCGTAGTGAAAGTCGCTCCGACAGTCGGCGCGCAAATGGAGTTCTGGTACGAGGACGAGTGCGAAGAACTCGCTCGCAATCTCGGAACCGATATTCACGTGCGAGTCGATCCGATGTTGCATCCGGAGCGCACCCGCATCGAGCCGCTTTCGGAATTCAAGCACGATTCGACCCACGCAATCCGCGTGGGAGACGAACACGAAGTCGAACTGCTTCCCGGACGTCTGCCAAACGCAACCTCGGCTGCGGCGGTCGTCGGTGGACACTTGGTCGAAGTCGAGAACGCCGCAAACAACGCGGGCAATTCGGCACGCATTCGCATTTTGGATGTCGACGACGAAGAAGACCACGTGCTGGCTGAACTCGTTTCGGCTACCGTTTCCGCCGCGAAGAAAAAGCGTCGTCGCGGCAAGGGCAAGGGCGAGCTGACCGCGACCGAAGAGGCGCAACAACTGCGCGAACTCGCGGAAGAAGCGGCATCGCAACAACAAGCGCGTCCGCCGATCGGCATCACGACGATAACCGAAGAAGAGGAAGCGCAGGACCCTGCGGTCGTCGCCGAGGTGAAAGCCGAACAGCTCGAAGACGCGATCGTAATCAACGAAAACGAAGCACGAGACGGCCGCAGCAAACGCCGTCGCCGCCGTCGCGGCCGTGGCCGTGGACGCGGGGGCGCGTTCGAGGCTGCAGCACAGGTCGGGATCCCGGCGCAAAGTGCTGTTGCGCAGAGCGCCGAGTACGAAGAAGAGGAAGACGAAGAGTTAGAGGCTCCCGCGGCTGCCGCCCAGGGTCATCCCGCCGAGCGTCATTTCGGACCTGGAGACCAAGAAGGCGAAGGCGGGCATCGCCGCCGGCGTCGTCGCCGTCGCCGTCGCGGACGCGGCGGTGCCGGTGGGGAACAACCCTTCGCAGCGAACGGCCAACCCGCGCCGGGTGTCGAGCCGCTCACCGGTTCGCTTCCGCAGACGCCGCCCGTACCGGACCGGCACGTGTTCCGTGTCGGAGCCGATGGGGCAGCCCATCCAACCGGAAAAACCGCACCGCGCGAACCGTCGCGTGCGATTGCGCCGCTTCACCGCGCGCATCCGCCCGCCGTGGAGGCTCCGCCGCCGCACCTAACCGTGCGCGAGGAAGAGCCGCGTCCAACGAAGCCGGCGCGTCGCCGCCGCAGCGCGGCTGGGTTCGGCGGAGAACTTCCGTCGCAGCGCATCGCGGCACTACCCGCGGCCGAACCTCAGGCACCGGCCGAAAAACCGAAGCGTACGCGTAAGAAAGCCGCCGACGCGGTTGCTGCTGCTCCGGAACCCGAAGCAAAGCCGAAGCGCACGCGCAAGCAAGCCGCCAAAACGGTAGACGCCGTTGCGGCGGAAACCAAACCGAAGCGCACGACACGTGCGAAGAAAGAACCGGCGACTGTTGCCGAGCCTACGGTAAAGAAGACGTCGACCCGCAAGAAATCGACGACAACGGCCACGCGCAAAAAGAAATAATGCTCGAGGTCTTCGTCGATTACGACGGGACGATCACGGATCTGGACACGTTTGACGTACTGGTGCGCGCCTACGTCGGCGCGCATCGGTGGGAAGAACTCGAAGAGAAACTTCACGCGGGCGCAATGACGCTGCGTGAAGTTCTTGCCGCGCAAGCTGCGGGCGTTCATGCGACGCTAGATGAAGCAGACGCGCTGCTCCGTGACGGTACCGCGTTCGATCCAACATTTGCGCGCTTCGTCGAACGCTGCGAACGCGAAGGTGCTGCCCTTACGGTACTTTCTTCCGGTGTGCAGCCATTGATCGAGCGGGCATTCGTCCGCAACGGGTTAGAACGCGTCCCAATCCTCGCCAACGGTATCGATGCGTCGCCGCACGGCTGGCGCTTCATCTTTCGCGACGAGTCGGATAACGGACATAACAAAGCCGCCGATGTCCGCGCTGCTAAGGAACGCGGTTCGCAGACGGTTTACGTCGGCGATGGGCCCTCCGATTATGAAGCGGCGCTTACCGCAGACCGGCGTTTTGCGAAAGCCGGCCGGACGCTCGAAAAATATCTAACGGAACGTGCAGTCCCGCACGATACGTTCTCGTCTTTTTCTCAGATCGAGAGCGCGTTGTTCGATTAAAAAAAGGGCCGCGATTTTGCGGCCCTTTTGTTGATATGCTCTTCCCGCTCTACGGCGTGTTACTCGCGTTCGAGCTGTCGAGGTGTGCGACGCGATCGTCGATGTAATCGACGGCGCGTTTCAATTGCACATCCTTCGAGGGATCGCCGAAGCGCGCACCCTTGTTCTCGGAAATCGCGATGTCGGGGGCGATGCCGAGATGGTTGATATCCCGGTTATGCGGCGTCAGATAACGTGCCGTCGTAATCTTCACCGCCGATTTATCCGGAAGCGGGAAGATCGACTGCACGACGCCTTTGCCGAACGTCTTCTCACCGATGATCGTGCCGACGCCGGTGTCTTGAATCGCGCCCGCGGTAATCTCCGATGCCGAAGCAGTGTGGCCGTTCACGAGAACCGCAAGCGGCACCGGCGAAATGGCAGTGTCGTCGGCTTCACGGGTCGTAATGTTCGAGCCGCGCGATTCGATCGAAACGATCGGTCCGGACGAGATGAACTTCGAGCTTACCGCGACCGCGGCATCGAGATAGCCGCCGCCGTTCTCACGCAAATCCATGATAATCGCGCGTGCGCCTTGTTTTTGCAGGCGATCGAGCGCGGTAGCCAATTCGTTACCGGTGTCACGTCCGAAAACGGTGAGCGCGACATAGCCGATTTTGTTCGGAAGCATCTTTTCGAAGACGCTCAATTGATGGATTTTCGCACGAGTAATCGTGATGGGCGGAAGCGCCTTTCCGTCTCGTTGAACGGCGATCGAAACGTTCGTGCCTTCTTTGCCGCGCAGATGCGCGCTCGCCTTATCCATCGGCATGTTCTTCGTCGTGATGCCGTCGATCGCAGTGATCACATCGTCTTGCTGAATGCCCGCTTTGTCCGCAGGGCCGTCCGGTACGACGTTGCTTACGTCGATGAACTTCGTGGCGTCATCGACTTGAATCACGATGCCGGTACCGCCGAAATCCGAGCCGTCCAAGCCCTGATTCAAGTCGGCGAAATCTTTCGGACTCAGGAAGACCGTGTAACGGTCGTGTACCGAATCCATGATGCCCGCGATCGCTGCATAGCTCAGTTCACGTGTTGTGAGCTTCGGACCGGCGGCGCGCTCAGCCGTCGTCACCGCATTATCGATCGTCCGGACGTTCGAAGCCGGAGCGTCGCTCGCGTGCAACGCGGCTAACGGTCGACTTACGCCGGCTTTCTTCAGCGTGGCCGCAAGCTCGTCGTGCACGGAATCCAGGACCGTCTGGGGATCGACCCTCTTATAGAATTCCGTCGTTAAGTTTTGATAGCTCGTTTGTATTTCGCTGGCTTCTAGTGCCGGAAGCGTATCGGCCGATGCGGCCGGCGTCGCCGTTGGTATCTGCGTCAGCGTCACGGCGAAAAGCGCCGCGAGGGCAAGCGATTGGGCTTTTTTCATGTGCCTTGTTAACGAAGAAGTTTGTTGAGTTGTGCCTTCGCAGCGGCAAGCTGTTTATCGGCGGGGGTATCGATCAACGCGGGATCCACACTTTGATCGACAACGACATCGGGCGTGATGCCCTTGTGTTGGATATCGCGGCCGAGCGGAGTTACGTACTTCGCGGTCGTGATCTTCAACGCGCCGTCGTCGGGCATTGGGTAGATGCTTTGCACAACACCTTTACCGAAGGTTTTGGTTCCTACCAATTTAGCTAAATGATAATCCTGAAGGGCGCCTGAGGTAATCTCAGAGGCGCTTGCCGTGTACTTGTTCACCAGGATAACGAGCGGTTGCAAGCCACCGATCGCATCGCCGTTGGCTTCCTGCGATTCCTTGTTGCCGTTGCGATCGATGGTCGAAACGATCACGCCCTGCGGGATGAAGTAGCTCGAAATCTTCACCGCGGCGTCGACGAGGCCGCCGCCGTTGTCTCGCAGGTCGAGAATGAAGCCCTTCGCACCCTTTGCTTTGCCGTCGAGCAAGGCTTTGTGCATCTCAGTTGCCGACGTCTCACCGAAGTCCGAGAGGCGAATGTAATCGTAGCCGTTCTCGATCTTAGCGCGCACGGTTGGTACGTGGATGATCTCGCGCACGATCGAGTAGTGGTGCTCGTTGGACTTCTTGTACATGTGCGTCGTCATCGTGACCGCCGATCCGGCTTCGCCGCGAATCATGCGCTCGACTGAATCGATGGGGACGCCCTTGAGCGCCTTACCATCGACGCTGTCCACCACTTCACCCGGCTTCATTCCGGCGCGCGAAGCGGGCAGTCCCTCGATCGGCTGCAGAACGATCTCGCCGGTCTTCAGCTGATAAATATAAACGCCGATGCCGCCAAAATTGCCGCCGGAGAGCGATTCGGAAAGCCCTTGCATTTCACGCGGCGAGAGATAAACGGTATAGGGATCGTTGACCGACTCCATCACGCCGCGCAGCGCCGTTTCGGTAAGATCCGTGCCGCTGCTCGGCCCCAGCTTCGGGCCATAATGCGTCTCGGCGTAAGAAAGCACGCCGGCAAGACGGGTGCCGTCTTCTTGCACGTTCCCTGTGGCCGTCGCGTTCGGAATCGACGCGTTCGAAATCTTCTTCGAATGCAGATACTGCGTTAGCGCCTTTTGCTCGCCACGAAACGTGTCTTGCGGATCCACCGGCTTATAATAGTTCGATTCGAGCTTTTGCAGCGCCACGCCAAGCAGCTGCGCTTGGCCCTGCGAGCCGTCGAATAGCGAACGAACGTCGCCGGTAGTGGCGACGTTGAAGGCAAGCTCGTGGGCACGGACGCTTTGCACGCCGTTGCGATAGCCAATGTAAAGCGCGCCGGCGCTCGCGACGACGACGACGATAAGCGCTGCTAGCAGCGCGCGGAATGTTGCGGTCATTGATCCTCTGTACCGGTGCACGTATCTCCGAAGTTTCTACCCTCGGGAAGATACTTGCTATTTCTTAATGTAACCGGGGAGTCGGGTCAACAGGCTTGCCGTTGACGCGGATTTCGAAGTGGACGTGGGGTCCCGTGGAATGTCCGGTACTCCCTACGGCGCCAATAGCCTGCCCGCGTTGAACTTGCTGTCCCACCGATACGTAAATCGCGGAGAGGTGCCCGTAACCGCTGGACACGTTTCCACCGTGGTCGATCATGACGAAGTTACCGTAACCACCGTACCACTGCGCGAGGATAACGGTTCCCGTCGCGGCGGCTGTGACGGTGGTTCCCATCGGCGCCGCTATATCTAAGCCTGGGTGGAAGTCGGGCGAGCCGCCGAATGGATTGGAGCGCCAGCCGTACGGCGACGTGATCGTTCCCGAAACCGGCCAAGCAAAGCCGCCGGGGCCTGCCTCGCTTGGCATGGGCTTGCCGGCGATTCCCGCGGCGCGGCGAGCGGCTTCACGTTCTGCCTCCAGCTCGCGCTGGCGCTCTTGAATCAACGCTTCGAGTTGCGCTTCTTCCGCAGCTGAAAGATTTTCGATTTCGGCAACTTCGGTTGCGACCTGGCGGCGCTGGGTGTCTGCAATTGACACGAGATTCGCGCGTTCTTGCGCGAGGCCGTCGAGTTGATTGCGCGCCTGCTGCTGTTCTTGTTGTTCGCGATCGAGTTCCAGCTGCGTGCTTTCCAGCGCGTTTTGCACCGAAGCAACTTTTGCTTCCGCATCCTTGCGTGCGCGCACGGCTTTCTCGTTGGTTGCAATCAGGAGCCTAAGGTCTTCCCATCGCTCTACGAACTCGGTAAAGGATCGCGCCGAAAGAAGCACGGCCGCATATCCCATGTCGCCGTTTTCGTAAATGTCTATCAGTCGCTTTTTCAGCAGCGAGTCGTGCAATTCGAGGCTGTGCTTCGCTGCATTCAGCTGGATGGTGTTCCAATCGAGCTTGCGTTGCGTGGAACGCGTTTGCGCCGTAAGGTCGGAGAGATGCGAGTTGACCTGCGCGATCGCGACGTTGGTTTGATGAAGCTGCGACTGCAGATCGTTTACATGCAAGGTCGCCACGTTCAAATCCTGACGCTTCGCCTGCAGCTTCGCTTGCAAAGCCTGACTCTTCTGGCGTTCCGCTTCGATGCGTTGCTGCAGCGTCGGCTTATGAACCTTTGCGGCAAGCGTCAGCGACGGCATGAGCAGAAGCAGAAGTGCGGCGGCAGCGGTGCGGCGCAGTTTCATGAGCGGCGTTTGTCCTTTACGAAAACAGAACCGGAGATCGACTTCGCGAAGCGCTTCAGCTCGGCCGCAGCTTCGCCGACTTGCGCGTAATTCGTGAGCTGACGGCTATCGTTAGAAACGATGGCAATCGAAAGCGTCATGATGGGGAAACGGTTTAACGTGCCCCGGCGGTCGCGCGTCTCGATGTAGCCGGCCCGCAGATCCTTTGGCGAATAGAGCGCGCGAATTTCACGGTCGAACTCGGCGATGATTTCACCGGCCATCTCTTCGGCGCGGCCGTTTTCCGTAACGATGATGAAATCGTCGCCGCCGATGTGCCCCACGAAATCGTTGATCGTGCCGCGCCGGCGAACGGCATCGACGCTAAGTCTCGCAAGCAGCTGAATTGCTTCGTCGCCGTGCGTAAAGCCGTAGACGTCGTTGAACGCCTTGAAATTATCGAGATCGAGATACAACACCGCGAACGGCTCTTCCGCGTCTAGACGCCGGCGCAGCTCCATTTCGATTGCAAGATTGCCCGGCAACCGCGTAAGCGGGGAGAGCGACGAATCGACTTCGACGCGCCGGATTTTGGCGCGGACGCGTGCGAGCAACTCTTGCGGACCGAACGGCTTCGTCATGTAATCGTCCGCTCCGGCTTCAAACCCGCGCAGCTTATCTTCGGTCTCGCCCTTTGCCGTTAGGATGATAATCGGTACGTTCGCAATATTGGGGTTTTGATGTCCGCGAATGCGGCGCGCGACTTCGTAGCCGTCCATGTACGGCATCATCAAATCGAGCAGTACGATGTCCGGAAGCATCCCTTCGATCTTTTCGAGCGCCTCGCGGCCATCGGCCGCGCTCTGAACGTCAAAGCCGGCGAGTTCGAGGTTCGTGGAGATAATTTTTCGGAGATTGCGGTCGTCGTCTACGACCACTACGCGATAGGGGCATTCATCCTTCGCCTGCTTCATGCGCGCACCGGCACCGTTATCGTAACGGTGCAGCCGGCACCGGGCTTGCTGTCGATCGAGATCGAGCCGCCATGTGCACGCACAACCGACCGGGCAACGTAAAGGCCTAGGCCGCTTCCGCCGGTAGTGGCGGTCAGACGCGCATCGGCTCGGTAAAAACGTTCGAAGACGTAAGGCAAATGCTCTTCGGCGATACCGATGCCATTGTCGATGACTCGTACAACCGTGAGCTTGTCATCAGCGTTCGCTTCAACAACTACCTCCGACGCGTCGGCAGAGAACTTCAGCGCGTTTTCTATCACGTGCGCGAGCGCCGTGCCAAGTAAATCCGGATCTGCGAAGACCGTGGCGTTATTGGTTTTTCGCGTCAACCGTGCGCGCGTGGAATAATCCAGCCGTTCCATCGCGCCGTCCAGCACTCGATCTAAAGCGCATCGTTCGCGCCGTTCCGGCAGATGCTCAACGTCGACGCGGCCTGCAATCAAAAGATCTTCGACTGCGCGGGTAAGGCGATCCGCTTCTTGCTCGATCGTCTTCAGGTACTCGTCCTGGTGCTTGCTGGTCGCGTCCGGATTGGAACGCAGCGTCGTTGCGAACGCTTTGATGGTGGCGATGGGCGTCTTCAACTCGTGCGAAACCGCGGCAACGATCTCCGCCCGAAGTTGATCGATTTGCGCGAATCGCTGCGCATGTCCAAACGAAAGCAGCCACCCGTCGTCAACAGAAAGAGCCGTTGCGTGTAAGCAACGGCGATTCTCATCGAGCGTCCACAGCTTTAGCCGCTGCGGAACGACGGCGAATTCAAGTGACGGCTCGACCTTCGAGAAAAGCGCGGTGAAGGTTTTTTCGATGGCTTGGAGCGCGCCGATTCCGGTTACGCTCGCAGCGGAATCGCTCCAGGCGATTACGCGCTCATCGGCTCCGACATAAACAATGCCGTCGCAGACGAGCTTTGCGAGCGCATCGAAATCGACGTCGACGCGCAGAAATGTCATTAGGTCCGTAGATGGCGACCGACGGAGATCCACGACGCGACAACGCCGATTGCGCCGCCCGCGACAAAGAGCTCCAGTATCAGCGTCGGCATGCCGACGGAGGCTGTATTGAGTTGAACCCACGGAAGCGCGAGCAACAGTTTCGGCCAGAGCACTAAGCGTGCAACGGACAACACAACCACGGCGACGAGCGCGCCAAGAAGACCGTCGAGCAATCCTTCGCAGATGAACGGTGCGCGAATGTACATGTTGGTCGCGCCGACGAGTTGCATGATGGAGATCTCACGGCGGCGAGCAAAAACCGTCAAGCGAATCGTGTTCGAGATGATAATACCGGCGACAAACAAGAAGACGCCGATAACGATTAGACCGATGCGGCGCAGCACGTTGCCAAGCTGCAGCAAGCGTTCGACGATCTGTTGCGGGTAAACGACGTTGCCCACGCCGCTCAACTTCCGAGTCTTCGCCGCGACGAACGGAACGGTTACCGGGTCTTTCACGCGCACGCGCAGCTTATCCGGGAGCGGATTCTGCGTAAGAAGCGACGTGTCGATAATGCCGCGCGTGTTTTCGCGCAGTTCCACCAAACCTTGCTTCTTCGAAACGTACTCTACTGAAAGAACGCGTGGATCGTGAACCAGCGCCGCACGTGCCGCATCCAGTTGCTGCGTTGAAGCACTCGTGTCCATATAGACCGAGATCTCAATTTGGTTTAGTACGTCGCTGCCTAGTCCCGCAAGCGTTGCGCGGATGAAAAGAAAGGCACCGAGGAGGATGATGGTGATTGCGACGGTGCCGATTGCCGTCGCTTGCATTCCCGCGTTGCGCGTGAAGTTGCGCAACACCTCACCCAGAAAGAACTTGACCTTGCCCCAGTCCAAGATAGTAATAGCCCCGTTCTTCGTCCGTAACGATCTTGCCGTCTTCCATTCGTACGACGCGGCGGCGCATACGATCTACGACGGCTTGGTTGTGTGTGGCCACGATTACAGTCGTGCCCTTTAAGTTGATGCGGAGCAGCAGCTCCATGATCTCCGTCGTGTTCGACGGATCCAGATTGCCAGTCGGTTCATCGCACAAAAGGATCTTCGGATTGTTCACAAGCGCGCGCGCGATTGCGGCGCGCTGTTGTTCGCCGCCCGAAAGCTCGCCAGGGAACATCCTGCTTTTGTGCGAGAGTCCAACCAAATCGAGTGCACGCGGCACTTGCTTCATGATGTCCTTCGTATGCGCGCCTGTGACTTGCATTGCGAAGGCTACGTTCTCCCATACCGTCTTGTCGCTGAGCAACTTGAAGTCTTGGTAAATTACACCAAGGTGCCGGCGAAGCGCCGGAACGCGTCCGCGCTTCAATTTGTCAACGCGAATACCGTCGACCGTTATATCGCCCGAACTCGGGGTCGTTTCTCGGTAGAGGAGGCGGAGGAGGCTGGATTTCCCGGTGCCGGAGTGTCCAACGAGGAAGACAAAGTCTCCCTTGCCGATCTCCAGGCTTACATTTTCTAAAGCGCGCACACCGTTGGGATATACGAGTGAGACGCCACGCAGAGAGATCATCGCTGCAAAAGGGTTTTTCTTAGGCGCACGAGCTATACCTCCGGGCTATGAATTTCGATTTGACCGACGAGCAGAAAGCGATTCAAAGCCTTGCGCGCGAGTTCGCTCAACAAGAAGTGAAACCGCGTGCCGAGGAAATGGACCGCGAAGAACGGTTCCCTTATGAACTCGTAACGAAGATGGCCGAGCTCGGGTTCATGGGACTGCTGTTCCCCGAAGAGTATGGTGGTGCCGGCAGCGACACGGTCAGCTATGCACTCGCGGTCATGGAAATCGCGCGTGCCGATGCGTCCACCGCAATAACGATGGCCGCACACGTCTCGCTTGGGGCAACACCCTTTTTCTTATTCGGCACGGAAGCCCAAAAGCAAAAGTACCTCGTGCCCCTGGCGCAAGGAAAAATGCTGTGGGGATTCGGCCTGACCGAGCCCAACGCGGGCAGCGACGCCGGCAACGTCCAAACGAAGGCCCAGCTCAAGGACGGTCAGTGGGTAATCAACGGCACGAAAGCTTTTATCACCAACTCCGGCACGGACATGAGCGGCGGGACGACGATTACGGCCGCAACGGGCACGCGTCCGGACGGACGGCCGGAGATCTCGAACATCATTGTCGACCAGCAAACGCCTGGTTTCTCGCGTAGCAAGAAGTACAAGAAGATGGGCTGGCGCGCCTCGGATACGCGCGAGCTAAGCTTCAACGACGCGACCGTACCGGAAGAGAACTTGCTTGGACCACGAGGCGAGGGCTACAAGCAGTTCCTTACGATTCTCGACGGCGGGCGCATCTCGGTAGCGGCACTTTCGGTCGGGCTTGCGATGGGCGCGTACGACGAAGCGCTGCAGTATTCGAAAGACCGCACGGCATTTGGATCGACGATCAGCAAATTCCAGGCGATTCAATTCAAGCTCGTCGACATGCTATGCGAAATCGAGCACGCAAAACTGATGATTCTTCGCGCCGCGTGGGAGAAAGACAACGGCCGGGACTACGTGCAAACGGCCTCACTTGCGAAACTCTACGCAGCCGAAGTTTCACGCCGCGTCGTCAACGAAGCAGTTCAGATTCACGGCGGCTACGGCTTCATGGACGAGTACCCCGTCTCTCGTATGTACCGCGATCAAAAGATCAACGAAATCGGAGAGGGGACTAACGAGGTGCAGCGGTTGGTTATCGCGCGCCTCATGGGGTTGTAACGAACTCCGGGGCGCATCCAATCCAGGATCGCGCACCCCAAGGTTCGTTACAACTCCATTCAGCGTGCTCGAGGTTAACGCACCTCGTTGTTGGGAAATGGCAAGCGTTTATTCCAACACCGAACTCATCCGGCGAACTGCTTCTTCGAGGATTTCGGTAGAAGTTGCGAAGTTGAGGCGGACGAAGCCGGCGCCTTGGGCGCCGAAGGCGAGTCCGGGAACGAATGCGACTTTGCCGCGTTTGAGGAAGGCGCCTGATGGATTCGGGCCGAGATTTAACTCGCGACAGTCGAGCCACGCGAGAAAACTTGCCGGCGGCGGCGTGTAGCCGATTTTTTGCAGCCCGCAATCATCGAGCAGCGCGCGAAGCGTGTGGCGTTGCGCGTCGAGATGTTTCTTCACGCGTTCGAGAAACGGAACGTCCTGCGCGAATGCTGCAATCGTAGCGATCATGCCAAGAATCCCGGCGCGTTCCGTAATGACGCTTGGCAGCCGTTTGAAAACCGAGCGTCCCCAATCCGATGACGTTACCGCGAGCGCGCACTTCAAACCCGCGATATTCCAGCCTTTCGACGCAGATGTTAGCGTGATGGCCTTAACGCCCGTTTCGGCAACGGCGCTTTCGAACGGTGTATGAACTGCGCCGGACAACACCAGCGGTGCATGGATTTCATCTGCAAGAACGGCGACATCGTAGCGTGCAGCCAACTCGGCGACGCGCATCACTTCCTCACGCGATGCGACGCGGCCAACGGGATTGTGCGGGTTGCAATAAAGAAAGACGCGCGCCCCCGCTTCGAAAGCTTTTTCAATCGCGATGAAATTCATGGAATATTCGCCGCGGTCGCTGCGCAACAGCGGAACTTCAACGATGGGACGCTTCACCTCGGCGATGGTCGAGAAAAACGGCGGGTAGACCGGCGGATTGATTACAATCGAATCGTTCGGGCCGGTTATCGCGCGTAAGATCTCCGCCGCGCCAACCATGACTTCCGGAACGGCAAGGATTCCGTTTGGATCGGGTTCGTGACCGTAGTACTCCCGCGAGAAGGTGGAGTAGGCTTGGCCGAGAGCGTTGCGTGGATGGGCGTAGCCGAGATCCCCGAGTTCAATCGCTTCGCGAAGTGCGCGGGCAATCGCCGGCGGGGTTGGAAAGTCGGTTTCGGCAACGAATAGCGGCAGAACGTCCGCCGGGTAATGCAGCCATTTTTCGCTAGTTCGTCTCCGAAGCGTTGCGAGATCGATCTCGCCGTCGAACTCAGCGCACCGTTTTATCATAGCCGCGTGTTCTCTATGTTATAGTCAAATCGCTTGCTTTGTAAGGAGAGCCCATGGTTCGTCGTATTCTCGGTGCGCTTGCTCTTGCTGCTCTTGCCGTTGCCCCGGCCGTTGCGGCGTTAGAGAACGGCGCGAAAGCTCCGGATTTCACACTTCAAGCGTCACAGGGCGGCAAGGTCTTCAGTTTCTCACTAGTAGATGCACTGAAGAAAGGTCCCGTGGTTTTGTATTTTTACCCGGCTGCATTTACTTCCGGCTGCACCGTCGAAGCGCATGAATTTGCCGACGCAATCGACCAGTACAAGGCGCTCGGCGCTACGGTCATCGGTGTTTCGCACGATCCGATCGATAAACTTCAGAAATTCTCTGTGAGCGAGTGCCGTAGCAAATTTGCAGTGGCCGCGGATACCGATCAAACGGTTGAAAAAGCGTACGACGCCGTGTTGGCCAAAGCTCCGCAGTATGCGAATCGCACTTCGTATGTAATCGCACCCGATGGGACGATTATCTACAGCTATACGGATCTCGAACCGGACAAGCACGTCGAAAACACGCTCTCCGCATTGAAAGCCTGGAAAGATAAGCAGAAGCAGTGAAACGGATTGCGCTCGCAATCAGCGCCTTTGCGCTGGCAGCGAGCGCATTCTTCACCCTGCCCACGCACGCCGCCGCCGTCGCAACTCCGGACGCGGCTCTCGTAAGCGTCCTGAACGAAATGCGGACGCTCTCGGACAACGAGTTTCGCAAACTCTTCCGGTGGGCCAATAGCGATCCGCTTTACCCGCCGGTTTCGCCGCCCTCGCAGCCCGATCAAACCGAAGAAGATATTCTCGCGCTGCCCAAGCTCGACAAACGAGCCGTTTTGGCGTGGCTGCAAGGCAAGGGACGATCGGAACTTTACGCAAGAGGCGCGACGGACGACCAGATCGGTCACATGTATCGTCTGCTCTCGCCCGCTCCGTCGGCACCGCCGAACGCCTGGCGAGCTTTACCTATTGCGCGCGGTGCATACAGCCGCGAGCTTCAGGGCAACACGGAAATCCTCGGGAGTTTCGTGGCGGTTAGCGGCGACGGCACCGGCGCGGTCGCCTGCGTCACGTTCAAGAACCTCGCGCGCTCACCGGCCACCCGAGTGATGGTGGATTTCTTATTCTTCAGCGCCGATGGACAGCGGCTTGGCGATCTGATGCTGGACCGTCGCGGCCAATTTCCGCAGAACGCTACCATCCAAGGATATGGAACCCTGAGTGAGCTGCAGAGCGAGACGGATCCGCGCACGGACAATTGCGTGCAGGAGCAGCTCACTTCGCCGGCGCTGCCGTATCTTCAAGCGCGCCTCGCCGGCTTCGTGGTCGTGCGCGCGGAGTATGCCGACGGCCACATTTTCACGGTGAGTTCCACCCGGGAGCGAACCGTCACGCCCTAAGACCGAACCGAAACCCATAGCTACGCATAGATAAGGCATGAAGACGCTCATGCTCTTATCCGCAATGCTTCTCGCGGGCATTCCGGCGCCGTCGCCGGCTTCGCAGCCGGTGGCAACAGTGCACATCAAAGACGACGCCTACAACCCGGCATCGATCACCGTTCATTCCGGCGAGACCGTGTTGTTCGTGAACGACGACGATGACGCCCATACGGTAACTTCAACCAATAACTGGTTCGATTCAAAAGGTCTCGATACGAACGGCCGTTGGCAATATACGTTCAAAAAGGCCGGGACGTACCGTTATTTCTGCGAGTTGCATCCGTTCATGAAGGGCACCGTCGTCGTGAAAGGATCAACGCGATGAAACGTACCGATTTCCTACAGCACGTCGCTTGGACCGGGGCCGGTATTGCCTATGCGGCTTCCGCGTCGGGGCTATTGATGGGAACAGCCGTCGGCGCCGAAATGAACGATACTATCGAGTTCGTTCAAATCTCGGACAGTCACATCGGCTTCCACCAAGCTGCGAACAGCGACGTCGCTGCGACGCTTAAGATGGCCGTCGACCGCATCAATGCGATGCCGGTCCAACCGAAATTCGTCGTACACACCGGCGATATCACGCATCTATCGACGCCGAAGCAATTCGACGACGCCAAAACCATTTTGAGCCAACTCAAGGCGCCGTTAATTGCATTGCCGGGCGAACATGACGTGGTGGGAAACGATTTTAAAACGTACCTTTCAAACTTCAAAATCCCGCAATCCACTCCGGGCGGATGGTCCTCTTGGAATGCCGGCGGCATCCACTACGTAACGCTCCTGAACGTGTTCAACTTCGAGAAGCTGGGCTTATTGGGGAACGATCAGCTCGATTGGCTGCGTAAGGATCTCGACGGCGTTTCCAAAACGACGCCGGTCGTTGTTTTCACGCACGTGCCGCTCTACGCGCTCTTCACCCAGTGGGGCTGGACGACCGAAGACGGCACGAAGGCGCTGGCACTGCTGCAGAAGTTTGATAAAGTAACGGTCCTAAACGGACATATCCACCAGATCGTCACGCATTCCGAAGGCCACATCAACTTCGCGAGCGCGGCGTCGACGGCTTATCCGCAGCCAAAGCCGGGGACGGCGCCGAAACCAGGTCCGGTGACACTTCCCCATGACGATCTGCTGCGCGCTATTGGGTATCGGACGGTGCAACTTGACGTTGGCGACGCTCGGATCGAGGACAAACCGCTCGGCTAGCGTGCGCGACGAGGCGCTCGAGCGCGCGTTTGCGCGACGCGAAGCCAGTGCGTACGAAACGGCCTATGCCCGTTTCGGCGAGCGCCTCTATGCTACCGCGCTTAGAATCTTGCGTAGCCACCCGTGGGCGCAAGACTGCGTGCAAGAGGTCCTGATGCGGCTATGGCAACGCGGAAGCGCCTATACGCCCGACCGCGGATCGCTCGAAGCGTTTCTCGTGGTGTGCGTGCGCAACGATGCTCTCACCAGATTACGAGACGCGACGCGTCAAAACGAATTGCAGCGAAAGATGATTCCGGAAGAGGAGTACATTGAGGAAAGCGATCCCATCGAGAGCCGGCGCATCGCGTGCGCGGTTAACGAACTCACACCGCTGCAGAAGCAGACGATCGAGTACGCGTACTTTCGTTCGATGACGCTCGTCGAAACTGCGGCCGCAATGGGAAAACCGTTGGGAACCGTCAAGAGCCATCTGTCGGCTGCTCTACGCGCGCTGCGCAAAACCTTGAAGAACGAGGAGGCCGCCGATGCGTGACTTTCACGTCGGCGAATCCGCCGAGCTCTACGCGGTGGGATTGCTTTCGCCGCAAGAGCGCGAGCAGATCGACGAACACTTGGCGACGTGCGGCGAATGCCGGCGGCTCGTCGGCGAAGCCGAGGAAACCGTGCTGCAACTCGAGCAAGGAACGCGGCCGGTGGCCACGCCATTCACGCTCGACCGTTCCATTCGCTTCACTCGTGAACGCTCGCGCGTTTCCTTCGTTCCATGGCTCGCGGTCGCGGCCGCTTTCGTCCTCGGCTTGCTGCCGTCGATTCCGTTATTGGTCGAACGCGAGCAAGTCAATCGCATGCACGATGTTGCGTCGGTCGCGATGATCAACAGCCACTTCAACCACGCGCAGTTTACCGGGACAGCCGCGAACGCTCCGCCCGCGAAAGTGATTTACGCACGCGACCATTCGTGGCTCTACGTCATCGTTCAAGGGAATCATCGCTTCGAAGTGGATGCATTGCGCGGTTCGTCGACGCACACGCTCGGGACTACGCAGCCCACGGGAGCCGCAAGCGAACTGTTCGTGCGCGACACGGCCCAGGCTGATACGCTTCGGCTGCGTGAGGGCAACGAGCTAGTGGAAACTGCCCGTTTGCGCTAACGCAGACAAAGGCCAAGGAGTGCTTTCTCGGCCGCCGGATCGGGCGTCGCTTGCGCGGGAAACACGTACAACGACGTGATCTCGTTATCGTTGTAAATCGTTTCAACGCCGTGAGAGTGCATGCCGTTCGCGGCGTTCGTTTGCTGGTAGTAAATGGCAGGCTGATGTCCGCAAATGCTTATGTGGACGTTCTTGCGCAGCGGTGGCTTATCAACTACGCGCACGTTCGTGTTGCGAAAGATTGCGATAGAAGACTTGCGATCCGCCGCAGTCCACATTCGAATTTCCAGCGGAGCGCTCGTCGCAACCCAACCCTTCGGCGGTTTGAAAGTGAGCCGATTCAAAGTTTCATAATCCGCCGCGCGCTGCCGCGTTCCCGTGAAGCACGACGAGAGCGCCGGCACAAGGAAAACAATCAGAAAGAATCCGCGAACCTGCGGCACCTAACCCGCTTCGTCGTTTTGAAACAGTTGAGGCGCGGCCGGCATGCGTTTCGAACGTTTGTCGCGAGGCTCCGTTTCGAGGGCCGTGATAGCTCGCGGGACAATATCGATGACGTTCACTTCGGGCATATCTTCGGAAGCGAGTGCGGCTTCATCTTTTAATTTTCGTCCTTGGGGAAGCAGCCGTGACTCGTACGTTCCCACTGCGTCGTTAAACGCACCGACCGACCGTTCCAAGTGGCGGCCTAAATTGACAAGGCGGTCCGCAAAGCGAGTAGCACGTTCGTAGAGTTCTCGTCCAAGCGTCGCGATGCGCTTCGCATTCTCTTCTTGTTTCACGGCCTGCCAGCCCATCGCGAACGAACGCAACAAGCTGATCAGCGCAAGGGGGCCGGTCACGAGAACGCCTTTGTCCAGCGCGTACTCGATAAGCATCGGGTTCTCGTTACACGCCGCACTGAGGAACGCTTCGCCGGGCACGAACATGATAACGAAGTCCGCGGAACCTTCGGTCGTGTGGTAACTTCGCTTGGCGAGCGCGTCGATATGGTCTTGCAGTGCTTTAGCATGACGGCGAACGAGCTCTTTGCGTGCATTCTCGTCCACTGCTTCGAACGCTGCCTGCAACGCATCGGTCGGAGCCTTCGCGTCGACAAACACTTTGCGATCGCCGGGGAGATTGATCGTCATATCGGGACGCGCGCGGCCGCCTTCAACGGCGATTGTTTGCTGTTCCGCGAAGTCGCAGTAGGAAAGCATGCCGGCTTTTTCCACGACGTTGCGAAGCTGAATTTCTCCCCATTTTCCGCGGGTCGAGGGGCTCTTCAGTGCCGTGACGAGCGTCGAGGTCTGATTCGACAACGCGACCGCCGCGGATTCTATCTTATCTGCACGTGTAAGCAGATTCTCGATCTGCGCTTTGAGGTTGCCGGTGTCTTCGTTGCGTTTGTTTTCGATCTCGCGAACCAAACGATCGAATTCGGTGAGCTTTTGCGCGATCGGCGCCACGATTTCGCCGACCCGTTCGGTTGCGCGCGAGGCGGTCGTTTCACGCAAATCGTTCTTCGCTCGCTCTAGGAGCGCTTCGATAGCATGTTGCTGGCGATTTTGCGCATCATCGGCCCGCACGCGTTCTGCGTTCAACCGTTCTTCCAGCTGAACGACGCGGGCGCGTTGCGCAAAAAAGATGACGAGCCCACCGGCGATCATTCCGACGGCGAGCAGCACGAGATCTAAAACAATGGTCACGTTGGTAGCCCGAGGTGGTCCTTGAAGAAAGAGAGTGTGCGTTTCCAGGCATCATCAGCCGCCGAGGCGACATAAGAGCTGCGCGTGTCGTCGAAGAACGCGTGCCCCGCGGAGCTGTAGATCCGAATGTCGTTCGGAACGTGGAGCGCGTTTCTCCACGTCCGGACGTCTTCGGCGGGAATGCTCGTATCCCGTTCGCCGTAACTTCCGCAAACCGGCATGTGAATGTCGGCGGGATCGATGTCTTTGACCGCTCCGTAGAACGGCGCGACCGTGTCAAACACGTCGCCGTTATCTACTGCTTGAATAAGCGCGAGGTGGCCGCCCATGCAAAATCCGACAACTCCACGTTTGCCTTGAGGTGCTTTCCCGAGCAAATGCAGTGAAGCCGCCCGAATGTCACCGTCGTATTGTTTGCGCTGGAGCCGAGCGGCGAAAGGCTTAAAGACGTTGACGTCCGTTACGCCGTCACCACTGGGCACATTCCACCGCGAGTAGAGGTCGGGAGCGATGGTGGAGTAGCCGGCCTTTGCAAACCGGCGCACCACGTCGCGCATCTGCGCATCGACACCCCAAATGTGCGTCGAAAGCACGACGCCCGGCGTGTTGGACCGCGTGGCCTTGGGAGACGCCGTGTATGCATTGACCGTTCCGTCGGGGCGGCGCAATTGCACTCGCTCTACGACAATCGCCGGATCGTCTTCCGCCACTATCGGCGGATGCGGACGGCCAAACGCGGCCTGCGCTTGTGCGAGTGCCGCCGTGGCGCTACCCGTGAAAGCCGCACCAAGTGACATGCCTGCGAAAACGCGCCGGCTCATTTCAAGACTGGTGGACTTCGTTGGATCGATCGGAGCACCCACGATTCTTCCTCCGCACCCCTACCTTGGCGAACTTCCCTTCGCGAGGCCTGCAGCGGCGACGGAGAAATTTTTACGATTTCCAACGTGCTAAGAGCATCACACGGGGGTATGGGTCGAATTACTGACGTTGCCAAACGAAGGAGTAGAACGTGAATCGCAACGGTTTTCTCGCGGCCTCAGCTACGCTGATTGCGGCCGGCACGGCACCGGCGATCGCCGAATCCGTTCCGGGCGGCACCAATTTTGTGGAGCGCAAGGCCGATTTTGATGAAGCGACGTTCCGCAACGCGGTTGCGCGCCCATCCGAAATCCGCCAAGTCTTCGAACCGGTCGGGTTCAATCCGCAACTTCTGAATAACGTGAAGAATTCGCTAAACGGATTAGAATTCGGCTACGGCTATCCGGCCAATAGGATTACGCTTGTCGTCGCCGGACACGGGCCGTCTTCTGCATACGCATTTTCGGATTACGTTTGGGATAAGTACAAGATCGGCCAATACATCAACGCTAAAGACGGCGGCGGATCGCCGCTCGTGGCCAATGCGTTTCTCAAGGCCAAGGCAACCGATCCAGGCAGTCCCGACGATCCGAAGGGCTACTATCAAGACACCCAAGTGGAGACGCTGCAGAAGCGCGGCGTGGTTTTTCTTACCTGCCACACCGCGGTCGAGGAGATCGCGAGGAAGTTGATCTCGCAAAACCTGGCGCCGTCCGGCATGGCTGCGCCTGAGGTCGCGAACGACATTCTTACGCACTTGATTCCTGGTGCGATCGTCGTGCCTTCCATGGTTGCGACTGTTGCGGTGTTGCAGGCGAAGTACAATTATACGTATGCAACGGTTGCGTTTTAGCATTCTCGCGATCGCGTGTGCCACGTTTTTCGCGGCATGCGCACACGGTGCTTCAACGCCCGGCGACGATTCGGCCCGCCCAGCCGCGGGCGCACAAGCGGATCTCTACGATCCGAAGAGCCTGCCCACCGGAGCTCTTGGCGATTCGATTCGGCAGGGCCACGACATCATCGTCGATACTAGCAAGTACGTTCCGAAGAATATCACCGTGAGCATGTCTTGCGGGGCGTGTCACGTGAACGCCGGGACGGTGAAACGGGGCGGCAGTTTTGTAGGCCTCTACGGGCGCTTTCCGCAATGGAATAAACGCGCGCATCGCGTGATCACACTGCAAGATCGCTTGGCGGAGTGTTTTCTCTACAGCATGAACGGCACGCCGCCGGCGTACGCGAGCAAAGAAATGGTCGCGCTTGTTTCCTACATCGCGTATCTTTCGCGCGATGTGCCCGTCGGCCGGCCGCAGACGCAGGACGATCGTTTCATAGTTCCGGTCCCATCGAAATCCCCGGACGTTCATCACGGCCAGGCGTTGTACGCGCAGAAATGCGCGATGTGTCATGGCGCGAGCGGTGCAGGGAGCGCCGCATTTCCTCCGCTGTGGGGACCGAAGTCATTCAACGATGGCGCCGGAATGGCGCATATCGATCGCATGGCGGGATTCGTACGATACAACATGCCGCAAAATGCGCCGGAATCGTTGTCGTTAAACGATGCCTACGATGTCGCGCAATTTGTGCTGAACCACGAGCGGCCGAAATTCGATAAGAATCGTTTGATTCAACACGAGCCCAGACCGGCAGCGTATTTCTAAGAGCTGATGTTGGGTTTTCTTTTGTGCGTTGCGATTGCGATCGCCGCGACGCTGCTGGGACATTTTGTGCCTGTCGTGGGCGCGCCGGTGTTCAGCATTCTCATCGGCGTGGCGATTGCGATCTACGCCCGGCCTAAGGGCGCGCTTGCACCCGGCGTGCGTTTTGCGAGCAAAACGCTCCTGCAGTGGTCGATCGTTTTGCTGGGCGCGCATTTGAGCATTCAAGAGATCGCGCACGGGGGCGCACGTTCGCTGCCGGTTATGCTCGGAACGCTCGTAATTACGTTTGCGCTTTCGTACTATGTGGGCCGCGCTCTTGGATTGGATCGCAATTTGCGCAGACTTCTCGGCGTGGGCACGGCGATTTGCGGCGGCTCGGCGATTGCAGCCGTTTCAAGCGTGATCGAAGCGGATCAGGCCGACGTTGCGTTTGCGTTGGGAACGGTCTTTTTCTTTAACGTCGTCGCCGTGCTCGTATTCCCCGCGCTGGGTCACGCGTTGAAGATGTCGCAGAGCGCATTTGGATTGTGGGCGGGCACGGCGATCAACGACACCTCTTCGGTCGTGGCAGCGGCGTTTTCGTACGGACGCGAAGCCGGAACAACGGGCGTCATCGTAAAGCTGACGCGCACGCTCCTGATCGTGCCCATCGTACTATTCTATGCGTGGCGCCGAATCCAAACCTTGCATGCCGAAGGCCGCGGCATTCCGTGGAAGGCGATGCCGTGGTTCGTGCTGTGGTTTCTGATTGCGGCAACCCTGAATTCGTTCGGTTTGATTCCCGGTGTATTGCAAGGGCCGATACAACAAGTTGCGCTTTTCGCCATCGTTGTGGCGCTCGCAGGCGTCGGCCTCGGCACCGATGCGGAAAAGATAAAATCGTCGGGATTCAAACCGCTCGCGCTCGGAGCGATTCTTTGGGTCGCGATCGTCGTGTCGAGTCTAGCGATCGCGGCTGCGCTGCACGTCGTTTAGGCGTAGGTGTCGATCAGCAGTCCTTTGCGCGTGAACGAGTTGTCGTTCTCAAGCGAGTCTTGTACGGGGCGCGCTACGGGTGCGGGCACGGGGACGGGCGGCGAAGGACGGTACACCATCAGCGGTTGTGCTGGGGTGAAAGGCGGGCTACCGTCTACTCCGCGTGTGCTCATTGCGATGGAAGTCGTCCCCAGTCGTATCCTGCCGCTCGCGGGCGGGGTTAGTATATCAGGCGTAAAACAAAACTAAGGTTCCGGGGTGCACACTCGGACTTCAGTTTTTCCCTGCAGGACGGAGTACAAATCAACGTGGCGGACGCGATGGTCAAAGTGACGTTGCCCGAGATGGGCGAGTCGGTCACCGAAGGCTCCATCGTCGAATGGCGCAAGAAAGTCGGCGATTTCGTCGACGAGGGCGACACTCTGGTGGACGTGACAACCGACAAGGTGGACGTAGAAGTCCCGGCCACCGCTTCGGGCGTCATCACTCAGACCTACGGCGGCGAAGGCGACGCCGTTGCGGTCGGCACGGTGCTGGCCGAAATCGACACCAGCAAAGCTAACGCCAAGACGAACGGCGCGGCAAAGAACGGCGTCGCGAAGGCCGAGGCGCCTGCTCCGGCATCCGAAGCCGTCCCGAGCGGTCCGCCGAAGCTCGTGGACGTCACGCTGCCCGAGATGGGCGAGTCGGTTACCGAAGGTTCCATCGTCGAGTTTCGCGTGAAGCCCGGCGACGTCGTCAATGAAGGCGATACGATCGTAGAAGTCACCACCGACAAGGTCGACGTCGAGGTTCCGGCGCCCGCAGCCGGCATTGTGACGAAGCTTTCCGCGAAGGAGGGCGACACCGTCGCAGTCGGTGCGAAGCTGGCCGAGATCGATGCGAATGCCGCCCCCTCAGCCGCCAGCGCGGTTACCGTCGCTCCCGCTCAGACCGCCAAGGCCCCCGCTCCCGTGGCCACTCCCGCCCCTGCTCCCACCGCTCGCACCGGCGAGGTCCAAGCTTCCCATCAAGCGCGACGGATCGCTCGCAAGCTCGAACTCGATCTTGCATCGATCAACGGCTCGGGTCCGAACGGTTTGATCCTCCGCTCCGACGTGACGTCTCAGGCGACCAACGCGAAGCCCAAGCCAGTCGCTGCGGCTGCCGCTCCCGGTGCCGCGAAACTTCCACCACTCCCGCCCGTTCCGCCCGGCGCAAACGTTACGCCGCTCAAGGGACCGGCTGCAGCGCTCACCGGCTACATGGAGCAGTCGCTGACGATTCCGACCGCGACCAGTTTCCGTACGCTCGCCGTCGATGTGATGGACGCGCGTCGCAAAGAGCTGAACAACGCGATAAAAAATGCGAACCGCAGCGAGAAAGTTTCTTTCACCCACATCGTTGCGTACGCACTTGTCCGTGCCGCACATGAAATGCCGTTCATCACACACAGCTTCCGTCGTGATGAAAACGGCGCGCCGCTGCGCGTTGAACCCGGCGTTCATCTCGGCCTCGCCGTCGACGCGGAACGCAAAGATGGTTCGCGCTTTCTCGTCGTGCCGGTTATCAAAAATGCCGATGCGCTTGATTTCGCGGCCTTCTACGCAAAGTATCAGGAGCTTGTCGCAAAAGCGCGCGATAACAAACTCGCGGCCGACGATCTTCAGGGCGCTTCGTTTACGCTGACGAATCCAGGTGGCATTGGAACCGTTGCGTCGGTGCCGCGTTTGCTCGCAGGGCAAGGCGCAATTCTTGCAACCGGTGCGATCGGGTATCCGCCCGGCTTCCAAAGCGTAAACGAACAGACGTTGCGTCAACTCGGCGTTGCCAAAGTGATGCAGATGACCAGCACCTACGATCATCGCGTCATTCAAGGTGCGCAATCCGGCGAGTATCTGCGTCGCGTCGATCAACTGTTGCAGGGAACCGACGGTTTCTACGAATCGATCTTCAGCGGGCTCAACCTCACCGCCGGTCCGGCGCCGGCGCCAACGCTTCCGCAAGAAAAAGCCGTTGCCGCACTCATTCCGTCCGCGCCGGCAACCGCACAACCCGACGAAATGCTGCGTGCCGTTGCGGCCGCGATGGCAATCGTCTCCGCGTATCGGACGCATGGACACCTTGCCGCGAATCTCGATCCGCTCGGTTCACAGCCACCGGGAGATCCGAAGCTCGATCCGGCGACGTACGGATTGACGCCTGCACTTATGGCCGCTATTCCGGCCTCGGTGCTCAACGTTAAAGTTCCGGGCGACACGCTCGCCGACGTGTTGCCGAAATTGCACGAAACGTATGCGTCGACGATCGCGTATGAGGTCGAGCACATTTCGAACACCGAACAACGCCGTTGGCTGCGCGAATACATCGAATCGGGCGCGCACAAAGTTTCGCTTTCGAAAGAACGCCAGATTCAATTCTTGCAACGGTTAACGAAGGTTGAAACCTTCGAGCGTTACTTGCGCAAGACGTTCCTCGGCCAAAAGACGTTTTCGGGCGAAGGCCTCGACGTCATGGTTCCGATGCTCGAAGAAACGCTCGAGATGCTTGCCGACGACGGCACGCCGAATGCGGTCATCGGCATGGCACATCGCGGTCGTTTGAACGTGATCGCGCACGTCGTGAACATGCCCTACGAAGAACTTCTCACCGAGTTCGAAGCGGCGCATCAACGTGGTGAGGTCGGCGACGACGACGTCACTGGCGACGTGAAGTACCATCAGGGTGCGACCGGCGTTTATAAGACGGCAAATGGTAAGGAAATTACCGTAACGCTCGCTCACAACCCGAGCCACTTGGAAGCCGTCGATCCGGTGGTTGAAGGCCGCGCTCGCGCGCTGCAAACCGATCACAGCAAAACCGTTCCGCAGCAAGATGTGAAGAAAGCGGCGCCGATTCTGATTCACGGCGACGCGGCGTTCGTCGGTCAAGGCATCGTCGCGGAGGTCCTGAATCTGCAGGCGCTTCCAGGCTATGCGACCGGCGGAACGTTCCACCTCATTTCTAACAATCAAGTCGGCTTCACGACCGATTCGCGTGATTCGCGCTCGACGCGTTATGCATCGGACCTTGCAAAGGGCTTCGACATGCCGATCGTGCACGTCAATGCCGACGACGTCGACGCGTGCATCGCGGCGGTTCATCTGGTTGTGGAATTCCGCAAACGGTTCGATCGCGACGTGCTGATCGACTTGATCGGTTATCGCCGCTCGGGCCACAACGAACAAGACGAACCGGCGTACACCCAGCCGTTGATGTACGACAAGATCAAAACCCAGCCAACGGCGCGCGAGCTCTTCGCGAACAAGCTCATTGCACAGGGCACGATTACCGCCGAGCAGGCGAATCAGATGATCGCCGACGCGACGGCGCGTTTGCAAGAAGCGTACCGCAACGTGAAGGAACACCACGGCAACGGCATGCTCGAGAAGATCGCACTCGCCACGCCGCCCGAAACAGCAGCGCTTACGCCGGTCACGCGTGAAACGCTCGTCGATTGGTCGAACAAACTGGTCTCTGTTCCGGAAGGGTTCACGCTCAATAAGAAACTGCAAACGCAATTCGATCGCCGCAAGACCTTAATCGCGGAGAAAGGCCTCGTCGATTGGGGCGCGGCCGAATCGCTGGCGTTTGCATCTTTGCTTACGTCAGGCGTGCCGATTCGCCTAACCGGACAAGATACCGAACGCGGAACGTTCAGCCACCGTCACGCGGTGCTGCACGATCCAACTAGCAATATCGAGTACGTGCCGCTCCAGCATCTCGCCGGAACGAAGGCAAGCTTCGAAATCCACAACAGCCCGCTTTCGGAGTATGCGTGCGTCGGCTTCGAATACGGCTATGCGGCGGCGGTGCCTAAGTCGCTCGTGTTGTGGGAAGCGCAGTTCGGTGACTTCGTCAACGGCGCGCAGATCATCATCGATCAATTCATCGCAGCCGGCCAAGCGAAGTGGGGACAGACGTCGCGTCTCACCCTGTTGTTGCCGCACGGCTATGAAGGCCAAGGACCGGAACACTCGAGCGCGCGTCTCGAACGTTTCCTCCAGCTTGCGGCCGAAGGCAACATCCGCATCGCGTACCCGTCCAACGCCGGTAACTATTACCACTTGTTACGGATGCAAGCGAGTTCGCCGAACCCGGTACCGCTCGTCGTAATGACGCCGAAGTCACTGCTTCGCGCTGAAGCGGCGGCCGGTTCGATCGACGACATGGCCACCGGTTCTTTTAAGCCGGTCATCGACGATCCCAGCGTTACGGACAAGAGCAAGATCGAACGTATTCTGCTCTGCACTGGCAAGGTGTACTACGATCTGGTCGCGGCCGAGCACTACGGTCAGATGACGAAGACGGCAATCGTTCGCATCGAACTGCTCTCGCCGATGCCGAGCGACGAAATCAATGCGTTGCTCGCAACGTATCCGAATCTGAAGCAACTCGTTTGGGTGCAAGAAGAGCCGAAGAACATGGGTGCACGAGCCTATGTCCGCCGCCGTTTGCTCGAGAAGCTGAAGCAGCCCCTCGACATCGGATACGCAGGCCGTGGTTATCGCGCATCGCCGTCGGAAGGGTATCCGGGTGCGCATGCGGTCGAACAAGAACGCGTCATTACCATGGCGCTGAGCGAGTAGCTCGCCGTAAAACACGCATCTAGGGAGGGCGCCGTACTGTTGCGGCGCTCTTTTCACAAGGAGCGATATGACCGATAAATTGAAGCGCGGCGAAGAGTTAATGCGTCGGGTGGACGGCGATAAAGTAACCGATAACATGCTGGACGCTTTTACCGGAGTCGAGCCGGATTTTACGCGGTATCTTATCGAATTTGCTTTTGGCGAGATCTACGCGCGCGACGGCGACCTAAAGCAGCGCGAACTCGTGGCGATCAGCTCCCTCGCGACCATGGGCGGCTGCGATTCGCAGCTGGAAACGCACGTGCATGGAGCTTTCAATGTCGGTCTCACGAAAGCGGAGATCGTGGAAGCGGTTATGACGCTCATTCCCTACATTGGGTTCCCCAAGGCGCTCAATGCGATGACCGTCGTGAAGCGTGTCGTCGAAAAACGGGTACCGAAGTAAGAACGGCCATCGTTCCGCGTTAGCAATGTAGGGGAGTCAAGATGGTTCCTCCGATTGTAGGTCAGGTAGCCCATCAAACCGCCGTCGATCAGCACGGCGTAGTAACAGCGTTATACACTAAAACCTTTGACGTTCACGCGGGTCCCTCGTCGCGGCAGGATCGTTTGGTATTCACGGGCATTTATGTCAACGGCGACCTCAAGAGGATTCGCGTCATGTCGTATTCAGTGGGTGGTGTAAACGCAACCTCGCAGCAAGTTTCGCAAGTAAAGGCGCAGTACGAGCATCCAAAACCGACAGATGTGTTTAGACCGCCGTGGGACGGGCGGTATCTGCGCGAGTATCGGTACAATGTTGTAAATCCAACGACGGTCGGTTTTTCAAGTCTCGTAATCGATACTGCGCATGGCAGCGGCTCATTTACGATCGACGCCGGCAAGCATGTCACCGCGTACCAATATACGATGAGCGCAAATTGGCCGCACGCGACTAACGGAACTGTGAGCGGCCAACGTGCGCAAGTGCTACCGCGATATTGGGCGATGACACACGAAGTTCAACAATATACCGGTACGTACAGTCTGTTCAAAGCAAGCGCCACCACGGATATCACGCAATCTTCATTCCACCGGTTCGCGACCCTCGGCGACGCAGAGCGCGCCGCCGGTTTGCATTGACAACTTAGTTCATAATCACAAGCACTACGGGTTCATGAGTTTGCGAGTGAAGTACGTCATTTCGAGGGCGCTGGTGTGTGCTCGTTCCTTCAAGTTTGCACCCGAACCGTGGCCGCCTTCGATCACTTCATAGAAGAAGTAAGGAACGTGCATCGATTCCAGCTTTGCTGCAAACTTGCGCGCGTGTTGCGGGCCGACGCGATCGTCTTTCGTAGTCGTCCAGATCAACGGCTGCGGATAAGCGACACCGGCTTTCAAGTTGTTGTACGGCGAGATCGATGCTAGGAACGCCTGTTCCTGGGGCACGGAAACGCTGCCGTACTCGCCGACCCACGATGAACCGGCTTGGATCTGTTCGAACCGCAGCATGTCCAGGAGTGGAACTTGAATGTCGACGGCGTTCCACAGGTCCGGATGCTGCGTAAACTCTACGCCCATAAGCAGCCCACCGTTCGAACCGCCTTCGATTCCTAAATGGCGCGGACTGGTGATTTTCCGGGCGATCAAGTCTTGAGCGACCGATGCAAAGTCGTCGTAGATGCGTTGACGATGCGTCTTCAATCCGGCCTCGTGCCACGCCGGACCAAACTCGCCGCCGCCGCGGATGTTTGCTAACACGTACACACCGCCGCGTTCAAGCCACAGTTTTCCAAGCGTTGCCGAGTATGTGGGCGTCATCGAGACCTGAAAACCGCCATAGGCGTACAGGATCGTCGGATTGGAGCCGTCGAGCTTCATCTCTTTTGGGTGCACGATGAAGTACGGAATCTTCGTGCCGTCCTTAGACGTCGATTCGTGTTGCTCCACAACATCTTTCGAGGCGTCGAATTTTGGCGGAAGCGATTTTACCGTTGCGGCCGAACCCTTTGCTGCGTCTGCGAGCCAGAGCGTCGTCGGCGTAAGGAAGCTGGTAACGTTGATGAACGCCTTTGCGCTGCGAAGATCGGTGTCGACCAGGCCGATCGACGAATTGTCGGGTAGATCCAGGCGACGCTTCGTCCATCCGTCCTTTCCAACAGGGGCATAGATGAACGCGCGGCCGCGCACGTTTTCGTACGTCGTTACGACAAGCCGGTCGCGCGTCGGTGAAACGTTATCGATCGATTCACGCGGACCGGGTGCGTACACCAGCGTCGGTTTCAGGTGCGCTGGGTCGGCTTGCGCGTCGCTGAGGTGGACCGACACGAGTGATCCCTGCGGGAACGTCTTGCCGTTTACGTTCCAGTCTTGCGCAAGCGTGAGCAAGAGCCGTCCCGCAACAAGTGCGCTGACATCGCCCTTTAGCGGCATTGCCAACTTGCGGACGCCTCGCGACGTCACGATGTAGTGTTCGATCTCAAACGTTGAGATCGGTCGCGAAATGATCGTCGCGGTGTGCCCGGTTCCGTCGTGGACCGTAAACGGACTAACGCCATAGCCGCCGTCGTTTTTCGTGCCGCGAAAAATCTCGGCGGCACTGGACAACGGTTGGCCGCGCTTTAGACGTTTGACGATGAACGGATAGCCGGAAGTGGTAAGATCGCCCGGTTTCCACTCGCGTGAAACCAGCAGCGTATCGCCGTTCTCCCAAGTTTCTCGCTGCTTTCCTCGCGGCAAAACGAAGCCGTTCCGAACGAATTGCTTCGTTTGCAGGTCGAACTCGCGTACCGTTCGCGCATCCTCTCCGCCATCGGAAAGATTGACCAGGCAACGCCGCTCATCGGGCCAGCGGCAATCCGCTCCTTCCCAAACCCAGTTTGCGTTTTCACTCTTCGCGAGTGCGTCGACGTCCAGAACCGGTTTCCATGCAGGGGATGGATTTGCATAATCCGACTGCGTCGTTTCGCGCCACAATCCGCGTACGTGCGTTTCGTCTTGCCAAAAATTGTAAATGTGCCCCTGAATAAACGACGGCATCGGGATTCGATCTTTTGCTTGATAGACGCTCAGCGCATCGGAGTACAGCGTCGCGTAATGCGGATCGTTCTCGAGGACCGAGAGCGTTTTGGCATTTTGGGCTTTCACCCACTCCATCGCTCGCGAACCGTGGACATCTTCGAGCCACAGAAACGGATCGCTCGAAGACGATGTATCGGGTGCGGCTTTCGCAATCGTCCTTTGTGGCTCGTCGCTCGTTGTTTGCGCGGCAGCGCGTGAGCTGCCGGCATATGGCGATACGAGTGCGGCGGCAATTGCAAAGGTTGCCGCTAGTCGAAGAAAACGCGTCATCTAGGCCTCCTTACGAAGGAGGCTTTTTAGCTAACCTCCGGAGCTTCCCCCGAACAGGAGCACGGCTACGAGCGTGACGCTGACCGTGGTCATCGTTGCCGCCGTGAGGTAACCGAAAAAGTTGGACCACTGCCTAACGCATTCGTTCAAGCAGTTCTTCAATCGCCGAAGAAGAGACGAAAAGCGATCGCGTACGTGCGTTCAGAAACCCATCTTCGCTCATCCGCTCGTAGAGCGCGAGCAATTGATCGTAGTAACCTTCGACGTTTAAAAGGCCGATCGGCTTATTGTGGATGCCAAGTTGGCGCCAGGTGAGGATTTCATGGAATTCGTCCATCGTTCCGAATCCGCCGGGCAGCGCAATGAAACCATCGCTTAAATCGGACATTAATGCCTTGCGTTCGTGCATCGATTGGACGACATGCAACTGCGTAATGCCGGTATGCGCTACTTCTTCCGAGCCGAGCGATTCAGGAATCACGCCGATCACTTCACCGCCGGCCGCTAACGCCGCATCGGCAATTGCGCCCATCAGGCCGACTCTGCCGCCGCCATAGACGATGCCGTAACCCGCTTCTACTACGGAACGCGCCGCTGCAGCCGCGATTTGCGCGTAGTGTGGGTGGCGGCCGCCGTGAGCGCCGCAGAAGATACAAAGCCGGGGCACCGTGCGCGTTTACTGCTATGAATCCCGCTCCGCCTGCCGAAGAAAGACCTACCATGCGTGACGATCGCGAGCTCGTTTACTCGAGCGAAACGGGCTGGCAAGCACCCGAAAAAACGCGCCGGCCAAAATCGCAAAGCACTAAGAACTCCATGCCGGATGACGGCGTGATTCGTATTGCGCGCGAACGCCGCCGCGGCAGCGTCGTGACGCTCGTCCACGGGCTTGGCGCGACTGAGGTAACCGAGATAGCAAAAACGCTGAAGCGGCTTTGCGGCACCGGAGGGACGAGCAAAAATGGAATCGTCGAAATCCAGGGCGACCACCGCGAAAAAATCGCCGGATGGTTTCAAGAACAGGGACGAAAGGCAAAACTCGCCGGCGGCTAAAGCGATTCCCGGACCGGGACGCTGGGAGACTTTAAAGCGCCTTTATCCGCTTCCATTTCGTGCGTTGCCCACATTTCTCTCCGAGGTTGCAGAGCGCTACGGACCGATAGCGACATTTGCGATTCCCGGACGCCGGTTCGTTTTTCTAAACGATCCCGATCTCATCAAAGAAGCGCTCGTTACGCAACAACATGCTTTCGTGAAATCCTTAGGTGCGCGAACGCTGCAGATGCTGCTCGGCGACGGGCTGCTTACAAGTGAAGATCCGCTGCACCGGCAAATGCGGCGTATCGTTCAACCCGCGTTTCACCGCAATCGCATCGAGCAGTATCTTCGCAGCATGCAACGCATCGGCGATGATTTCGTTAGCCGTCTTGTGGACGGTGAGTCTTTAGACATGCATCAAGCGATGAACGAGCTAACGTTGCGAATTGCGGGCGAGACGCTTTTCGGGGTCGACGCCGAGCACAATGCGCGAGAAGTACGGGACGCGCTTCGTGAAGCGATGGAAACGTATCCGTATGCTATCGGCCCCATCGGCAAGCTGCGCAGGTCCATGCCGTGGCTGCGTTCCACCCGCCGTTTCAATCGAGCGCGTGCAACGCTCGATAGGATCATCTATGCATTGATCGACGAACGGCGCAAGGATCGTTCCAAACGCAGCGACGCCTTATCGTTGTTGCTAGAAGCCGAAGATGCCGAAACGGGTTACCGGCTCTCAAACGAACAAGTGCGCGACGAAGCGATGACGCTGTTTCTCGCCGGTCACGAGACCACGGCTAATGCGTTACTCTGGACGTGGTATCAGCTTGCAAAGTATCCGCACGTAGAAGCGCGGCTTCATGAGGAAGTCGACGACATCTCGGGCGGCAGCAATCCCGTTGAGACGTTATCGCGGCTTCAGTACACGGCGCGCGTCGTTCGCGAATCGATGCGCCTCTATCCGCCGGCTTGGATTATCGGCCGTGAAGCAAGACACGACGTCGTCCTGGGCGGCTATCGCGTCACTGCGAGGACGACCGTCTTCATTTGTCCGCTTGTGTTACACCGCTCGTCGCGATTCTATCCGAATCCACAAGTTTTCGATCCCGATCGCTGGGTTGATTTCGACCCGCCGCAATTTGCTTACGTGCCGTTCGGCGGTGGTGCGCGGCGTTGCATCGGTGAAGAGTTCGCATGGGCAGAGACGACGCTAATGCTCGCCACACTCGCGAAACGTTTCACGTTCACGCTAGACGGCATTTCGGAGGTTGAGACCGACCCGCTAGTCACGCTACGTCCGCGCGGCGCCGTTCCGATGCGTGCTTCTGCTCGATGCCGCTCCAAAATCGCGTAACACCAACCGGCGAAATCGTCGCATTGCCCGGTCGCGGGCTGATGATGGGAAATCGCGGCGTTCTTCACGACGATCGCCGCCGTATCGTGCGCCCGTCGCAGGTGAAACGTTGGATCGCCTGCGTCCTAGAGTTTCGCGGGCGCCATAGAACGGTAATGACCCCGCATTCCTATACCGAACTGTTCTTTCTCGATGAAGCAGCCGCATTTGCCGCGGGCCATCGCCCATGCGCCGAATGCCGGAATGCGGACTACAAACGATTCCGGGCGCTCTGGGAAAATCGCTTCGGCAAAGTCAAAAGCGTCGATGCGATTGACGAAGTTTTGCATGCGGAGCGGCTCAACGGACGGAAGAAGCGTACAATCCGCATGGACATCGCGCGCCTGCCGGACGGGACGTACATTTCAATCGACGGCACACCGCGAATCGTGTGGGGCGACGAACTGATCGCGTGGAGTGATGCCGGTTACGGCGACCGGCTAGCGCGCCCATCGCATGGCGAGGTCGATGTGCTCACCCCGCCATCCATCGTTGCGATTTTCGAGGCGGGGTACAAGCCGGCGGTTCATCCGAGTCTCAATTGCTAGCGGTTGTGATTGCGAGCAAGAATCTTCATCAATGTGCCCGCGGATGCAGCATCAGGCCGGTTGAAATCTAAACGCGCGCTTAAATGGGCACCGTACGCAACTTTCGAGTTTCGCGCATGGATGTCAACTTGTGGCGGGATCGCATCGAACGGTTTTTGTGAAGCAGTCGCGGAGAAGGCAGCGTAGAGCGGAACCGCTTTTGCGTCGTACGTAGAAAGCGGTTCCATTCCAAGCAAGATTTCGATCGTGCGATCGATACTGAGCGTCGAATAATGTTCGTGATGCACGCCGCGGGCTGCATACGGCGAGATGACATAAAGCGTCGTGCGTTGAGCGCTCACGTGATCGGGTCCGTCCTGTGCGTCGTCCTCGGTGATGAAGATCGCCGAAGAGCGCCAGACCGGCGAGTGCGAGATCGTTTGGACCATTTGACCGACGGCATAGTCGTTCTGTGCAACGAGTGCAACCGGAGTGAGTTTACCGGCGCGGCTTCCATATGTGTGATCGTTCGGCAGCCAAATGTACTCGAATTGCGGAAGGTTTCCGTTGCGGATAAAGGCATCGAACTCTCGACGCCACTCTTTCACGCGGTCAAGGTCGCTGTAATCCAGGTTCCATGAGACGTAATGCGGGTCGAATCGATTCGCCAACAATTTAGTTAGCGGTCCCGACGGGATGCCGGAGGGCGAACTTGTTATTTCTCCGTAGTCGCGAAACGAAACGTGCGCTCTTCGCGCGGCATCCCACAGATAGCCCTGATGCGGAACCGCGGCGCCCACGCCATCGTTCAAATCGCCCGCGTTGTTGCGGTTGCCGTAAATCGACGGCCAATACCGTTCGACGTAATCGTTGGCAAACGCGGCATCGGCCCAATTGTGTCCCGACGCGCTCACCTCACCGCTTGCGTACGCGTTATCGAATAGGCCGAACTGCGCGGCGACCGCGTGTTGATTCGGCGTGACTCGTTTGCCGAACCACACGAGTGCCCGATCGCCGTTCCCCTGCGGCATATCGCCCAACACTTGATCGTACGAACGGTTCTCTTTCAAGATGAAGAAGACGTGCTTGATCGGCCCGTCCTTGTGCACTATGCTGTTGCCCGGCGGGTCGCTCCAACCGATGCTGCCTTGTGGATTTTGTTGTGTGGCGGATTTGTCCGGAAATGGGACCGCACGGATCGATCCAAATTGTATCGCCGCAACATAATCGCGATCGCTCTTTCCCTTCGGATCGAAGAATGGATTCGGGCGCGTGCCCTCGCCTTTCCCATTGAGAACATAGAGCCGGCCGAGCGCAGGCACGACATCGGTGGGGTACCAACCGGCGGCGACATGCGCAACGACCTCGTGATTGCGAATGACGGCGATTTGGTTTGCGGCACCGAGGCTCACAAAGACGTCACTTCCCGATGATGCAAGCGCGTTCGGCGACGCGCCGGTCGTGCCGGCTTGTTCCGATCCGTTGCCTACAAACACGTTTGTCACGCGCGTTCCCGATCGGGCATTGTAGATGCCCACCGTGTCGTCATCGGATTGTGCGACGTAGAGTTCGTCTCCCGCAACCAGCGTATCGGTGGGATGAAGTCCCGCGGGAATACGCCGCTGAGCTAGCGACGTTGCGTCAACTGAAACAACATAGTTCGCGGAACGCACCGGGACGAAAAGTTTTGTCCCGTCGTTGGAAAACGACATCTCCGCGGGATGATCGCCGATATGTATCGGACGCGCAGATGCAATGCCTGCAACGGTGCCGATGCGCACGGAGCCGTCCCCATCCGTTGCAACTGCCAATCGATTTCCGGCAAGCGCAATCGCAACGGGGTAGCTCTTTGCGGGAAGAGCAATCTTTCGTGCCGCCCAGGTTATGGAATCCACATCGAAGACGGCATCGGCGTTCGCCCCCGCAACGAGGATGTGGTTTCCATTCCAGCGCGGACGTCCGAACGCTCCGGGGAGCGTTATTCTTTTTACCTGGCGCAAAGTCGGTGTCTCATACAATGCAAGTGCCGCAGGATTGTATCCCGACTCCACAACTGCGAGAACTTTGCCGTCGGCCGAAAGTGCCGCGCCTTGGGGCATCGTTCCCGTCTGAACGGAGAGGTCGTTTGGCGACCAGATCGCCCAACCGTTCGGCAAGACCGACTGCCTGCCGTTCATCGTTCCCGCGCGGGACGCAGCGACGAGCAGCGCGATCGCACAAGCGGCCACCGCAAACGACAGAACGTATAGTCGCGATAAGAACCTGGCCGGCATCAATACTCCTATACCTGATGTAGAGGTAACGAGCGTCGTAGCATATTGTGCCGGCGCCAGGGCCTTTCCGCAATGCAGCCCTGATTTCGCGGGCCAATTGGATCGAATTTCCGGTTTTGAATTGGTGCGAGAAGAAGAGTTGCGGAGTCTCGTCCGTCTCCTGATTGTACAGACAACCGACGTCCCAGCCGCGTGAACGTTGAAGCGCCATTACTTTCTGTATTTCGAAGGCTATCATTCCATAATCCGGAACCGCTGCCGCATTTCGTCCGCCGCCATAGGGCTCAAACGCAATGCTCGTCGCAACGTTCAAGTAAGGACTGATACGCGTGCCACCCAGGGTAATTGCATCATCGCGCGGCACGTCGAACGTTACGACGCCCTTCGACCCGATGCTCGGCTTGGCGCCGGTTCAAAATACTAAATGAACTGCGTTCTGGCACGTGCGGAAAACTGCAAACTGGGCAATGGAATTGCCCGGATACAGCGTAATTCTATTGTGCGCTTGTACCTTGATGAAGCGACGTACCATAACTATTCAAGAACGTTCTTGCGTTGTTGCTTACGCGACTGTTGCTTGTACTATGTTTTCACAAAGAG
>CAZJLJ010000008.1:0-5234 GCA_964546935.1 uncultured bacterium | reverse complement strand
CGTTCTTGCGTTGTTGCTTACGCGACTGTTGCTTGTACTATGTTTTCACAAAGAGCAATCCGGCGATACCTACCACATAAAGGCAGAACACGATCAAAGAATCGATCCCGGCACCGAAAACCAGTCGTTTCGATCGCAACACCGCGCCCGCACAATAGACGACGGTAAGCAGCGCACCGAGTGCCGTGAGATACAAATCCGGACCTTGGGCATCGGGGAGCAGCGCTTCACCGCTCAAGAGCGTGCCTAAAAGGAATAGAACGGGCAAGAACGCGTTGCCGCCAATGATGTCGCTGATAGCAAGTTCGAACTTTCCCGCCTTTATTGCGGAGAGTCCCGTAGTTACTTCCGGTAGCGCCGTAACTGCAGCCAACGCGGTTGCGCCAAAAATTACGCCTTGCCAGTGCATTCTCGCCGCGAGCTCCGAGCTCGCGAGCTCGAGCGCAATGCCGCAAAGAAGCGTTGCGCCCGCCGCAATGGCAAAGTACCGCAACGCTTTGGACAGTGAGCCGCCCGACGGTTCCACCATGTGCGTTGCTTCTGCCAGTGCCTCGTGTCCGGCTCGCCATTCCACGCGGTCTTCATTTTGCTGAACCAACCAGAGGCCGGCAAGCCATGCAATTACAATCGCGATCTCCGCAGGCGTGACTCGAAAGACGATCAGGTTGCGCGGCATCAACGCACCGAGGATACAAAACATCAAGATACCGACGAGAACCATGCCTTGAAGGACGATGGTCAGCGAACGAACCGTCGACATCAACGGAATGTTGCGCCGTAAGGCGGGACCGTCAAGAATTACGAGCACGACTGTTTGAATCGCGATGCCGCCGAGGATGTTGCCTACGGCTAATGCCATCGTGTGCGTATACGCGCAACCAACGATGATCGCAACTTCCGGAAGGTTCGTCGCAATTGCGAGAAACACCGCGCCGCCCATGCCTTCACCCCAGCCAACGTGCGAATCGATGGCATCGGTGCTATATGCAAGCACGTTTCCCGCCCACCAAATAATGCCGCCGGAAGCTGCGAAAATCGCGATAATCGCCCACATAGGCAAGCTGCCCATTTGCGCCTTGTTCCCAACATCGCGTGGTATAATCCGCGCATGCGTTACGTTCAACTCTCGGAAGCCACCACCCGAACGTTCGCACTCGCTTTCGAACAGGGCGATGAAGTCCTCCGCGACCTCTCCGCGTTTCTTATTTCCGAAGAAATTTCAACCGCAAGCTTCACCGCTATTGGAGGATTTGAACGCGTGACGTTAGCGTATTTTGACTGGGAGAAAAAAGAGTACGAAAAGATCGCCGTCGACGAACAAGTCGAGGCGCTTTCGATAATCGGGAACGTTACGCTTCTTAACGGCCAACCTACGGTTCATTGTCATTGCGTCGTCGGACACCGGGATGGCCACACCACGGGCGGCCACTTGATCGAAGCGCACGTGCGCCCAACGATCGAGTTATTCTTGAACGAAGTGCCGGCGGAGCTTCACAAGACGCCGCGCCCAGAAATCAACCTGGCGTTGCTCGACATTACCAAGACCAAAGTTTTCGAATGATGTCATTCCACGGTACCGGGTTCGATGCTCGCTCCGATCGTGCAGCGCGACACGGTATGCGGATATTCTCCGCTAGTGCGGCCGGGCGTGGAGTGAAGCGTCCAGCACCGATCGTTCAACGAACAGTAACAAATGTCCATGGCGACTTTGTGACGCAACAGTGTTTGTATCGGTACGCCCTTCGATAGTGTAATCCCGATCAGCCGGTGCGTGTCACCGGGACGAATCGTCGTCGAGGCGTTGATGGAGGACATTTGGGCCGAACCGATGCTGTGCTTGGGCATATGCAATTGCGGATCGGTGAAAATGGTTCGAAGAACGTCTCCCCATCCGGAAGCGGGACGGCCGTCTAAGGAGAGCTGCGCAGATCTAATCAGCGCCGGACCGAGGCCGTCGTTGGTAAGATCTATCGTTGCACCCTTTGGGCTGAACGTACTATTGACGCTGAGGTACGGCCAAATCGCGGCAGCATATTGATCTTGAAGCGCGCGAGTTTGCATGACTGAGGCGAAAGCCGCGATCGCGCTAATTAAGAGAGCGCATACGGCGATCATTAGGTCAAAACGAAAGGCCCGGTCGTTCATGACCGGGCCTTCTTGCTGTTCGCTACGCTGTCATCCTAGGCTAGGACGAGTTCGTCGGCGGCGTCGCCGGCCTTACTCAGAGCCTCGGCGATCATTTGATCCGCGATCTCTTTGACTGCCCAACGCGCCTGTGCATCGGGCGAGAGTTTATCGATCGGGTCGAAATAGACGAACGCCTTTCCTTGCTTGACGCTTGGCGCCGTGTAGACGCAGATGCCGTTCTCGCGATCGTAGTAATCGAAAGAGTGAATGTCACGCTTACCGCCGCCGCCCGGTGCGTCGCAGATGAAGAGCGGCGTATTGTAACCGGCGGTGCTGCCGCGCACGAACTTCTCGATGTCGACCGAGGTCTGGATCGTCGTGCGAAGCTCTTCGACGCCTTTGACCATGTCGTGCATGTACACGTAGTACGGGTGCACGTTGACGTACTCTAGGCGCTTCACGAGGCGCTGCATCCGCTCGTTCGTGTCGTTGACGCCACGGATCAGCACGGATTGGTTACGCGTGAAGATGCCCCGCTCGAAGAGCATGTTCATCGCTTTTTCGGTAATCCACGTGATCTCTTCGGGCGCGTTGAAGTGCGTGTGCAGCACGACGTCTTTGCCCATTTTGCGTCCGCGCTCCACGATCTGGGTCAAGGCATCGAGCCACGCCGTATCGGTGATAATCTTCATCGGCATGATCGCCGGGCCTTTGGTCGCGAAGCGCATGCGGCGAACGTGCGGAATGTCGAGCAGTGCGTTGCCGATGAGCGAGATGTTTTTCGCAGGCAACTGATACGTGTCGCCGCCCGAGATAACGATGTCTTCCAGTTCCGGACGTTCCGAAATGTATTTGAACGCCTCTTCCCACTGTTTGGGCGTCTTGGCGAGCGAGACTTTATCGACGTTTTCCGTATCCGGACCGATAGCGTAGCTGCGCGTGCAGAACCGGCAGTACACCGGGCACGTGTTGAGCGGAAGGAAGAGCGCTTTGTCGACGTAGCGATGCACGAGACCGGGAACGGGCGAGTCGTCTTGTTCGTGCAGCGAATCGAGCGTTAGGCGCGGATGGTCGGGAAGCAGCGTCGAGGCAAGCGGAATGAATTGCCGGCGAATCGGATCGTTGACCGGATCGTTCCAGTCGATCAGCGACATCGCGTAGGGCGAAACGCGCACGGCCATCGGCGCGCGATGGAATCCAACTTCAACGTCGGCGAAGAACTCCGGCGAGCAAACGTCTTTGATCGTTTCGAGCAGCTCTTGCGGCGTCTTCACCGCATTCTTCTGCTGCCAAAGATGATCTAGGAACGTCGCTTCGTCGACATCCTTGTACGCCGGGATGTGACGCCAGAACTCGCCCTGCTTGAGGTTCTTGTATTCGAACTGCTCGGGCGGTGCCGGCGGCTTGAGATGTTTGATCTCGCTCATTTAGTCCTCGCCTTTATTCTTTGTTGGCGTATTTCGCATTGAAGTACGCGTGGATCGGCGGATTGTCGCGCAGCGTTTGCAGCGCGGTGTCGGCATGCCCTTTGGCATATCCGTTGCCGACGATCATGGTTACGTCTTTGCCGACGCCTTCGGCACCCAGTGCAGCGGCCGTGAACGAAGTCGACATCGAGAAGAAGTAGACGGTGCCGTCTTCTTTCGTGGCTAAAATCGAGCCCAGCTCGGTATTCGGAACGTTTACGCAGTTGATAACGATATCTGCAAGCTCGGGCGCAACGGCGCGGATTTTTTCGCTTACATCGAGCGCATTGCGCGCATCGGCAACGAGGAAGTGATCCACGAGCTTCGCGTCGCGAAGCATCTTTGCCGAAGGCGTGTCATCCCACGGTGCGATCCCGATTACTTTTCCGGTTTCACCGACGCGCGCTTTGGCTTGTGCGCACGAAAGCATACCGCTTTTTCCATCGGCGCCGATGACGACGACCGTTTGTCCCGGTTGGCAGAGCCGTTTGACTTGCGCAGGAGCGCCCGCAACGTCAAGAACCGCTAGCGCGACATTTTCATCGATGTCGTCGGGCAGCTTTGCCCACAAGCCGGACTCAAACAAAATCGCCTTGCCGCGAATCCAAATCCGGCCCGTCGCTACATCGACGCGTGTAATCGCTTCGATGTGCAGCGGCGTCAACGTCAGAGAAACCAGAGACGCGATGCGGTCGCCGGCTTTCAAATCGATCTTGTCACGCAGACGTTCGCCGACTTTGAGCACGTAGCCGATGAACATGCCTCCGCTGCCGGTTACGGGATTGTGCTGTTTGCCACGTTCGCGAACGATTTTCAGAACGTGCTCTTTGATTTTTTCAGCGTCGCCGCCGCATTCGTCCGAGATCTGTTTGAACGAAGCCGAATCGATGTTCAGAACTTCAACATCGCAAAGTATCTCGTTCTCGAACGCCACCGGGGTGTTGTCGATCTTCCATGCGCTCTGCGGCATGGCACCGGCCGGCTCGATGACGCGGTGCGTTCCGAGCGGGTGCAAAGTTCTATCGAAGACTACACTCATGAAAGGATCGAGATTCCCCCGCGATCGAACGGCGTTGTCAACACGATCGTCGTTTTCGTGCGCGCCATTCCTCGCATCGATTTCAACCGCGCGAGCAACTCGTCGAGATGCTGTGTCGAGCGGGTAACGACCTTACACATGAACGTCTCCTCGCCGGCGACGGAGTGGACTTCGCACACTTCCGGCATCTCGCTGAGCGCACGGGTAAAATCGTCGTAGTTACAATCCGGCGTCGTGTAGCAACTCACGAACGCAACCAGTTCAAGCCCAAGGCGCTTGCTGTCAAGCTGTGCGGAGTAGCCGCGAATATGACCCCGCTGCTCCAATCGCTTGACGCGATCGTGCACGGCGGGCGGTTTGAGGCCGACCAGCGCGCCTAATTCCGCGAAGGTCGATCGAGCATTCCTTTGAAGCGCCTCTAAGAGCTGGACGTCCAGCTCGTCGACGTCATCCGTGAGCAGTACCATATTCGACAGCTTGTGCCTTTTCCCCGAAAGATATTCGGCGGAATGACTATACCACCATAGATTTATTCGGGACAACCCCCTACGCATGTTCGGGGCTGGGGCGCGCGCGCCCCGACGCCCCACCTCGAAGCAAAG
>CAZJLJ010000007.1:45805-79220 GCA_964546935.1 uncultured bacterium | reverse complement strand
CGTCGTTACGCGATCTCAGGCCGGAGTTCCGCTACCTGCAATCCAAAGTACACAACGCGCAATTTGAGACGGGAGAACAAAAAATGGCCATTAAGCTTGACGTGTACGTAAGTCCGTATAAGCCGATAGCGAGCGTTTTGCCGCGTCCGGATAGCGACGGGCGGCCGATGCCGATCGCCCGCGCATTTCCCTCTTGGGATAGCGCGCGACAAGCGACGTTTCCGGCCACTTCGATATCTCTTATTAGCGGCGAAAAAGAAGCGGTTTTAATCGACGCGCTGATAACGACCGCCGAAGCTGAACAGCTTGTCGAATGGATTCGGACGAAAAAGAAAACGCTTACAACGGTCTATATAACGCACGGCCACGGCGATCACTTTTTCGGGCTCAATACGGTGCTCGCGGCCTTTCCGCAAGCTAGAGCGGTTGCGTTGCCCGAAGTCGTACCGTTCGCGCAACAGCAGCTCGCGATCTTAGGGTTTTGGCAAGCGTTATTTCCAAACCAGTTTGCCGACAATCCGATCGTGCCGGAGCCCATGGAAGATCGCGTGATTTATCTTGAGGGACATGAGATCCGGCCTGTTGTCGTTGGTCAAAGCGATACGGCGCCGTCTACGGTCGTTCACATTCCGGACCTTGACGCGGTCGTTGGAGGCGATGTCGCGTACAATGGCATTCATTGCTGGCTTGCATCGACCGATCGGGAGAAACGCGAAGGCTGGCTCGCCGCCTTAGACATCATTGCGAGTTTGAACCCGAAGATCGTTGTAGCCGGTCACAAAGATCCGAAGGCGCGTGATGACAATCCCGAAGCGATCTTAGATGCGACTAGAACCTACATTGGCGATTTTGATAACGCGGTAACCGGAAGCGTCACCGCTGAAGAAGTAATCGACAAAATGATGCAGCTTCACGGTGAGCTCGGAAACCCGTATACGCTCTGGGTGGCTGCAGACGGCGTACGAAGCCAGCTTGGCGGAGCCTCCATTACCGCCTGAGGCGTCCTTGGTTCGGTAAGCGGTGAGGGAACGCAGCACACGATGTGCGGCTAAGCGTTCCCCTCATCGCACGAAGCGGTGAGGGAACGCAGCACACGATGTGCGGCTAAGCGTTCCCCTTACCATGACGAATTTTACGGGGTGATATCCCCGCAAGAGACGTAGGTGCCGAGGTCGTCGGCGCTTTTGTGCACGTTGATCGCGTATTTTCCGCTTGTAAGGTCGCTGAGTTTAATGCCCTTGACGATGCTTGTCGATTTGCCGTCGACCGTGTTGCGAAGGCCATATTCGGGCGATTTATTGATATTGGAACACGTCCCCGCGTGAATGTGGGTCGGCTGATCCATTTTCGGTGCGTTTTTCAGCGTGACAACTACCTGCACGCCTTCATCCTGTTGCGTTAAGACGGCGGTTCCGGTTTCGCCGCTGTCATTCAGTGATTTCATCGGAATAGTAACGGAGTCCGATGCCGCGGATCCGACGCCTGTTGAAACCGCAATTGCGAGACTCAGAAACGCAAAACGTAAAGCGTTACCCATTGTTGTGATTCCTTTCATAGAACACCCAACGCGGAAGCGTCGCAGCCGGATGCACGGCTCGACGCTCCAAGTGCGTTAAGAGTTTGTTTACGCACGCTGCAAAACGCGTCGCGCGTTCCTTGGGTCACGGGTGCATCGGCGCCGTCGATCAAGTCCATCAGAGCCGTAAGATCCGCGTTCAGGCGGCCCAGATTCTGAGCCGCTTTAACGTTGTTCTTGGCTTTGGCTTGTTGAAGCGCCACGTACGTGCGGTCGAGCAAAAGCCCTACTTCATGCGCCATACGGTACTGCTCTTCCAGCGCCGTTTGGGTCATGGAGACTCGCGGATCCATAGCGACTTGAATGGGGTGCGTTTGCGTGCGGCCGTCGACCATCAGCGTCACGGTGTAACGTCCCGGAACCACAAGCGCGCCCTGCGGTACGAAAGGCGTATCGTGCGGGACGGCCGAGATCGGCAGATCGGGCATCACCGACTGCGGTGAGGGCTCGCGCAGATCCCACACGAAGCGATGCATCCCTGCGGCGGTCTCGGGACGGCGGAAAGGGCGCACCCAATACGCCGGCTTATCGAGTTTGACCGGTGCCGGCGCCGGATCGTTGCTCGAGTAACGGCGAACGGTTTCTCCGCGCGCGTTGCGCACGACGATCGTCACGTTCGTCGCTTCCGATGGAAGGACGTAATCGAGCATTGCTCCGTCAGGCGGATTCTCGCCGTGGGGCGTTTCCGGGGGCAGAGGCGTATCGCTATTTGTGCTACGCCGCACGCGGTACGCAAGTGCGGGAGAGAAGAGATGCGCCGAAGACGACGCTCCCGAAGTTGCGAGCTCTCGCAACGGTTCGACGTCGTCCAAAATATAGAAGCCGCGTCCGTGCGTAGCAACGACGAGATCGTTCCCCTTCACGATGATATCGCGGACCGACGTATGCGGAAGATCGAGTTGCAGCGATTGCCACTGGCCGCCGTCGTCGAACGAAACATAGACGCCGTTTTCGGTGGCCGCGTAAAGTAAACCGCGAACCATCGGATCGGCGCGAACGGCGTTTACCGGTTGGTCCGGCAGTCCGGCGACGGTTTCGCTCCAATGCGCTCCGCCGTCGTGCGTGCGATAGACGTGCGGGCGCAGATCGTCGAGACGAAAGCGATTGACCGCGACGTATGCCGTATCATCGTCGAAGTGTGAGGCGTCGATCTGCGAGATCTTGCTCCACGGCGTGAGTGCAGAAGGCGTGATGTTCTTCCAGTGTGCGCCCCGATCGCGCGTAATCCACATCAAACCATCGTCGGTTCCCGCCCACAAAGTGCCCTCTCTGCGGAACGATGCGGCGAGCGCATACACGACGCCGCGATGCGCGCCTTTCTGCGGATCGGTGCCTTCAAACGCGCTGATAACCGCGGGCATCGCCCAATGCTCGCGCGTGAGGTCGGGACTTATCGTGCGCCAATGCGCGCCGCCGTCTTGCGTTGCGTAGATTTGGTTCGCGCCGAAAAAGAGCGTCTTTTTGTCGATGGGATCGAACGTGAGCGGTTCGGTTCGCACCACGCGATAGCTGCCCGTACGGAGTGGATTCGGCGAAACTTCTTGCGTTTGGGTCGTACGCTCGTCGAAACGCTCCACTTTGCCGCCGTAGAAAACGCCGGGATGGAGCGGATCGGGAACGACGTAGCCGTACTCTTCCGCACCTACCGTATGCCAATCGCGAACGGTCGTTTCACCCCAGTCGCCACGGCTTTTAACGCATGCAGAACCACTTTCTTGTTGTCCACCGCAGACCCAGTAAGGAAAACGGTAATCCGCGTTTACGTGGTACAGCTGCGCCGTCGGCTGGTTGTACCAAGAACTCCACGTCGATCCGCGGTCGACCGAGATCGTCGCCCCTTGATCGCTCACGAGCGCGATGATGTCGGGATGCTGCGGATTGATCCAAATATTTTGGTAGTCGTCGCCGCCCGGCGCGCCCTTGATCGGAGTGAAAGTTTTTCCGCCGTCGTTCGAGCGGTAGGTCGACGTATTCGTTACGTAAACCGTTTGAGGGTCTTGCGGATCGGCTGCAATTGCAACCAAGTCATCGCCGCGTTCGCACACACGATCTTCGCTATTTACTAGCGCGAAGTGCGCGCCGGCGTCTTCGCTGCGATAGATTCCGCATCCGGTCGGTGCGTCGACGGCGGCGTAAAGGATGTTTGAATCGGATGGCGCGATTGAAACGGCGGCGCGGCCTGCGCGCGGCGGAAGCCCATTTTTCAGCTGCTGCCACGTAGTGCCGCCATCTTTTGATTTGTAGATGCCGCTGCCCGCGATCTCAAAGGAACCACCGATTTCCCACGGCGCTTGACGCGCCGCCCAGAGCGTCGCGTAAATCGTTTGCGGGTCGTGCGGATCGATCTTTACGTCGTACGCGCCTGTGTTTTCATCGCGATAGAGGATCCGGGTGAAGCTCGCGCCGCCGTCGGTCGAGCGAAAGATTCCGCGTTCGGTATTGGGTCCATACGGGTGACCGAGCACCGCGACGAATAAACGATTCGGGTCTTTGGAATCGACAGCGATCGCGGGAATCTGCTGGCCGTCCCGCAATCCGAGATGCGTCCACGTCGAGCCGCCATCGGTCGACTTGTAAACGCCGTTGCCCACGGAAAGATCGGGACGCTGCAGCCCTTCGCCGCTGCCGGCATAAATGATGTCGTCGTTGCTCGGTGCAACGGCGAGAGCGCCGATCGATCCCGTTTCCTGAGAGTCGAAGACCGGCTTCCACGTGCGTCCCGCGTTATCGGTACGCCATATACCACCGTTCACCGCCGCAATATAGAAGCGGTTCAGCTGGTCCGTTACTCCGGCGACCGCTTTGGTGCGCCCGCCGCGGAGCGGGCCGATGAACCGCCAATGCATGCCGGAATACTGCGATGGGCTTACATTTTGAACGTATGCGCCCGCCGGTAACGACGACGCGACGAGCGCACACAGCGCAGAAAGCGCGATCAAACGATGCTTCCGCACAACTACCTCCGTTTGAGGCGGTAGTTAGCGGACTTTGCGAGTTCTCCGCTTAGGCTGAAACGCGGGCCCGACTTTGAAATTCCCGTTCCGCGGCAAGCTGTCGTCTACGTCTTCGCATCCGATGGGCGTAAAGTCGCGGCAGTCGTCGGGGCGAGCCTCGTAGATCCCGCAATAGTAGCGGCCGCTTTTGTTTCCCATGAGGAAAACGCAGTTGTCTGCGATATCGTCGGTGACTTTGCGAATCCATCCCACGTGATAGCCGTCGGCGGAGGGCCGTTTTACGACGTATTCGTCCATGACTTCGTTGTACGACATGCCGAGATGATCGGCGATGCGCTGTACGTCGGCGCGGCTTACGAAAGGTTCGTAACCGCTGCAGCATTCAGCACAACCGGGCGGACACGCAATGTTTTCCGGCATGTCGTTCATGTGTTTGCGCGCTAGATCGATGACCTTGCCGATCGCTTTTACAAAATCCGGATCGTCGTTGTATTTGTAGACCCATTCGCGCTTGACGATTTCGTTGGTATTGTAATAGCGCGTGGTTTTCTCGTTAAACGTGACCGTGATGTGCTCTTCGGTGATCTCGATCTCTTTCACATGCTCCATCGGCCGCGCATCGAGCAGTTCGGGGTGCGTCGGCTGGCCGGTTTCCTTGGAATAATTACGGAGCTTGATGAGGTCGATCGTTTCCATATCGCAACCTTCGCTCCAGCGTGCGGGGGCCGCCTGTGGCTATGTAAAAAGAAATCGTCATGCAAACGGCAATCGGTGTCGACCTTGGCGGGTCGCACGTCACCGCGGCGGTTATTACCGACGACGGTCTGACTCATGCGAAGTTTGAGCTGGATCTTGAAGACCTTGCCTTCAAATCGGTCATCGAGAACGTAACGTCGACGATCGAGCGAGCGCTGGCCGTGGCCGGCAAAGACGTCGTCGGAATAGGTATCGGCTCACCGGGCAATGTTGAGCCGCGGTCCGGCGCGATCTTATACAGTCCGAATTTCGGCTGGACGAACGCACCGCTCGGCGAATCTCTTCGGGCCCATTTCGATATGCCGGTTTTTGTCGGCAACGACGCGCGTTGCGCGACGCTCGGTGAATACACTTACGGCACCGGACGCGGCACACAGAATTTTGTTTTGCTCACCCTTGGAACGGGGATCGGCGGCGGCATCGTTGCCGGAGGACAGCTTATTCTTGGTCACAAGTTCGGTGCGGGCGAGATCGGGCACCATCAAATTCGCCCCACCGACGGCTTCGTGTGCACTTGTGGAAAAATCGGGTGTTTCGAAGCGCAGGCCTCGGGGACTGGGTTGATTCGTCACGCCTTTGCGGTGCAGCCGTCTTTCCCGCGTAGCGCATTGCTCGACGTAGACCGCAACAAATTGGGATCGAAAAAGATTCGCAAAGCGGCTCAGGCCGGCGATCAGCACGCGATGGCGGCGTGGAGGAACTTCACGGCGGACCTTTCGATCGGGCTTGCAAACGTGATTGCGTTTGTGAATCCGGAGACCATTGCGCTGGGCGGTGGTGTTTCCAGTGCCGCGGATTTCATGCTGGATGCCGTGCGAGGCCGCGTCGACGAACTCACGACGATGGTTCCAAAAGGCACGACGAAAATCGTCGTTGCCCAGCTTGGCAACGATGCCGGACAAGTCGGTTCCGCATGCATGGTCTTTCGCGGCGGACTGACTACGCAATCTCCGGTTAAAACAGTAGCCTGATGAAGGGGCTCGCCGTTGTAACGGGGGCTTCGGGCGGTCTCGGCCTCGAGTTTGCAAAACTGCTCGCGGCCGACGGGTATTCTCTGGTCCTTATTGCGCGCTCCGCGGATAAGCTGGAAGCAAACGCGGCGGATCTGCGCGCGCAATATAACGTTACGGTCGAGACCATTGCCATGGACCTAGGTGTCCTCGGCGCAGCCGATCGAGTTTTCGCGCGCGTTCCACAGTGCGATGTCCTTGTTAACAATGCCGGATTCGCAAGCAACGGCCGTTTCGATACGTTACCGGAAGAGCGCATTCGTGAAGAGCTATTGCTGGACGTCGTTACACTAACCGAACTAACACGCAAATATTTGCCCGGAATGCGGCTGCGCGGAAGCGGACGCGTTCTTAACGTCGGCTCCACAGCCGCGTTTGTACCCGGACCATTCATGGCCGTGTACTACGCGGCGAAGGCGTACGTTTTGTCCTTCTCCGAGGCGATCGCTGAAGAGCTGCGAGGTTCGGGCGTTACCGTTACTTGTTTGTGTCCGGGAGCGACTGCTACCGGATTTCAAGACCGTGCGGGCGTCCATCGTACGTTGCTGGTTCGTTTGGGAGTTGCTAACGCGAGCGCGGTTGCGAAGGCGGGCATTCGTGGAATGATGCGGGGCAAGACCGTAGTCGTGCCCGGCATCGTAAACAAACTCGTCGCGATCTCGCCGCGGATCTCTCCTAGGCGCCTCGTAATTGCAATTTCGCGGCGGCTTGCTGAAATTCCGCAATAGATACCATAGAATTAAGGGGTCTCGCTTCACCTTCCGGAGGTGGGCTATGAATTTTTTGCGGGCCGCTGCACTGGTTACCATCGCGTCGATCGTTTCGGCGTGCGGCGATGCGGGAGACCACTTCGGGGAGTTTCGTAAAACCGGCGCTCGTGTCGTGCCCGTGGCGAACGTACAACTGTCGTTGCCGCCCTTTAACGGGCCGGGAGTCTATCCGGTGAAGGTTACGGCGTTCGAAGCGCGCGGCAATCCGGTTCCGCTTGGGAACTCCTACACGCATCCCATTTTGGTAACGAGTAACGGCCCGTGTACGGGGATGTTCGGAACGGATGCATCGTCCACGTCGAACTTTCAGGCAACGATAAGCATTACGAATACGACGACTCAAGCGTACGTCGCCCTGACATGCATTCCGGTTACGATCGTAGCTTCCGACGTCGACATGGCAACGCCGGTAAGCATCGTGTATTAGAGCGAAGCTACGGCCTTTAATCCGCCGAGTGCCATATCGTCTTGCGCCGGAATCGTGTGCGTGTTCGCAATCTGCGCGATCAACGCGGCTATGCGCCGCGAGCTGCGCACCGGTGCAACGATTTCTTGGTTGTGGCGGATCTGTTCCAAACGCGCGGGCGTGCGAATGAGATTACGCACCGCTTGCACGACCTCGGCGGCACCGTGTAAGGCGACCGCGCCCAATCCGTTGTGGCGAACGAAATCTACGTTGCCGCGTTCTTGCCCCGGCACGTAATCGTAAACCACAACCGGTAATTTCGCTGCATTCGCTTCGGCAAGAGATCCCGGTCCGGCTTTCGTTACGAGCAAGTCGACGGCGCGGAAATACTCCGGAATCTTATTGGTAAATCCGAGCACCGTCATCGGCGTCGGCAATGCCGATGAGAGTTCTTCGAGCTTCTGACGCAGCGGCTCGTTACGCCCGCACACGACAAGCAGATGAATGGGCAGGCGCGCTTTCGCAAGAGCAAGCGTAGTCGGCAAGAGTTTGCCGCCGCCTTCGCCGCCCGCCATGAGCATAACGATCAGTTTGTCTTCCGGCAGTCCTAACTGCCGGCGAAGTTCTTCCTTGGTTCCATGCACGTCGTCGAACTTCGGATGAATCGGCTGGCCCAGCAAGCGGAGACGAGAAGGCGAGATGCCGCGTGAAAGCGCGCGTTCGTAGACTTCATGAGCCGGTACAACAACAGCGTCGGATTCCGGAGTTAGCCATGACTCGTGCACTTTGCCGAGATCGGTGATTACCGTAACGATCGGAATATGTTGCATGTGCGCGTCGGCGCGCGCGCGGAGCGCCGCGTGGTTCAGAAGCGGATGAACCGAGACAATGACGTCCGGCTTGTAGCTAATGAAGAGATCGCGAAGACGCTCGCGATAAAGCGGCTCGCAAAAACGGACCAGCGCCCGATAGCGGCGCCGGCCGTTGGTTGCGTAGTAGAGTGCTCCGTACACCGGAGGCGCATAGCGTAGAGCCATGCTGTAACCCAGCCCGAGCTGGGTTAATGGGAACGAGCAGTGGGCAGCGACGTCTTCGATCCGGTGCTCGTATTCAAACGGCTCCTTGATCTCGTCTAAGGCTGCGGTGATGGCGTTTGCCGCACTTCGGTGTCCGCCGCCGGTATCCGAGATCAGAAAGAGTGCCCGTTTGGTCATTCAATCTCCGTTGTTATGCGCGCGCCGGAATCCGTTTCGCCCTTCGTAGCGCCGCGTTTTTGTAGCGGCGGCTGGTCGGGGCGAGTTTGGCTATGAGAGCACGGGCCGGCGCATCGTAAAAGCGGAAAATGTCGCCAAACTCGATATCGGGGTTTCGGTGGTGGCCGTCGTGGTCCTCGGGAAGGACGATTTGCAGCGGCCGGGCGACAGCACGGAGCCACGCCGGGGTCCGCCATCCGATTTCTGTCGTATGGCGCCACCAGACGTGAAGCTGTCCTAGAACGAGCCCGAGCAGCGCGCCCGGCCACGAACCTTTCAACGCAATGGCAACCACACCCGCGATGACGAGATAGGGCACCGCCCCGAGAAGGCCGTCCAGCAATACTTCGGGGTTGCGCGAAAGAACCGCGTGGTCCCAGTACGAACGACGGCGATCGTGATGCGTGCGTAAATGTAGCGTAAACCAAAGATGCTGCGGCACGTGATAGAAAAACGTCGAAGCAAAATCGCCAATAATTAGAACGATTAGCGTTGCTGCCACAAGTGCCATCGGTGCGGATCCCTCATTTGAAAACATTGATCGTCGCTTGCGCAGTTGCAATCTTGTGCGGCTGCGCGCCATCTACCTCTGAACATTTTCGCGATCGGCACACTTCGGTCGCGCGACTCGATCGCGCCCTTAACACCAGTTTAAGCTGGCCGGCACCATCGCACGTCGATGCGCTTGTGGGCGCTCGTCTTTTCCAGGATGGTTCGCGGGTATCATACCCTGAAATTGCAATAACTCGCGCCATTATGCGTACGAACCCGCGGATGACGGCAATGGGTGCACTTATGCTCGCTGATGCCACCGCGCACGCCGCCCGTTCGGTTGGGATTCCACCTGAATTCTTGGGCGCGACATTATTGCAAGAATCCGCGTACGACCCGAGGGCGCTCTCCGCTGCAGGTGCGGTTGGTATCGCGCAGTTCGAATTGCAGACCGCCGCGGAGAGCGGAGTCGATCCGTACGATCCGTTCGATGCAATCAACGGCGCCTCGCGTCTGTTATCTTCCTACCTCGGCGAGTACCGCAATCGCTATCCGGACGCCTACGCAGCCGCGCTTGCAGCGTATAATGCCGGACCCGGCGCCGTTGCGCGGTATCGCGGCATCCCGCCGTACGCCGAAACGCAGCAGTACGTTTCCGACATTTACGAGCGCTGGGCGCGCATTGCGTCCTACGAGCGCCTGCCAGCGGACTTTTCCCCTGCAGGGTTGAAGCGGCGCAAATGATTCGACGAACGTCGTTTGCCGCCGTTTTCTCGGTGGCGGTTCTTGCCGCGTGCGGAAGCGTTACCGATTCGGTGAAGTTCGACGCCCCTCCGAAGTTCCAAAGCAAGGCTTCGATAGCGGGATTCATGCAAGTCTGGCAGACGCCGGATGAAAAGAGCACCCTAATGCTCATGGGGTTCCCCGGCGAGCTGAACCTCGACAAGGCGTTGCAAAACGCCAAAGTCACGGACGTAAAGTTTCGGAAAAAAGAGCGGATCGATATTTGCGGCAAGCAGCCCGCGGACTACGCGGAAATGACCGGGACGACGAGCACGAATGTGAAAATCGGCGTGGGCGTTGCATCCGGCACGCATACCGAAAGCAACATAGATATGCTCGCCACCGTCGCGAACGGGAAGACCTATTTGGCGATGTACACCTATCCGTTGAACGCCGCTCCGGATAGTTCAGCCGTTTCCGCGCTTCACAACGTCTGCGCGAAATAGCATCGTTGGCATCGGTTCTTCGGCAGCTTTTCGCAAGACAACCACTCACCTGGACTCCGCCCGACACCGATCAACCGCGATTGCGGCGTGCGCTCGGGTGGCCCGCTCTTACTGCTATCGGTTTGGGAACGATGTTGGGCGGGATCTTTCCGACTATTGGTGCCGGCGCGCATGCCGCCGGACCGGCCGTTATTCTAGCATACGTTCTCTCGGGTTTGGTCAGCGTTTGCGTGGCGTTTTGCTACGCGGAATTTGCTTCGATGGTGCCGGTTGCCGGAAGCGCTTATACGTATGCATACGCAACGCTCGGTGAGCTGATTGCTTGGATTATCGGTTGGGATTTAATCCTGGAGTACGGACTTTCTGTCGCGCCTACGGCGTCTTCGTGGTCCGATTACTTCCAGCACCTGCTTGGAAATATCGGCATTCATTTGCCGGCGTGGGCACAGATTGCGGCGCCTTTTTCCGCTCATCCGCAGATCGACGTTCCGGCGGCGCTCGTTACGCTCGCTATCACAGCTCTTGTCGCGATCGGCATTCGTGAATCGGCGGGCGTCAATTCAACGCTCGTTGTCGTTCAAATCATTTCCATGCTCGTGTTCGTTGCGGTGGTCGCTCACGCAATTCGTCCCTCGAATCTTCATCCGTTCGCGCCGTTCGGCTGGCACGGGATCGTTACGAGCAGTGCGCTCGTGTTCTTTGCTTACATCGGTTTCGACACGGTTACCGTCGCGTCGGAAGAAGCGCACCGGCCGGAGCGAGACGTTCCGGTCGGAATCATCCTGGCGCTCGCGATAGGCGGCATTTTATATGTCGCGCTGACGCTATGCACGGTCGGCGTTCTTCCGTATATGAAGTTGTCGGAAGGTGCCGCGATGCTTGATGCCTACAACGCGGTTTCGACGAATCACGTTACCTACTGGATCATTGCTCTTGGTGGAATCGCCGGAAATACCACCGTGATGCTAACGTCGTTACTCGGGCAAATCCGGATCTTTTATGTGATGGCGCGCGACCGGCTTTTGCCGCCGGGTGTTGCAAGAGTGCATCGCGTGTATCGAACGCCGGCCCGAATGACGATTATTACCGGGTCGATCGTCGCGGTGTTTGCGGCTGTCTTCCCGCTTTCGGATTTGCTTACGCTGGTAAACATCGGCACGCTTGCGGCTTTTGCGATCGTTTGCCTTGGAGTGCTGGTGCTGCGCTACGTAGCTCCCGATGCCCCACGGCCCTTCCGTGCGCCGTTCTTGCCCGTTTTTTCAATTGCGGGTGTTATAGTGTGTTTCTACCTTATCTCTGGGCTGCAACTGGCAACGTGGGTGCGCTACGGAATCTGGTTCGTGGTGGGCATCCTGATCTACAGCTTCTACGGCTTTCATCATTCTCAAGTGAAACCGCGCGCATAATTCGGGCGTTGGGGGTATAACCGCCTTAACCGGAGGAAGCATGCACCAGGTTCTTACAAGCGTTTCCAAGCGGCTCGAAATCGTAGAGTTGCCGCACGCCGTGGCATCGACCAACTTTGCCGGCGATGTCGCAACCGGTCTTGCGAGCCGCCCGAAGCGGTTGCCGTCGAAATATTTCTACGACGATTTGGGCTCTGCGCTATTCGACGCGATCACCAAATTGCCGGAGTATTATCTGACGCTCGCGGAGACCGAGATTCTGCGCGATTGGGGTTGGGAAATCGTGCGCGTCTTAGAAGAGCCGGTGGAGTTTTTGGAACTCGGAAGCGGCAGCGCGGCGAAGACCCGCATTCTTATTGAAGAAGCGCTTCGAGTTCAAACCACTTTGCGTTACAATCCGATCGACATTTCGCTCGACGCTCTGCGCAGCTCGTCGGAATCGCTCGTCGACAGCTACTCCGGCTTGCGCGTGCGCGGCTTCCACGGCGATTATTTCACCGTGCTTAAATCGGACGCACTGAAGTTCAAACAACGCGTACTGGCCATGTTGATGGGATCGAACATCGGAAACTATCAGCCTGAAGATGCGAAATCGTTGCTCGCGCTCATTGCGCGTGTGCTGCGTCCGGGTGACGGTTTGCTGCTCGGGACGGATTTGAAGAAAGACCGTGCGACGCTGGAGTTAGCCTACAACGATCCGACGGGCGTCACGTCGGCGTTCGACAAGAATCTGCTGGGACGAATCAACCGCGAATTGGGCGGCACGTTCAACCTTGGCAATTTTCAACACTCGGCGCATTACGACGAAAGACGCGGAGTCGTCGACTCGTATTTACGTTCGACCGTCAGTCACGACGTCGAAATCGCGTCGATCGAGAAGACGGTGCACTTCAAGAAGGGCGAAGCGATTCACACTGAGTCGTCGTTCAAATTCGACGAAGCGGCGATCGGAAAGCTTGCGAAGGCGACCGGCTTTACGCATAAGCGAACGTGGACGGACAAAGCCGCCCGCTTCGGCGTATCGCTCTTAGTTCGCAACGGGTAGATAGCGCGCCGCGCGCGAAAAAAGCGCGCCATGAAATCGCTTCGTTTGCTTATTGCCGTGGCGGCGATGGCCACGTTCGGCGTGGTTGTTCCCGCATCGGCTTCGGCCCGTCCCGTGGCGGCCGAGGACCTGTTCAAATTGACATTTCTTGATGGAGCGCAAATTTCACCGGACGGCAAAAACGTCGCCGTCGTGCGCCGCCGGATGAACGGACCCAAGAACACGTACGAAACTACCGTGCTTCTCGTGAACGTCGCGAACGATCGCGTCTCGGACGTTACGAGCGGCACGCACGACGGTGACTTGGCCTGGGCACAGGACTCGAAGTCGTTTTACTTCGTCCGGCCCGATAAACAGAAGCACGGGCAAATCTTCCAGTACACGCTCGAAACCGGAAAGATCGCCCAACTAACGCACATCAAAGACGGCGCTGCCGGACCCGCGCCGTCGCACGACGGCAAACGCATCGCTTTCACGGTCACACAAACGGATCCACCCCACGCCACGTATGTCGATTTCGCAAAGGCCGGATTCGCGCCGTCGAAAACGGAGAAGACGACCGATATCCGCACGATCGATAAGATGCAATTCCAACTGAACGGTGCGGGATACGTATACGATAAGCACGCGCATATTTGGACCATGAACGCCGATGGTTCAAATGCGCGCGCCCTTACGTCGGGACCTTACTCCGAAAACTTCGACGGCTGGTCGCACGACGACGGCACGATCGTCTTCAATTCCACACGGTACGATCCGGTCGATGCCGGACCGACGGACATCTACTCAATTCCGTCGACCGGTGGTGCGATGCAGAAACTGGCGTCGGATCTGCCGGTCAACTTTGCTTTCTTCGTATCGAAAAAGAGCGACGAAATTTGGTATGCAGCGGGCGGCGTGGAGGATCCGGCCGCTATTCCTGAAGTCCGCAAGTCAAAATTCGACGGATCGCAGATGCGCGTCGTCGTTCCCAAGAACACGATTTCGTTTGGCGATACGCTCTTGGCCGACTTGAAAGAAGGCGGCGGCGGTTGCGGCGATACGATGCCGGACGGCCGAACGGCGATCGTGAATGCCGACGGCCAGGGATATGCGAACTTGCGCCGTTTCGATTTGGATACGGGAAGCGTAACGGATCTGACGCCGCCGAGAGGTGAGGCGTGGTCTTGTACGCTCTCCCTGGACGGCAAGCGCGTTGCTTATCTCTATAGTGATTTCACGCACCCCGTCGATCTTTACGTAGCGGATACCGCCACCGGAACGCCGCGCCGTCTAACCGGATTGAACGATGCCTACTTGAGCGAGGTAACGCTCTCGAAGCCGCAACCGTTCACCGTCAAAGACTCTGCGGGCTTCACCGTGCATGCATGGTTCATGCCGGCCGTGGGCGGAACGGGAACGAAGCATCCGACGCTTCTCGATATCCACGGCGGTCCGCTTGCGCAGTTCGGCGATACGTATTTCGACGAATTCCAAATGTGGACGTCGTTAGGGTATAACGTAGTCTTTTCCGATCCCCGAGGAAGCACCGGATACGGTTATCCGTTCGCGGCTGCCCTAACAAAAGATTACGGAAACGCCATGTTCGAGGACGTGCAACTTGTAATGGACGAGGCGATCAAACGGCCTGACGTTGATGCTTCGCGCCTAGGTGAAACAGGCGGCTCTTACGGTGGGTTCGCAACGCTCTGGGTTGTTTCGCACACGGACCGTTATAAAACCGCAATCGCCGAACGCGTCGTCAGCGATCTACAAAGCGAAAGCTTCGGCGCAGACTTCGCATCGAAGAACGGTCTTGGCGGATTCCACCAGTGGGGCGTTCCCTGGGATCCCAAGAGCTTATATGCTCCGATGTCGCCGCTGACGTACGTCAACGACGTGCATACGCCGTTAATGATTCTTCACTCCGAAGAAGATACACGTACGCCGGTCGACAACACGCTGCAAGAGTACAACCTCTTGAAGATCCTCGGCCGAAAGGTTACGTATATCGCCGTTCCGAGAGAGAATCACGATCTGAACCGTACCGGTGAGCCGATTCATCGCGTCGAGCGGCTGCACATGATGGCTGACTGGTTCGCGAAGTACCTTCAGCCGTAAGTAAAGCGTCGTTGGACGGTACGAATCGCAATATCTACCAGGATCGCGAGCGCGGAAGCAGCAATGCTTCCCGCCACGATCTCGTCGTTGTGATGAAGCGTCAGTCCCATAAAAATCAACGTGCCAAGTCCCCCGGCGCCGATGTAACCGCCGAGCGTTGCAAGCGCTATCAGCGCAACCGCTGCGATGCGTACTCCGCCGACGATTACCGGAAATGCAAGCGGCAGCTCAACACGCAGAAGCACTTGCCGCTCCGACATCCCGATGCCGCGTGCGGCGTCGAGCTGCGCGCGATCGACGCCTGTCAAACCAGCGACAACGTTGCGTACGAGCATGAATTGCGCGTACGCGACTAGCGCAACGAATAGCGGAACGGTGCCCAGGCCAAAGAGCGCGACCAAAATGGCGAGCAGCGCCAGGCTTGGAACCGTGTAGATCGCGCCCAACGTTCCGAGAATTACCGACGATTGCCACGAGCGCTTCGCCGAGATGATGCCCAGCGGCAATGCAATCGCGAACGCGACCGCTAGTGCAAGGGCGACGATCTCCAAATGATCCAGCGCCAAAGCCGCAACGCGGCCCGGATGCGCCAAGATGTAGTTCATGCGCGCAGATGTTCCGCGCGATCGCGAAGACGCGCGATGGCTTCGTTTGCGGCGAAGAGTTCGCGCACGAACGGTGTCGCCGGATTTGCCAAAATCTCGATCGGCGGCGCGATCTGTTCGATTCGCCCATCGCGCATGACGACGATTTGATCCGCTAAAAGAAGCGCTTCGTCGATGTCGTGCGTAACAAAAACCGTGGTTGTCCCGACCGTATGAACGATATCCAGAAGTTCACGCTGCAACTGATGGCGCACGATGGCATCCAGCGCACCGAACGGTTCGTCCATCAACAAGACCGAAGGCTCCGCGGCTAGGGCGCGTGCGACGCCGATGCGCTGCGCCTCGCCGCCTGAGAGTTCGCGAGGTTTGCGATTCCGGTAGCGGGCCGGCTCCAAACGTACGAGAGCCAACATTTCATCAACGCGAGCCTCGATCTTCGCCTTGTCCCATCCAAGCAGCTGCGGCACTACGGCGATGTTCTGCGCCACAGTCATGTGCGGAAACAAACCCACGGCCTGGATTGCGTACCCCATCTTGCGTCGCATTTGGACGGGGTCGGTTTCCATGATGTTCGTTCCGTCCACGAAAATCTCACCCGAGACAATCGGAACGAGCCGGTTAATGGTTCGTAGCAACGTCGTTTTTCCGCATCCGGATGGTCCTAGCAGCGTAACGAATCTGCCGGCCTCGATCTGCAACGAGACGTTCGAGACCGCATCGCGATCGGCGTCTTCGTACCGCGCCGTAACATTGCGAAGAGTTATCGCGGCGCCGCTCAAGCGATCGATCCTTTTAGAAAAGCCGCGGCAACATCAGCCGGGTCCTTACCGCCGTCTTCAACGGATGCATTCATTTGTTGAGCCACCGTGTTCGTAAGTTCGCCGGCAATTGCATTCAGCACCGTTGCAACGCGCGGATTACGGCGCAGGGTCGCGTTTCGCACCACCGGCGCGACGTTGTATGCCGGCCACAAATGTTTGTTATCCTCCAACACCACGAGGTGTTTGCTTGCGATCGTTCCATCGGTTGTAAACGCCGTGGCCACGTCCGCTGCTCCACTTAAGAGCGCGTCGTATTTCAATGCAATATCGTACGTATGAACCGAAGCGAATTGAAACCCGCCGTAGAGTTTTTGCAATCCGGGCAGCCCGTCGGGACGCGTAAGAAACTCCGGAATGGCCGCCAGACGCAGTTTCGACGCTACGGGCGCAAGATCGCTCAACGTTTTGAGATGAAATTCTCTCGCGATCGCTTGCGTTGTTGCCAGTCCCTGCGAATCGTTCATAGGTGAACGCTCGAGCCACGTCATGTCGTACTGCGCGCGAAACGCTTCGCTAACCGTGCGATAGATTTGCGCCGGGTCCGAAAGCGGCGCATGGTGTAAAACGTCGATCAGTGCCGTGCCGGTATATTCCGGATAAAGGTCGACATCGCCGCGTTTCATGGCGGCAAGTAGTATTTGCGTGGAGCCGAGGTTGAGACGCCGTTCCACGCGGATGCCGGCGCGTTCAAGCGTCTGCGCGTAGATCTCGGCAATAACGATCGACTCGGTGAAGTTCTTCGAACCGACGCGAATCGCGGAAATGCGGGCGCAGTTCGGAAGAACGGCGGTTGACGCGAGCATGGTTATGGCTCTCGCTCGCGTCAGGTTCACTCGCGCTAAGCCTCGAGCGCTTTCGCCGCGGTAGCGAGGAAAAATTCCGCGATAAACGCCATCGCCGCAACCACAATCGATGCGACGAGCAGCAACTGGAGGTCGTTCGTTTGAAGCGCACGCACGATATCGTCGCCTAGTCCGCCCGCGCCGATGAACGTTGCGAGCGTCGCCGAACCGATCACCTCTACCGCCGCGGTCCTGACCCCGGCGAGCGCCACGGGTACAGCGAGAGGCGTCACGACGCGAACGAAGCGCTGAACGGGCGTCATGCCTAAGCCGGTCGCAGCATCCACCGCGGCGGCCGGAACGCCGGCGATCGCCAAATCCACGTTGACGACGATGGGCGGAAGCGCAAGGACGACCAGCGCCACGATGGCGGGCGCGAGCCCGACCCCTAGCCAGGGGAGCAAGAGCGTTAGCAACGCAAGGCTCGGAAGCGTCCGGCCAATTGAGGCGAGTCCCAGCACCGGGGTCTTTAGCCGGCGAACTATCGCGGCTGCCGCACCGAGGGGGATGCCGATCGCACACGCAAGCGCGAGCGCATCGAGCGAGATTTCAGCATGACGCGCCGCGTGCGGGAGAAGATCGCCCCAAGCCACGCCTAAGAGTTTATCCACAAGGCGCAGAAACCATCGAGCTCTATGCTTTCGCAACGTGAACTCACCGTTGAACAGCCGAGTATATCGCTTGATGAGCCGTCGCTTTACTTCAGCCGCGAGCTCTCTTGGCTCGAGTTCAACGACCGCGTTCTAGAAGAAGCCCTCGATCGAACCAATCCCCTTTTCGAGCGGCTGAAATTCGTCGCCATCTACGGCACGAATCTGGATGAGTTCTTTATGATTCGCGTCGCTGCCATCAAGCAGCAAATCGAAGCTCAGGTCGTTCGCCGCTCCGATGACGGGCGAACACCCGCCGAGCATTTAGCCGCGATCTCCGAGCGTTTGCGTAAATCGCTTTCGACGCAGATGGGCCTGCTCAACGACGAGTTGCTTCCGCAACTCGAGAAGAACAACATTCGCGTTTTGCGCGTCGCGGAACTCGACGAAGAGACGCAAAGCGCAATGGAACGCGTCTTCGACGACCGGCTCTTCCCGGTGCTCACCCCGCTTGCCGTGGATAGCGGGCATCCATTTCCTTACATTTCCAATCTGTCGTTGTCGCTCGCTGTGGAGCTGGAAGAAACGACTGCCGACGGCGTGGAGTTGCATTTCGCTCGCGTCAAGATTCCGCCGACGCTTCCTCGTTTCGTCCCGGTGGACCGCGGCAATCCCGACGAGCGCGCTTTCGTGCTATTGGAAGATTTAATAGCGCATCATCTGGATGCGCTCTTCCCCGGTATGATCGTGCGCGAGGCGTACCTGTTCCGTGTTACGCGTGACGCCGACCTCGATCTTCAAGAAGACGAAGCTGATGATTTGTTGCGCGCGATCGAATCGGAATTGCAGCGCCGCCGTTTCGGCGAACCCGTTCGTTTGGAGGTCGAACGCGGCATGCCGGATTACATGCGCGACTTTCTGTTGAACGCGCTCGACCTCACGCAGCTCGACTGCTACGAGATCGACGGCTTGATGGGACTCGCCGACCTTTGGCAGCTCGTCGGAATTCCGGATTACGATCAGCTCCGCGACGAACCGTTCATGCCGGGCATTCCTAAGGCGCTCATAGGCAAGACCGATCTTTTCGCGACGATTCGCGAAAGCGACATTCTGCTGCACCATCCGTACGAATCGTTCGATCCGGTCGTTCAACTACTGCAGCAAGCTGCCGAAGACGACAAAGTTCTTGCAATCAAAGCGACGCTGTACCGTACCTCGGGGAAGAACTCTCCTATCGTTCGGGCGCTGTTGGAAGCGGCGGAGAATGAAAAGCAAGTCGCGGTCGTCATCGAGCTAAAAGCTCGTTTCGACGAAGAGAACAACATCGAGTGGGCGCGGCGCTTAGAGCGCGCCGGCGTGCATGTCGTTTACGGATTCCCGGAATTAAAAGTTCACGCGAAGGCGATTTTGATCGTCCGTGAAGAGGACGACGGGATCCGTCGCTACATGCATTTCGGCACGGGCAACTACAACGAGAAGACGGCCCGCTTATACACCGACTTGAGCCTGTTCACGTGCCGTCAGGAACTTGGCGCCGACGTAACGCAGCTTTTCAACACGTTAACCGGATTTTCGAAGATTACCGACTACGAAGATCTCCTTGTCGCGCCCATCACCTTGCGCCGTGAGATGCTCTCGATGATCGACCGTGAGACGGAACACGCGCGTGCGGGGCGCCCCGCCGGCATCCGGGCGAAGTTGAATGCTTTGACTGATGCGGAGCTGGTTCGTGCGCTTTATCGTGCTTCGCAGGCCGGCGTCTCGATCGATCTGATGGTGCGCGGCATGTGCATTTTGCGCCCCGGTGTTCCCGGAGTCAGCGAAACGATTCGCGTGCGCAGCATCGTGGGGCGTTTCCTTGAACACTCGCGAATCTACGTTTTCGAAAATGGCGGAGATCGCGAAGTTTATATATCGAGCGCCGATTGGATGGGGCGCAATTTGGACCGGCGCATCGAGCTGGGGGTTCCGGTCATGGACGCGGTGCTCGCCGAAACGTTGAACTCACAGATTCTTTCGGTGCAACTCGCGGACAACGTCAAATCGCGCGAACTGCTGCCGGACGGTTCGTACCGCCGGCGCAGCCCCGGCTTGGGCGAAGTGCCGATCGATGCGCAGCGCGTGTTTCTGATGCGCGCCCAAACTGTGTAAGTTACGCGTGGTTCGCGCCTCCCATTTGCTATTTTGATGCAGCGACGTTCTGTTTCGAAAGCTCCAGCACAATTTTCCACTCTTGCGGCGTAAGCGGTTGCACGGACAACCGCTGTCCCCGCTTGAGTAGTGCCATCCCCACGAGACGCGGGTCGTTGCGCATCTGCGCCAGCGTCACCGGATACTGGAGCGGTTCAACGTATTCGACGTCGACCATCATCCAAATTGGCTTGTCCGGTTTAGCGCGGCCGTCGTAGTATTCGCTCTCCTTATCGAATTGCGTGAAGTCGGGATAAGCCAGCTTCGAAACTTTGCAAATACCGACAGCGGCCGGTTCGGGAATGCTGGAGTGATAGAAAAGACCGAGATCGCCGATCTTCATTTCCATCATGTTGTTGCGCGCCTGAAAATTGCGCACGCCGCTCCAGGGTGTGGTTTTATCTTCGCGCAGTTGCTCGAAGCTGTATGCATGCGGTTCGCTTTTGAATAACCAATAGCGGGACATTAACGGCTCCTTCGGAAATGCGTCGGCGTATGATCGGGCGTGCTCTGGCGATTGTGCTTTTCGGCTGGTTGCTCCTCGGTGCATCGTCGGCACTCGCGGCATCTCCGCAGCATTGGCTCGTTGTGAGCGACATCCACTTCGACCCTTTCTCCGACTCCAAGATCGTAGAGCGCTTAAACGCCGTCCCAGCCGAACGCTGGCGTAGCGTCTTCGCAAGTGCGGGCGCCATTCCGTTTTCGTACTATGGAAGCGACACGAACTATCCGCTGCTGGAGTCCGCTCTAGAAGGCATGCGCAACGAGACCGACGCTCCCGACGTGGTTATTATTGCCGGCGATTTCATCGCCCACGATTTTCGTAAGAAGTTTCAAGCGACCGTCAGAGGCCGTGATGAGCGTGCCTACGATGCATTTGTCGATAAAACGATCCTGTTTTTGGCGAACGAGTTCCGAACCGCATTTCCCCACGCGAAGTTCTTGCCGGTGGTTGGAAATAACGATTCCTATTGCGGTGACTACGAAAGCGAACCGCATAGTCCGTTTCTGGCGCACATGGCTATGGCGTGGCAACCCTCTGTGAGTCCCGCGGACGCCAATGCTTTTATTTCGCAGTTTTCGATCGGGGGCTACTATGCAGTTCCGCTTCCGATCGTGAATGCGCGTGCCGTGGTGTTAAACGACGTCTTCTGGTCGCGGAAGTACTCGAATGCATGTGGTGACAAGTCGGCCGACCCGGGCGGCGACGAGCTTGCATGGTTGAAAAATACGATCGGAAATGGTCTGCAACGTTCGCCGTCCTGGGTGATAGAGCACATTCCGCCCGGTATCGACGTCTTCGCAACGTTGAACGAATCCGGAGCGAATGCCGGGTCGGTTTCAATGATGCTCGCCGACCGTTTCAACGACGGCTTCCTTTCAATCATAGGGAATCCCGATGCGAACGTGGCGATGGCCGTTGCGGGGCACACCCACATGGATTCGTTTCGCGTCATTGGGCCGAACCCGAGCAGCCCCGTAGCACCAATGTTGGTTGTGCCGTCCATCAGTCCGATCTACGCGAACAATCCGGCGTTCATGACCATCGACGTCGATTCGGCAAGCGCTGCGGTGAACGACGTGCGAGTCTTCGTTCTCGATGGTCTTTCCGCACTGGCACGAGATCCGAAATTTCCCTCAAAATGGCGGCGCGAATATGATTTCGGAAGCGTCTTCAGCCACGGAACGATAGATGCGAACCGTCTTTTAGACGTGGAACAGTCGATGTTCGGCGATGGACGGCTGCAATTGCGCTTCGAGCAATTCTACGACAGCCAGAGCGGACGCGCGCCGATCGTTGATTCGACATGGCGTTCCTACTGGTGTGGAAACATTGCGCTTACCGCGACGGCCTACATCGCGTGCGCGATGCCGCAAATCCAGCACTCGTTGCCTCCGCAACCGACCGCCCCGCCGACTCCGGCGCCCGCAGCATCACCGAGGCCTACCGGATCGCCATGATACGCGTTTTTCTTCTCGCCGTATTCATAGCGGTTGCAAGCAGCGGTGTGGTACGTGCCGATCAGCGCTGGATCGTGATCAACGACATCCATTTGAATCCTTACGATCACTCGCTAAGACCGCATCGCGGGAGCGACACAAACGTGGCCCTTTGGCGGCTTACTTTGGCTCAACTGCGAAATGAGCCGCAAGCAAATGTCGTCGTGCTTGGCGGCGATCTGTTGGCGCATCGTTTCGACGCACTCGCGCGCGACAACGATGAAGATCCAACTGCAGCGGCGCTAAGGACCGTCCGTCTGATCGCGGGTGACCTCGGAAAAACGTACCCACACGCCCATTTTCTCTTCGCCCTCGGCAACAACGACGATCCGTGCGGCGACTATCGCAGCGAAACCGGTGGACCCTATCAACACCAACTCGGAGAGATTTTGCGGCCGCTGGTAAACCGCGATGGCGCAGCGCCCGGCTTCACAAATGAATTCGAACGCGGTGGTTACTATACCGCGCAGCTACCCCAAAATATAGGCCGTGCGGTCGTTTTGAACAGCGTGCTGTGGTCGTTCGTCTATCGCGGAGGGTGTAACTCATCGACGCGAAACGCGGGCGGCAAAGAACTCGCGTGGCTGTCTTCAACGCTGGGTTCTCCGCAACGAAGCGTTATCGTGATGCACATTCCACCCGGGTTCGATCCGCTGAGCACGACGTCGGCACAACGAATTCTGGCAGTACCGTTTTTATCGGGCGCCGAGAATCGGCAGTTCCTTTCCGTTATCGGGGCCGCAAAAGAGCGAATTCCGTTTGCAATAGCAGGCCACACGCATCGTTATGACTTTCGTGTCGCGGCCGGCATTCCGTTGCTGATCGCGTCATCCATTTCGCCGGTATATAAAAATCAGCCGGCCTTTTACGAATTGAACGTCGGATCCGATGGAACGCTACGCGATGTGCTGCCCGTAACGTACGATCCCTGGGAAGAGAGTTGGTATCACGAAGTTGCTTTCGACAAGATGTACGGTGTGAACGGGTTCACCGCGGAAAACCTGGAGCGAATCTCGCAACGCATCCTTACAGACGACGACGTTCGCAGAAAATGGATTGCCGCGTACGATGTGTGGTCTTACCGCATGGGAGATGTTGCCGATCACTCTTGGCGAGTGTACTGGTGCGCTCAGACGGAGCTCGAAGGCGGTTATGCATCCTGCGCGGGGACGCAGAAACGAACGACCGGATTGATAGTAGCAGCTATTTTTGGAGTGTTGTTCGTCGCGGTGATGATAGTGCTGACGGTGCGAGGAGTTACTGTGCGCCGCTGACCACCGGACGCGAGCGATCGGCGATCCACTCACTCCAGGAACCGGCGTAAATTCGCGATCCGCGCAATCCCGCGATCTCCATCGCGAGCATGTTTGCGGCTGCGGAGACGCCGGAGCCGCACTGATGCACGATTCGTTGCGGAGGACCAAGACCTTCGAAGCGTCGACGCAACTCATCAGCGGTACGAAAGCGCCCATCTTCGCGGAAGATTTCTCTAAACGGACGGTTGCGCGCACCCGGGATGTGTCCCGCGACCGGATCGATCGTTTCATTTTCACCCGCAAACCGGTCCGCTGCGCGTGCATCGACGAGACAGAATGCCTTTAGGTTCGTGTTTTCTAGGACGAATTGAGCGTCTACAACGAGTTCCGGTTGAAGCCGAACTTGCAAGTCGCCGAACTTTGTATCGATCGATGGATCGGCGGTAACTTCCATTCCGGCTTCTTGCCACGCGCGAAAACCACCGTCCAGCACCGCTACGGCTTCGTGGCCGATCCAGCGCAATAAAAACCAGAGGCGCGCGGCAAACATGTCGGCTCCGCCATCATAAGCAACGACTTGAGAATCGCGCGAAACACCGCAGTCGCGCAGAAAAGCCGAAAAAGCTTGGGGATCGGGCAGTGGATGACGGCCGTTTGCGCCGGTTTTTTCGCCGGCGAGATCGCGTTCGACATCGGCAAAAAAGGCGCCCGGAATATGGCTTTCTTCGTACAACCGCCGCCCCGCAGAGAAATCCGCAAGCGTATGACGGCAATCGATGACGACCCATTTCGGGTCGTCATCGTGCTGCGCAAGCGTCTCGACGTCTACGAGCGTGCGGTACGCCATGTTAGTGCAGGTTGATCGTGGTCTTCAGTTGCGGCTCGGCGCCGAACGTTTCTTTCAGGATCGCCTGAAGCTCGCCGTTCTGCGCCATTGGTGCGAGAATATCGGTGTCGCCGTAAAACTTTCCGTTGATGAAGACCTTCGGTAACGTCGGCCAATTCGTCATTTCGGCAAGCGCATCACGCTTGGGCATGTTTTCCAACACGTCGATCACTTCGAACGGGAATCCGAAGTTATTGAAAAATTCGATCGTTTCCAGCGTGAATCCACACCGCGGAGCATTCTTGGTGCCTTTTCCGTACACCAGAATTTTGTTGGCGCTGATCTCGCGTTGGATTTCCGATTGTAATTGTTCTGACATTGTACCTAGCCTTCGCTGATAATGGTTTTCAACTCGACGGCGTGAACGCGGCCGTCTTTGAGAGCATCGCGGAGCGTGCCATAGACAAGCTGATGCTGTTCGATGAGCGTTCGCCCGGCAAACTTTGCGGAGCGTACCGTTACGTTAAAGTGATCCATCGTGCCGGTGCGATCGAAGATCTGGACTTCGGCATCTGGGATTCCGGTGCGAATCAATGCGGTAAGGGAGTTGTTGTCGATCATGCTTTCTTGCTTATGGATGTAGGCGCGGACGATTGCCCCGCAGCGTTTCTGCCAACCCCCGCGCTTCGCGGAGGGTTTCCGGCAACTGGGTTGCATTTCGAGAAAGCACCGCAGCAATACCGCTTGCCATTATAATTCCGGCAACTCCGACCAAAATCGCAGGCACGCCGCTTGCTCGCACGGGACCGACTTCAATGCTGAACGTTTGTTGCGTGCGCGCGATTCCTTTGAAAACCGCTTTCACGATTGAGCCGCTTTTTGCCATGCCACGCTATTCGACCAGTCGAGCGATGACCCCGGCCGGCTTCTCAGCAGCTTCCCAGTCATTTTTGCGGAACTGTTAGCCGAAGGAGGAGTCGAGTGCATTTTTTGTTGCTCGCGGTTTGCTGCATTTTATCGGGGCACGTTCACGCTGCGAATGGAACGCCTTTGGCTGAGGCACGCGTGGTGCTCCGCGGTCCAACGGCCACGACGGTCACGACCGATTCAAAGGGAGTCTTCAGCGCCACGGCGCCGGCGGGCGACTATCAATTAACGACGACGGTTCGGGGTTACATTCCCGCTTCAATCGACCTGAAAGTCGAGCACGATTCTACGGTGGATTTTAGTCTCGAGCCGGTCGATGCACCGACGTTGCGAACGATCGCGACCATCACCGTCGACGGTCGCGTAACTCCACAGCGCGGAACGATTCCTTCGATAACTTTAACGCGCGCCGACTACGAACGCTTAGGCTATCAACGCGTTCTAAGCGGCCTTCTTCAGATTCCGTCGGTTACGTTTTCGCATCCCGACGGTGGTCAGTCGAGCGCCATCTCGGTGGTTTCGCTGCGGGGGCCCGATCCGTCCGAGACGCTCATTGCTCTCGACGGACAGCAACTGAACGATGCTAACACCGGCGATGTCGATCTTTCGCAATTTCCCATTGCAGCCTTTGGCGCGGTTTCGGTTACCGAAGGTCTCGGGCCGCAGGACAGCGAGGGTAGCAACACCATCGGCGGTGCGGTGAACCTCGTCTCACTGCGTCCAACGAAAGATCCGCATTTTGCTTTTCAGGCGTCGGGTGGATCCTTCGGTTTCAGCGACGAGTGGGCGAATGCGACCGCAACGCACGGCCGCCTTGGTTACGCGCTTGCGTTGGACAATCAGCATCAGCATGGTTACGTCAACGAAGTCCAAGACGTCAACGGCGTTCCAACGTTCTTGGGCTCTTCCGTTTCCGCTCAAGCAGCACTCGCCAATCTGAACTGGACGTTTTCGCAGAATTCCGATGTGAGCGCGCGCGTTTTCGTGCTTTCCGACACACGCGATCAGAGCGCAGCGATCAACGGTATCGACGGCAATCCGTCGAGCAGTTCGTTCGGCCAATTTATCGGACCGGGCCCTCAGACTCTCTCGCAAAGCATTCGTGCTTATCAGTTGCATGGACGCGCGCCGCTCGGCGCGGGCGAGCTGATTTCGGAGCTATCGGCAAGCAACGACTCAGTCGACGTGAACGGCGGGGTCAGCTCTGCCATGTACGACGTAGTTCACCAGGACAAACGCTACAACGCCGCGCTTGAATGGCAGCGAACCTTTGAAGAATCAACGTATTCGATAGGAGCATACAACCGCTACGAATCCTTCGACTTCGTCGATCCCTTAGGCGGGCAGCCGCAGCTCGGACAAACGATCTTCAACTATTTCGCTCGCGGCGGCTGGCAAGTTTCTAAAGAATTACAACTTAACGCCGGGCTATATGAATCTCATTACACTACGTTCGGTTCGAACCTGGATTGGCGTCTCGGCGCTGTCTACAATGCCGGACCGAACAGCGCGCTTCGTTTCTCGGCCGGCACGGGATTTCGCGCTCCGCTCCTGATCGAGCGTTATGTCTTTCCGGTTTCAGCTTTGACGCGTGACGCGAACGGCGTTTACTTAGGCCAGGGCGATCCGAACGAACGTCCGGAGCATGCTACGGAGTACGAACTCGGGTATTCGCAACGGCTTTCGAGCGATGCTACGCTAGATGTGTCGCTCTACCGCACGAATTTGCGCGATCCCATCGAGAACTTCTATCCCCTCGCGCTCGCCGGGAACGGAACGTGTAACGGGCCAACGAACACGCCGCCGCTAGTGAACCCCGCGTGTTTTTCCTACCCCATCAACGTAGGGAATGTCGTTTATGAAGGTACGGAGTTGCGCTTCGTGCAGCATTTTGTGCCGCAGCATCTTTTCTTGACGGCACAGTACGGTTTGAATGTCGCGTATCCGCTTAACTTCGGATCGACCATCTCCAATCCGACCTCCGGTGGAAATCTCGTGAACAATCAACAGTTCCTGGGCATTCCCCAACAACAGGGATCGATGGAAGTTGATTGGGCTAAGGATCGCCTGCATGCGGCCGTCGCTGCGACGTTTCGTGGGAAGAACAACGAGTTCAATCAGGGGCCGCTAACATGGATCAATGCGGCACTGGGCGTGTTGTTGAGTCCGTCGGTCGACGTAACACTGGCGGGAACCAACCTCTTTAACGACGGAGCCGGGCGGTACACGGTTTTCGGAGGCGGTGTCCCATATCGCGGCATCGTCGGGCAGGACCCCGCAACCAATGCGCCGATTTACGGCCCATTGCCCACCGACCGGCTCGTCGTCGAGCCGGCCGCTCTCAAACTCTTATTAACGATTCGTCAATGACATCAACGATGCGTGCCGTGCGATTGCGAGAAACCGGCGGTCCGCAGAATTTGCAAATTGAAGAGATCGATCGCCCGCAGCCGGCTGCGGGCGAAATACTGGTGCGCATTCGCGCAGCAGCGTTGAACCGGCGCGACGTGTTCATTACGCAGGGCCTTTATCCCAACATTCAACTGCCGAAAACGCTTGGCTCGGATGGCGCGGGCGTCGTGGAAGCGCTCGGTGAGGGTGCGTTGGGTTTTGCGGCCGGGGATGAAATTGTCATCGATCCGATGATTGGATGGGGATCAAACCAGCACGTTTGGTCGCCCGATGCGACGATTCTTGGGATGCCGCGAGACGGCACATTTGCGGAGTACGTCGTCGTTCCGAGTGAAAACATTCATTTGAAACCTGCATCGTTGTCGATGGAAGAAGCCGCAGCCATTCCACTCGCGGGCCTCACGGCTTATCGCGCGGTTTTCACTCGTGGAGATTTGAAAGAAGGCGAAACCGTGCTGCTGCCGGGCATCGGCGGCGGCGTTCAAACCTTCGCGTTGCTGTTTGCGAAACTAGCCGGTGCACGCGTTATCGTGACCTCGGGGAGCGACGAAAAACTTGGCCGGGCGCGTGCGCTCGGCGCTGATGAAACGATCAACTACACCGAAACTCCGGAGTGGCAAAAAGTCGTGACCGCAATGGGTCCCGTCGATTTAGTGGTCGATTCATCGGGTGGAGATACGTTGAATAAGGCGCTTCGCGCCGTACGGCCCGGCGGACGCATCGTCATTTACGGCGGCACGCGCGTTGAATCGACGTTTCGTCTGTTTCCGTTATTTTGGAATCACATCGACATCCGCGGTACGTCGATGGGTAGCCCGCAAGATTTCCGCAAGATGCTCGAGATTTTCGAAAACCATGTAAAGCCCGCCATCGACGACGTCTATGGAATGGACGATGTCATTGAAGCTGCGGAGCGCATGGCTTCGAGCGATCAGTTCGGCAAGGTCGTTCTCCGAATCGACTAGTTCACAAGGGTGTAGCGGTAGAGCGTACTTAGCTGCATCATCGCACCTAATTCCGCTTCCACTACCGCCGCGTGCTCTTTCCCAACGATAAGTTCCCATGGCGGATTTAGAATCGCTTCTTCCCGTTCGTCCATCGTGCGTTCGAGTGGTTCAGCCCTAACGCGGCTTTCCGATTCGAGCGCCATAAGATAGGCCAGCATCTGACGCGCCATCGCGGGCCAAAGCATCGAGCGCGCTTCGCCGTAGATATGCATCACCAACTCGGGAATGGTTTTTGTGCCGTCCGCGAGTGCGGCGATTAATTCCGCTTCACGCGCCTTGCGATGCGCAATGTATTCGGCGATTTTTGCCTGCGCGTCGTCAACGATCGGCCCGTGTCCGCCGTAGATATGCTTTGCTTCCGGAAACTCTTCGGCAAGTCGCGCAAGCGTTCGCTGGTAGGGACGCATCGCGCCGCCCGGCGGAGCGATGACGACGGTCCCTTCACCCAAGATAACGTCGCCCGTAAAAAGCGCGCGTTCATTCGCGTTGTAGAACACTGCGTGATCGAACGTATGCCCCGGCGAGTCCATTACGCGCAAACGGAGATCACCGATACGCAGCTCGCCTTCGAGCGGAAGATCGCGATCATGCATTACGCTAGAGTTCGGATGCGCGTAGACGGCAGCACCCGTCATTTCGGAAAGCGAAGCTGCGGCCGGCGCATGGTCGGGATGTCCATGCGTCAACGCGATGGTGGTAATCTGCAGCCCGCGATTTTTAGCATGCGTTATCAGCGCTTCGACGTGGCGTTGGATCGGTGGCCCGGGATCGATCACGATTGCTTCGTTGTTCCCGGCATCGATGACGTACGAATTTGTTCCGGAAAGCGTCATCGGTGACGGATTGGGAGCGCGGACTAAATCGATGCGGCTCACCACACCCCCTCGAGCGAGGGCGGCATGACGAAGCCTTCATGCGGCGCAACGTTCGGCATGATAGTCAAAATCGGTTTCGTGCGCGCGAATTCCAACAGTTCCTCGACGGTTCCGAACGCGGTTAGACGTTCGAGATGTTTGATGGTCGGATAGACGAGATGTAACTGCTGCGCCCGGTAAAGCGCGAGCGCTTCGGCAGGATCGATCCACCGTTCGTCATGCGTTTCAACACGGTCCGCGACGCCGACGTGATTTTCGAGCGCTGATGCGACGAAGAAGTGCGTATTGTAGCGCCGCGGTTCGGTAGGCGGCGTGATCCAATGCGAAAAGAGGTGCAGCGCCTGCGGTTCCAATTCGACGCCGGCCTCTTCGGAAAGCTCACGGACCGCTGCATGGACCAGCGCGGCCGCATCACGTCTTTCGACAGGTGACTCGGACGACTGCAATTCTCGCGGCACCGTCGCGCGGAACTCCGCCTCGAGGCGTTCGGGGCCCCACGGCGACCGGCGCGCGAAATCCCCCGGATCTACGGTGCCTCCCGGGAAGACGAAAGCATCCGGCGCGAAGGCGCTACGGGCGCTTCGCCGCACCATCAGCACCTCGATACCCGGGCGCGCGGCTGCTTGCCGCACCAGCATAACGGTAGAGGCCAGGCGCATGGGAACCGGTTTCTGCGAAAGCTCGTTCATGGAGTATGAAACCGCGAGTTGTCGCCCTCGTTTTGTGCGTCCTCTTCGGAGCCGGTGCGCCGGCTTTAGCCCAGCAAACGCCGTCGCCCTCACCTTCGCCGTCGCCGGCGCATGGGGTACCGTCGATTGCGATTCCACCCAACGCGGTGAACGTTGTGACCGGGATCGTACAGCGGCTGGCGGGAGACGCCACTGCGGGTCTTGGGATCGATCCGAATCACGTACGCGGAAGCGTAATGTTCTTCCGCCGTTACGATCTGCAGCTTCGTATGCCGCTCGATCGCTACGAGAACGTACACCTGCATCAAGGTACCATCATCAATCCGCGCGGCGCGTCGCTGTCCCAGGGCCAGGTTGTCGACGTTCAAGGCCGCGCGAACTCCGACGGGTCAATTGAAGCGGATGCAATAACTATCGTGCATTAGTGAAGATTGCACTTGGCAGCGATATGCGAAGCGAGCTGACCGCCGAACTGGAGCGGCAGCTGCGCGAACGCAATTACGACGTAGTCCTTTTCGGAGCACTGAATCCTCAGGCCGATGACGCGTGGACCGCAACCGGCCGCGCCGTCGGTGAAGCTGTTGCGCACGGTGATTGCAATTTCGGCGTCGCGTGTTGCTGGACCGGAACGGGCGTCAGTATCGCGGCGAACAAAGTCCAAGGCGTGCGCGCCGCGTTATGCGGCGACGCCGCCACCGCCGAAGGCGCGCGCATTTGGAACGACGCCAACGTGTTGTGCCTAAGCATTCGGGCGACGACGCCTGCGGTTGCAGGCGAGATTCTGGACGGCTGGTTCCGCGGGAAGAAAACGGACGACGAAACTTACCGCGCCATGATCGACGACTTGATCCACTCCGACCGATAGCAATCTAAAACTTCGTGCCGGCCGTTATGTGGGGCGTATTAATCATTCGCCCACGTAATTTGTGAAAGGCTTTGCACGATGTCTTCCCGTTGGTTCTCGGCGATTGCATGCGCCGCTACGCTACTCGGCTGTTCGCTTCCGGCATTCGCAGCCGCTCCGATGCCGTCCGATGTCAATACCGACATGTCTTCGCGTTTCTCCGGACCCGGCGTCTATACCGGAAAACCCGCGCTCGCGGTTACGCTTTCGATGATCGTGGCCGGTGGGGGCCCGTCGAACTTCAGCACTCTTACGCTTGTCCATACGCTGGCCGGCGACAAGACCGACGCGGAAGTTGCGTCGCTGAAGAAACAATTCGGCGATGCGAAAGTCGCGAATTTTGTAAAGGTCTTCGATTTCGTCATTGCGGATTCGCTACGCATCGTTAAGGAGAAAAACGTTGCCCTGCCCTCTACTCCGAATCCCGATCCGAAAGATGGAAAGGCGCTAGCCGCGGCACTTTGGGGCGCCGGACAGACGCCGAAAGGCTTCAACGTTGAAGTGATGCTGGATCGCGCAGTGTCGCATCCGATTCACGATCAAGTGATGGACGACATCGATAAGAAGTACGGTGTTGCGCAGGACGCAGACTATCACGCGGTGCTTACTCAAGCGATGAAAGACCTTGCATCGGTTTACTCTCTGAATTCTTCCGCGAAATGACGCACAGGGGATCGATGCCGGCATAGCCTGTCGCATCGATCCCAAGCGTCCGGTGGGACTGTAAAACTCGCGGCGCCGAAGTAGCAGTATGGCAGTAAGACGGAAAGTGGTGATTGTCGGCCCGTCTCCGGTTCAGGTGCTCGATGTCACCGGCCCGCTCGAGGTCTTCTCGAATGCCGAAGGCTACGACATAGTCATAGGGACGCCCGGTCCCGAACGTAAGTTGGAGACCAATCGAGGATTTGCGCTCACAGATGCCGTGCCCATCAACGAGATCGACGGCCCGGTCGACACTTTGATCGTTGCCGGCGGACCGGGAGCAGAGTCCGGTTGTTACGATCCGTCGCTCGTGGCGTGGATCAGCGAGATGGCCATGCGATCGCGGCGCACGGCCGCAATTTGCACGGGCGCCTTCGTCCTTGGCGCGGCCGGAGTCATCGACGGCAAAGAAGTCGTAACTCACTGGCGTTTTTGTGACCGTTTGGCCAAAGAATTTCCGCGCGCGATCGTTCGACCCGAGCCGATCTTTTTGAAAGATGGCCTTGTTTACACCTCAGCGGGGATTACCGCCGGAATCGATCTGGCGCTTGCGCTCGTGGAAGAGGATCTTGGCCGCAAAGTTGCGTTGGACATCGCGAGATTTCTCGTGATGTTCCTCGTGCGCCCCGGAGGTCAGGCTCAGTTCAGTCACACGCTCTCGCATCAGGCGGCGACGTCGAAACCGTTGCACGAGCTGCAAATCTGGATGCTCGAGAATCTACGCGAAGACCTTACTGTTGAAAAGCTTGCTGAGCGACTCGGCATAAGTGCCCGGCATTTCACGCGCGTATGCGTTCAGGAAACAAACATGAATCCCGGCCGATTTGTCGATCGTTTGCGAGTTGAAGCTGCACAGCACATGATTGACGACTCGAACATGACTCTGAAGGAAATTGCCGACGCCTGTGGTTTTAGAAACGCCGACACCATGCGCCGAGCCTTTTCGCGCGTGATAGGAATTACCGCGGGAGAATACATGGATCGTTTCCGACGTTAGCCCGAGCCGAGATGTCCTAAATTGACGCATCTGCGTCATGGCGTCGCAATGCGGAACGAGTTAGGGTGGACTAAAAGGAGATTCACATGTCCGCCTCAACGCGCAACACATCAGAAATAAGCTCAATCTCAGGGGTAAAGATCCCCGACAGCAAGCTTACACGAGAAGCTACCGAGTTGGTGCGCGGCACTGTTTCGCCGCTGCTCTTTAACCACTCTACTCGCGTCTATTACTTTGGATCGCTTACGGGAAGAGAGCGTGGATTGGAATTCGATCCCGAGCTGCTCTACGTGGGCGCGATGTTTCACGATATGGGCTTGGCTCCGCAGATAAGCAGTAAGGCGGACCGGTTCGAAGTGGACGGTGCGAACAGTGCGCGAGACTTCCTGCGCAAGCATAATATCTCGCAGCACGAGATCGACACCGTGTGGACCGCGATTGCGCTGCATACTACGCCCGGCATTCCACAGTACATGCATCCGATTGTGGCATTAGTGACCGCGGGCGTGGAGATGGATGTGCTCGGAATCGGGTACTCTGATTTTGCCGAAGCTGATCGCGATGCAGTGGTGCGCGCTTACCCGCGGACGGAGCATTTCAAAGAAGACATCATTCAAGCATTCTACGACGGCATCAAGCAGAAACCGGAAACGACGTTCGGCAACGTCAAGGCTGACGTTTTGGCAGACAAAGACCCGGGTTTTCAGAGAGGAAATTTCTGCAGTGTGATCCGTGGTTCAGCTTGGCACCGTTAAGAGCTAGAATCGCGTCCTC